>DLHY01000067.1 GCA_002483445.1 Blastocatellia bacterium UBA7656
AACTTTTGGCTACCTACTTAGCCAGACACCTAAAGAACCCCAATCGACCTGAGCCTGCTGACCCGGTTGAGTCTCAAAACGCAGAGTGGGAACCAGAGACTGACGCCATTGAGAGCGTGGCAGTACGAGGCGGCGAGCCAGTGCCTGATATGAGCCGGTGTAACCCTGCTGGCGAAGTTCGCGCAGCAAGACGGCACCGTTGAAGGCGACTTCTGGAGCACGCTTAAGGATGAAGTCGTTGAAGCGATCCAGTGGTCTTGGCGGAGGCTGGCGATGTTGCGGGGTCCAATCCTGAGAAAGCCATTTGCGGACGGTCTTGATATCGAGATCGAGTTGGCGAGCAATGGCGCGGCGGCTGAGGCCGCGATCTGCCAGGGCGCGGATAGCGCCCCACTGAGTTTGAGCGATCATGTCAACCTCCTGAGTTCCAGTAGGAACTAAGGAGAGATTGTTGCCTATGAGATCGTTTTCCATAATCCCCTCCTGCTTTGTGCCTCAGGGGTAGGGAAAATTAAGTGAGAAATCTGTAGGATTTTAGGGGTAGAGCTGACACGCCACACGACGCGATGCCCAGTGCGAGGATTGATGGCCCCGAAGAGAACCCGCTTGGCATTGCAACCCGTGATGCGGACTTGCGCTTGGTTGCCTTTCATCGCCCAGGCAAAACGCAACGGCGGAAACAATCGCACGATGGTTTCATCTTCAATCAGCAGAATGTCGCCTTTCGACATTTGCTTTAACCGCCTGATAATTGCCCTTTTTTCTGCGCTCGGTTTGGCTCTTTCTCTGAGTAGACATAGCGCGGACGCTTCCAGCGCAGACCCAGATGTTTCATTCTTCGTCGCAACGGGTGTGGAGAAATCTCGCAACCGAAGCGGTGTGACAAATGGGTTGCCAAAACCGGAACCGTCCACACGGTGGTGTTATAGCCCAAGCGCAATGGGTCGCGGTCGAATTCGCGGAGGATCCGACGATCCGTCACGGCTGTGGCAGATCGTGGACGACCGCAACGCGAAGAATCAAACAGCGATTGAGCCTGACGCTGTTGGAGATAGAGCTTGATCCAGTTGTAGATCGTTTGCAGACTCGCGCCGGACAACTGAGCAACCTCTTTGATGTCGCGTCCATTGGCAACCAAGAGAACGGCGTGAAGTCGGCGATAACTACGAGCGTCTTCGACTTGCTTCAAAGCCTTGGCAAGGCGGCGACGGTCATACCATTGAAATCCCAGTTCTGCTGCCTTCTTTGCGATTCTCATGAAGCCAGCTTATATTCAAAGAGCTATTTTTCAAAAAACTTTTGCATACTTACTTAGCAAAGCCAGAGCAGATATTGACATCGGCGGTTTTGTTGAGAGCGGGATAAAAAAGCTGGCTGGTGTTACCCAGCCAGCTATGAGTTTAGCGACGCTTCTTGCTACGGCGAAGAAGCTGTTGGACGAGCCGATGCACGCGGGGCGCATCTTCGATCAGCCTCTGTCTGAATGCGGCAAGTTGCTCATGTGTGTAAAGAACCCGTCTTCCTATCATGGTAGCCTCAAGCACGCCAGCTAACCGGCAGTAGTAAAGGTAGGTTCTTCCGAGGTTGAGCATCTTGCACGCCTCCTCCGTATTGTAGAAGCGTAACTCCTGTGCATCTTTCATATCTTCCCTTTCTGCGGGAAGATGCCAAATTCAGATGCACATAGAGCCCCATAAGCGTTACCAGTTTAGAGAGCGTCGCTTTCCATCGTCAACATTGTTCTCATCCTCACATTGCTTGCGCACGGAAGAGACGCGTCTTGAAAGCCGATCTCAGGGTATGACACAATCGCCACGAGGTGGCGCATTGCCACCTGAAAGGATTGCAGTTCAATGCCGGTTACGAATACCAAAAAGACGGCAACGCGGAACAAGGTCAGGATAAACTTTCGCCTTGATCCGAAGATCAAAGCGCGGGTGGTGCGTGCCGCGGCGATCACCGGTCAGTGTCTTACCGATTTTGCTGTCTCCGCAATCAATGAGAAAGCGAGCGAAGTATTGGAGCGCCACGACAACATTTCCCTCGACAGTCGTGAGTACAACTTCTTCCTGGACGTGCTGGAGAATAACAGCCAAGCACCGTCCAGACGGTCGCGCGCCGTTGCCAAACGCTATTGCCGGGGCCGCCGCAAAGGTGTGAGATACCACCTTGATAATTGAACCCATCTCGAAAAATCGCAACCGCAAATTGTTCGATTATGGTGATGAGGAGGTCACCCGGTTCTTGCGCCAGCAGGCGCTTTAGGCTCAGGAGAAAGATCTCAGCCGCACGATAGCATTAATTGATGAAAGACTTTTTATTTGTGTCTAAAACAGCCGTAAGTACCCTGTATATTAGACTTGTTTTTCTATCCCTGTATTCTCGGCTCTTCATCAGATTTTGACATATTCAAAGTTCGCCCTTATACTTTGAATATAAATATTTATATTCAAAGTTGGCTCACATGAAAAATCAACCCTTTAAGGCTGGAATCTACAAGCAGCAGTATCAGTACAAAAGCTTCACTCCATCATTGATCAATGCTCATTTCACTTGGTCAGATCCCAAAATAGATGTGCTGCTGGAAGAAGCCACTAGGATGCTAGGGGAACTGAATGCCTATTCCCAGCTTATTCCTGATGTGGATTTCTTCATTCGTATGCATATTCTGAAAGAAGCAACCACGTCGAGCCGGATTGAAGGCACCAAAACCAATATTGATGAAGCATTGCTCCCTGAAGAAGAAATCCTGCCGGAAAAACGAGACGACTGGGCAGAAGTTCAAAACTACATCAAGGCAATGAATTCTGCCATCGCTGCCTTAGAACGACTGCCACTATCGATGCGCCTCATCAAAGAAACGCATAAGGTTCTCCTGTCGGGAGTTCGGGGGGAGCACAAGTTGCCGGGAGAAATACGCAGAAGTCAGAACTGGATCGGCGGCTCCAGCATCAAAGACGCTATATTCATTCCGCCCTCGCATGAAGAATTGCCAAACTTGCTAACTGACCTGGAAAAGTTCTGGCACAATGAGGCGCTTGATATTCCGCATCTGATACGGATCGCCATCAGCCACTACCAGTTTGAAACCATCCATCCGTTTCTTGATGGCAATGGCCGCATCGGGCGATTACTGATAACTCTCTACCTTGTCGAAAAGGGATTGCTCAGGAAGCCGACTCTGTATCTGTCTGACTTTTTTGAGCGCAACAAGGGAGTCTACTACGATGCCCTCACGATGGCGCGAACATCGAATGACATTGAACACTGGATCAAGTTCTTCCTGGCGGGGGTCTCTGAAACCGCCACTAACAGCAAGCTGACATTTGAAAAGATTATCGAACTACGCCATCGATCTGAGCAAAAGCTGATTGGACTTGGCAAGCGAGCCAAAGTTGGGCAGCAGTTTCTGCAATATCTCTACTCTCAGCCAATAGTAAACACTAACCAAATAGCCGACCGGCTGGAAGTCAGCTATCAGTCAGCAAGTACGCTTGCAAAAAGCTTCGAGCAGATTGGCATCTTGGAAGAAATAACAGGATACAAAAGAAACCGGCTATTCGTTTTTTCGGAATACTTGGATCTGTTTACCGGGAATCCTCCTTCGAAGAAGAGAAACTCCAAAAGCGCCTTGTAGCTATACAGTCCGCCAAGGAGCAAAGCCCGTTTTGCGGCGCACGGGCCTGCATCCTTGACGGTTGTCTCGCTTCGATTCAATGGCATCTGGCAGGTGCCAACGCACCCGACTACATCTGACAGCCTCTGCCTCCCGCCGCAATCTCATCCTCGCATCGCCTGTGCGATATTCTTACCTGCTTGGATTTTCATCGAGGGCAGAACGTGCGCATAGGTTCGCAAAGTCTCGTCAGGGTTTGCGTGTCCCAGCCATTCGCTCACCGTCTTGATGTCCGTCCCTTGTGCAAGAAGAAGTGTCGCGCAAGTATGCCTCAGATCGTACAACCTGATGTCAGGCAGTTTGGCATTTTTCAGAATTGGCTTGAAGCTGTCGCGCTGAAGGTTTCGCACAGATAGGGGAGTGCCAACCTCAGAGGCAAATACCAGGCTGAGTCGTTCGTATTCCTGCTTCTTTTCAAACCTGTCCTGCACCATCTGCCACTGCTCGATCTTGTGCCGTTTGAGCGCCACAAGAAGCGGCTCATCAAGCGGGAAGTTTCTTTTGCTTTTTTCGGTCTTCAACTCTCCGAAATACCAGCCGCCGCCTTTGTGGTTGTAGCGCACTTTGCGCTGGACTCTGAGAATCCCTTTGTCAAAGTCGATATCCTTCCACTGCAAACCCAAATACTCTTCAGGGCGCATGCCAGTGTAAAGTGCCAGTTCAAAGATCAGCCCGTTTTTGTCCTTGGCGCACTCGGCAAGAAATTGCTTCACTTCCTTTTCATCAAGCACCTTCATTTCTTTGTGCTCTTTCTTAGGAAGCTTGACGCCAGCGAGGGGATTTCTTTTGAGCTTGTCCCACGCTATGGCTTGTTTAAGTGCCACAGATAACACCGAGTGCGTGTACCGGACAGTTCGAGAGGACAAACCTTGGTCAATCATCTTCGAGTAGAGTGCCTGAATCTCCATCTTGCTCAACTTGCCCAACTCTATTTTGCCAAGCGTTGGCTTGATGTAGCGCCGGATCAACATCTCGTAATCGGCGTTGGTTTTTTCACTTCTGGAATGTTTGGTTATCTCAAGCCAGTGGTCGAGGTACTGCGTAAGCGGAGTCCTGCCTTCTATGAAGGTGTTGGGACCGCCTTCTTGCAGCTCGTTGCGCAACTCTCGGATAGTCTCTTCAACGTTTCTGAGGTCATCCGATTTAACGCGCTTTGCCTTTTGTCGTCGCTTGCCTTGCAGGTCAACATAGGTGATGCGGGCATAGAGTTTTTCGTCTCGCCAGAAATAGTGAGTTGTCTTGACAGCCATGCATAGACTCCTTTTGCTCCAATAATACTCCCGCTGAGCAATCGGGGTTGGCAGTCACAACTTCGGTCACACATCGACATGAACAAGCGCGAAAGAGAGCGAACAATCCGTGAACAGCTACGAACGTAACTGTTGTATTTACGTTGTGATTGTGTTCGCACTCGTTCATATAAGTTCATTGTATCTGCCTCTTAATCAGCGGGTCGTAGGTTCGAGTCCTACACGGCTCATCAAGAAAATCAATAACTTAGAGGCAGTCACGCTGACTGCCTCTTTTCGTTTTTGGCAAACTTTTGGCAATCGCCAAGTTTGGTGAGGGTGCAATTAAAAGTGAGACTCAGGCATAATAAAGCCTCACCCAATCCACAATTCAAATTTGGCTCATGTAAACAATTAGTGCGCAGCGACAAGTTGAGAAATGAACTTTGGGCTGATGCGCTTTAAATTGATTCTATGTTCACACATCGCCAAATAGTTTTTTAGATACTTCTTGTGGACACCTCGAAACGGTCGCAGAAAGTTTCGGGTCGTTGTCCACAGCCCCTCGATTGTGTTGACATGAACCTCTCGCACTCCATCTCCGTCATCATCTCTGGCCCACTCTTTCCGTGCGTGACAAACCGTGCTGTGTGTTCGGTTGATTTTGTTGTAGCCCTGCCATTCGTCTGTGTAACTGGTGGCTGTCTTCTTTGTGTAACCATGCACATGTCTTCGCAAAGTCTTCCCATCGGTATGATCGCTCACTCTCAAGCGACATTGCCCACTTTCTCGACCAACAGTTCCGATCACTGGGGGCCGATCATTTTCATACGTCCCGTGACCACGCCGTTTGTTAGCCCTTCTTCGCGGCGGATCGAGCGGATCAGCGTGTTTTTCACCTTTTTTCCCCCGCGTTGTGAAACATCTCATCGGTTTCAGCATCAGAGTCAGTCAACGGGCTTTGGCTCAACCTGGCATAAGCGTTGGCTTGGATTCGCTTACGCCATTTGTGTACTGATTGGCGTGACAAGTTCAACTCTTGGGAAAGCACACTCGAAGGCTCCCCTTTGCAAACACCTCGTAACAGTAATACAACTCGTCGTGGCTCAAGATTGGAGCCTGCGAATAGGGTTCCGGTATAGAGGTTGTAGACACTCTGGCACTTTTGGCATCGGTAATCGAGAAAGCCGCGCTTGTGGGTGCGAAACTCTCGCGCCTGTTGAGTTGTTGCACCGCAGCCAGAACATCTCAGTCCTTTTGGGTGAAAGTATTTCTCAACCCACTCAATGCTTTCTTGCTCATCAAGCAAATCTGTTATCGGGAAGATCATTCCCGAAGTTTAACATGCACAAATTGGTTACATGAGCCAAGTTTTTTACTCAATGCAAACGTCCTCCATAATCAGTTTTCTGACATATTACTGTCATAGAGGTGCTTGCACCTGTCCTCGGACAGGGCGCTTCCTCAACACTCACCGCATCGAGGCGACCAGCCGCTTCAAAGCTTCGCTGAAGGTCTGGCCGTCTTCAATCGCCAGGTTCAGCTTCTTCAATTCATGCTCGATCAATCGCCGGTTGTCGCTTACCAACGAATCCGACACTCCCAGCACGCGGGCGATCTCCAGTTGCGAAGGCTCGTCCGCGTCGAAATAGCAATGCCACATGGTCTCGATCAAACGCGCGAATCTCCGCTCGTTGTTGTTGACCGCGCGCCTGAGCGACTGGATAAAATCTTCAGCTATTCGCGCCACCTGCTCGTCCTGCTCTCCGCGCAGAAGCTCATCTTCCGGCGTATCGCGCGTGTCGGCGGTCTCGCGCCTGAGTGTCTCTCCATCTTTATCGCTGACAGGCTCATCAAGCGACGCAACGTTGTAATCCTGCAAAGGGATTTTAGAAAGCGTCAACTGGCGAATCGTTCTCACATCGGCGGGCGAATCTATAGCGCGAAAGACTTCAACAATCAACTCTTCAAGCTCAGGGTTGGAAAGTATCAATTGCGACGATCCCGTGCGCCCCACCATTCGCGTGTCGCGCCTTCTCATGGGAACGCTTTTGACCATCTCGACGAAATGCCCGCTGTCACGAAGCGGCTTTCGTCGCGGCCAGTCTTTCAAACCGAATATCTGATCGACCATGCGCCGCCGCTTCACAGCGCCGTTTCCTGCTGCGCTCTCCTCGTCGAAATCCTCGATTATCTCCAAATCCTCGCTTTCGCTTTGAGCCGCTTTCGCTTTTGCTTTCTTCGACGGTCGCCCGCGTCGGGGCCGAGCCGCTTCCCCGTCCTGTTCAGCTATGCCTGAAGCGGTGAAACGGAGAAAACGCAAACTGGTCTTGAGCAGCGCGCTCACTCGTCTTGCCATGCGAAATGATTCGGGATAACGCTTGCGCAATCGCGCGCCCACCAGATTTGGAATTTCTATATAAGCGATCTCGTTTTCAATCTCCGTGCTGGTATAGCTCTCGCTGAGGTAATGATCGAATCTCTGTTTCTGAAAAAGCTCAAGGAACAACTCCTGAGTGAGATCGGCGTTGATTTCCATTGGCGAAATCACTGCGGCCCCGTCAGTCGCAAAGTGCAACGGGCGCACTCCCGGATGGCGCGATATGAGTTGATAAAGCTCGTTCCACAGGCTTTCGACATCTCCCCGGTCGAGTATGTCTGCCCATTGCCTTTCGCTCATCGTCTTCCCGCTTTCCTGAGTGATGAGTGATGGGTAAGAAGGTTTCTTCACCTCTCGTCACTCGTCGCTCAATCTCAGCCTCGCTTCGCCCCACTGCCTTATCCACCTGTCATAAGTTGATTGCAGCTTTGGGTCGGCAGACTGAACCTGCATGTTTTTCAGTTCTGCTTCAAGTTTTTTGCTCTTGCTGCCCCCGATGTATGTTACCAGAGCCACTGCCATCAGGTGAAAACCTGCGACATACGCCGCCACATCGCTCGCCGCCAGTTGATAAGCCATCGCAAAAAAATAGAGAACGTAAGAAGCCCCCGTGATTACCGCCCACATCATGTTGAAGTTGATCGCTTCTCTGACGAGTTGCAAGTCTCTGTCGAACCTGATGGCCCTGCCGGTTTCCTCAAACACTCTTCTTATCTTCGCCGCGTTCACCCAACAGATTATCGAATAAATCGCTATTGGGACTGCGCTCAGATACCACGTTTCAATGATCTCGTCAAACATCGCCCCACCTCGCTTTGCGCGCGAGTCGCTCGAAAACGCTTGCAGTTGTGGAGGCAGAATTATTGCAACCTGCGGCCCTGCGGAAAGATTCACCGCTCCTGGGGAAGGGGATGAATCGCTGAGGCGTACCCCGATTTTTATAACACCGTTGAGAGGGAAAAGAAAACACTATTCCTTGAGGGTGGGAGAGTGGGAGTGGGAAGAAAAGAGTGGGAGAATGGGAGAATGGGAGATGCAGACCCGTTCCCCCATTCTCCCACTCTCCCACTCCCCCATTCTCCGGCCCGCCCGCTGGAAACCGGCCTGCTTTAAGCATTTCTTCAAATGGGGAGGTTTAGCCCGCTCAGGAGGCCGCGTTGAAACTGCTTTTCTGGATTTCGGTTGCAGCCATACTTTATGCCTACATCGGTTATCCGCTTGCGGTGTGGGCTATGGCTCGATTGTTCGCTCGCAGAATTTCAAAAGCCGCGATCACTCCAAAGGTCACGGTCGTCGTTGCCTGTCACAATGAAGCCTCTTTGATCGAAGCCAGAATAGAAAACCTATTGCAGAGCGATTACCCGCCTGAACTACTGGAAATCATCGTCGTGTCCGATGGTTCGACCGATGAGACGGAAAAGCTGGCGCGGCGATTCACGTCCGAAAGAGTGAGTGTCATCGCCTGCCCGGAAAGACAGGGCAAACCTTCGGCGCTCAACCTCGGCGTGGCGCGGGCCGCGGGCGAGATCATAGTATTTGCTGACGCCCGCCAGCGTTTTGAAGCGGACGCCATAAAAAATCTCGCGTCGAATTTCAATGACCGCGAGGTCGGCGCAGTTTCGGGCGAGCTTGTGCTTGAAT
The DNA here is from genome assembly GCA_002483445.1 of Blastocatellia bacterium UBA7656. Lineage (GTDB taxonomy): Bacteria > Acidobacteriota > Blastocatellia > UBA7656 > UBA7656 > UBA7656. The sequence continues at coordinate 8,927 of DLHY01000067.1, forward strand.
CGGATTCTTCGGTAGGCGAGAGCATGGGGCTTTACTGGAAATACGAAAAGTGGATTCGCAAAAACGAAAGCCTCTCCGGGTCTGTCGTCGGAGCTACGGGAGCGATCTATGCCATAAGGCGCGAGCTTTGGAAGCCGCTTCCTGCTGAGACGATTCTCGATGACGTTTACACTCCGATGCAGATAGCTCTCGGCGGCTGGCGCGTGGTATTCGAAGAGCGCGCTCGCGCAATCGATCAGGCAAACAGTTCGGCGGGGCGCGAGTTTCGGCGCAAGGCGAGGACGCTTACGGGCAATTATCAACTCTGCCAGTTGATGCCGCGTCTGCTTCTGCCAACCAGTCGTCTGCTTTTTCAGTTTTATTCGCACAAGCTGATGCGGCTCGCGGCTCCGATATTTTTTGTTATCCTTTTTATCAGCAATCTCGTGATCGCTTCGCGTGTCGCGGGAGTTGCGGAAGCGATTTTCTATCAATCATCGCTCGCCGTTCAACTGGCTTTTTACGCAAGCATTCCTTTGAGCCGATGGCTCGCAAAGCGCAATCGCAGGGTGAGACTGCTCAACGCGGCTTATGTATTTTCGGTGATGAACGCAGCCGCGCTCGTGGGACTTTTTTATTTTCTTCGCGGCAAGCGCAACGTGTGGGTGAAGTGATGAGCAGCATTTATGAAAATCCGGCGGAGTTTGAACTGACCGGCGACGTGGAGTCGGTCGACGCGGAGCCGCTCGACCGCGCGCGGCCCTCGCGTTATCGCTCGCTGCTCGTTTGGGGGACGGCGCTGCTGACGCTCTTTTTCGTCACCCAGATTCTTCAACTCTTTCCTGCTGTCGGACGTTTCCAGGTCGCAAAAATCACCGTGCTTATCGTCGCAGTGGTCTTCATCTCTTCGCGCGAAGGCATCACCTCCCGCGTGCGAATAAACGCAGCCCCGCAACTCAAATACGCCATGGGCATTCTTCTGCTTGCGATCATCACCATCCCGTTTTCGCTCTGGCCTTCGAACAGCATCGGATTCATAGTCGAGGTCTTCGCCAAAAACATAGTCTTCGTTTACCTGCTGGTTCAGGCCGTCCGATCTGACCGCGATGCCAGAGTCGTCGCCTTCGCTCTGGTCGCAGGCTGCGCGATGGTCGTTCTGGCGATGCTGACGAACTTAGGGCCTGAAGTGAAAATCGCCGAAGATGAAAGGTTGAACGTAGCGGGAACTTATGACGCGAATGATCTCGCGCTGTTGTTCGTAGTCGCCCTTCCTTATGCGTTCTTCATGCTCCGAGGCAGTCGATTGTTTCAGCAGATTCTTCTGATCGCGGCAATCGGGTTGATGCTCGTCGGCATAGTCAAGACCGGATCGCGAGGGGGATTTTTGGGATTGATCGTGATCGGCGTGTTGATGTTTCTGCGCGGCTCGAAGCAGGCGCGCAAGTACACGCTCATCACCACTATAGTCGGCATCTCGCTCTTTGCGTTCGCCGCTCCGACTTCGTACTGGAATCGCATCAGCACGATTTTCGACTACGAAAAAGATTACAACGCGCGCGCTGAAGAGGGACGATTCGCTATCTGGCGCACCGGGCTTGAAATGTTCGCCGCGCGTCCGTTGACAGGCGTAGGGATATATTGTTTTTCCATAGGCCATTCGAAATTCGGCGAGACCCGGCTTCAGATGTCGCCGCACAATTCGATCATTCAGATCACTGCCGAACTCGGCATTGGCGGACTCGCGCTCTTCGCTTTGATCGTGTGGACATCGCTGGCATCAACGCGTCGCATACGTCGTCGCGCGAGAGAAGACCTCGCGCCTGAAAACCTGATATGGCTGGCCTCGGCAGTCGAGATCAGCTTCATCGGTTTCCTCGTTTCCGCCTTTTTCCTCACGCACGCTTATTCGGCGATCTTCTGCTTCCTTGCAGGAATGTCCGCCGCGCTCTTCGCACGCTACGAAGGCGATCAACGGCAGCGACTCGATGCCGAGGGAGAAATCGAATACGCATAAGAGGCTCAGGCGATGACCAGAAAAGAGCAATGGGAACAGAGATATCACCGCCTTCAGCGCCGCATAGTTCCCGGCCTCAAATACTCGCAGACGATTTATGAAGAGACTATTCGAGAGCAGACGCGCGACGGGGCGAGATGGCTTGAAGCCGGTTGCGGGCATCAGATATTTCCCGACTGGCGCGGACGCGAAGAGCAGGAGATAGTAAACCGCGCTGAGATGGTCGTCGGGGTCGATTTGGATTTCGAGGGGATGAAAAAACATCGCACCATCAAGCGAGTCGTTTATTCGAATCTCGAACGGCTGCCGTTCGCTTCCGAGAGCTTCGATCTCGTCACCTGCAACATGGTCGTCGAGCATCTGGCCGACCCTCTGGCCGTCTTCAAAGAGTTCTATCGCGTGCTAAGACCGGGCGGCAAAGTCATACTTCACACTCCGAACACGCTCGGCTACACCACGATAGCCGCGAGGATGCTGCCTCAGACGGCGAGAGTCCGCCTCGCGGGGATACTGGAAAATCGCCCTGCTGAAGATGTTTTCCCCGCGCACTATCGAGCGAACACGTCGGGCCGTTTGCACGCGCTGCTCGAAGAATCGGGTTTTCAAAAAGAGAAGATGCGCTGCATAGCTACTGCCTGCGCGCTCTACTTTTCGCGCTTTCTCGTCTTCTTCGAATTGCTTTACGTCCGATTGACCATGCTATCGGCTTTGAAGAATCTTCGCACAAATCTCCTGTGCGTCTACGCCAAACCTGATGGGAGTGAAGAGGTGAAGAGGTGAGGAGGTGAGGAGGTGAGGGGATGATAAAACTCTTTCACCTCCTCACCCGCTCACCTCTTCATCTTCCGCCTATCCCCCATTTATGCGGATACTTTACTTTGCACCGCGAGAATGCCAGCCGCCGAACACGGGCGCGAAGCTTCGCAATTATCATCTCGCTCGTGAGCTTGGCCGCAAAGCCCAAGTTACTTATCTCGGATTTCGGGATGAGGGATCGGCTTCGGTTCAGGAGATGCCCGATTGCAAACGAGTCGTCACGGTCGAGCATAAAGGCGGATACTCATTTGCAAAGCTCGTTCGCGGACTGCTCGGACGAACGCCCCTGCCTGTGCTTAACTACACCGCGCGCGAGATGACGGAAGAGTTGCGGCGGCTCATGGCTGAAAATGATTTCGACTCGGTTCAGGTCGAAGGCATTCATCTATCGTCTTACCTGCCGATAATCCGCGCTGCGTCGAGACGCGCCGTCGTTGTTTGCGATTGGCACAATATCGAATCCGAATTGATGCGCCGTTACAGCGAACAGGCGACGCTGGCTCGAAAATTTTACGCGCGAGCGACGGCGCGAAAGCTCGAAGAACTGGAGCGCCGAGCGATGTCATCATTCGACGCGCACACGGTTGTGAGTGAGCGAGATCGTGCGCGATTGCTTGAGATTGCGCCGCAGGCTTGCGTCTTCCTGATAGAAAACGGAGTCGATACGGAGCATTACTCCGATGACGAAATAGAAAAGGCTTACCAGGCGTGGCCTGAAAGAAGCGATGCAGTCCGGCGCAATCGCTTGTTGTTCGTAGGCTCGATGGATTATCACGCCAACATCGATGCTGCGACGAGCTTCGCCCGCTCCGCGTGGCCGACGATTCACCGCCGTAATCCGCAATTGAGATTTACTATCGTCGGGCGCAATCCTTCGCAGGAGGTGAGAAGCCTTGCCGAAATTCCAAACATAGAAGTGACCGGCACGGTCGAAGACGTGAGACCTTTTTATCGCGAAGCTCTGGCTGCGATAGCGCCGCTTAGGGTTGGCGGCGGGTCGCGATTGAAGATACTCGAATCGCTTGCGGCGGGCGTCCCTGTAATTTCAACGCTTATGGGAGCCGAAGGGCTTGACGTTAAGGACGGTGAAAACATCCTGCTCGCCGAAACTGCCGAAGAGTTCTCGCGCGCAATAACTGATCTCAGCGAAAACGATTCGTTGCCGTTGAGATTGAAAGAAGCAGGACGTTCGCTTGTACGAGAGAAATACGACTGGTCGGCCATCGGCGCAGAGTTGATGAACGCGCATTTGAGCCTCGTTGGGCGCAGGTAACTGAATTTCGGTCGCCATTAGCAATTTAATCCACGAGAGGGTTCACCGCCCCGGAATCCATTTTGAGGAATCGTTATGGCCAGACCCGTAAGAGCATTCAAGGAACTGACCGCTGTCGCCCCCGATCCGAAAATCGCGGTCATCATTCCCTGCTACAACGAAGAACTGACTATCGCTGATGTCGTCCTCCAGTTCCGCGACCAGTTGCCCGAAGCCGACATCTACGTCTTTGATAACAACTCGACCGATAGAACCGTTGAGCGGGCGAGGGAAGCGGGCGCTTTGATTTATCGCGAGCGTCGTCAGGGCAAAGGCTACGTCGTTCAATCGATGTTCAGCCGCGTCGAGGCGGATGTCTTCGTGATGGTCGATGGAGACGGAACTTATCCTCCGGTCGAGGTTCGAAGAATCATCGAGCCAGTGCTTGAAGACGAAGCTGATATGGTCGTAGGCTCGCGACTCGATCAGGAATCTCGAAGTCAGTTCCGTTTTCTCAATCGCCTGGGCAACAAGCTTTTCCTGTGGGTTCTCAACTTAATATTCAAAGTCCGTCTCCGCGATATACTTTCAGGCTATCGCGCATTCAACCGTAAGTTCGTCAAAAACATTCCGCTCTTCGGCGGCGGCTTCGAGATAGAAACTGAACTGACTATAAAAGCCCTTGAGCGCGGCTACAGAATAGTGGAAATGCCGGTCGATTTAGGCCAGAGACCCGAAGGCAGTCATTCGAAGATAAAACTGCTGCGCGACGGCTGGCTCATTCTCAGCACCATATTCAGATTGTTTCGCGATTACAAGCCTCTTGCCTTTTTCGGCTCCATCGGGATGGCCATGATCGCAGCCGCTTTCATCCCCGGCATTCTGGTCATCTACGAATTCATCGAGACTGGATTAGTCCCCCGCCTCCCTTCGGCTGTTCTTGCGGTCGGAATGGTTTTGTCGGGAATGCTTTTGATAGTCGTAGGCCTTGTGCTTCACACCATCGCCCGACGCTTCAATGAAATCGAGCATCAACTCCTAAGCATGTCGGAAGAATCGAGGGCCAGTCGCAACACGGAAACGCGGGCGTAGAACTCACCGATGGAATCCCTTCGCGTAGAAAGTCAACCTGAACGCGATCAATCGCACCGGGTCAAACCTCGATGGCTTCGTCGCTACCCGCCGACGGCGGCGATCTATCTGATAGCCACTTTCTTCACCACGCCTCTTTTTCAGGGCGACACTTCGGATTATGTCGATTCGGTTTTAAGCGGAGTGGAATTCTGGGAATTCGGCCATCTCACCTGGCGACCCGCGGGCTGGCTGCTCTTTCATGCATTCGAGCCTCTGGCGCGCTGGCTGGTTGGCGTGGACGTACAAGCGCAAGTCACTTTGATTTTCATGGCGATCAACTGGATCGCCGGACTTGCGTGCGTTTTGCTTCTGCGCGGATTGTTGAGTTGCTTCACCCTGCGCGAGTGGGCGGCTGACACAGCGACCACGGCTTTTATCTTCTCGCAGGCATTTTTGAGCTACACACAGACGGGCTGCTCATACATCGCGGGACTCGCGTTTCTGCTGCTCGGCCTTTTCATTCTGGCGAAAAATATTGATAGACCGGATCGCTCTTTGCGGACGGCCATTTTTGCGGGACTGGCTTTCGCGGCTTCGCTCTCGACATGGTTTTTGTATTTGTGGGCGATGCCTGCCGCGCTCGCTTTGCCTTTGGTGTTCGGCTCGGATCGCAAGCGATGGAGGCTCGTTTTGCAAACAACGCTCGCGCTCGGCGTCTTCACTGCGATTGCTTACGCTGCGGCGCTTGCGCATCTCGGCATTTACAACCTCGTAGATCTCAAAGCGTGGATCGCATCTTCGTCACACGGAATGAAGATCGGCGGGGCATCGCGCGTAGTGTTCGGATTGCCGCGCTCGATCCTGAGCCTCGGCAATGACGGCCTCTTGTTCAAACGCTTTCTTCTCGATGATCCGTTCAATGCGGTATCGGCTCTCGATCTCTTCCGTTTGAGTTTATGGAAACTCGGCTTGTTTTATGTGTTCGCGCTGTCGGTGGTGGCGGGTTTGTTTCGCAGCGCGCAGGGCAAACGATTGCTTGCGCTATTGGCCTTGAATGCCATTCCGGTTCTTGGGTTCGCAGTGTTTTTTGACGGCGGATCGATGGAGCGATACTTTCCGCTCTACCCGACGTTCTTTCTTTCGCTGGCTTTCGTTTTGTCGAGCGACGCGCGCTGGTTGAAAGCTGTCGCGCTCACTTTCATAGCCGTCGCGGTCTTGACCAATACTATTTTTCTGGCCAGTCCCGTTATAGATCGACATCAGGAAACTGTCGCCGCGCGAATAAGCGAGTTGCAGCCGCTCAAATCCGCAAGCCGTGTCTTCACGGTCAATCAACAGGACGAGCTTTTGAATTTCTATCGCAGCTTTCCATTCAACGCGGTCAATCAGCAGGGCGGGTTGAACGTGCGCCCGACGCTCGCAATCGGCACCGAACAGATCGACCGATGGAGAGAAGAATTCGCGGCGCAAACGCTTGCCTCGTGGCAAAGCGACGGCGATGTGTGGATATCGAATCGCTTGATTGCCACACGACCCGACAGAGACTGGTACTGGGTCGAGGGAGATGACCGTCGCGTGAGTTGGAAAAATTTGAACGAGTTTTTTTCTCAGTTTGACGTTGAGCGTCAGGCGGGAGGCGAGGACGGATTCTGGCTTCTTGCGCGGTCTGAGAAAAACGAGCAGTTGCTCAAGAGTTTCCATAAATGAGCGCGCCGATAAAACTGCTTGCGATCATGGAAGCGGGCCGAGTGACCGGCCCCGCTAAAAACCTCATCGAGTTTGCCCGCCGCGCCCGCCCCGCGGTCGAGACCTGCATCGTAACGTTTCAACGCGAAGCGGCCCATCCCCCATCTCCCATCCCTCATCTCCCATTCGCATCAGCAGCGCAAGAAGCGGGGCTGGAAGTGGAGATCATCCCTGAAAGATACCGATTCGATCGCCGTGTCATCAGCCTGCTTCGCGAAATTGTGGAGCGTCGCGCGCCGGATGTCATTCAAAGTCATAACGTGAAATCGCATTTCCTTGTTCGTTGGTCAGGCATCATGCGCGCTCATGGGTGGATAGCTTTTCATCACGGCTACACGACGACTGATTGGAAGATGCGGCTTTACAATCAGCTTGATCGCTGGTCGCTCACGAGAGCGGATCGAATCATAACCGTTAGCCGCGCATCCGCTCGCCAGATGGCGCGCATCGCGGGTGAAGATCGCATAACGGTTCTGCACAACTCGATTAGCATCGATAGCTTCGCCGCGATAAGCCAGGAAGAAGTTCACGCTTTGAGAGCGAAACTCGAAATAGCTGCGGACGAGCGCGTGCTGATTGCAGTCGGCAGACTCTCGCATGAAAAAGGACACGCTGATTTAATCTCCGCTTTCGCTTCAGTAGTCAAAGCGCATCCGCAAACGAAGCTCGTCATCGTCGGCGACGGGCCAGAGAGAAATTCTCTTGAGCATCGCGCCCGGTCATCGGGACTCGCCAATCGAGTGATTTTCACCGGGCAGGTCGATGATGCGCCGGTTTACTACTGTATGGCCGATGCGTTCGTGCTGCCTTCTCACAGCGAGGGATCGCCCAATGCGTTGCTCGAAGCGATGGCCGCAGGTCTGCCTGTCGTTGCAACACGGGTGGGGGGCGTGCCGGAAATAGTTGCGGACAAAGAGAGCGCATTGCTCGTTGCGGCACGCGACAGGCAGGCGATGGCCGAAGCGGTCATTCGCCTCCTCACCGATGAAAAGCTGTCTCAAAGTCTGGCCGCTGCTGCGAGAGAGAAAGTAAAAGATTATTCGCCCGAATCGCGCCTTCAAACGCTGCTTGAAATCTACCGCCGGATGGTCTCGGCCTCGAATCAGACAAATACGCAAACCGTCTGAAAATAGTCCGATTTTCAGCCAATTAGACATTTTCTTCAAACATAAATGAGATCAGACGGAGAAATGGTCAAAACACTCGAACCAAGCGCGACGGCGCGCAGCAACGAGTCCCTGTCGCTTCGCTGGCGGCTTGTCGCTTCGATCAAAAACCTGTTGTTTTTCATTTATCTCTACTGCGGCTATGTTCAGTTGCGCGATTTCATTCTTTCACTCGCGGGCCGCTCCCGCGCTGTCGTTTTGTACTACCATCGCATAGGCGCGACGGACGTGCTGACCACACAGAGCGAAGAATTCAGCCGTCAGCTTCACTATTTCAAAAAAAGATACGAGTGCATAAGCCTCGCGGAACTATGTCGCCGATTGCGCGAAGGCCAGACGTTTCGCCGCCGCTCTATCGTGATCACTTTCGATGACGGCTATCGCGATAATTTCACTCAGGCCGCGCCGTTGTTGAAAGAAAAAGGTTTGACGGCGACGTTTTTCGTCTCGACCGGATTCATCGAAACCGAGCGCGATTTCCCGCACGACCTGCGCGATCAAAATGCAAGCGGGCGTTTTCCGAAACTGACGTGGGACGATCTTCGACAGATGGAAGCGGAAGGATTTGAGATAGGCTCGCACACGGTAAATCACATAAGCCTCGGCAAAGCGGACAGCGTGACCGTCGAGCAGGAAGTTTACGATTCGCTCGTCAGGCTCAACCGTGAGCTTGGGCCGCGCGAGCGAGCGTTTTCATTTCCGTGGGGCAAACCTGAAGACATAACGGCTGACGCAATCGAAAGCGTCCGTGGGGCGGGTTATTATGCGGCAGTGTCGGCCTACGGAGGCGCGAACACTCGCGGCGCGAATGCGTTGGGCATTCGCCGAGTAGATGTGGGCAACGGGCATCTGAGCCGTCTGGCCGTCCGCGCCCGCATCGCGGGATTCGATCCCGATTATTTGAGATTGAAGATAAGGGGTCTCAAATCTCGAATTTGAAATTTCAGGAGTCTCAAATCTCAGATTTGAAATTTCAGATTTGAAATTTCAGATGAAAATGAATTTAAAGATAACGGGAAACAATAAATCGCTCGCCCTCGCGCGGCTGCTTTCGTTTTTCGCGCTGCTCTTTTTGAGCGCCCATGCTGCAAGCGCGAAAATAATTCATGCATCTCCGCAGGGCAACGATAACAATTCAGGCTCAGTGGCTCAGCCCGTCGCCACTCCGCAGCGCGCGCTGGAGATGGCTGCGGCAGGCGATACGATTTATTTCAGGGCCGGTCGCTACACGCTCAAACGTTTCCTCTGGGTCGGGACTCCCAACCTCACTATCTCATCTTATCCGGGAGAGAAGGCCGCAATCGAAGGCGGCACGACTGAAGACCAGAACAATCCTATCTGCATATTCATCATCGTAGCCAATAACGTCACGCTCTCGGATCTGGAAATTCAGGGCGGGGCTTACTACGGCGTGAAGGTCGATTTGGACTCGAACAAGACCACCAGCGGCGTCACCATTCGCCGCTGCTACATTCATCATACGGGCCGCGATGCCATCAAGACCTTCAACGCCGATAATCTCGTGATCGAAGATTGCGAAATAGCTTTTTCGGGCGCGCGTGATGGGTCGAATGCCGAAGGCATAGATTCCATCGCTTCGGTCGGCGTGACGATTCGCGGCTGCTACATACACGACATCCCGACGAACGGGCTTTATCTGAAAGGCGGGGCGAGAGACGGACTCGTGGAGCGCAACCGCATCGAAAGAACCGGACACGCGGGAGTGTTGCTCGGTCAGGACACTGATCTTGAGTACATGCGCGACGGCTCGAAATTCGAAGCCATAAACTGCGTGGCGAGAAATAACATCATCGCCAGCGCGGGCGCGGCTGGCATAGGCACTTATTCGGGCAGCAATATCAGATTTGAAAACAACACCGCTTATGATGTCGCCCGTCAGTATCAGGCCGGCATCTGGATCGTCTTCAATTCGCGCGAAGTGCCTTCGGAAAAAATCTCTTTCAAAAACAACATCGTCGCAGTGCTGGGCGAGCGGCCCATGCTCTTTATGCGCGATATGGCAGACCAGATAGTTTGCGACGCGAACATCTATTACAACGCGCGCAATGTTTATCAGTTCAAACGCGAGCTTACGCTCGGACGGGAACAACTCGATATCTGGAACTTCGCTGACTGGAAACGCAGTATGGGAGTGGATGCCCGATCACTGACTGCCGACCCGCTCTTAAACGCTAATGATCTTTATCGCCCGCGCTCCGCAAGTCCGGCCATTGACAGGGGCGAATCTTTGATTGAAGTTAAAACGGATTACGCGGGCAATCCTCGACCGCAGGGCAAAGGCTACGACATAGGCGCGCACGAAGGAGCAACATCTGCGCGACCTGCAACCGAAACGGCGACAGTCGGGAGCGAGCCTGAAAGCGAATCGGGAAACGCACTCGCGCTTGCGATGTGGGGCGGCCTTCTGGTTGTGTCCGCCGCCTGCGCGTTGCTGCTCAGTTCTCCGTCGTTGCGCGCGGCTCTCGCGCGCAGAATCAAAATGAGATCGATGTAAACCATGTTGACTGTTGAAAAAATAACTACGCGAGAGGAATTCCATCGGCTTGGCCCGGTGTGGAACTCAGCGCTTGAACGTAGCGCCGCCAATACGCTCACGCTTACGTGGGAGTGGCTCTCGACGTGGTGGGACGTTTTCGGGGAAGGGCGCGAGCTTTACACTCTGGTCGTTCGCGACGAGGAAGAGATAATCGCAATCGCGCCGTTGCTCAGGCGCACAGTTCAGCATTACGGATTGATCCCGTTTCGAAGGCTTGAGTTCCTCGCATCGGGCGAAGATGAAGCCGACGAGATATGCTCCGAGTACCTGGATTTCATCCTCCTTCGCGGGAGAGAAGAGCAGGCTCTCGAAACCATATTCGCCTACCTTCAGGAGCAGGAAGAAGACTGGGACGAGATTCTGCTGACAGACATAGCGGGCGAGTCGAAGAGTTTGCCTGTTTTGAAAAGATTGTGCGAATGGAAAGGATTCAAACTCGAAGAGCTTCGCAACGAGACCTGCATATATGTCAACCTGCCTTCGCAATGGCAGACGCTCATCGAATCCGTCAGCCCCACATTTCGCCAGAGAATAAAGAAAGACCGCAGGCTCATCTCGAATATAAACGCAAACCTGCGCATCATCGATGGCGCAGAAGGATTCGATGAAAACTTTCGCGCGCTCGTCCGGCTTCATCAGTTGCGATGGACTTCGCGCGGAGAGCCGGGGGTTTTTTCGAGCAGCAAATTCTCGCGATTTCATGAAATGCTTGCGCCCCGCGCTCTCTCGAAAGGATGGATCAGGCTCTTCGTGCTATCAGTCGATGAAAAGCCGATGGCCGCGCTTTACGATTTCGTCTATGGCAACAAAATGTACTACTATCAGAGCGGATTCGATATCGAGGACAGCCCCATACGCAGTCCCGGACTTTTGATCCGCAGCTACGCCATAGAGAATGCTATTGAAAGCGGACTTTATGAGTGCGATTTCCTCAAAGGCGACATCAGTGGCTACAAGGCCGGATGGAGAGGGCAGACGCGAAGCATTCTTCAAGTGCGGATGTCGCGCGCTCAATCGAAAGAAGCGATCTACGTCGCCACGACGAAACTCGTTGACGGATTGCGCCATATCAAGCGCGCGCTCAAACGAGTAGCCATTGTTTCAAGCAATCCTCTGCCCACGCTCCGTTGAACTATTATGAGCAAAAAAGAACTGGCAGCCCTTCTGTTAGGCAATCCCCTCGCTGCGCGCCTTTGCTCCCCCGCGCTCAGGCGATCAAAGGGCCTTCGCATACTGGCCTATCACCGCATACTCGATGACGATCCCCGCTCGTTGGCTTTCGATGAGGCGCTCATCAGCGCCCGAACTGAAACTTTCCGCGAGCAGATGAAATTCGTCCGACGCAACTTCGATGTGGTTTCGTTCGAGGATTTGCATCGCTGCGAGACGGAAGAGAAAGGGTGGCCGCGCCGCGCGCTCATAATCACCTTCGACGACGGATACCGTGACAACTACATCAACGCTTTTCCCATCCTGAAAGAGTTTCATCTCCCGGCGACTGTGTTCCTAACGACCGGCCACATCGGAAGCGCGCGCCTCTTCTGGTGGGACAGGGTGGCTTATCTTATCAAACACACATCGCGTCAGTCGGTCATATTCGCTGATCTCGCCGAGACGGCTTTCGACCTCTCTACGGCGCGCGCGCGCCGTCATACGATAGAGCGCGTTCTGTGGTGGCTCAAACAGGTTCAGGAAGAAACTCGCAACAGGTTTCTCGACGCGCTTGCTTCAGAACTCGATGTCGAGTTGCCCGAAGGGGTAGCCGAAGGTATGCATCTTTCCTGGGATGATGTCAAAGAGATGGCCCGATCAGGAATAGATTTCGGCAGCCACACCATATCGCATCCGATCCTCAGCCATGTGGGCGAGAGCCAGCTACAGAGCGAAATCAGCGAGAGCAAGCGGATCATAGAACAGCATCTTGGCCGTGAAGTGATGGCGTTCGCATATCCTGCTGGACGAAGGACTCGATTCAACGACAATGTGCAGAGCATCGTCGCCCGATGTGGTTATCGTTATGCCGTGTCTTACGATGAGGGCGCGGCTGTCGAGGGCGCGTGCGACCACCTCGCGCTGCCGCGAATCCACGTCGAGGCGGATGAGTCGCTGAGATTGTTTCGAGCCAATCTCATATTTCCGAAATGGATGCTTTCCCGCAGCCACACGGACTCGACTCTCAAGGAACTGGCCTCGGCAGGCGCGCTTTTGTGGTGATGGAAAAAGAAACTGACAGGGTGTCCGCCTCTGCCGAAACGAATCGCACGGAAGCTGCAAGCTGCGCCAAGCCGCGCCGCAGGGTGATGCAGGTGACGTGGTCGCTTGTTGCGGGCGGCTCTGAAATGTACGCATTCACCATAGCTTCGGGTCTCGATCCTCAAACATACCAAAGCGCGATATGCGCGCTCGACAAAGGCGGCGCGATGGAAGAGGAAATCCGTCGCGCAGGCATTCCCTTCGAGGTGATGAATCGCCGACCCGGCGTCGACATCGGCCTGATGTGGAGGCTCTATAAACTCTTTCGCAAGCATAAAGTCGATGTGATTCACACTCACCATTTCAATCAACTCTTTTATAGTCTTGCGGGCGCGCGTCTCGTGGGCGCGCGAATAATTCACACGGAGCATTCGGTCGAATACTTCAAACGTCGTCGATTGAGAGTGGCGCTCCGATGGATGTCCGTCTTCTGCCATAAAATTCTGGCCATAGGCGAAGACGGCGCTCGCGCGCTGCGGGAGCAGGTCGGAATTCCCCGGCGCAAGCTTGAGATTGTAAGCGCGGGGGTCGACCCTGCGGCGTTCAATCATTCGAGGAGCGAAGCGCGGCAGGAGCTTGGAATCGAGGAAGAAGCCCGCGTGGCGATAATCGTGGCGCGGCTCTTCCCGGAAAAAAATCATCGCCTGCTGCTTCGCGCATTCTCGGAGGTCGCGCGCCGCGTCACAGGCGCGCGGCTACTAATCGTCGGCGACGGAGTTGAACGTGATTCCATTCGAAGCGAGATAGAGCGGCTCGGTCTTCAAGATAGCGTCGAGATGCTCGGCGTGCGCCGCGACGTGGCGCGACTGCTTGCGGCTTCGGATGTGTTCGTTCTCTCATCTGATCGCGAAGGATTGCCCATAGCCGTCCTGGAAGCGATGGCAGCCGGAAAGCCTGTGGTAGCGACCGGGGTGGGCGATCTGCCTCTGGTCGTGCGCGACGGCGAGACGGGACGAGTGGTCCCGGACGGGGATGCAAAAGCGATGGCCGAGGCTGTGATCGAGGTTCTAAGCGACAAGGAACAATCGCGCGAGATGGGAGAAAGAGCGCGATGTCTGGTTGCCGAAGAATTCAGTTTGCAGGCTATGATCGAACGCCACGCCCAGCTTTACGGATGAGCGCGTCATCAATAGACACATTTCTGATTTTGATTGCGACGACGAATCGTTGACTTCAATACCGGGCTGGCCTACACTTGCAACGCTGCCTTAGTTGCATTGCCCGCATCCTTGTATTTGAATTATACCTCTGCGAACCGGATAAACCTGTGGGCGAAGAAAAAAAGCAAACCCCTACTTTTGCGAGCGTGATGATCTCCGTTGCGCTCGGAGTAATCGGATACGGCATCAACTGCCTTCCTGTCGAACTATTCCCTGGCATGGTGTTTATTTTCGGCAGCGCGATGTCGATTCTTGCGGCAGTCAGGTTCGGCCCTGCGGCAGGAGGAGTGGCGGGCCTGATCGCAGGAATACGCACCTGGGCTCTATGGCCTCAGCAGCCGTTTCCCTTCAGCGCCGTCCTTTACTGTCTGGAAGGCGTCACGGTCGGCTATCTGACTCGAAGAGGAAAACGCGGCGCGATGTCCGCCGTTTTGATGTACTGGGTAATGGGGGGGGCCTGGCTCGGTTTCCTGTGCCAGTGGCTCATCCTCGGCCTTACTGCTCGAATAGCTATCATCTGGCAGTTGCGTTCCATACTCAACGGCCTGCTCGCAGGGATGGCAGTAGAAATCGGAATGATCGTCTACGAGATCGTTCGCCGACGAAGGGCTGAGACGGACGAACCGGCGAGGCTCCGCCTTCTGTCGATCATAACTGTGGTGCTGGTTGCATCTATTACACTGCCGCTGCTCTACATCTCTGTGAATAACGTCAATGATGTTCGCGAAAGAATGATGAGCGATCTGGCCGCGTCTTCATCGAGATCGGTGCGGCTTGTCGAAGACGAAGCGCAATCGCTGCTCGATGAGCGCGAGCGCGCAGTGGAGACGGCTGTCTCACTATTCAACTCGCCGAATCACAAGACGGATGACGCTCAGTCTCTGCAAAGGTTTCTCTCCAGCGTGCGGCAACGCTATCCCGGTTTTACAGGCATGTGTCTGGCTGATTCGTCAGGTCGAACGGTTGTGAGCGATCCGCCCGCTTATGCGACAATCGATCACAGCCGTCAGGCATATTATCGCGATATGCTTCAGACAAAAAGACTGATCTATTCGGAGGTTTATCTCTCGCCCGATGGCCTGCCTACAATGGCGATAGCCGCGCCAGTGACGGGCGAGCGCGGCGGCTTTAATGGATTCGTCCTCGGCTGGCTCGATGTCGAAGTGTTTCAAAAAATCGTTTCCCAGCACAGGCAGGAATCAGAGACTCTGACCATTTCGGACAGGCAGGGACGAGTCATCGCCGATTCGTCGCTTCATCCGGGCGAGAGCAGAGAAGTCATCTCTCTCAGCGGTCGCGAGGATTTCGATCTGGTCAATCAGCAAACCGGAGCGACCCTCTACTATACGCCGAAAGGCGAGGGGTCGAGGCCGTTCGCTATCAAGGATAAATCGCTTTTGTCCTCGACCCTGATGCCTGTGACCGGGTGGAAAGTATGGAGCGTGCGATCTCTGACAACGGTGTCGGAGAAATTGCAGGGAATTTATTTCAATAATCTGACGGTGCTTATGGCGATGCTGTTCCTGACGCTGGGGTTGAGCAACCTGATGGCCCGCTGGCTTACAGACCCGATCAACGAGCTTCAGCAAAGCGCAGCATCTCTGGCCGAAGGCAAATGGACGGGATCGCAGCAGCAGCAACGACGGCTCCTTACGACAGATTTCGATTTGCTGTTCGGCAGCTTTCGCCGTATGTCTGAAAGCTTGAGGGCAAGCTGGGAGCGTCAACAGGAATTGCTCGCCGAAGCATCAATCGCCCGAAGCCAGCTTGAAGCCACTTTCGACGCGATGACCGACGTAGTGGCGATCATCAGTATTGATGATCGCCTGATTCGCGCCAATCGCGCTTATTATCAGTTGATGGACACATCGCCTGAAGAGGCAGTCGGGCAGCCTTACACAGATATAGTTCACCCCGCGAGCGACTGGCAGAGTTGCGAAGTCTGTCGGGCGCGCAGGGAAGGACGACAGGCTCTGGTGATACTCAAACCGGAAGACCATACCGGCAGATATCTTGAGATAAGAGTTGATCCCGTCTATGGCGCAGACGGCGAGCGAATAGCCACCGTGCAGGTGTTGCGCGATCTGACGGAAATGCGCCGCGCCGAGGCCGAAGCCGAAAAAGCGGGCGCGCTGATCAAAGACCTCGTAGATGAGGCTTACGATGCCGTTTATGCCACAGACCTCGAAGGCCGCTTCCTGTGGGCGAACCGTCGGGCTATGGATTTGTTCGCCGAAGATGGACAGTCGCTTGAAGGCGAGTTGTTCCTGCGCGCGATGCACACGGACGACCTCGAACGGGTGCGCAGACATTTTATCGATGCCGCAGGCGGACAGGCGCAAAGATACGAATCCCGCTATCTGATTCCGGGCGGAGGAGTGGGACATCTGCTGATGACTAATTCGCCCATATACGAAGGAGAATCAGTCGTCGCCGTTTTAGGCATTGCGCGCGATGTGACCCAGGAGCGAGTGGCGACCGAGCAGGCCATGCGCAACGACAAGCTGAGAGCTTTGGGCCAGTTGGCCAGCGGTGTTGCGCATAACTTCAACAACTCGCTCACGGCAGTTCTCGGTTACACGCAGATGGTGATGAACAAGATCGATGACCAAACGCTCAAGCGTCACCTCAAGACGGTGGAGATGGCCGCGCTCGACGCCACGAAGATGGTTCAGCGCATACAGACCTTCGCCCGCCAGCGCAAGGATGAAAACTGGGGGCCGGTCGAGTTGAACACCATCGTCCGCGACGCGCTCGATCTCACGCGCTCGCGCTGGCGCGATGACGCGCGGGCGGCAGGCATAGAATATGACATCATCTTCCGCCCGCAGGAAGGCACTGTAGTTATGTGCGATCAGTCCTCGATGCGCGAGGTTTTCGTCAATCTCACGATCAATTCGCTCGATGCGATGTCTGGCGGCGGGAGGCTCACAATAACGACTGCGGTTGAAAACGACACTGTGCTGGTCACGTTCGCCGATACAGGCTCCGGCATATCCGAAGAAGTCAAGCAGAGAATATTCGAGCCGTTCTTCACGACGAAGGGAGCCAAGGGGAACGGGCTTGGTCTGGCCGTAAGCTACGGAATAGTCGAGCGACACGGCGGCGAGATACGAGTCGAGAGCGAACCCGGCAAGGGAGCGATCTTCGTTCTTCGTATGCCTATCGCGCTCGATTCAGCCGTACTGACTTCGGAGTTGTCTGAAAATCAAATCGCCCGTCAGGCATTCGTGCTGGTCGTAGATGACGAAGTGCCGATAAGGGCGCTTCTGGCAAACGTCCTGCGCGCTCGCGGTCACAAGGTGCTGATGGCCGAAGACGGAATCGCGGGGCTTCGCGCCATAGAAGGATCATGTTTCGATCTGGTCATAACCGATATTTCGATGCCGGGGCTTGACGGATGGACTCTGGTCAAGGAAGTGCGCCGCCGTTGGCCCACGACCAAAGTGATGGTCGTGACTGGCTATGGAGAGTTCGTCGAAGTGGTCGTACCGGGAGGCGATCCGAGCCTTGCCGACGTGTTCGTAGCCAAGCCCTTCGACATCGCCGACATCGATTCAAAGATAAACAACCTGTTGATGGGAAACGGATTCGGACAGCGAAGCTAAACCGGAGCGTCAGGAGCGCGATCCTTCTGCTCGTAAGGACAGTGACGACAACCTGAAGCGCAGCAGTAACCGCGCTTCAGATGATAGACCTCAGTGAAAACCATAAGACCATTTTCCCAATAATAGTCCACGCCTTCTGCGAGCTTTGAAGAATCGCTTTCTTTTTCAGCCGTCATCATTCTGAAAAACCAAAAGAGTCGCCGACCCCTGACCCCCGGCCCCTGCTCAAAATACAGGATCGGCCAGTCGCTCAAGCAATGCGGCTGAAGCTTTTTCGACATCGGCGTGAAGCGAATTGCCGTGCGCGTCCATCGTCACTATGGCAGGGAAGTCTTTCACTTTCAGGTGCCACATCGCTTCGGGAGTGCCGAATTCCAGCAGGCTCACATCCAAAACTTCTTCTATGCATCGGGCGTAGTATTGCGCCGCGCCTCCGATGGCGTTGAGGTAAACCGCGCCCGATTCCTTCAAACCTTCGAGCGTGCGGCGGCCCATCCCGCCTTTGCCCATAACGGCCCGCACTCCGTACCTGCGAATTATATCGGCCTGATAAGGCTCTTCCCGAATAGAAGTCGTAGGCCCCGCGGCAGTGATGCGATAGTGGCCGTTGTCTTTCAGCACGACCGGGCCGCAGTGATACAGCACCGATCCGCGCAGATCGGCGGGCGGATCGTGCTTCATCAGATAAGAGTGAACGGCATCGCGCCCGGTGTACATTTCGCCTGAAATCAAAACGACATCCCCGACGCGAAGCTCGCGCGCCTCATCTTCGGTGATTGGCGCATGGATGCGTTTTTCATTTCCTGTGAATGGGAATCCTTCGCCGTGTGACATCTTTTCAGCAATCTTTTTGTCGCGATAGAGCCAGCGTCGTATCTCGCCCGTCTTCGCGTCAAGCACCACGCCCAGCCTGCGGAATGCCCAGCAGTCATAAGCGACCGAGACGAAGAAACTCGCGGGCAGGCGATTGAGCGCGCCTATCTTGCAGCCTATCAGAGTCACTTCACCGCCGAATCCCATCGTGCCTATCGATAAAGTGTTTGCGGCCTTCATTATGTAATCTTCCATCGCGGCGAGCCGAGGGTCGGGGTTCGTGTCGTCGAGCAGACGGAAGAGTTGTTCTTTCGCGTGTTCATAACCTGAAGTGCGGTCGCCGCCAATGCATACGCCTATCGCGCCCGCGCTGCACCCGTGTCCCTGAGCCTGCCAGACGGCGTGAAGAATGCACTTGCGCACGCCGTCGAGATCGCGGCCCGCGCGCCCCAGATGAGGAAGCTCTGCGGGGACGGCGTATTGAATATTTTTGTTTTCGCACCCGCCGCCCTTGAGTATGAGTTTGACTTCTATCTCATCGTCGTTTTCCCATTGATCGAAGTGAAGTACAGGCGTGCCGGGGCCGAGGTTGTCGCCCGAGTTCGCCCCGGTGATCGAATCGACGGAGTTGGGTCTAAGCTTGCCCAGTCGGGTCGCGTCAGCGATGGCTTCGCGAATCTCGCGCTTCATTATTATTTGATTCGCGCCGACGGGCGTTTTGATTTTGAAGGTCGGCATACCCGTGTCCTGGCATATCGGGCCTTCGCAATCTGAAGCCATATCGATATTGGTGGCGATGACCGCAAGCGCCTTGCCTGATTGCGAAGCGCGGTCTTCCGCCTCGACTGCCCGCGCCATTGCCTGACGCACATCGGGCGGCAGATTAGTCGAGGTCTCGGTTATAAGCTCCATCATGCTGTCTTTGAATGCGCGCATTGATCTTTCTCCAGAATTCGGAAGCCGCCTTCTTACCGTTCATCTTCATACCAGTACTTTCTGGCAAAGTCGGTAGAGGCTGTGGGCGATTTGAGTATCATAAAACCGAGTTTGAACAGGTGAGTGAAATAATGCCACTCGCCATACTTGTCAAACTTGCGAGTTGACGCGACTGCTTTGGCTGAGGTGACGCGGGCCAATCGCTGCCTGCGTTTGCGGCCCAGCCGTTTCAAATCGAATAGAAACTGAACGTCTTCGGCAAAGAGGCGATCCTCGTTATATCCGCCGATGGCTTCAAAGTCTTCCTTTCGACAAAAGACTACGCCAGTGTCCATCTTCAACGCAATCACCATAGACATCATCACGACATAAGTCGCAGCGATGCCGAGCGACCACCTTTCGAGCTTCACGCCGGTTGCTCCCGCCACCACCTTGCCTGTAAGGAGGGCGCGATCAATCGCGTTGAATGTTTCGGGGTGAATGCGCGAGTCGGCATCGATGAAACACAGAATTTCGCCTCGCGCCTGACGCGCGCCTCCGTTTCGTGAAGCGGCGATGACCCTCTTTTCGACGCGCACCAGTTTACAGCCCCACTGCTCGGCTATCTGCGGCGTGGAATCGGTCGAGGCATTATCGACGACTATGACTTCGATCCTGTCAGGCCCGCCCGTATAGCGATGACGCGCTTCTTCGACTGTGGGGAGAAGGTGCGGCAGATACGCCTCTTCGTTGTAAGCGGGAATTATAAGCGAGAAACGAGGAATAAGGTCACTCACGGCCCCAGACTACACCATCACTGAAGGTCTTTCAATAATCTAAAAAGGGAGACCCGCGGGCCTCCCTTTCGTTCGAATCAGGTTGCGGCTCGCGCTTACGCAGGCTTGATGAACAGCGTGAGGAAGGTAAACAGCACGAGCGTTTCTATGAGCGCAAGGCCCAGAAGCAGCATCGTGAATATGCGTCCGCCCGCTGCCGGATTGCGCGCCGTGCCTTCGCAGGCTGCGGCTATCGCGCGTCCGTCGCCGAGCGCCCCGCCGAAAGCGGCAATAGCGACGGCGAAGATGTGAAGGTTAGGGAAAGAACCATGAGGTCGAGCAAGCCGTCTATTGCTTGCGCTTACCGAGAAAGCAGGAATATATCCCAAGCCCATCGGCCAAGTTGAGCGCCACGGGTGTCTCTCACTTTCGCTCGATATCGGAACCAATTGCCGTGCTGGTCTGTCCTCTTCGACTCCCTGTAATCAAGGTCTATCGAGGCCAGTCCAAGCGACAGCAATGGGTGCAACTCGCTTGCTTCCGATAAGCCGTTATGGTTAGTGTCCTGCCAAAGTTGCAGTGACGAAAAGATCGCATCCCGGCTGCTTATCCTGCCGTCCTGGTTGCCTCCGTTCTCTGGCCTGTCAAACTCAGCCAGAGCAATAAACCCGTTGGGAGCAGAAGTTGCTGGCTGCGGAGTAGTATTGCCGAACAATTCCCTGCCCGCGTCTATGAAGCCGTTGCCATTGCGATCAAGAACCAGAAACGCCTCATCTGAGCCGGCCACGGTCCACGACAATCTTTCGGGCGTTCCATCGTTATTCAGATCAAAGTTGACGCCGTCTGCAAGATTGGTAAGGTCAAATCCATCGCCCTGCACGTCGATGAGAATAGGCGTCGCCGCGCAGCAGCAACCGTCTCCAAGTTCCCATGTGCCTTCGGGGCAGCCGAAGCATATATTTTCGGGGATATTGCAGCCCGATTCGAGCGGGGCATTGCACAACATATCAAAGCAGGGAGGAGGGAGAGGAAATCCACCACCTCCGCCACACTCACCATTACAATCAGAAGAAGTGTAAGTACCGTTTATATCGTCTCGAACACATTGGCCATTTTGACACTTGTATCTGCGACAATACTCCCCGATTTCCTTTACTCTCATATTATCGCAAGATGTAGGAGCACCTGGGCTAACGGGCTGACAAACCCCAGGAACAGACATCACGGATTGACATGGATTGCATCCTTCACAATTGTCCATGCCAAAAGTATGTCCTATTTCATGAGCAGTAACATGTTGAAACCAACCCGGAAAGGTAAAAATGCTGTTGGGATTCAATTTTATCTCCGAGTAGGTACGACCCCTTCCGAATGCACTGCCATAGCTTGAATTTCCCTGAGAATCTATCGTGGTGTCCAAAGTGATTTGAAGATTCATAGCAGTAAAAGATGATGTTAGTTTAGTTGCATTATAGGTTGGCGATTTTAAAAATACTTGAGAACAATTGCCGGTACTACCTCTGGCAGCGTTCCAAGCATCGATAGCTACTACTATCGCTGCCCTCTGATCTTGGGTGAAGGTAGGGTCGATATTGACATTGACTTCCCCATTAGCATTCCAAGTTCCTGATGGGGGATCATTGGGACGAAAAGCCGGAATTGCGAGACAACCACTTTGTGAATGAGCCGTTTGCTGAAAAGATGAGCTTAAAATATATAAACCAAGTAGAATACTTAAAGCAGTCGAACAGTAAAAAAGATATGATTTCATCGCTTCCCTCCAAGTTTTTACTTATAATAAACTTACTGTGTAACTGACTCTTGAACTTTGGCTAAGAACTGCTCTCTATCAAAATCCCTAAAGACATTGAATTTTTCAGGCTGATCAAGAGGCAAAACACGGTTGTTACGAACTTGATAACCAGTAATAATGTGGTAGTCATTTCCTGTAGCATTTCGCTTCAAGAAAAGCACGTATTTCTGACCGACTCGAGGTAGGCGCTGACCCGTCACTACATAGGGCATAGTGCGCCCAGATGCAAATTTAATGAAGCCTCCTTCACGCTCGGCAATGAGCGAATCACCACTAGATAGATCATTATTCTTAAAAACTCTTTCTATGGTCACAGTAAACTCGGAATAAACGCCCGTCTTATCCTCTGATAGGTAAGCTTGTCCGTCAGCAACCTCCCCTAAAATAACGACATCACTTTGAGTTATCGGTAATGGCGGCAATCCTATATACCAATCAGTGGTAATCTCGAAGATTGTCGAAGCAAATTCAGCCAATGGTTCTGGCGCTCGTCTAACATATCTAAATGCTTTTTCTCTTCTTAATTTATACTTTTCTACATCCTTAGGATTTGAATTTTCTCCCTTCGCATCATAATCGACGACTGGGCCATAGTATTCATCAGTGTTTCGTTTTGATTCTTGTTTTACCTGAGGAGAAGCAGCAGGTGACCAAGCCCTTACAGCCAATAGTGCCATGCAAATTAGTATGATCAATGTACTGAATATGTGAATAAAATGATGAGAATAGTTGTTCTTCTTCATAAAGGTCGCCTCCTATGGCAGATAGTGAGGATGTCAGTGGATGGTGTAACATGCATTAGAAGAAATTGTCAACATCGAGCGCAAAGATAAAAGGGAGACCCGATGATCTCCCTTTCGTCTGTGTAACAGTTGCGGCTCGCGCTTACGCAGGCTTGATGAACAGCGTGAGGAAGGTAAACAGCACGAGCGTTTCTATGAGCGCAAGGCCCAGAAGCAGCATCGTGAATATGCGTCCGCCCGCTGCCGGATTGCGCGCCGTGCCTTCGCAGGCTGCGGCTATCGCGCGTCCGTCGCCAAGCGCCCCGCCGAAAGCGGCGATAGCGACGGCGAAGATGTGAAGGTTAGGGAAAAACCATGAGGTCGAACCTCCGCTTGCACCTTCCCCCTGCGCCATTGCGACAACAGTTCCGACGAGCATCACCAGCGCCGAGAAGAAAATCAGTCTCGCTTTGATCATAAGTCTTCTCCTTTTCAAAAGAGGCAAGCTCAGAGCTTGCGCGTTATCAACTGAAAGAGGCGCGGAAGCTTGGCGCGGGTATTATTTCCACAACGCCCGGTATACTCTTGCCCCTCTTGCTGCAAGGCTCCAGCGACGCGTGTATGAGCGAAGTTATAAATGAGCCTCGCTCGCCGCCCTCTTCTGCTTCGTGTACGGATAAAGCCATCAATGCGCTTCGGCCATCGCTTCCGTCGCATGAGTATGCTCATCGTGGTCGTGTTCTTCGTGAGGAACCGTCTCTGACAGATAGACCATCGAGAGCATTATGAATATAAAAGTCTGAACGAAGGCCACGAACAGCCCAAGAACTATCGTGAATATCGGAATGAGCCACGGCGATAGATTCAAAAACACTCCAGCGATCTGATGATCGGCGAACATATTCACGTAAAGACGGAGCGAGAGAGTCACGGGCCGCACGCTGTTTGAAATTATCTCGACGACGAAAATCAAAATGCCTAAGGTCGGCAACATCACGCCCGTCAAGCCCCCGGTGAAGTGCTTGAGGTACTTGAAGCCCTGCTGACGGAAACCCGATGTGATGTAGTATGCGAACGATGTGATTCCGAGCGCGCCCGTCACGTTGATGTTTTCGGTCGGCGCTCCGAGTCCTGGAATCGATCCCATCAGATTGCCTATCAGAATGAAGACCGCAAACGACCCGACCACAGGGATGTAGCGGCGACCATAAGGGCCGACGACCTGATCGAGAAGACTGCGAATCTGCTCGACTACGATTTCAAGCAACTGCTGCCCCTTCGACGGGCGATCAACCGAAAGCTTGCCGCGAAGCGCCACGACGCCCAGCGTGCAGATGATCATCATCACGATAGTCCAGACCACATGTGCGGGGATTATTAACTCACCCGGCCCAGGCTCGTGCCATTCGACTCCGAGCAGGTTGTATATAGAAGGCAGAACTGCTTTGACCGGAGGGCCGAGGACGCGGTTGAACAAGTCGACGATGACGGAAACTTTGTGTTCGCCTTCGGCTCCTTCCGCGTGTTGCGCTCCTTCGAGAAATAATGCCAGCATCCGCATGTTTTATCGTTCTCCTCTATCTTCAGAGATCGTCTTATAAGTAACGTAACCGGCTTCGATCATCGCCGCAAACGCGGGCGCAAACAGCGCCGCAAGGATAGCGACCGGATTGAAATAACCCGTCCAGTTCGCCGCGTAAACTACGAGTCCGATTATCACCCACCGGAGTATGAACTTCATCGAAGTACCCGGCGGAGCCATTCGCTCCGCTTCTTCGAATATTGAGCGAAGCGAAGCGTGAAGCCACTTGAAATTAAAGAGCGCCATCGCGCCGCCAAGCAAAAGGCCCAGAGTGAATCGTCGGTCGGCAAACACGGCTGATGCGATTGCCGCGATGGCGATTATTGAAACGATGTTTCGCCAGAGGCGGCGCTCGACCTGCGAAGGCTCGGTAAAGCGACCGGTCTCAGCAGTCGGCAAGTCGCTCACATCGGACGGCGTCTCTCGGTCGCCAGTTTGGGCCATGCTTAAAGGCGCTGATTTTAACAACGCGACGGAAGGATTGTCCAGAACGAGCCGCGCAGGAATCAGTTTGAAATTCCTGCTTTATATTCAGGTCAGCGTAGTCGTTTTTCTGTGTGATCGGATTTGTTTTCTTCCTTGTCTTTTTGCGGAGGGAACTTCAGCGTGATCGCGCCTATGACTTTGACCGGCTTTCCATTAAGCAGCGTAGGCCTGAACTTCCATTGCATCGCCGCATCAACGGCTGCTTTCCTGAGCAACTTGTGGCCTGAGAGGACGCGGGTGTTTGCGACATTGCCTTTCTCATCGATAGTGATTTCGACAACGACCGGCCCCTTCACGCCCACGAATCTTGCCCAGAAAGGATAAACAGGCTCCACGCGCCTGATGGACTCGTCTTGCAATCTTCCGTGTCTTCCCGAATGGCCGCAGCAGGGCGTGCCTCCGGGGATTCCCTTTTGTTGAGCGAAACTCGTCTGAACTACTGAAGCAAAGCAGGCAAGCGTGAAAAGCGCGCAAAGAAATCTCTTTGAGGAATGGAACTGTAAACGAGCTTGATGTTTTTTCATCTTCATATTGCCTCGACACGTTTAGGGATCGATTATCTGCAATCTGCCTTTTGTCATAAATCAGCTTCAAACGGTCAATAGTGTTCCTTCTGAAATCCGCTGTTGCAGGAACGATGTGATCTGCTCCAATTCAAGCGGAGCTTTCTCCTGTTTCCCTAAACAAGCAGCTATTCCATTCGCATCCGTACTCTTTCTTGATTTCAGTTCCAATCCAATCCGATCTTCTGTTGCATTCAAACAGTAGGCGTGAAAATGCATCGAGTCTCCAGGCTTTGCATCCGTTACGTGAGCGAAGGAAAACTCTCTTTCCATATAGGCAAGCATCCAGTCCTGCAAAACAAGCACCAGGTGTTTATTCAAACTCTCAAAAGTCTCGATCTTGTGGTGAAGCTGCACCAAAATTGTTTTCGCAGTCATTTTCCAGTTCAATCCATAAGGCTTCGAACCAATTTCTTCTTCAAGCTCGACGCCGACCGAATGCAGAAACCGTTGTCTCTCAGGCCATAGGGTTCCGGTGGTGTCGACGGCCTGCAATTCAATTCCAACAAAATCCACGACATTTCCTTTCCTGGCCGAAACAAGGAAGTAATCAATATGTCCCCCTGGTATGGCTGCTTCTGAGACCTTATGCAATTCATTTCCTGGCTCGTGCAATTTCAGCAAGTGTATGCAGTCCATAAACACCTGCCTTCTTTCCAAAAAACGATGAGGACATATTATGACCTCTTTCGCGCTTTGCGCTCCATGTCTCACGGAGCAGGTTCCGATTGCGATCTCAGGCTGGCTCTTTCGGCATTTTACACATTGCTTCTCAAGGTACTGGCAATAATGTTCTTCAACCACATTACTCCAGTCAACGTCCTGACGAGAGGTCGGCAATGTAAAAAGCTCCAGAATCCGACTGGTCATAAAAGCCTGCGGCACCTCTCAGTTGCTATGTTGATATAATGCTGTGACAGGTCTATACCTACCGACTTTCGCTGGAGCCGCTGCGCGACATCATTCGTAGTGCCTGTGCCGCAGAATGGATCTAAGGCCATCCCACCTTGAGGACAGGTTGCAAGCAGCGGAATCTTGCATAAATCCTCCGGGTAAGTTGCATAATGCTCGCTTCTACCGGATGTGTCTTCAGGGAGAATGTCCCATACGTCACCGGGTTTGCTTCCGCCTGGATGATACTTGAGTATGTAAAAACCCCTTTGCATCAATTCCTTCGCTCTGCCTGAAACAGTTTCCGAATCTGAATGAGTGATCCTCTGCTGATTTCTTATCACCATACGGAAATCGGATAATTCGCCTCTGGCGACGGATGCCAAAGTCGATTCCAAAGCGCGAAAAGCTGTCTCTTTTTCTGAAGCTGTGAGCGACGTAGACAATTCGATTTGTCTTCTATAGCGAATGCCTGTAACTCCGGTGGCAGACACGACAGCGCCATTTTTGACTCTGGCTTCTCTCGGTTTCGATCTTATCGAATCAATATCGTAATAAAAATCTTTCCGCTGTTTTACGAAGTGAAAAACGTGTTCATGAACGTTGCGCAGTTTGTCTGTCGAGTTGTCCGGCCCTTTGATCTTATTCCAGATCACGTCGTTTCTCAGCATCCAGCCTTGCCTGTCAATCATCGCTAAAGCGATACGCCAGGGTATTCCGACCAAACCTTTATCTTTGTATGTATCGCCTATGTTAAGCCAGAAAGAGCCTGTTGCTTTAAGCAGTCTTTTAACTTCGTCGAAGATCGCCAGCAGGTTCCCTATATACTGTTCGCAGGTCTGCTCCAAACCGTTCCCGCCCGATGCATATTCTCTTTTGCCCCAGTAGGGCGGGCTTGTCATGCAAAAGTCAACCGATTCATCAGGGATTGCCTTTAACACCTCCAGCGCGTCGCCACAAAAAAACAACGGACGAAAAGTCGGCTCTTCAATATAGCTTTCAAATTGCTTTTTATAGTTGGTCATTCCTTCTCTTTCTCAAGAATGATTTTTCAGGATCGAAGCCGCTCAATCCCCTTCTCCCTCGCCCGCCGAGGCCGAAAGGTTTTCTTCCTCATCCAAAGGGACGGGAGACGCAAGCGGTCGAGTGTGGCCCTGCGCGCTCACGGCGTCATCGGCTGAGGCGGGAGCCTGACGAAGCCCCGATTCCAAATCCTCCGTTATCCGCCCGACCCTGATCGTCTCAGGCTCCGTTGCCAGCGCGCGGGTTTCGCCGCTCGCCCTGGCCACGGAACCCTGACGCTGACGCACCGCGATTGAATACTCTTCGTTGGCCGCCTCAAGCTCGCCCAGCGAATAAAGCACCCGCCCTAGATCCTGATGCGCTTCCGGGTAGTAGCCGCCTCGCTGATCGATTGCCGTGCGATAGGCTTTCACAGCCGATTCCGCGTCGCGGCTGCGAATGTAGGCCGCGCCAATCTGATAGTAAGCCTCCGGGTAAACTCCGCCCGATTGATCTATCGCCGTCTGATACGAATCGAGCGCGGACGATACGTCTCCCTGACGAGCGAACAAAACGCCTACCTGAAAATGAGCTTCGGGAAATGCCCCGCCCTGCTGCTCGATGGCAAGCCCCAATTCGTTCATCGCCTCCGCGTAGTTGCCTGCGCGAACCAGCGCGCGACCCAGTTCATAATGCGCCCGCGGGAAGACGCTCCCGCGTTGCTCTATCGCCTGTCGAAACTCCGCCATGGCCTGTTCGCTCTGCCCCATTTCATAAAGCACGCGACCGAGATCGTGATGAGCTTCGGGGAATTTGCCCGACGATTCCCGCTGCGCGATGGCGGTCTCCAGTTCCGCGCGAGCTTCTTCCAGCGCGCCGCTTTCATGAAGAGCGCGACCCAAATTGCGATGCGCCTCCGCATCATTGCCGCCGCTGCGCGCTAACGCCTCGCGGTACTGCTTGATCGCTTCTTCCAATCGACCGCGCCCGTAAAGCACGAGTCCCAGATCGTGATGAGCGTCGGCGGCGGTGTCGCCCTGACTGATCGCTTTTTCTATCTGTTCAGCGGCGCGGTCGAGATGGCCGAGCCGCGCAAGGGCGTTGCCCAGATTGCGATGCGCGTCCGGGTAATTCCCCTTCTGCTGACTGATCGCCGTTTCATAAGCGCGGGCGGCCTCTTCAATCTCCCCCTTGGCATAAAGCGCGTTGCCGAGATTGTAGTGAGCCTCAGCGTAGCGACTCCCCCGCTGCTCGATAGCGACCTGATACGCATCGATTGCTCCGTCGATTTCTCCGAGGTCGTAAAGCGCGACTCCGAGGTTATGCCAAGCGGCGGGGAAATTCTCCGCTGGCCCCGATACCGCGCGATTGAAATTCGTTATCGCTTCTTCCAGTTGTCCGGCTTCGTAAAGAGCCAATCCGAGATCGTTGTACGCAAGCATGTAATCGGGCTTCTCTTCGATGGCGCGGCGATAGGAGGCAATCGCGCCGTCGATATCGGCGAGGTCGTAAAGAATCCGTCCGAGGTCGCGATGCGCTTCGGCCAGATGCGAATCGAGTTTGATCGCCGCGTTGAGGGCATCAGCCGCCGAGTCGAGGTCGCCCATCTCGTAAAGCGAGCGACCGAGCAGGTGATGAGCTTCGGGGAAAAGATCGCTGCGCTCCGATATCACCTGTCGGCACGTCTCGATCACATCCGCGAGATCGCCCCGATCATAAAGCGAGCGCGCAAGGTCAAGATGAGCTTCGGGGAAATCAGGCTGTTTTGCGATAGCGCGGCGGAACTCCTCGACCGACTGATCGAGCTCGCCCGCGCGATAAAGAGCGAGGCCGAGGCGATGATGCGCCCACGGCATCTCGTCGTTGAGATCGAGCGCGCGGCGCAATTCCTTGATCGCCGCGTCCGTTTCGCCCACTTCCAAAAGCACGGAGCCGAGGCTGTAATGCGCCGACGGATAACTCTGGTTTTCGGCTATCGCCGCGCGGAAGGCTTCTATGGCCTGGTTCATTTCGCCCGCGCGGGTGTAAGCGAGTCCCAGATTGTAATGAGCTTCGGGGTATGGCCCTGTGCGGCTCGATATAGCCGCGCGATAGGCTTCAATCGAGCTTTGCACATCGCCTTTTGCGTTGTAGGAAGCGCCGAGCCAGAAATGCGCTTCGGCGAAATCGGCTGAAAGGTCTATGGCCTTGCGTTGCGCGCCGATTGATTCGTCAAGCTGACCCTTGCTGAAGTAAGCCAATCCCAAATCGTGATAGCCTTCAGCGAAATTGCCGTCGCGCTGATCTATCGCCGTGCGAAGAGATTGAACCGCGCTATCGAGATCGCCCGTGCGATAAAGCGCGCGTCCGAGATGGTGATAAGCGCGAGGATAAACAGGTTGTTGAGAGATGGCTTTGCGAAGTTCTTCAATCGCTTCCGCGAACTTGCCCATATCGAACAGAGCAAGCCCAAGCCCGTAATGCGCCTGGGCGAAATCCCCGTCGCGCTGACGTATGGCATCGCCAAAAGCGCGGGCTGAATCCTCAAGATTGCCTCTGCGGTAAAGCGCGTGGCCGAGATCATGGCACGCTTCGGGAAAGTTTGCGTTCTGCTCGATAGCCGTTCTGAAAGCGTTGATCGCCAGATCAGATTTGTTTTCGGCGGCGAAGATGCGGCCCAGTTCATAATAAGCGTCGGGGAAGTTGCCGCCGCGGAGATTGATCGCCGCGCCCAACTCTTCGGTCGCCGATGAAGCGTCGCCGAGGTTGTAAAGCGCAAGGCCCAGATCGAAATGCGCTCGCGGAAAAAGCGGGTTTTGTTCTATCGCCTTGCGATGAGCCGCTACTGCTTCCGTCATATTGCCCAATCGCGCAAGCGCCATTCCGAGATTGTGATAAGCCCACGGGAAATCGCTGCGCTGAGATATGGCCGTGTTGAAGCAGGTGATGGCGTCTTTCAAATTCCCCTGTCGCGCAAGCACGCGACCGAGTTCGTAATGAGCTT
Source organism: Blastocatellia bacterium UBA7656 (assembly GCA_002483445.1). GTDB lineage: Bacteria > Acidobacteriota > Blastocatellia > UBA7656 > UBA7656 > UBA7656. Next base: position 39,098 of record DLHY01000067.1, read on the forward strand.
CCGGGTAGAAAGCCTGCTCGCTGAGAGCGGCTCGCAATTCAGTGATCGATTCCTCGACACGTCCCATCGTGTGAAGCGCGCGACCAAGCTCGAAGTGAGCCTGCGGGAATCGCGCTCGCCGCTGAAGTATGGCTGCGCGGAATGATTCGACCGCCGATGCGAGATCGCCTTTTTCCATAAGCACGAGGCCGAGTTCGAATTGAGCTTCCGGGTAAGCGCCCTGACGCTGATCCAGAGCGCGGCGAAAAGCCGCTGCCGCTCCATCGATGTCTCCCTGACGCGCAAGCGATTCGCCCAGACTGTGCCATGCCTTCGGAAATTCGCCGCCGCGCTGTTCGACTGCCTGACGAAAAGCTCTGGTCGCTTCGTCCATCTGGCCGCGCCGCATAAGCGCGGTTCCCAGATTGTGCCACGCCCAGGGATGATTGCCGCTTCGTTGTTCTATGGCTTTGCGATACGCGGCGATGGCCTGATCGTAATTGCCCAGTCGAGCCAGCGTCAGTCCGAGCGCGTAATAGGCATCCGGGTTTTCCGGCTGTTGCTCGATTGATTTGCGGAAGGCTTCGATTGCGCCGTCGAGGTCTCCGGCATCGACGAGCGCGCGAGCAAGCTGATACCAGGCTCGCGGGAATACATCGTCGCGCATCTGAATAGCCATCCGATAGCTGCTCACAGCCTCGTCGAGCCATCCTTTATTATGAAAGCTGATCCCTTTTTCAAGGTATTGTTGAGCGGTGTTTGCAGAAGCGGTCATGATTGAATCTCCTGATGTAAAGCAAGCTGAAAGCCTGCGTCTGACGAAACGCTATCGAATGACAAGCCGTCGAGGGCAGCCGGACTGGGGAATATCCGGTATCCGACTGTGGCCTGAAAATCTTACATCCGCCGCCGAGGAAGCGCAAAAATAACTTCACTCAGTGAATGGGGGATGAGTGGAAGATGAAGAGGTGATCGGGTGAAGAGGTGAAGGGGTGAAAGAGTTTTATCACCTCCTCACCTCCTCACCTCTTCACCTCTTCACCCGATCCTATCCCATCTTTGCCTGTGAGGATTTCTATGAACCGTTGCGTGGCTGCGCTCAACTCCTTGCCCTTGCGATGAATCAGCGCGATGGGTCGGGTGAAGCTTTTGGTGAAGCTGACGGCTTTGAGGGTTCCGCCGCGCACTTCGTTTTCGACTGTCGCTCGCGGCAGTATCGCCACGCCGAGATCGGCTTCTATGGATCGCTTGATGGTTTCTATGTTGTCGAACTCCATCGCATAGCGAGCCTGCACTCCATGCTCGCGCAGTATCTTATCGACCGCCTTGCGGGTCGGTATGTCGCGCTCGAATCCGATGAAACTCTGTCCTTTCAGGCATCCCACTTCGATACGCCTTCGCGAAGAGAGATCATGTCGCGGGCTGCACACCAGCACGAGTTTGTCGCTGCGGAACGGGATGATTTCTATCTGAGGCCGCGCCACGGGGTATGCGACTATGCCCAGATCGATCAGGCCGTTTGAGGCGTCTTCGTAGATTTTATTCGGGCGGCTGTATTCGACGTGGATGTTGACCTGCGGGTATTTTTTTATGAATCGGGTGATGTGCGGCGATAACTCATGGAGTCCGACTGAATAAATAGTTTCGAGTCGAACCTGCCCGCTTACGGTTTCGCTGAGGTTTTTCACCTCCTCGTTGAGTGAGTTGTAACGAAGTATGATTTCTCGGCAGCCCTGATAGAAGAGCAGGCCGGCGGCGGTCGGCACGATGCCGTTGCGGGTTCTTTCGACGAATTTGCGGTCGAATCTTTCTTCGAGCGCGCGCACCTGCTGGCTGACGGCTGACTGCGAGACGAAGTTCTTCGAGGCGGCTTTCGAAAAGCTGCGCGTATCGATGAGGTCGCAGAATACTTTTAGAGATTCGATATGCATACCATCTCGCTCCGCTCGTCCGCTAATTTATAGCATATCTTTTCTGTTAGCTCGAATGTAGATATCCGCAGCAGCCCGTAGGGACGGCCCTACAGCTACCGACTTTGCAATAGTCTTCGGAGAGCAAAGAGTGTATTGACCCTGCCCCTCTAGCAATATAGACTCGTGCGCAGTCTCCCGGTAGGTACAGTGATTGGCCAGACAGGCAACCTCTCATCAAAAGAATCCTTTGCCTTGATCAGCTACCTCAAAAAATGTTTGTGTAGGAGAAAAAATGACATTTCGCTCACAAAAACGCTCACTCAGAGTTTCTTTATTGGTCATCCCCTTGATTTCACTCGTCGTGATCCTGCCGCAGCTTTCCTCGACGAGCGCAGTCAGGAAAGCGCAGGAGGATAAGCACGCAAAGTCGCTGCTGTCTATGCAGGGCGATGCGAAAGAGACGGAGCCTGTAGAAAGTTCCGAACTCACCACTATGACCTTCGAGTCCAGCGGCGGGAAGCTGCCGAAAAGCGCGCTGCTGCAACCCAGCGGTCTTCAATCAGTGGTCGGGCAGGTCAACGAAGCAGAGCCGAATGGGACTTCGGCGACCGCAACACCGATTGCCGCCGCAAGCGCCAAAGCGCGCGGCAACATCTTTCCTCCGAATGATGTTGACTTTTATTCCTTCACGGCGACGATGGGCGACCGCATCTATGCCGCTACGCAGACGCTCTTCGACGCTTCAGCCAGCGGCGACAGCGTGCTGGAGTTGATCTCTACCGACGGCATGACCGTTCTGGAGACCGACAACAACGATGGCACATTCAACGCCAGTTCCTCGACCATCGCGGGATTTATGATTCCCAGCACCGGAACCTTCTTCCTGAGCGTGCGTCACAACGTGGCGACCGGAACCATACGCCCCTACGATCTCTACTTCATGCGCCAGACCGGCTCGCCGACTGCCGAAGTTGAACCCAACGAAACGACCGCCACCGCCCAACCGCTGCCCGCGTCGGGCTGGATAAGCGGAACGGTCACGGCAGTCTCGCCCGGTGAGGCTGATTTCTTCAGCTTGACGCTGGCCGCAGGCGACAGCGTTTACCTCAGTTTGGACATGAACCCGGAACGCGACGCCAGCGTCTGGAACGGTCGTCTGGGATTCGCGCTGTTCGGCAATCCGCCCGCTAACCAGATTCTGTTGGCCAACGATGCCAACGCAGGCGCTTCGGCTGCCGACCCGAACTCGGAAGCTTTTTTCTTTACGGTGAAAGACGCGGGTACTTACTTCGTCTATGTTGATTCCATCGTCGCCGCAGGATTAGGCGCGAGCGCCACCTATAACCTGAGCGTCGCTGTGCATTCTCAGGCTCCTCCCGTAAACTGCACGACCTACACAAGCACGGATGTGCCGGTCCGATTCGTAGACAGTTTTGTG
>DLHY01000039.1 GCA_002483445.1 Blastocatellia bacterium UBA7656
ACCCTCACCGCGTAACATCAGAAAGTAAAATCGCCATCGAGGACTTGCCGCTCGGATGGCGCGGAAGAGGACAGGCGCAGGAGCTTGCAAAAGACGTAGTGAAGATACCTGCCGGATGGGACACGGCCATCGTTCGTCAGTCGGACGGTCTGGTCATCATCGAGGCCCCCATGTCTTCAGGCTATTCGGCGAAAGTCATCGCTGAGGCGGGGCGACGGTTTCCCGGCGTCGCTATCAAAGCAGTCATCACTACTTCGGACGCATGGCCTCACGTCGGAGGCATTCGCGAATATGTGTCGCGAGGAATAACTGTTTATGCGCTCGATCTCAACAAGGCGATCATCGAAAAGATACTTGCCGCGCCGCGCAAAACCAATCCAGACGCGCTTGAGCGGAACCCGCGAAAGCCTCTCTTTCGCATAGTCGCAGGAAAGACTCTGATCGGCGCGGGAGCGAATCGCTTGGAGCTTTATCCCGTTCGCACAGAGACGGGCGAGCGAATGATCATGGTCTACATGCCTGAGCATAAAATTCTCTACGCCAGCGATCTCATTCAGAAGATGCCCGACGGATCGTTTTTCTGGCCTCAGTACTTGACCGAAGCGGTCGAGGCTGCAAACAGAGAAAAGCTCATGGTTGAAACTGTATTCGCTATGCACCTGGGGCCGACGCCGTGGGCTGAAGTGAAGGCTGCGATAGCCAAAAAGTAAAATGGAGGACGCCGAATTTTTCGGAAGCCGAGAATGATCAGACATTTCCTGCGACGCGCTGCATTGATGCCTGTGTTTGCGCTGCTGGCCGCTCAAGCCCCGGCGCAACAGCCTGCCCGCCCTCAGACGCCCAAACCGCCGTTCCCGTATAAACAACGAGATGTGGTCTACGCCAATCCCGATGACGGCACATCGCTTCAAGGAACGCTGACCATACCTGATGGCCGCGCTTCGCCTGGAAATCGGACAAATCGAAGAGACGACATCGCCCGGAGTGTTGCAGCTAATGGCAGCGTGGATTCGCCAGCGTGCCGGACTGGAGCGATAGCATTAGCTTTCAGGAACCCGCAAATCAGACCTTGTCCGGCTTCATAGCGATCTTTTGAGCGCGGCCCATATCAGTCCTTTGCATCCGCATAAATCTATGGGAGCTTTGTTTGGAGTACGGCACAAATCTGCGCGGATGCGAACGACTGTGGCGGTGGCTTCTTTAACCATGAATCATTGTGTTATGATCGCCGCGTGTTGAGGGCCACAGCCAATCATCAGTGCAGCCGCCTGATGATTGTTAAAGCAGACCTTTGCGCTGGCTCCTCAGCAAAGACTTTCACTCCAGGGGGGCTGCCAGGATAGAGCGCAGATGAGGGATCGTGAGTGGCATATCGGTTTGTCCGGCACCTTTGATGTTCAGAACTATGGCGATCTGCTTTTTCCGCTGGTGGCCGAGACGGAACTGACTGAACGGCTCGGCGATGTGAAACTGCGCCCGTTCTCTTACCACATGAAGACGCCGCCAAACTGGCCTTACATCGTTACTTCCTTGACCGAACTGCCGCAGATGATTGCTGGTCTCGATGGTATGCTCATCGGTGGCGGCTTCATAATCCGCTTCGATAAAGAAGTCGCGCCCGGTTACGGGCCGCCGACGCAGGCAATCCATCACCCGACAGGCTACTGGCTGACACCGGCATTGGTGGCTTTACAACATGGCATCCCTGTGTCGTGGAACGCGCCCGGTATGCATTGCAACGAGATTCCATCATGGGCTGATCCGCTGATGGAGATGGCTTTCGCGCTCAGTCATTACATCGCAGTGCGCGACGAGCCGTCACGGGCGGCGCTGGCGCGTTTTACCGACAAGGAAATCGCCGTCGTCCCTGACACCTGCTTTGGGATTGTCCGCCTGCTCGACCGAAGGCCATCTATCGATCTCACCCGCCTGCGCGAGGCCGCCGGTCTGACAGGATCTTACATTATTATTCAGGCGGCTCTGGGGCTGGACTCCTTCCTGCGATTCATCAGGAATCATAAGCAGAAGTTGCGGGACTTCCGATTTTTGGCGCTCCCCCTGGGGCCTGTGCTTGGCGACGATGCGGCGATTTTCGCAGATGATCTGCCTGGGCTTGTTCGTTTATCCGACTGGCCGCATCCGCTTCTGATGGCAGAGTTGATCAGTCAATCGGAGGCAGTCATTGGCCATAGCTATCATCTGGCCATCACTGCGCTCTCATCAGGCGTTCCGGCCTTCACCCCGCAGGATTTGTCGACAGGAAAATATTCTGCTCTGCGAGGCTTCGAGACGATCTATCAGATGTCGAAAGACGCTGAGCCTGACCCTGACTGGTTTATCAATCGGGTGGGAAGAACGGCCCCGTCTGCGTCTGCGCGCGCTGCGCTTGATCAACTGGCCGGACATTGGGATCGCATCGCCGATGTAATTCGCGCCGGGCGTTCCAACACAGAACCGACGCTCAATCGGTTCTGGCAATCATTGCCCGGACTGCTTGAGGAAAACTCAACTCGCCGCTCTGCCGGAGTCGAGGCGATTGACGAATCCAGTATTCCGACTCAAACGGGGATTACGACGCGGGGCAATCGTAGCGCGGCATTTCATAAATCCGTTTCATCGAAGGTCGCGTCTCTGCTCCGGTTTTTCGGGCGTAAGCCTGAGGGGGAAAACGAAAACGGAAGATGATCAACCTTGAGCGAATCGCGCAACACAGGCTGGAAACAGTCCCATACAGATGGGCTGCCATCGACGATTTGTTCTCGCCTGAAGGCGCTGCGGCTTTGGCTGCTTCTTTCCCCTGCGACCATTTCAAACTGGTGTCGGGTTACGGCGGCGAAAAAGACTATGAGTATGAAGCGCGCGCGCTCATCAGTATGGGAGCATCTGACATCTCGCACACTGAAGAATTGAGCGATGCATGGCGAGGGCTGGCGGAGGATATGCTCTCGCCGGATTATCGCGCCGCCGTGTCACGACTAACCGGATGCGATTTGGCCGATGCGCTTTTGGAAGTGAATGTTTTCCACTATGGGTCGGGAGCTTCGCTCGGCCCTCATCCTGACCTGTCGGATAAAATCGTCACGCATGCGCTTTATTTCAACGAGAGATGGAACAGAGAAGACGGCGGATGTTTGACCATACTGCGTTCCGCCGATCCGGCAGACATCGTTGCTGAGATCACGCCTCTTGTCGGTCACTCTGCGGTGCTGGTGCGCTCAGAAAATTCCTGGCACGCAGTCTCGCGCGTAGTAAACGAAGGCTGCCCGTCTCGGCGCAGCCTGACCGCGACATTCTATCGCGCCGGTTCCGTCAGCACGATGTGGCCGCCCGACGACGCAACACCGCTGCACCGCTACATCGATACACACGGGCTTGCTGACCGTCGGGCGCGCTGGCGCAGGAAACTCGCATCCTGGATACGGTGATTATGTGAAACGGGCAGACCCGACAGACGACTCGTCAGGCCCGTAATGAGCGGGGGGCTATGCCGACTCGGATGTGCATAGTGCTGAACCGGACTGAAGAAATCAGGCGCGTGTTCCCCTCGGTCAAGTGACAGCCTGACGGACTCAGATCGAGTTTTCGTAATAGCGACAATAATCGATCAGACAGCACTCTTCGCACAGCGGATTTTGAGGACGGCAGATTTTTCGCCCGTGCCGTATCAGGTTGATATGCGCTTCGTAGTATCTCTCCACAGGTATCACATCTTCCATACGTCGATGCGCCTCTTCATCCGAGCATTTTTCCGTCAGAAGCCCAAGCCTTCGGGCTATGCGAAATATGTGCGTATCGATGGGAAAGACCGGAAGGCCAAGCGCGAAAAGCAAGGTGCAGGCGACGGTTTTTGGCCCGACGCCTTTGAAGGATGAGAGAAACTGTCTGGCTTCTTCCAAAGGCACACGGGCGAGAAACGAAAGATCGAGCGCGCCTCGGCGAGCATGAATTTCGTTGAGGAGATTTTTAATCCTCACGGATTTCTGTCGGGCCAGTCCGCCTGACCGAATCGCGGCTTCAATGGAAGACGCTCTCGCCCGCCGCGCCTCGTCCCAGACGGGGAAGCGACGTTTGAGATTTTCAAACGCGCGGCGGCTGTTCGTGTTGGTCGTCGATTGCGAGAGTATGGTTTCGATGAGCGCGTCCAAAGGGTCAAGCCCGCGCTCTCGGACAGGCACGCCATAAACAGAGCGGAGATTCTGAATCACATAAGGAACTGCTTCGCGGGCTTCTTCCATCATCAGGTTTTCTATCACCCATCCCCTGATGCGCGCAATGCGCGAACACTTCTCGAATCAGGATGACAAGTTTCATTATGAAGGCATCAACGAGTATGGAAAAAAATACGGAAGGGTTCCTCTGGCGAGTTACCCCTTCCGTTTTCTGCGTCCCTTCAATGGTTGTGTCCCTCAACCAGAGAAGAAGAGGAGGTTATTTGACAGCCACAATCCAAATTCCCTCATGGTTGCCGAGTTGGGCCGCACTATATCAAAGTACCTTTTTGAGAGGAATACCCCATTCCCGGAAAAGCAAAAAAATGTATCTTCATAGATACAAAACGAACTTTCGTTTTGTGTCTATCACTGAGGAGGCACGTTCAAATGGGGCAAATGCCGGATTATCAAGATAGTTTTCGGCCCTGATCGAAAGGGCGTTTTGCAGCAAATCAGGCAGTCTCGCGCTTCAAAAAGGTGAAAACCCGGATAGAAATCTGTTGGAGTTAAAGTATCACTTGAACGTTTTGGCATCGGCGACGGGTTCACTCCCCAACTTCATAGACAGTCCAGAAGCCCTCGACAGGGCCGAGCCTCAGCCCATTGTCCCAGAGCGAAAAATCCGGGTCGTCGCCGAGGCGCACGCCTGAAGTGATCGCGGGTTCTTCTGAACGGGGATCGTCCCAGTCGAATCGGCCCCAGCCCAGAAAAGTGGCCGTGAATTCGCCCTCAAGCCCGCAGTCCCTGAAAGTCACACGGTAGCGGCGACCTGATTGCATAGAATCGCGATCTACGTCTTCAGTCATTTTCTCTGTCTCGAAAAAACGCTGCCGCGCCTCTTAAGTGCGATTTACTACCGGGTCAGTTCGTCGGCCATCTCCCGTGCGCCATAGACTTTGCGCAATGCTTCGATCATCCCGCGCGAGTCTACGGCGACGGCGCGATTCTGCGTCTGGTCATAAATGAAATTGCCGACCAGCGAATAGATATTGCCGTCGAAGACAAGGCCGACTATCTCGGCATTTTTGTTTATCACGGGCGAGCCGCTGTTGCCGCCGATGATATCATTGGTCGTGGCAAAGTTGAAAGGCACTCGCAGATCAAGCGATGATTTCTTCTCCATCCATCTCAGGGGAAGTTTATAAGGAGGCTTGTGGCCGAATTTTTCCGCTCGTTCGTAGAGACCTGCCAGAGTCGTGAACGGCGCTATCGACTGCCCCCGTTCTTCATATCCCTTCACCGCGCCGTAGGACAGGCGGAGGGTGAAGGTAGCGTCAGGGTAAAGACGGTCGCCTTCGATCTCGAAAAGCGCGCGAGCGATCCTGGCATAATTCGTCCGCTCGTTGCTTTGAACTTCGATCTCGTATCGTTTCCTCGCCTCGCGCGCCCGCCCGTCGCAGATGAGCGCGAGCCGTATCATCGGATCAGAGGATTCCTCAATCGCTTTCAATCCGCCCGCCGCGAGTTGTTTGCGAAAAGATGCGTCCCTGAGTTTCGTGCCGTTGATTATTTCAGCGGCGCGTTCTGCGGGGCTTTTGCCCTCTAGAATCTGCTTGACCAGCGGATCACTCGCGCCAAGCTCTTCGCTGAGGAAGGCGAGAGAATCAGAGAGAGTGAATTTTTCGAAGTCAGGATAGATCGGCGCGGGCGAAAAGAGGCCAAGCTCCACTGACGCGCGCCGCGCGTTTGTATATTCGGGCAATCGCTCGGCTTCAGGCTTTGCGCTCTCCGTTGCGAGGCGCGCAAGCGTCCGGGCATAATCGAAGAGGGTCGAATTGAAAGCGGCTCCGTTTTCCAGTAGCTGCACCTCGCGGAAGTAAGAGGCGAACTCGCGGCGGCCTTTTGCAATCGCGTCCCATGCGTCGCCGTAAATTTTCTGCTTACGGGGGTCGGAGGCGACTTTCTGACGAAGCGACTGCTCGACGCGGAGTTTCTTTTCAATCAGCCCGCTCTCTTTCAAACCGGCGTACTGACCTTCATAAGCCTTGAGCGCGTTTTCAATCCCAAGCAAAGTTTCCTGAGCGCGTCGCGCCTGTTCTTCGCCCTGACTGCTGTAACGATTGAGCATATCGCGCTCTCGCCGGAGTCTTCTGAGGGTGAAGGGAATCCCCGCGTCGCGCAGGAATTCGAGGTGCGCGACTGTGTTGAGTCTCGCCGTAGACCCCGGATGGCCCGATACGAAAACGAGATCGTTTTCCTTTGCGCCCGCCTTCGACCACTTGAAATAATTCTCGGTGCCGAGCGGCTGATCGTTTTCATAAACGCGGAAGAAAGCCATGTCGAGATCGAAGCGCGGGAAGTTGAAATTATCCGGGTCGCCGCCGAAGAAAGCTGTGTCGAGTTCAGGCGCAAAAACCAACCTTACATCCGTATAGACTTTGTAGCGATAGAGATTGTACCTGCCGCCCTGATAGAGCGTGACTACATCGGAGCGAAGATTAGTTGCGGCGCGCGACTCTTTTTCGATGGCTGTAATTTCTGCCCTTCGCGCTGAGGCTGCTTCTGCCGGAGACATTTCTGATTTAACCGCGGCAGGGATCCTGTCGGTCACGTCTTCGATGCTCACGAGTACGTTGAGTTCGAGGTCGGGAGATTTGAGTTCTTCATTGCGGGTGCGGGCATAAAAGCCTTCCTTGAGATAATCCTTTTCCGCAGTGCTGAGTTTCTGCAAAGTGTCCGAAGCGATGTGATGATTGGTCATCACAAGCCCCTGTGCAGAGACGAAAGAGCCTGATCCGCCGTTGTTGAATCGAACCGAAGAGAGTTGAACTTTTTTAAGCCACGCATCGGTCACATCGAATCCATATCGTTTTTTGATTTCGGCTCGCGGCACGTTATTGAAAGGCCACATCCCCTCATCGGCGCGCGTGAGATTGAGCGCGGAGAAAGCGATGAGCGCGGCCAGCGCAGCGCAAAGAAGATTTTTGAATTTCATATTTGAATCCTCGACACAGGGAGGTCGGTCTGTCCGACGCTTGCAGCAAAAATGAGGGCGAGCCGTTTGCACATCGTCTCGCCCTCCACCATTCCGCTCACTCTTGGAGAAGAGATGGCAGTGCTTTGCTGCCTCGTGCATTTTAGCAGAAGTAAACCCGCGCGCACCACAAAAACAAACAGGCACCTGGGGTTATTCGAATATACTTTACACGGTCATAATTTGAGCTTTTTCAAAAGCCTGAAAATTCAACGTGAGTAACGACTTGAGTTCATTCTTGTGCGTAGTCGAAGCCGTTGCCAGGCAGTCGCTGATCGCCTCCTTGAATGCATCGAACTTCTCATAGTACTTCGAGTACAGACATTGCTTTTTGACAAACTTCCACAGCCTCTCGATCAAATTCAGATTCGGTGAGTAGGGCGGTAGAAACAGTAATTCAATATCCAGGCTCGCTGCACAAGCCATCACCAGATTACAGCGTTGGTATCTGGCATTGTCTAAGACGACCCTCATCGGCTCACCTAATCCAAGCGCGGCCAAATGGGTTAGCATCTCACACACTTGCACACTTGTGATGTAGGTTTGGTTGGCCACAGTCAATACCTCGTGGGTGATTGCCTTGATTGCTCCAAGCACATTGAATCGTTGGCGACCGCTGGGTGCCTATATAAAGATGCGCACCGCAGACCGGACAAAACCCAGAAAGGGCGACAGCACGAAGTGAGCAGCATCCATAAAAAAGACGGCGCGCTTTTCATCTGCGGCCTCTTTGAGGCGCGGCCCCAATTCTTGTTCGAGAAATTGAGCTTGCTTCTCGACCGAGGCTTTGGCCGGAATCATTCCGACTTTGCGACACTTGATGCCGAGATGGAGCAAGAACTCCCGAATTTGTGTAAGCGAACGAGTGATTCCGGTTTGCTGGGCAATGAGAGCCTGCGCCTGTTTGATGGTAGCGGGCGGGTTTTGATTGAGATGCTGTTCGATACTTTCTCTATGCGCCAGAAGTTGGCTTTGTGGCTGATAGAAGTTCGATTGCTTGAGACGATCAAGGCCGCCCTCCTGGTAGTCGAGCAGATGAGAGCGCAGGGTGTTGGAGGTAATGCCAGTCAAGAGGCAAATCTGTTGATGAGGCAAATTCTGGCTTTTGAGATAAACCGCTTCCATCTTAATCTGCACACGCGGATGAGGATGGTGGAAACGTTGGTAATGCAAAGCTTCAATCTCTTGTGTGGTAAATTTTATCCTGAGCATATAAGCACCTCCGGTTGTGGTCGCCCTTTTCAACAAAAACGAACCCTACCGGAGGTTGCTCAAAAGCTCAATCTATGACCGTGTTTGGTATAGTTGAGCCTCAGCTTGTCGACTCCGCCTTGAGTTGTGCCAAGCCCTATCTCAGTCGGTTGGAGCCGTTCGTTGAATAGGGAATGCTCCCAGAGGTTGTTGCCGAGCTTGAGGTCTTTGACTCCGCCGTGAGGCCAGTAAGTGATCGAGGATGCATAGACGGTTTGTCCGCTAGTGACCTGGCTGATTCTTCCAGCCGGGTCATAAGTGGTATCGACAACTCTGCCTGAAGGATAAATCTCTCTCGTGAGGTTCCCGGCGAGATCGTATTCGTAGCTCATGCCATAAGGCTGGCCATCAGTGGTCTGAGTGCTGTGAAGCACACGCCCCATCGCGTCGAAGTTGTCATACGTGCAGGCGGAGATGAACGAGCCGGATGTCGTGATCGTGGGTGATTCTGCATTGATTCGCAGTGGCTATTGTTTCCTTTTGCGCAATTCCGCAACAGCTAATTCCAATTCTTTGTTCGCCTCTTGCGATAAACGTCGCAGCGAGCTTATAAGCTCTGCATTCGGTTCTTTGGCGGATTTGAGCAATTCCAAGCTTTGTTGCTGATGTTTGAGTTCTAACACCTCCAACGGACCAGGGACAAAAGGATTATTCGCATCAAAGGTATTTTGGCGCTTCGACTCTTCAGTTAGTATGTAGTTAAGACCATCTCGAAGACCTAGAGATGTATTGCATACCCATTTTGCTGGCTCCCTATCCTTCCTTACCACCGCTGCCAAGGCATACGCTAAAATACTCATTGCCTCAGTCGCATAGAATTCGGGCAACTTCGAGTCATCTACATCAGCTTCAGGAGTATTTTCGAGTTTCTTTATAAGCTGCTCTGCTTGAGGGATGAAGTCTTCCTGAGTAATAGCAGCCCACGCCGTTTCCAAAGCCTGTTCATACAAGACCACACTTTCTGGATGTCCCAAACTGCGAAAGATCAAAGCCACCCGCTCAGCACAGGCGACTGCAAACGCTATATATTGCCATCGCTTCAAACGCATCAAATCTGCAATAATCTTCTCGTTGTCATTCATAATCATTTCCCCCATATTGTCGCTGATGACGTAATCGGTCTTGCCATATAATTGAGCCGTGGTCATAATTCAATCGCTTTGATGGCAACACTTAGCACTGAGCCTCAAGGCGACAGCGGGGACGTTAAACGTCCGTTAAATCGCCT
>DLHY01000037.1 GCA_002483445.1 Blastocatellia bacterium UBA7656
ACAAATTGGTTACATGAGCCAAGCTTGATAGGCTCGTCGCTTTTCAAATCAACATCCCAGACTGCCAGAGTGCCAGCTTCGAAGTAATCGGCTATTTTGTCAGCTATTTTGCGCTCCGCCCTCTTTCCATAGTCGTTTTTGCTTCGGATTTCGATGGCGAAAGTAGGAGCGCCATCGATGAAGTCGAGCGCGTCATCGCTTGTGAGGTTTCCGATCTCGCCAACGTACCAAGCCACATCAGGGCTGAACGAACCGCGATTCGGAAGAGTGACAAGGAAGCCGACATTATCCCCGAAGGCAAAGCCTTTTCTGTTCTCTCTTTCATATCCCCGCAAGCTCAATAAAATATTGTCTGCGGCTCTGCCGTGCCACTTGCCAGGTGGACTCATTGAGGCGACCTCCCCGCGGACGATTTCGGCTTTTCCTTCGGCCTCGTACAGTTCATCGATCAGGGTTTTGGCTTCAGCGGACATAGTGTAAATCCTTATGCTTGATGCTGACTCTCCGATGGATGTCAATCACAAAGCGCACTTCGATAGTGAACATAATTCCTTCTTGCCCGGTCAATGTAGCATGGAACAAGACAGCTTGACTATCTCAACGCCGCGCGTAAAGTCGAGGATATGGATATTCCGGACTGGAACCTTAATCAACTGAAAGGCGACAGAAAGGGAATCTGGGCAATAACAGTTTCAGGCAATTGGCGAATCACTTTCGGGTTTGCTGGCGGAAACGCTCTTGATGTTAATCTGGAGGACTACCATTGATGGACGCTCCAATCCTTAACAATAGAAAGAGAAGGCCAACTCATCCCGGCGAATTGCTGCGCGAGGAGTTGCTGCCTGCAACAGGTCTCACTCAGAGCGAACTCGCCAAGATGATGGGAATTTCTCGAAGAATACTCAATGAGTTATGCCGGGAGCGAAGAGGAGTGACGGCAGACATCGCTCACCGACTTGCTAGAGTTTTTGGTACAACGCCTGATGTTTGGATCAACCTTCAGAGCGCCGTCGATATATGGGACTCATTACAGGAAAACAAAGCAGAGTATGAGCGGATCAAACCGCTCAAAGTAGCCTGACCGCTACGCTTCACGCGCCGCGCGCTCTTCCCTCTCGCTCATCGCCTCAAAAAACCAGTCGTGCATTTCTCGCATCGGGCTTTCTCCGAGCCGCGGCTCGCGCGCTATCTTCACCCGCTCATCGAACAGATGTTCAGGAGTCACTTTCAGGCCCGGAGCCACTTCGATCTGAACCAGGTCCGGGCCTCGATGTTTTTCGAGGGCGAACTCGCGCAGACCGCAGCATTGATAGCACACGCCCGTTTTGTTGATTAGCTGGCAAAGCCCTTCGTAAGCTTGAATCATCCGTGAGCGCGCCGAGGAAAGCGTGTGACGAAAGACAGGCTCGGAGATTTGCATCATAGCGGCGGCTTCCTGAGCCGTGAATTCAAAGACTTCGCGCAGCATCAGCGCGGCCTGTTCTTCAGGCTCAAGCGTCCGGCTCACGCAGGAAAAACAAAATGCTATGTGCTGGCGAATATCGAAAATAAAATCGGGCTGCGACATCACGCTCGTGAGACGTTCGATTTGAGGCGGGTCCCGGTCGGCTTCGCGTTCGCCTTCAAGCTGCGCCTCGACGCGCCATCGCTTTTTACTTCTGAGGTGATCGAGACAAACATGAGTCGCTATGCCGAAGAGCCATGTTTTGAATCGCGACGCGCCGCGAAAACCGGGCAGACCTTCGAGTACGCGGACGAACACATCCTGAACGATGTCTTCAGCGTCGTCGCGATGCGTCACCATCCGGTAGACATAAGAAAGCAGCGGGCGGCGAAGAGGATCGATGAGCGCGTCCATCGCCGACCGATCTCCATCACGAGCGCGATGGATGAGATAGGTTTCGTCTTCGATTGGAATTTGCGGCAGCATTTTTTTCAGGAAAGCCGCGCCAGTTGACCGGGTGGCGCGGCTTTCAGAATCATTGTGAAACGTTGGATTGAAGAATCTGCAAGCGATTCCCCGAAGGGTCGCGGAAAGTGGCTATGCGGACGACCCCGGATACTTCTTCGATTTCGCCTTCGAATCGGACTCCTCGCGCGATGAGATGCTCACGAGCGCGGTCGAGATCATCGACCTTCAACACTACGGTCGCTCCCTTTTCATCATTCGATTGACGGGCAAGCCCGATAGCCGCCGCGCCTTCCGAGTGGCTGAACTCAACCCAGCCGTCCATCTCGAAGACCTTTTTGAGTCCCAGCACATCCCCGTAAAAAGCCTTTGCCGCTTCAAAATCGCTCACCTGATACCACGAAAGAAGAACTTCCATCTTTGCGCCTCCCTGTTGAATTTTGGCTTCCACTTGTTTAGTCGTTTGAGCGATTCGCTCCCGCCAATTGATTGCATATAAAGGCTGGAAATGTGGAGCAAGGTCGCTGTGAAGTTTTCAATCCTGAAACTCAACCTCGCGCGCCTGCTCGATCAACCCCGATTCGGCAGCAAGATCATAATACAACCTGAGTCCCCTGATGCTTTCTTCATCCAAATCGTAGCTGATGTTTTCGGTGAGATAATAAATCAATTCTTCACGCCTTAGTCCGAGGCTCCTCGAATACATATCGGCAATATCTTCTGTGTGAGCGATGCCCTCGCGACGGGCCGCGATGAAATCGATTTCTCCCGGCCACACTTTTGAATCCGCGCGAATGGCCCAGAAGGCGAACACGAACCCAAGCCCCGTGTGACGCCGCCACTCTTCAGCCAAATCGTAGACGTGAAGTTGTGAGCGATCAATCAACATCGCAGGGTCGCCTATTATCAAAGCGGCGTCATCACTTTCGAGCATCTCTTCTATTTTTGGCGGCGAGACGCGATAGCTCGGAGTGAGTCCATAAAACCGGCTCAGTATGATCTGAACCAACGCAGCCGACGTTCGTGAAGATGTATCGAGCGCAACTGAACTGATTTTATTGATCTCGACGCGCGAAGCAAGCACGACGCTTCGCACTGAATTTTTCGACGCGACGCACGCGCCCGGCGCAACCTTCAAGCCTTCGATTCGCTGATACTCGATCACAGGAATAAGCGCGGCATCAACCTGACCTTCCCTGAGCATATCAGCGCAGCGAGCGGGCGCGGCATCAGGCAATAAGTGGCAGCGATCCTTCTGCTCTCCGTAGATGAAGCTGTAGCAAAGCGGCGCGGAGTTCAGATAAATCGAGGAAGCGATGCAGGGTTTGGTCATAGTCTGGAGTCTGGAGTCTGGAGTCTGGAGTCGAGAGTCAGAACATCGGACTCCAGACTCCGAACTCCAGACTCCAGACTTCTATATCAATGGCATTTTCACCCCGCATTCGGGGCAAAACCTGGGCGCGTTTTCGGGCTGGAATCCGCATCCCGGACAGGTCAGCTTCACCTGCGTCGGCGCGCCGCATTCGGGACAGAATTTGCTCCCCGTCGTCTTCGCTCCGCACGACGGGCACGCAAGCGATGATTGCGGCGTGGAAGCCCCGACGCTCATATCGACATTCGATACATAATCGGTCTGCTGGGCCTTCTCATGCAACTGATTGCGAGCGGCGCTCGACATCGCCTGCGCCTTGTTTGCGGCAAACTCTTCTTCATAGTCGGGCGCGCAGTCTTCGCAAAGCCCCGCCTTCGCGTTCCAGCAAACATCGGGGCAGACCCACTTGCCGCATCTGGTGCATTGCTTGAAGAAGGTTTTCGCTTCCTCGACCGCCTTTTCCAGAGCCTCGTCGTGAGCCTTGCCACCTACCGCGCGCTGAATCTCGTAAGCGCCGTGTCCCGCCTTTGAAAAAATGCCTCCGAATATGTCGCCCGCCGCGCGCAACAACCCGCCTGCCATGCCCGTGACTGAAGGCTGAAACCGCGTCATGTGTCCGTTGTGGCATTTGTCGCAATAGAACTTGAATTGATAACCGCGATCCGTAGACAGATCGTCGTGATTGGCAGTGAATTTTATCAACGCCATAACTGTCTCCTGATTTTAGTTTGCCTGCTCGTTGGAGGCTTTCCGGTTGCGCTGAACATGCAGGGGCAGAGGGTTGAAAAGTTTTCCACAACATCTGTGGAAAAGCCTGTGGAAAAGTGGCTTTTCAGAACTGCAAATCGTGGATTTTTTGGAACTTGCAGCATTTTGCACACATTTTGTTCAAAATCCTGTCACACAGCAAATCCTGCTATTTCAGCATTTAGAAAACCATTGCCGGAATTCGCTGCCCTTTTTTGCCTCACTCGCGTTAAATCCATTAACATAAGGCTGATGCTGTGAAAAACCATCTTTGGATCATTCATCCTCTTCTTCAAGCTGCTGTCCGATTCTTTCTCGAAATTCAAAAGCTGCGGACAAGACCTTGCGCGCTTTCGACCCGTCGGCTGGGCCTATAAAGCCCTCGCGCTCCATCATATCGAGTATCTTCGCCGCGCGGCCATATCCGATTGAAAGACGGCGCTGAAGCACAGAGGTCGAAGCCCTGCCCATATCGATGACTATAGCGAGGGCTTCTTCATAAAGCTCGTCGCGCTCGCCCATAACATCCTGAGATTCTTCGGCTTCCTGATCGCTCATCGTCACCTGCTCGTTGTACTGAGGCTCGGCCTGCTTGCGAGTGTGATCGGTTATGGCCTTGATCTCCGATTCATTGACGAACGAGCCATGCACGCGGATGAGTCGGGCCGAACCGGGCGGCAGGAACAGCATATCGCCCTGGCCGAGGAGGGATTCAGCGCCGTTGCCGTCGATTATGGTGCGCGAGTCGACTTTCTGCGAGACGCTGAACGCGATGCGCGACGGGATGTTCGCCTTGATGACTCCGGTAATGATATCGACCGACGGGCGCTGAGTGGCAAGCACGAGATGGATGCCTACGGCGCGGGCCATCTGAGCCAGTCGCGCAATCGAAGTTTCGACTTCGCCGCGAGCGACCATCATCAAATCAGCAAGCTCGTCGATTGCTATGACGATGTAGGGCAGAGGTTTCAGCGCGTCGGGGTTGTCCGCCGAAATAGTCGGATGAGCCATCTCGCGCACCTGACGATTGTACTGATCGATGTTGCGCACTCCCATCGAAGCAAGCAATCGATAGCGAGTCTCCATCTCATTGACCGCCCACTTCAAAGCGTTGGCCGCGCGCTTGGGGTCTGTGACTATGGGCGTGAGCAGGTGCGGAATGTTTTCGTAAAGCCCAAGCTCGACCCGTTTGGGATCGACCATTATGAATTTGACTTCATCAGGCGTGGCCTTATAGAGGATCGAGCAGACGATTGCATTGAGCGTGACCGATTTCCCTGCGCCCGTCGCTCCGGCGATCAGCAGGTGCGGCATCTTCGTGAGATCGGTTATGTACTCTTCGCCGTTGATCGTTTTGCCAAGCGCGACGGTCAGCTTCGATTCCGAATGCTGGAACCTGGGAGAATCGATGACTTCGCGCAGGCGGATTATTGCGCGTCTGAGATTCGGCACTTCGATTCCGACTGTAGATTTGCCGGGTAAGCGATCAATCCTTATCGATTCGGCCTGAAGTCCGAGGCATAAATCATCGGTGAGTCCGACCACCCGGCTGTACTTCACTCCGGGATCAGGCTTGAACTCGAAGGTCGTTACCACCGGGCCGGGATTGATGCGATGGATATGGCCGATGACGCCGAACTCTTTGCATTTTTCGGCAAGAAGAGTTGCGCGCGCGCGCAGTTCTTCTTCGGCCTGTTCCTGATGACCGATGGGCGCTTCGAGCAAGTCGAGCGAGGGGAGTTTGTAAAGAATCTCCGCCATCGTGATTATGGGCTTGCGACTCTTCGTTTTTTCCTTCGCGTCAGTCTCGGCGGTTTCCGGCGAAGGCACTGAGCGATCAATCCATGCGGTCGAAGTCATCTCGACAACAGTCGGGTCCATAGTGACTTCAGCGGCAGTATCTCTTCCCTCGGCTCTTGCAGCGCGGGCGCGAAGGACTGAGGCCATCTCGCGCCGGGTCTTCGAGACAGCGGGCGCGGACACAACCGGCTCTGGCGGCTCATCCTGCGTTTCGGCCTTTCCATTCGTCGCTTCCGTAATCGCGTTTTCGTTCGGTTGCGCGATTGACCTTGAAACGATAGCTACTTCTTCCACAATCGGCTGAACGGCGATGACAGGCTCAGGCGGAGGGGTGATTTTCTCTCGCGCCATCGATTTTGCAGATAAGGGGCGATTTTCTATCTGAGCTATCATCTGCTCGTCGCGCTCGCGTCTGAGGCGGTCTTCTTCAGCGCGCCGCAGCCGATCCTGTTCGATTCTCATCGCGCGTTTTTCTTCTGAGTGGATGTGATGTTGTTCGATCCTGTTGCCGAGCCATGCCTTGAAGCGTTCGAAAATCGAAGGACTGTCCTTGCGCTTTTCGACGCGCTTGCCTCGGCGAATCCATCCCATAATGGAAGAGAGCGAAATTTCCATCGTGAGTATGAGCGTCAGTACGGAAAGGACAGCCAGCACGATTGCCGCGCCGAGCGTATTGAGTATGCTGACAAGTTTTGCAGAAAGCACATAGCCGACCGCGCCGCCGTTGCCGCTTATGTGTTCAAGCGTGCCGATTCCGAGTTTGGGAAACAGAGACAGGAAGCCGGAAAAGGCGACGAGCAGAAGCGCGGAACCAGCGATCTTGAGCGCGGGAATTCGCGCGCCTTTCGTGTGAAAGATTCTCACGGCTATGAATACGATCAGCGGCGGTATGATGAACGACGCCAGCCCGAAGAGTTGAAGAAACAGATCGCTTACGTAAGCGCCGACCACGCCTATGAGATTCGAAGGCTCCGATTTCGAGCTTACTGAATTCCAGCTTGGGTCCTGGGGGTCGTAGGTGAAGAGAGCCAGAAGCAGCAGCGCAGCAACAGCGCCGAGCAGCACGGCCACGACATCGTTGACAAGCGATTTCTTCGTTCGAGGTTTGGTCGTCATCTTTCGCCGCTAGTTTACCATGCAAAATAAGGCAAAAGGCAAAAGTAAAAAGGTAAAAGGATGCTCACCAAAACCCGATACTGGCGAGAGGCGACCGCGCGCCTCTTTTGCCTTTTGCCTTTTTACTTCCTGGCAAAATCGCCCGACTTGATTACAGTCATCTTCGACAAATCGAGGTGACGGCGCAAGGCTGCTAGTATCTGATCGGGAGTCAGAGCGGAAAGCTTCTTTTCAAATTCCGCATCCCACATCATTGACCGCTTCAAATAAATATTCGTCGACATCCTTGCGGCCAACTGTCCGTCCTGAGATCGCTCAAGCTGCTGCGTTTGCAAAAAACCGGATTTCGCCGCCGCCACTTCTTCAAGGGTGAAGCCGTCCTTCAACGCTTTTTCGATTTCTTCCTTGAAAGCCGCTTCGAGCTTCGTCACGTTTTGCGGAGCGTAGATCGCATAGACCAGGAACGCGCCTGATTTTTCCAGCGGGCTTGCCTGAAGTTGCGTCCCGACGGCGTAGCTGAGACCTTCCTTCTGGCGAATGCGCGTGGCGAGGCGCGAGTTCAAAAATCCTCCCCCCAGCATGTAATTGGCAAGCATCAAGGCCGGATAGTCTTCATCTCCATCGCTTATGGCGAGATTCATCCCGGCGACGAAAAAAGCATTCGCCTTGTCGGGCGCTTCAATTGATTTATTGATCGGCGCAACGTCGCGATACTCGCTCGTGAGTCGCGCAAACGGTCGCGGACTCTTCCACGCGGAGAAAAGCTCACTTGCAATGCGGGCGATTTCCTTATCATCGAAATCGCCGACGACAGCCAGAGTCGCGTTCGATGCGCCGTAGAAATCCGCATAGAATTTCTTCACATCATCGAGCGTTGTCGCTTTCACCGACGCGATGTTTTCTTCAACCGTCTGCGTATATCGCACGTCGCCTTTCGGATAAGGCGACAGGTGGCGCTGAAATTCCGTCGCGGCCATCTGAATCGGCTCGCTGCGCTCCTGCTCTATTGCGGCGAGCGCCTCCTGTTTGAGTTGCTCGAACTCTGTGGCGGGGAAAGACGGCTCGCGTAGAACTTCGCCGATGAGTTTCATCACCGCCGCCAGATTATCGCGCAGAGTTTCTATCGATACCGTCATCGAGTTCGGCCCGCCGGAAACTCCGACCCGCGCTTTCAATCGATCAAACTCATCCTTGAGTTGTTGGCGGGTATGACGAGTGGTTCCCCGCGCCAGCATCTCTGCCGCGAGGTTTGCGGCAGTCGAACGGCCAAACAAACTCTTCTCATCTCCGAAGCGAAGGACGAGCGAAGCGACGACCGTCGCGCCTCGCGTCTTTTTGGGAAGCAGCGCGAAGCCCACTCCTCCCGCCGCGGGAGGCTTCATGGTGCGCGCTTCGATGTTGGCGGGGGATGCGTCGAACGCTTCGCCCGCAACGACGGCGGCTTCGCCTTTGTAATCTTTCAGCATGGCGGCGATGTCGGGCGCGGGCGGAATCTCGGCCCGGTCGGGTTTGGCAGTGGGTATGAAGAGGCCGAGCGTGCGATTCGATGGTTTGAGATAAGCTGAGGCCGCGCGCTGAACGTCTTCAGTCGTGACTTTTTTCAACTGATCGCGATGCCAGAACATCAATCGCCAGTCGCCCATCGCGGCCCACTCGCTCAGTTCAATCCCGACCTGCTCGCTCGAATTCATATCGAGTTCGAATTGCTTGAGCAATTGCGCCCGCGCGCGTTCGACTTCTTCTCTGGTGACGGGAACGGAAGCCGCTTTTTCTATCGTTTCGAGCAGCGCATCGCGCGCCGCGTCGAGCGACGCCTCCTGTCGCACTTCCGCTCCGAATATCACTACGCCCGGATCGCGCTGCAAAAAGCCGAAGCCTTCTATCGATGCCGCTTTCTTCGTCTCAACCAGCGCCTTGTGCAATCGGCCCGATGGAGTGTCGGAAAGAATCTGGACGAGGATTTCGACGGCAGCCGCGTCCGGGTGCGAGCCTGAAGGGATGTGATAGGAAGCGCCGACCATCTGCACATCGCCAACACGACGGAGCGTCACGCTGCGCTCGCCGTCCTGAACAGGTTCGGCGGTATAGAACCGGGGGAGTTCGCGCGACGGGCGCGGGATAGGGCCGAACGCGGAACTGATCAATTCCAGAGCTTTCGCTTCTTCAAACTTGCCCGCGATGATCAGAATCGCGTTGTCAGGCTGGTAATAAGTTTTATAGAAAGCCCTGAGTCTTTCGATAGGAACGTTTTCGATATCGGCTCGTGCACCGATGGTCGATTTGCCGTAGTTGTGCCAGAGGTAAGCGGTCGAAAGCATACGCTCGACCAGGATTGACTGCGGGCTGTTTTCGCCAAGCTCGAATTCATTGCGCACGACGGTCATCTCACTGTCGAGGTCTTTTTTGTCGATGAAAGAATTCACCATGCGGTCGGCTTCCATTTTGATCGCCCATTCAAAGTTAGAGTCAGTCGCAGAGATGATTTCGTAGTAATTAGTTCGATCAAGATCGGTCGTCCCGTTCGAATCCGCGCCGCGTTCGGTCATCTCCTGCGGAATGTTTTTATGCGAAGGCGTGCCTTTGAACAGCAGATGTTCGAGCAGATGAGCCATCCCGGTTTCGCCATAGTTTTCGTGGCGCGAGCCGACCAGATAAGTTACGTTGACGGTTATGGTCTGTTTGGATTGATCGGGAAAGAGCAGCACACGCAATCCGTTTTCGAGTCGGTATTCTGTTATGCCCTCGACTGAAGTTACGCGCTCGACGCCTTTAGGCAGCGATTGAAAAGCAAACGTGGGCAGAGGCGAGACCAGCAATGCTGCGAGTAGCAGAAAGCGCGCGGCTCGATTAAGCGATCTCATAAATTTTCCTTTCACTGTGGCGCTGATTTTTATATTCTGCGACGAACTCGATAAGGTCAGGGAAAAAGTTGTTGAACTCCGTTTCGAGATCGTCATAGCTCGTCAACAGATCAACCATCGTTTGAGCCACCGGGTTTTCACGGCGCAATCTCCGCGATGTGCGAACGAGTATCGCCTCGATTGCGCGCAGTTCTCTGTATGACATCAGCCAGTCGTTTTCGATCATCACGGGCAACGACTGTTTCAACCGCTCCGGCAGGATATCGCTTCTCTCTTCGAGCGCGCGGTAGACGCGACGGGAAAAATCCTGAAGCGAGACAGTTGAATAGACGTGCCAGTTTTTCGCGAGGAAATGATCATAGAAGATATCGACGGCGATGCCTGCGAATCGTCGTCTTTCGGCGGGAATGTGACTTTTGCTGAGTCGCACCATCGCGTGCGAGTCGGTGAAGGCATCCACGCGGCGATGAAGTTCGATGCCGCGGCAGACATCCGCGCTGTAGCGGTCGCCCAGAGCGCCCTTGACGAAATCGCCGAGCAATCCGCCGACGATCGAATCGGTCGAATCATCCGATAAAAACAAATGCGCCAGATAATTCATTCCCGTTGCGTGGCAAACCAGGAGCCTGACGATTAAAACTTCGCCCTCATTTCGATGGGCTGCCTGTTTTTCAGAAAGGCCGACATCGAGCAGTTCCACACGGCTGTATTTCGATTCAGCACTATGTCGGCGTTCGAATCCACAATCGGCGAAGGCGTGTGCAGAACGAATCGCATCTTGACCATCGAGTAAAGTATAGGCTTGAGTTGCGCTTCCAACTCCTTGCCGAAATCCGACTCGGCTGGTTTAGGTTCCTCGCCCGGTTTAGCCTCTTTCGTTTCAGCCTTCTTTTCCAATTCGGTGATATCGATGGAAAACCTCTGAACGAACGAAGTCCCGTCTGCGCGCTTCTCTGATTGCAGAGACCAGGTGGTAGGGGCCGATTTGCTCTTTTCGCCCTTCATACTCTCCTTGCCGAAATTCGTCATCACCCCTTCGATGTCTTTGAGTTGTTTGAACTGGATCACGACATAAAAGCCGTGCGCTCCGTTCTGCTTCACTTCCTTCGCTTCTTTGATTTTGACCGTCGGAGGCAGATTCGCCGTGAGATCGGCTTGCATCTCGCGGAGCTTGTCTTCGGGCTTTTCGCCGCCGCCCGGTTGAGTCTTCATCATCTCTTCAGGAAAATCCGGCACCGAAATAAACATGACCATTTCGCCGCTGCCGTCGGCGTTGAGAAATATTTCCTGCTCGATGCTGAAACAGCCCGTAGCAAACACGCAAAGAAACAGTGCGAAAACAAAACTGATGATGCGCCTGATGTTCATTGTTTTCTCCAAGTCTGGAGTCTGGAGTCTGGAGTCTGGAGTCCGATGTTTTGACTCTCGACTCCAGACTCCAGACTTCTCATTCTGACTTCTGACTTCTGACTCCTGACTTCTGGCTAAGGTATTCCTTGATGAATTCATCGATGTCGCCGTCAAGCACCGCATCGACATCCGAAACTTCGTACTTCGTCCGCACGTCTTTCGCCAGCCGGTAAGGATGAAGCACGTAGTTTCTTATCTGCGAACCGAACGAGATGTCGCGCTTCGATTCTTCGAGCTGCGCGGTTTCGGCCTGTCGCTTTTCCATTTCGAGATCGTAGAGCTTCGACTTGAGAACCTTCATCGCCACTTCGCGGTTCTGATGCTGCGAACGCTGATTCTGGCACGTCACGACTATTCCGGTCGGAAGATGCGTGATGCGGACGGCGGAATCGGTGACGTTGACGTGCTGACCGCCCGCCCCCGACGAGCGATAAGTATCAACGCGAAGGTCTTTGTCGAGAATTTCTATATCGATGTCTTCATCGATTTCCGGGTAGACGAAAACCGAGGCGAAGCTCGTCTCGCGGCTCTGTCCTGCGTTGAAGGGGCTGATCCTCACGAGGCGATGCACTCCGGCTTCAGCCGATAGCAATCCATAAGCATAATCGCCCGCGACGGTGAAGGTCGTCGATTTGATTCCGGCTTCCTTGCCCGGTTGTTCGTCGAGTATTTCAGTTTTGAAGCCGTGGCGTTCGGCCCAGCGCAGGTACATTCGCATCAGCATCCCGGCCCAGTCCTGCGCGTCCGTTCCGCCCGCCCCGGCATTGATAGTTACTATCGCATGGCAGGAGGCGTTGGGGCCGGAGAGCAGCATCTCGATTTCAGTCTCTTCGACTTCCCTTTGAAGTTTATCGAGAGATGAGCGAAGTTCAGCGAGCGAGCTTTCATCTTCCACAGAGAAATCTATCAGCACCGCGGCGTCTTCGATTTCGCGGCGGAAGCGATCAGCTTTTTCGATAGCGGACTGATGACGGCTTCTCTGTTTGAGAATTTTTTGCGCCCTCTCCTGATCGTTCCAGAAATCAGGTTTGGTTATCTCTTCTTCCAGTCGGGAGAGTTCCGCGCTTTTCGATTCCGGGTCAAAGAAACCTCCGAAGTTCGGCTACTCGCGCAGACAGGTCGTCGTATTTCTCTTTCAGTTCTTCAATCATAATTCGTTCCTCAGAAAAGTGGCGCAAGCTGTTAGCTTGCATGGCTCTAAATTTCGTAATTTCAGGGCGCGCAATCTAACCGCATTGCGCTACTCGACTCCTCGATCTTTCATCCCTCTTCGCTCTCAGGCAAAGCGGCAGTCGGCGCATTGAAGCAGGCGTTTGACGTTCGCTCACAGGCCGAAGTATACCACACACCTGTTTGCTCAAAAGCGCGCTTCATCTGTCATCTGGGAGAGGAAGTTATGCGCCTGGCCAGTTGCTCAAATCGCGGGTCCGGGCGAAGCGGATCAAACACGGGATCGACTATCATGTAAATGAGTCTGTAGGAACGCTCCCGGTAGGCTTTCTCCAACAGTTCGAGAGCCTGATCTTTTTCGCCAAGCCCTGTGTAAACCACCGCCAGATCGAATGACGGAGGAGGTCTCTCGCCGGAAGCTTCTTTCATTTGATCGAGCTTCTTTTGAGCTTCGTCTTTTCGACCTGACATGGCGTAAACGTAGGCGAGCGACGAACG
Source organism: Blastocatellia bacterium UBA7656 (assembly GCA_002483445.1). Taxonomy (GTDB): domain Bacteria; phylum Acidobacteriota; class Blastocatellia; order UBA7656; family UBA7656; genus UBA7656. The sequence goes on from DLHY01000037.1 coordinate 12,884, forward strand.
CATAAGCGATCTGCCGCTCGAAAGACTCACCGCGCTGTTGTATTCCGCTATGGCTTCATCATAGGCTTTCTGCTGCACATAAACGTCGCCCAGCGTCACATGCGAGGGGTAAAAACCCGGATCCATTTCCAGCGTCTTTCTACACTGATCGATGGCCTCATCGTAGCGACGGGCGAAGTAGAAAATCCTTCCCGCGTCTCTGCCGATGATGAGCGAGAGCGGATCGAGTTCCTGCGCCCGCCGTATGCTGGCTATCGCCTCGTCTATGCGTCCCATCAGAATCAGGCAGTCCGCATACCAGTGATGAGATGTCGGGTAATTAGGATTGAGGGCGATGGCCCGACGAAATTCCTCCTCGGCTGCGGCGAAGTTCCAGTCATAAGCCATGCGCGTGAGAGCAAGCGAGGCATGAGCTTCGGCCAGAGTCTCGTCGAGCGCAATGGCTTTTGTCGCAGCTTCCTTGGCTTTCGAGAATGCCTCTTCAGTCGATTTCGCGTCGCCGCCCAGCACATAACAGTCGGCCAGCCCCGCCCAGGCCAGCGCATAAGACTGATCCTTTTCTATGGCCTGATTGAACAACTCGATTGCTTTTTTGTAGCCTTCGCGCGTGCGCTTGTTCCAGAAGAAACGTCCCTTGAGATAGAGTTGATGCGCTTCCGGGTTTTCCGTATATCGCTTCGCCAGACGGCTGCGGTCTTCGGTCGTGAGCCTGAGAGCCAGGGCGGAAGAGACCCGCTCCGAAATCGAATCCTGAATAGCGAGATAGCCATTGAAATCCTCATCGAACTTGCCCGCCCAGAGCATCCATTTATCTCTCACTCTCGTCAATTGCACCGTCACTCGTATGCGATCACCTGCCTGCTGAATGGTTCCTTCCAGCACCGTATCGACCTTGAGCGCCTGCCCGACTGACAGAGTATCTTCATTCGTCCCGTCGTACCTCAGCACGGAACTTGTCGGCAGCACCCTCATATCCCGGACGCTGCTCAAAGCGGTTATCAGAGTGTCGGCCATTCCTATGCCGAGGTGTTCAGTCTCCGGGCTGGCTCCCACCACTTTGAATGGAAGCACGGCGAGAGTGCCTGTCCTTGGGGTCGAGGCGGGTTGAGGAGAACCCGGTTTAACCATGAAATAGATAACCGTAGCAGTCAGCGCGACGACCAGCGTTATGACTAAAGCCATTCGGGCGCGCGACGAAGCAAAGAAGCGCGAGTGCTGAGACTTCTCCGCCTCCGTATCGCTGAATGAATCCGCTTCTCCATCGATCACAAACGCGTTCGTCTCCTGCCACGTCTCTTTTACTTCAGCGACGAAGCGGTATCCGCGGCGGGGAATGGTTTCTATGTAGGAAGTTTCGCCGGGAACTTCTCCGAGAGCTTTTCTGAGTGATGAAATATTGCGCGTCAGTCCGGCTTCTTCAACGAAGGTATCGGGCCAGATGGCCTGCATCAGTTCGTCTTTTTCTATCAGTCGCCCGCGGTTTTCAATCAGCGCCAGAAGAGTGTCGAATGCTTTCGGCGTGAGGGAAACCGTCTGGCCGTTTTGCAGGAGGAGGCGTTCAGCCGGATCAATTCGAAATTCGCCGAACTCAAAAAATTGCTTTCTTTGCAAAGACATAGCCGCTGTTAGAACTCTGTTAGAGCCTTGTCAGGGATTTGTTATCCCTGTGTAAGGACTTGCCTTGCCGACTCAGATTACCGTTGATCCCGCGTTGAGGCGGTGACTGAAATCCGTATCAGATGCAAAGCCATTCTAGCTTGAATCAAGAGTCGCAACAACGCCGAAACTGTTTGAATACGAAATGATTTCAGATTAAGGAGAAGGAGACAATGAGAATAAACAAGACGATCAGAACAATTTCAACCGCAAGCGTAATCGCCTGCCTGATGGCAGCGACATCGCTTATGGGCAGTGTCAGCGCACAGGCAAGGCCCGACCTGCGCGTGACAGCAATAAATACTCCGGGCGGATTGTGCAAGGGGAGGACCAACAAAATCCAGGCCATCGTTCAAAACTCTCAGAACGTGGGCGTCAATCAACCAGTCGCAGTCAAGCTGGTCATTCAGTCCTCCGGCGGCGGGCAGGTCGGCGACTATCAAACGATCATTCAAAGCGGCATAGGCCCGAATGGCAATCAGCCCGCATGGTTCAACAACGTCAACCTCCCTGACAGCGGCTCGTATAACTTCATCGTCACAGCCGATCCGGCGAACACTGTGGCGGAAAGCGTTGAAAACAACAACTCTCTCTCAGTGACTCGAAACGTCGATAAGGGTTGCGGCTTCGTCCTGGCGGTGAAGGTCTTCGAACACGGCACCTGGCAGGGCGGGCAGGGGCAGTGGATAGGGGGAGCAAAGGTGACCTTGACCAAACAATACGATTCCAGTTTCCCCGCACAGACAGCCACAACGGATTCGAGCGGCAAGGTGACCTTCACCGTGCAGGGGGGGCTCTTCGCTTTCAAAGCCGAAAAACCGGGATGCGCCCTGGTCTCTTCCTCTCCGGGGCAGGTCGGCTCTACTGGCGTCTATCAGATGGGGACTTATGACGCCACCCGCTATCTCGCCCTTGATTGCAGCAAGTAGTCAGTCTCGCGGGAACGGGCCTGAGTCCGTTCCCGCCCTGAATCACTCAACGACCGGAGTCGGAACATGACTGGAGCGATAAAAAGAATCATTTTCTCAACCATCACAGCGGGCCTTCTGTTCGGCGCGGCATCTTTGAAGGTCGAAGCGGGCGAAGCCGTCATCCACGCCCCCTTTACCAACCTGAGCGCGAGCGGCAGGTTCGTCAAAGATGTTTATGTTTACACTCAGGGTCGCATCACGGTCGATGCCGCGTGGACGCCTCAGAAGATCGAACTGAAGATCGCTCTCAGGCGACCGGACGGATCAATCGCCTCACAAATCTCCGGCGCGGGAGGCAGTCTCACTCTCTCCTACACGGCGACGCAGCAGGAAATCAGCCGGTCGATAAACGCGGGCCATATCAAGTGGAAGGTCGAGGCTACGCGCGGGCCGGGAGCGGCGGGCGCAAGCGGGAAATTGAGAATCAGTCGCCCGTGGGAGGCGATCCCTCTGTTGCAGGACAAGCAGTTCAAACTGGGGCCTGCGGGCAATGCGGCTGTAGCTCAGTACACGCACACTGAAACATTCAAGGTGCTTGCTCCGGGAACCATTCGCATCAGCGCGTCGTGGATGCCACAGACTATCGTGAGCGCATTCCTCGCGCAGGACAGACTGGGCGCTGTGGTCAAAAAAGACGGGCAGGGGCCGTTCGAGGTGTCGCATCGCGTCAGCGAGCAGAGCCTCAAGATCACAATCTGGGCTTGCGCTTTTCAAAACCTGAGCCAGAAGGCGGTGATGGGAAAAGTGAGCATCTCTTTCGTGCCTGATCACTGAATTCAGCCTTAGGCAAAAATAATAATTCACGAATCTTCAGAGGAAAAAACATGTTTTCCGCATTAATGAAAAGACGCAATCTGCTTCTCGTGGCGCTGCTCGTCAGTTGTCTCAACATCGATCTTTTTGTTCGAGCCAGCGCGCAGGAGTTGACCGTAAAGGCAAGCTTCGCTGAGAGCGCCATCAGTTCCGGCGAACAGATAACCCTGCAACTTAGCCGCCCGCTTCAGCCCTCGGAAGGGCGAATCGGCGTGTTGATCGGAACGACTGACTGGACAAGCCTGTTCTCTGTCGCGCCCGACGCGCTCGTCTACACGCCTCAGATGCCGCTGCCAGCGGGCGAAAGCGAAGTAATAGTTTATCTGGTGACGGGCGAAAACGACTGGCGCGAAATCGCGCGTTTCCCTCTGCGCGTCCTGGATGCGCAGCCCGCCACGCCGCAGCCGCAGGACACGATGCAAAACGGGAATGGCTCGCGCAAAATGGAATTCAAGCCTTCGCTTACAATCGGGATCAAGTCGCAGGCAGCCGAGTCGCACTTCCCCCAGGAGAATCGACCCGAAAGAGAAACTTTCGCCGACTTCACTCTTCAGGGAAGTCTGCAAAGCAATTTCACCCGCGGCGCGTTCGGCTCCGAGATGCAGTTCGACATAGCCGGGTCGAGCTACCGCAACGAAGCTCTCAGATTCGCTCAGGAAGGCAACCGCGCGCCGCGAATCGATCTGGCCAGTTATCTTTTGCAGTTTCAGGCGGGCAAGGCAAAGATTCAGATGGGACACATCGCTTATGGCGCGAACCGTCACCTCATAAACAGTTTTTCGAGTCGCGGCGTCTCGCTCACATTCCCCATAACCAGACGCGCCGATTTTTCCATAGCCGCGATGAACGGGTCGAGCATCGTGGGCTGGGACAATTTCATTGGGCTGAGTCGCCGCAAACATCAGATGGTGACCGGGACTCTAGGCGTAGAAATCTTTCCCGAAAGGCCCGGAGGTCTGAGGATCGAGGGCGGCCTGCTGCACGGATCGCTGCTGCCGATAAACAATTTCAATCAGGGCAACATCACCGACGCCGAGCAGAGCAAAGGCGTAAGCGTTCGCGTCATTGCAAGCGATCCTTCGCAGCGAATTCGACTCGACGCGGGTTTCGCCAGAAGCCGATTCAACAATCCGTCAGACCCGCTGCTCAACCAGTCGTTCAACGTCGTCTCTGTGACGGAAGACGCGCGCAATGCCCGCTACATCGATGCAGGCTTCGACATACTGCGCGACCGCCCTGTAAGCGCGACCCGCAAAGCAAGCCTCACTTTCAACTTTCGCCACGAGACCGTCGCCCCGCTCTTTCGCAGCGTGGCCGCCTTCACTCAGGCCGACAGGTTTCAGAATCAGTTCGAAGCCGTGGCCAACATCGCTGATGTTACAGCGACAGTTTCGCACTGGCGATATAATGACAATCTCGACCGGATTCCTTCGATACTCAAGACGCTCACGCGCCGCAACGGAGTCATCATCGGAGCGCCGCTCGTATCGCTTTTCGGCGACCGGGCCAATCCATCGCCGTGGTTTCCGAGAGTCTCTTACGGTTATGATCGCACTCATCAATTCGGCGCGTCGCTTCCCCTAAACAGCGATTTCGCCATCAGTCACGTTCCTGATCAGGTCAGCACGAACCAGAATGCTCTGGCCGAGTGGCAGTTTCAGAAGGCGAGGTTCGGCTACAGATTCAATCACTCGTTTCAGAACAATCAGCAGACGGGGCGTGAACTGTCCGATCTGCGCAACCTCGTAAACGGATTCACCATCGGGGTGACCCCGCACGCGAAGGTCGATCTCAACTTCGACATCTCTCTTGAAAGCGCGAAGAATTTTGAAACCGACCGCATAGATCGTCTCAATCGAGTAGGCACTAACGTCAACTGGCTCTCGAGCAATCGCTCGACACTGACGGCCACAGTCTCGACCATCTTCGCGGGCGACGTTGCGGGCGCAAGCGAGAGCCGCAACCTGGAACTGGACGTGCAATGGTCATACAGGTTCGCTCTCGAACGCAGTCGCTACCGAAAAGTTCAGGGACAGTTCTTCGTCCGCTACGCGAACCGTTACGCGCGGTCTCTCGACAGCCTTTTCGGGTTTAACAACCTGACTAAATTTCAGACGCTCAACTTAGGACTGAGCTTCACCTTTTTTTGAAGTCTCGAACTGGAGACTGAGGACAAAGCATCATGAAAAGAATCTTTTTCCCTCTGCTGTTATTTTCATTTCTGCTGGCAGGCCCGCTTGTAAGCGGACTGGCCGTGCAGGGGATCCAGGTCAATCCCAACGGAGTCAACGTCAACGCCAACGGTGTGACGGTAGTATTTCTGACCTTCGGCCCTCTCGTGAATCGTGTTCCGGCGGAAGGCTGCTGGTGCGGCGAACTGGTGCCTGCTGCTCCCGACATCGGGTTCAAGTGCAACCCGGCGACGATATTCGGATGCCTTCCTGCGCGGACTGATCTCTCCCGCAGAAGCGGAAGCTCTGGGTTTACTGACATCATGTCGATTCCGGCTTCGGTGTCGAGGCGGGCGTATCAGGCGGCTCAGGCGGGAGCGACTTCGAGTTTTTTCTATGTCCGAAGATTCGTCAATCCCGCAGGCGGCCCCGACGAGTTCGTCGCCGTCACCTGTCGCATGAGCGGCGGAGGCGCGCGCACTCCGTTCGCGCTCACGGATGTCAAGCTTTCCTTCGACACTCTCAAACCCATCATGCTGATCAAATCGGGCGAGAAGCCGCCTGCGATCCGAGCCGAGATTTCATACAACGGAACGGGGCGGCTGAGGGGCCGATGGGAAGTCGTGCTTCCCGGTGATGAACAGCCATCGGTGCGCGACCTGCTGACTGAAGCATCGCTTCCAATCGAAGAGCGCGCATTGCAGAGAAGGTATACACAGGTGAGCCGGTTCAACGTCTTCCTTCCGCCGGGAACGAAATACATGCTGTCCGGCCCTGATCCGTCGAAGCTGCCCAACACGGTCGAAGGCCAGTACCTTCTGTTGCTCAGGATCGAAGCGACTGACGATAAGGAAAGCGATTCGAATCTTACGGTCGTCGGGGCGGGAGCCGGTGTCGTGCATAGCGGCGCGGTCGCAGGATTCCCGCTTCCTCCCTTGCGCTATTTCGTGGGCAGCGGAACACACATCGCCAGTGAATTGAAGCTCATACTTCCGATTGAAAATGCAGTTCGTCCGGCTGCCGCGCCAATCGATTTCAGTTGGACAGAGACTCCGCAGGCTGTTTTTTACCGAATAGAAATCGAGGCGACGCAGGGGCTGGGCGTTCTGTCGGCGCTGCTGCCTCCGGGCAAGGGAATCTATCGCGCTCCGTCGTGGCTCAAGGACAAAGCCGCAGACGGAAATCTGCGCTGGCGCGTTGTGGCGCTCGATCAGACAGGAAATCCGATCAGCGAAACCGCGTGGCGCTCTCTACGACTATCTCAGTGACCGCATCAGCGATTGCTCAGATGAAGCGGGAGATTTCGACTCAGTGAGATTTCCCGCATTTCATTCACATTCGGAAAGGAGTTTATTATGAAAATCCAAAGACAACGCATCCTCTTAATAGTGGTTGCATTTTCTCTCCAGGCATTCCCAAGATTGACATTGGGAAGCTGGTCGTCAACTTCCCGTTCCTCTGCCTGCAACCTCAGTTCAGCAACCTCGTGGCGAATCAGTAAAAACTTTCCGCGAATCGCGCGACTCAGTGCGATTCGCGGAAACCAATATCGCGCTGGAAGGAAAGCCATCAATCCGATCACGCAGCCGGAAATCTTCATCCCGCCACTGGCGTATTGGAGCGCGACGATCAGCAACTCGCGCAGACGTTCCCTTTCAGTTCTTCAATCATAATCTGATCTCTGATCTTTCATTCTTCTTCGCGCCTCGGCAAAAGGGACGCGATTAAAACTATCGCGCTCAAAGCTGCGCACATCCATACGAACACATCGCCGTGTCGCGTGTAAAAAGTCAGAGTGTCAGGAGCGACTTCCGCATTCCATACGCGAATCGTGGTTTGAAACAAGGGCGTCTCGTCGTGAACTGCGCCGTATCGGTCTATTCGGGCCGATTGACCGGAGTTGGTGGCGCGAATAAGTTCGCAATTATTTTCGACCGCGCGAAACACCGCGTGCGCGAGCATCTGTCGCGCCAATGCAGTCGGGCCGAACCACGTTTCATTCGATAGCTGGGTCATCACCTGCGCGCCCGTGAGTCGAAACCTGCGCGCAAGTTCCGGCCTTATGGCTTCGAAGCATATAAGAGTTCCGAGTCGCGTTCCTGCAACATCGCTCAAAGCGGGGCTTGTGCCGGGGGCGAGGTCTGCGACCAGCGCAGGCACGCGATCCATGAAGGGAATCCATCCGCGCGCCGGCACATATTCTCCGAACGGCATCAGCGCGATTTTATCATAGCGCGAGATTCTCTCGCCGGAAGGCGCTACGACCATCGCAGAGTTATAAAGACTCGCCGGGTCATCGCCTTCTTTTGCGTATCCCCAGTCATCGAACAGAAGATAAACATCATTGCGCGAAGTGAAATCGGCAATCGCGCGGCGAGTCACCGCGTCGCGCTCGTAATTGAGGATCATGGGAGATTCGGGCCATACAACGAGATCGATTTTTTTCGCTGTCGGAGAGCCGGTCTTTTCGGATTCGATGGCGCGCAGCGACAGGTTGATGTGATCCTGAATCACCTGATCGATGAATTGACGGTCGCTCCACGCGGCGTCTATCGGATCGTTGGGTTGAATGACCGCGATGGAAATCGTTTGCGCCGGGTCGCTGTCGGGCCTGAGCGCGAGTCCGTAGATGACAACAGCGATGCTCACTATGATCGATGCGGTGAGCGCGATGAAGCCGCGTTTTCTTTCAAGGTAGATGACCGCGAAGACGAGCGCGGCGCTTGCAAAAACGAGCAGCGCGCTCACCGAGTAAACTCCGCCCCATCGGGCTGTCTGAATGACGGCGGGCTGAAACGCCTGCGAGTATCCGAGCGCAATCCATCCGACTCCGGTGGTTTTATGACGCAGCCATTCGCTTGCAGGCCAGAGGACAGGCGCGGCAAGAATGGCCCAGCCTCCGAATCTGTTAATGGCCAAAGCCAAAGAAGCAGAGAATAGAGCGGTGAACGACCCCAGCACTATGCCTATGAGCAGCATCAGCGCGTAGGAAAGCCACAGAGAAATTCCTCCGTAGTTGTGCATCGAGTAAGTGACCCAGTGCGACGATCCCACATAGAGGACTGTTCCTGTCACGAGTCCGAGCAGAAGCGCGCGCCAGAATCTCCGCTCGCGGGCTATGGCCATAATCAAGGGAGCCGTGCCGACCCAGCCCAGCGACCACAGACTCCATTCGGGAAAAGCGAAGGTGAGAAGTATGCCTGAAAAGATGGCCAGCGCGAGGTTGCTCCACAGAGGCGAGGCCGAATGCTGATAAGGCACGACCTTCGCAAGCCTCAGTCGCGCAGTGAGAATTTCTTCGCGGGTGAAAGTCGGCGCAGCTTCTTCAGTGTGCCGTGCGGGCGGCGATGACGGATGAGAAATCAGTTCAGTTTCCGGGTTCAATTCTCCTCCGCTCATTCATCGCTTGCCTGCTCGTGAACCAGATCGGCCATGTAGGAACTGCGAACAAGCGGCCCTGAAAACACCGAGCGAAAACCTAAACTCTCGCCGTATTCTTTGTACTCTTCGAACACATCGGGGTGAACGTACTGTTCGACCGGCAGATGATGGCGGGTCGGTTGAAGGTACTGACCGATAGTTGCAACGTCGACTTCGTGTGCGCGCAAATCTTCGAGCAGCCGTTTGACTTCTGCGTCCGTTTCGCCAAGCCCGACCATGAAACCTGATTTTGTGACGACCGAAGAAGAATACCTGCGAGCGTTGAGAAGCACATCGAGCGATTGACAGTAATCGGCCTGCGGTCGCACGCGGAGGTAGAGCCGGGGGACGGTTTCGACGTTGTGATTGAAAGTATCGGGCTTGGCGTCGAGGACGGTGTGAAGAGCCTCTCGGTTGCCTTTGAAATCAGGCGTGAGGACTTCGATTTTTGATTGAGGCAATCGAGTTCGAACGGCTCGAATAGTGTTTGCGAAATGCTCTGCGCCGCCGTCCGCGAGTTCGTCGCGATTGACCGAAGTGATGACGACATATTTAAGATTGAGTTGAGCAGCAGCTTCGGAGACCTGATCAGGTTCGTGCGCGAGCGCGTCCATCGGAAGTCCGCGCCCGGTTTTGACTGAGCAGAAGCCGCAACTGCGAGAGCAGACATCGCCCAATATCATGAAAGTAGCTGCGCCGCGCGAAAAGCATTCATTGCGATTAGGGCAGCGGGCTTCTTCGCAGACGGTGTGAAGGTTGCGAGTGCGGAGCATTTTTTTCAGGTCGTGATCGGCCTGGGCGTTGCGTTTGGATTTACGCAACCAGTCGGGCAATCGCGGCCCCGGTTTTTTCATTCCTTCGATTTGAATCAGCATATAAGTTTTTCAAGCGAGGCTGTTTAGGCGGCGGGATGGCTAGACCGCAGCAATGAATTCATCGACCGTCAGATTAGCGGATCGGATCAAGCTCCTCAGAGTACCCTTCGCAACCTCTCGATGATTAGGAATCGACAAGGTCACGTTTTCGTGTTCTTTGGTCATGATAATATGGCTGCCTCGCTGGCGCGCGACACTCCAGCCGAAGGATTCGAATACCCGCACAACCTCCTGTCCGCTCAGAGTTGGAAGGCCAGCCATTACGCCGCGACCTCGACCTGCCGCGTCTCTATAGTCAAGGGCAAGCCCTTCTCCGCGCGAACTTCAAGACAAAGGGCGATGGCTTCCTTGATGTTTTCCAACGCCGCTTCTTTGGTTTCCCCCTGACTCACACAGCCGGGGATTGACGGACACTCGACAACCCAAACTCCATCTTCGTCTCGATCAATCGTCACGATGAATTTCATCTCAACCTCCGGTCACAGATAATGGCATACGCAAAAACTGGAAACAAGCCGGATAGTCAACTACCACCGCCAGAGGCGGTGGCTTGCGTTGAAGGTCGATTTAGCTTATGCCTTTCAACGGTAGAACCAGATAACTGCACCACTGCCAGAGGCAGTGGTTTCATGATGAATAAATCGACTTCAGTCTCTCATTTCGGAAATATAGAGTCTGCCGAATCTATCTCGATCCGCGAGCGACGGTTTATCTTCGCCTCCCGGTCAGGCAGGCGTTTGGGAGAAGGCTCAATCGGGGTAAGCGCAGCAATCGGCTGCCCGCCATCAGTGATGATGATTCGTTCTCTGGCCGCAGCAAGTCTCACCCATTGATCAGTATCGTTGTGAAGTTCCTGAATGCTTATCTCTTTCATAGGCTCATCCTGTCATAACGCGAATCGAACCGAAGTGATAATGTATTCTCGTTTCCTTTTTCGCTGGTGACTCCCTCAGTCATTTCTGCTTTCCTGATCCCGATGGCTGCGGCTCTGTCTCCCGGCCTTCGAGTTTCTCAATACGATCTTCGAGAGCGAGAGAGTCTGCCTGCATCGAGAGCAGGGTATCGTTTAGCACTCGCATACGGCGGTTGGTGTCTTTGACTTCGCTATCAAGATTATTGAAACGCTCTCGCATCTCTTCGCGCATCTCTGAGATTTGAGACTGCACGCCTTCCCATTGCGGGCGCGTGTCATACAGCCGCTCATCGACTGTATTTTCCAGAGTTTCAAGGCGAGTGCCGAGATTGACGATACCGGTTTCCATGTGGCGCTGTCGCGTTTCCATCGCATCCAGCTTCGTTTCCATCGCATCCAGTTTTTCAAGTTTTTCGAGAATCAGTTTTACTTCATCGCTGCTCATTCGTTTCTCTCTTTCCGGCCTGCGCGTCTGAAGCCTCTCAGGCATCTCTCATTCTCCAGATCAGATCAAAGAGCAAAGCATTATAACCGCATCGAGCCTCGGATGGTATTAGTCGGAGCGCATCACCGACGGTCGCTCCGACGCTATTTCCCTTCAGCCGATTTTGCGATTCGGCTCCACGCTTCGGCTATACCGAAGCTTACAAGCACCGCGCCTGTCACCCATGCCATCGCTGCCATATCAGGCCGTTCGAGACCGAGCAGGCTGCGAAGCCACGGCAGATATGCGGTCAGGAATTGTAACCCTACTCCGAAAATCACTGCCAGATGAACCCACCAGTTCAGCCCCGGACTCGCGCCAATCTGTCGCGAAGGATAGACGAAAACAACCTGACCGATTGAGGCATAGAGAAAAACTATCGTGCGCGTGGCCTCGATGCTGTATCCGATGCGAGGCATTATGGCCAGAAGCGCTCCGCCGATGAGAGCCTTGACTATGCCTGTCACCAGAATGAAACGAAGTGAAGTGGGATCGAGCAGCGCAGCTTTCGGATCGCGCGGTTTCTGTTGCATCACTCCGCTGCTGTGATCGAGACCCAGAGCCAGCGCGGGCGGGCCGTCAGTCACAATGTTGATCCAGAGCAGCTGCACCGCCGTCAGCGGCAGCAACAGCGCCCCCGCGTCGTCGCGCAACCCTAACGCTATCGACCCGGCGATGCCGATGACCACGATAAGAACTTCGGCCAAATTGGTGGAGAAGAGGAATCGTATGAACTTCTGAATGTTTTCGTAGATGCTTCGCCCCTCTTCGACAGCAGCGACGATGGTCGCGAAGTTGTCGTCAAGCAACACGAGGTCGGCAACCTCGCGGGAAACATCGCTCCCGCGCATTCCCATCGCCACTCCGACATCGGATCGCTTGAGCGCGGGAGCATCGTTGACCCCATCGCCGGTCATCGCCACGATCTCCCCTGAACGTTTGAGAGCCTCGACGAGAAGCAGTTTATGCTCAGGCGATACTCTTGCGAAGACATTGACCTCGCTGATGGCGCGATCAATGGCGTCGGGCGAAAAGGTTTCGAGGTCAGTTCCGGTAATCACCCGGCTGGACTGTATGCCCACCTCAGCGGCCACTGCCAAGGCGGTTGCCGGATGATCTCCGGTTATCATAATTATGCGAATGCCTGCTGCCTGCGCCCGCTTGATTGCGTCAGGCACTTCCGCGCGCGGCGGATCCCACAGGAGCGCCAGACCGAGCCACGATAGATGCTCATCGCCTTCTCCCTGTCGCCAGCCGAGGCCCAGCACACGGAAACCTTCTCCAGCATAAGCGTTCGCCTTTTCTCTCCAGTTTCGGCGTTCGGCCTCCGAGAGATCGCTGCGATCAAGCATCACTTCGGGAGCGCCCTTGAGGTAGCTGATCGTATCTCGGCCTTCTTCAATCGTGACCCGCATGTACTTGCGGGAACTGTCGAAAGGCAACATGCTGCGGCGCGGGAAGTCCTGACGGAGACGTGATATATCACACCCCTGAGACAGAGCATAATCGAGCAGAGCGAGTTCCGTAGGGTCTCCCGCTCCGCTGACCTGCTCCGCGTCGTTAGCCAGCGACATGGCCCGCAGCGCGCGCTCGAAGTCGGGGCTGTCGACCTCTTTGACCCTCATTCGGTTCTCGGTCAGCGTCCCGGTCTTGTCGGTCGCAATCACCGTGACCGATCCGAGCGCCTCGACCGCGCTGAGGCGTCGCACGACGGCTTTCCTTTTAGCCATTCGCTCGACTCCGAGAGCAAGCGTCAGAGTCAGCACCGCCGGGAGTCCCTCCGGCACCGCTGCAACAGCGAGAGCGACTGCAAACAGCAGCATGTGGCCCGCGTGTGAAAGCCCTTCGGCCAGGATGCCGCCTGCAGCAATCACTACGGCCAGCATCAGAATCACGCGCGCCACCTGAGTTCCGAAGACTTCCATTCGAATCTCAAGCGGAGTTTTTTCGGATTTTATTTCGCCGATCATAACGGCGAGTCGTCCCATCGAGCTTTCAGCGCCGGTTCGCGTCACCTCGAAGTAACTTTTGCCGCGAACGAGCAGAGACCCGCTGAAGATATCGTCGCCCTCGGCCTTCTCGACAGGGAGCGATTCTCCCGTAAGCATGGATTCGTCAGCCATGGCCCCTTCGGCGCTGATGATTTTTCCGTCAGCCTGAATGCGGTCGCCTGCCTCGACTCTCACCACGTCGCCGGGAACGATCTGCGTACTCGGCAGGTGAACGAGTTTTTGGTCGCGCATCACCCAGACGAGCGAGGTTGCCAGTTGTTTCAATCTCGCAAGGGCCGATTCGGCTTTGCTCTCCTGATAAACTCCAAGCACAGCGTTAAGCAGCAGAATGACGGCGATGGCCAGCGACTCTGCGGGCAGTCCCGTGGCTCCTTCGAAGAACCAGACCGCCGCGTCGACGACCAGAGCGAAGAGCAGAATGTATATGAGCGGGCTTTGAAACTGACGGAGGAATCGCGCGAGGATCGAAGGCGGCGGCTTTTCGGGCAAAGCGTTGGGGCCGAACCGATCAAGTCTATCGAGGGCTTCGCCAGTGGAAAGGCCCTGTTGTGTGATTTGAACGGCCACTAACGATCCTCGTAGACCTTGCCTGTCAAAATGAGGAAGAATCGACGCTACTGAAATCAGGTTGAGCCTTTCAACCTGATTTCAGTAACGGTATACCGCAGCAAGCGGAGCATCGGCAGGCACTGCTTCCGACTCGACGGCGAAGACAGCGCCGCCATGGATGAGCGTCTCGGCTGCCGCGCGGTCGAGCAGGTCTTCGTCGCCCGGTTGTGGATCGTCGCGCAGTTCGACGATGTTGTTCGTAGAATCAACCCTGCCCCATCTCCTCACCCCGACGGCCACGAACAATGATTCGACACGACCGCCTGCCGCTGCTGAAATCACCTCTCCGATGTCGGCAGAGGTTCGCCCGGTTCCCGCCAGTTGACGGTATTTGCCAATTGCTTCATCCTGCGCCTTCTGAAAATGAGGCCGCACGATCTCCCATGCCTGCTCATGCAACTGGGCGGGGCTTAAGAGTTCAGGATTGCCTGATATTCCATCATCCATCAGATACCGATAATCACTGGCTTCCTTGTAGATCGGCAGCAGGTAGTCGACGCAGGCAAGAATGAGCGGCGCAGTTTCACTCTTGAGCAGCGGACGGAGTGCGCCGTCGATCTCGCGGCAATAGCGCAATATCCTGTCCTTGCTGTCATCGATGCCGACGCCTTGACCGTGGAACACGGCTATCCGACGCCCTCCGCTTTGCGAGGCTCGCGAGTGGAATTGCAATTGTCTTTGCTGGTCGTCGTACTTGAGAGCCTCCTCAAGATTTTCAGGAATGCCTTCCGGAAACAATTCGCTCACGCTTTGCCTCGATCCCTGAAACAGCCTGACCTGATTCTGGCTCAACGCCAGTATGTAAAAGCTCCCGTCGTATGCGAAGAGGCGAAGCAGCGTTTTGAGATGGAAGCGACCGGCCACGACGACCAGTTCATCGAAAGCGACAGGCAGGGTGTAGACTCGGAAAAAATCCGGCGAAATGAAGACGGCCAGCCCGTCGCTTTGATATCGCCAGAATTCCACATCGTCCAGAAGATTGGCCGCAGGTTCGAGCAACTGGCCTGCTTCAGAAGCGCGCAGGCCGGAGGCGATCAGCTTATTTTCGGCCTCTGCCAGAAGGTTCTTGAATCTGATCGGGTCTTGTTGCGTTTCCGGCATGGCCCGGTGAGTTGGAAGATAAATTGATATGCAGGAATCCGCGCGCTTTTCGATCAGCGCATTCAGTTCATCTCTGAGTAGTATGCTCATAAAGTTCTTTCTCCTCCGAACAGGTACGGCAGGCTGGCAGCCTGCTCCCTGATTCTTCTACTTTCCGCGCGTCAACAGACTGGCCGACTGTTCTACCAGGCGACTCCTCAGAAAACAGAAGTCAGGAGTCAGAAGTCAGAATGTGTGCGCATTCTGTGATTGACTCGTGCCTCCTCGATTCTTCTACTTTCCGCGCGTGAAGGCGACTCCTTTCGAGGTAAGGATAGTATCATGCGCAAGCTCCCGGTCTCGCCTTCAGTTAATTTCCCGGCAAGCGCTTTGATTTTTTCAAGCCATAGCTGAAAGCTACGGCTAAAGACATCAGGCTGCGCAGCGATCAGAACATCTCAACTTACTTGACGGTTCGAGCCAGCAGAAGTCGTTATTATTCAGCAGAAATTCCCTCGAACAGATCGGCCACTTTATGCTCGAAGTCGGGCAGGAGCGGCGTCGCCAGAGTGTCTTCATCGAAGAGCGTGGCCGCGAGTTTCAACCGCCCTTCGTCGCGGCGGTGTATTTCAATCTGTCTCAGTCTCCAGTCTATGATCCAGTATTCTTCGACTCCGCGATTCGAATAGAGCTTGAGTTTCGCTTCGCGGTCGCGCCTCTCGTTCGTGCTTCCGGGCGAAAGAACTTCGACAACAAGCTCAGGCGCGGCATGGAGTTTTCCGCCCCTGAGCGCGGCAGCAAGTCGTTCATCGCTGATCCAGACGACATCAGGAGCCACGTCTTCATCGTCGGCGAATATTATGCCCGGCGCGAGGTTGGCCCGCCCCTCTGCCTGCCTGCTCCATTCTTTCAGCAAAGCGATAGCATTGCTGCAAACGATCTGATGGTTCCAATGCGGTTGTCTGGACACGTGAAGTTCTCCATCAATGATTTCGTATCGGCTTCCGTTTTCCGGCAGGACTTCGAGATCGGCAGAAGTCCAGCGCATCGCTTTCGTCACTGGTTGTTTGCTCATGGGCTGAAGTATATCATGGAGCGCATTATGCGAAACGCGCGCTCCTGTGATATTTTAGGCTCTCCGGGATATCGAATCGGTCATTAACATCGACTCTCTTTCAGCGGATGTCAAACCGTTTTCAAAACAAGCGATGGGTTCAGGCCGAGCATAATCCTGCGCTCGTTGCCCGACTTGCGCGAGAGCTTCACACCTCAGACATCCTCGCCCGTCTGCTCGCCCGACGCGGCATCACCGACGCCGAGAGCGGGCATAAGTTTCTCAACCCTTCGATCAGCGATCTGCACGACCCGTTTCTTATGCGAGATATGCGCGAGGCCGTCGATTGCGTCCTTCGCGCCGTCGAGCAGAAAAAGAAAATTCTCATCTACGGCGATTACGACGTAGACGGCACTACCTCGACTGTAATTCTCAAAAAAGCTCTCTCGCTCATCGGGGCAGACGTTTCTTATTACATACCTGAGCGATTGAAAGACGGCTACGGACTGCGCGAAGACGCGATGGATACGGCCAAAGCCCAGGGGTATGAACTAATCATCAGCGTCGATACAGGCATTCGCGCTCGCCAGGTCGTAGAACACGCCCGCGCTCTCGGACTCGAAATAATAATCACAGATCATCATCTTCCCGAAGAAGGATTGCCGCGCGCAAACGCGGTGCTGAATCCCAAGCGAACGGACTGCTCTTACCCGGATAAAAATCTTGCGGGCGTCGGCGTCGCCTTCAAACTCGCTCAGGCTCTTCTGGTCGAGACGGGGCGCGAACGGATGGTCGAATCCTTCATCAAGGTCGCTGCCATAGGAACCATCGCCGACATAGTTCCGCTCACGGGCGAGAATCGCATCATAGCCCGCTACGGACTCGAAGGCTTGCGCAATGCCAGCAACATCGGGCTTCGCGCGCTTCTGGAAGTCGCGGGGGTCGCGGGCAAAGCGATTTCAGGTTTCGATGTGGGCTTTCGCATAGGGCCGCGCATAAACGCGGTGGGGAGGATGGCGGGCGCAAGCTTGGCGGTCGATCTGTTCGACGCGCCGGATTTCGAAACCGCTATGCGAATGGCTTCGGATATGAACGAACAGAACGCCGCGCGTCAGCAGACCGAAGCCGATATACTCGCGCAGGTGCTGGCCGAAATAGAAAGCAATCCCCGATTGAAAGAATCTTATGTGGCGGTCATCGCGGGCGAAGGCTGGCACAGAGGAGTGATAGGAATAGTCGCGTCGCGCATAGTCGAGCGTCTTTATCGCCCGACGATAATCATCTCGATTGAGGACGGATTGGGGCATGGGAGCGGACGTTCCATTCCGCCTTTTCATCTTCTGGACGGGCTGACCGAGTGCGCGGATTTATTCGAGCGATTCGGCGGGCATTCGCACGCGGCAGGGCTTGCCATTCGCGCTGATCGAATCGATGAACTGAGACGGCGGCTCGACGCTCACGCGCGACGCGCGCTTGAAGCAGAAGACCTCATCCCTGTCGTCAAAACCGATTGCGAATTGCCGCTCCGTCAGGCGACGCTGGAACTGGTTGAAGAACTTTCTCACCTTGAGCCTTACGGGCCGGGAAATCCGCAGCCGGTGTTTGAAGCGCGAGGGGTTCAGGTCGTTCAGGCTCCGCGGGTGCTGAAGGACAAGCATCTGAAATTTCGCGCGTTGCAGGGGACGAAGTGGATAGATTGTTTGTGGTGGGGCGAAGGCGGACGCGCAAGCGATATCTTTCCCGGCGACCGCATCAGTCTGGCGTTCACGATTGCGGAGAACACCTACAACGACAACACGCAGGTTCAAATTACGGTGCGGGATTTGAAGATTGAATAGTCCGTTGTCAGTGTTCATTTGCCATTTGTCATTATGCCGCGAGTTGATGTTTTGAGTGATTGATTTACCCGGCGTCTCTGATTAATATCAAGGAAATTCATGAGGAGACATTGATGTAGAACAGGCTGCTAGCCTGTTCGCATCCTGAAAGCATGAAGTTTTGGGAAACAGCAGGCTGGCAGCCTGCTATACCTCGTCTGAGGAGCGAATTTTTATGGTAAGTGCGAATCTTGAAAACCTGCTGGAAGAAGTCAGAGCTTTGAATGCCGAAGAAAGAAGGCAAGTGCAAAAGCTACTCGACTCGATGGCAGAAAGCGACGAGTTGCAATCTCGCCGACGTGAGACGGAAAGAAAACTGATGGAAGCCGGATTGATTGTCGAAGTCAAAAAACCTCCGACTGACATCGAGTCATATCGCAACTACAAACCCGTAGAGATGACAGGGCGACCCGTCTCAGAAACGCTCATTGAGGAGCGGCATTAGATGGCGGCTCATTTCTTCGACAGCAGCACAATCATCAAATAAACATCTGACTGACGCTTGGGTTTCCTCGACACTCCCTCACTAGACATGCAAGAATCCTTCAGAGCGTCGCGCCTGTTCGGCGGCGGTCGGAATCATAAAGACGATGTTCAGAGTAAGACTCATATCCGCCGGAAAACTTCTCGCGCTGGCACTGTTCGTTTCAATGTTGGCCGCGCTTGCGGCTTATCTGGCCTTGCGAAAAAAAAGCCCTGAACCTAAAGAGGCTTCGCAGAAACTTCAGGGGCCGATAGTCGCCGTCTTCTCTAATACCCGCTACGCGCATGAAGTCGAGGGCAAAATCCGATTCGTCATCATCGCCTCAACCGACCGCGCCTACGGAGACGGCTCTCACGAACTGGAACAGGTGCGGCTGGAATCTCGCGGTACAGATGGGACGCGCAACGATGTCGTCACCGCCGACCGCGCCAAAGTGAGCGATCCGGCCAACCTCAATCAACTCGACGCCGAATTCATATCAAACGTCGTCATTCAGATCGCAAACGATCTCACGATCAAAACTTCTTACCTTCACTACGATCACTCGAACGGCATAGTCGAAACCAAAGAAAGAGTCGAATTCGACGGCAGCCGTATCAAAGGCCACTCGACCGGTGTGACGCTCGAAACCGCAGACGAACGCGCCCACCTGCTCAAAGACGTCGACCTGACGATCAAATCCGAGGCTGAAAGAAAAGCGCACTTCAAAACCAGCCCTGACGCAAAGAGCCGCCGCGATAAAACTCCTGAAGAGAGAGCGGCGCGCAAGGCTCGCAAGCGCGCTCGCAAACAGGCGAAGAAGGCCGCGAGAGCGCGAGAGATGGTCGCTTCCAATTCGAAACCTGCCGGGAAAAAATCCGGCTCTGCCTTGAGCGAAAAAAGAGAGACTCGCATTCAGAGCCAGACGGCTTTGCTCGAAAAGAAATCGGGCCGCGTCACTTTCACCGGCAGCGTCATAGTCTCTCAGGGCAAGGATGAAATGCGCGCCGACCGCATGACCGGGTTTCTCGACGACGCGGATAAAATCGAGCGCATAGAAGCTCGCGGCAATTCAAGACTGACTCAAGCGGAAAAATCCAGGATCAAATCCGTCGACATGGATTTCTTCTTCGAAGAGCAGCAACTCACGCGCGCAACCGCCACGGGAGGCGTCCATACTCGCACGCTCGGATCGAACCCGGAAAAGGAAGCTCACGCTCAAACGGTGGAAGCCACCTTCATCGAAGGCGCGCAGGGCAACGCCGTTGAAACCCTGCGAGCCGAAGGCGCTGCTGCGGTCATCGTTCACGCGCCTCAAGTGAAAGACGAAAAGATCAATCCCACTACGCGGGAACTAACGGCGGCAAACATTTCGCTTCGATTCTACCAGGACGGAAAGAACATCGAATCAGCCGAAGCCACGGGCGACGCCATCATGAAAATCACGCCGGTTCGAGCCGAGCCGAAAGCTGACAGAAAGACTATCCGCGCTCCGCGCATGACGGCCTCATTTTATGAAGAAGGAAATCGCGCCAAAACTTTTACCGCCACAGACAATGTGAAAGTCGAAATAGAAGCGATGATCGCCGATGAGCATCCTCCGCGTGTGACTACAAGCAAACGATTGGACGCGACGTTTCTAGCCGACTCGCAGGACGTGGAGCGCATAGTTCAGGAAGGCGATTTCAAATACACGGAAGGCAACCGCAATGCTGTATCGGAGCGCGCCGCCTACGACGGAACGAAAGAATGGCTTGAGCTTCGAGGCCGTCGCCCCATGGCCTGGGACGCGAAAGCGCGCACTCAGGCCGACGAGATCGATTACGACCGCCGCAATGATGAGACGCACGCCCGAGGAGATGTGCGCACGACTTATTACAGCCGCGAGGCGACCGAAGACGCTACTCCGTTCAAGAATACAAAATCGCCGATTTTCATGACGGCTGATCGCGCCGATGCGAGAAACAAGGACAGCTTCGCCGTCTACACAGGCAACGCTCGCGGCTGGCAGGATGATAATTTCGTCCGTGGAGATCGTATCGAGCTTTATCAGAAAGAGAAGCGCATGGTGGCCGTTGGCAATGTCGAAAGCGCGCTCTACGACACGAAGCAGGAAACTGCGGAAGGCCAGTCTGAAAAGGTTCCCGTGTTCGCTTCGGCAAATCGCATGACTTATTCGGACACTGATCGGGTGGTGCATTATGATGGCGGGGTGAAGGCGCGTCAGGGAACGGACAGGATCGATGCCGAGGTAATCGATGTTTACCTGATGAAAGAGACGAACGAAGTCGAGCGAATGACGGCTGAAGGAAACGTGGTGATGACGCAGCCCGGTCGTCGGGGTACAGGAGACCATCTTTTGTATATTGCAGAAAACGAGAGCGCGGTTTTGACCGGGCGTGCGGCGCGAGTCGATGATGAAGAGAAAGGCGCGGTCATGGGCGCTGAATTGACTTTATATAAACGCGATGATAGGATTCTCGTCCAAAATCAGCAGGGTACAGGGCGTGTTCGATCCACTCATCGATTGACAAAGAAATAAAAATCGGAAGGTAAAAGTTGTGTCGGCGATCGAATCCACCCAAGAGACTCATATAGAAATCGAAACAGACACCCCGCTACAGGTAGCCAGCACGCTCGGCGTCGAGGGACTCAGAAAATCTTATCGCAACCGGACGGTCGTGAGCAGCGTGTCGTTCGATTTATGTCAGGGCGAAATAGTCGGTCTTCTCGGCCCGAACGGCGCAGGCAAGACTACGATCTTTTACATGATAGTCGGCCTTGAGCGACCAGACAGCGGAAGAATTCTTCTCGACTCGAAAGACATCGCGCGGCTGCCCATGTACCTGCGGGCGCGCGGAGGGATAAGCTATCTGCCGCAGGAAGCCTCGGTCTTTCGCAAGCTGACGGTGGAAGAAAATATTCTGCTCGTTCTTGAAACTCTGTCTCTGACGAAAGCCGAGCGCAAGCATCGATTGGAAGTGCTGCTCAAGGAGTTGGACATCGCCTATGTGCGTCACACGAAAGCGTATCAGTTATCGGGCGGCGAGCGTCGCCGAACTGAGATAGCGCGGTGTCTGGTCATCGAGCCGCGCTTCATTCTGCTCGACGAGCCATTCGCCGGTATTGACCCGATAGCCGTCGTTGATATACAAAACATCATACAGAAGCTGCGCGAGCGCGGCATAGGCGTATTGATAACCGATCATAATGTGCGTGAGACTCTGGCAATAACGGACAGAGCGTATATAATTCACGACGGAAAGATATTTCGCTCCGGCACGCCGGAGGAATTGACGCGGGATGAGGAAGTGAAAAAAGTTTATCTGGGAGAGAATTTCAGAATGTAATAGTCCGTTGTCCGTTGTCCTTCGTCCTTTGTTCGCCACTTGAAGTCACGAAGGTGAATCAATCAGTCGAAACAAAGGACAACGGACTAATGACGAAGGAATTATGTCGGTAAGGCCACATCTCACAACGAGTCTTTCGCAGCGGCTGGTTCTTACGCCGCAGATGCGGCAGCGCATCGAGCTTCTGGCTATGACCAAGCTGGAGCTTTCCAATATGGTGACGACTGAACTGTCATCGAATCCGGTGCTGGAAGAAGTGGCTCCCGGAGAGTCGCCCGACGGTCAGACCTCCCTGAGCGACGACCTCTCAGCCATAGATGCCACGACAGCCGACTACAACGAGAAGGAATCCAAACCCGCGCCATCGGTTCCTGAAAACGGCGCGGCGGCGGCAGCAGACGAGGGATTCAGCGAAAAAGCCGCAGAGCCTGCGCCGTTCGAGGGCGAGATCGCCGCTCTTGATACTGAGACGGAGCCTGAGCGTGATCGCGACTCGTTTCAGGAAATCGATTTCGGCTCGACCTTCGAAGACTATCTCGATCCGGGCTACAAGACGCAGGAATACGAAGCGAAGGATGAAGTCTCCTTCGAAAGCCTGCTCACCCGCCCGCAGTCGCTCTATGATCAGTTGATATGGCAGCTTCACCTGACTGGCATCTCGGAGGATGTTCGACTGGCGGGCGAAGCGATCATAGGAAATCTCGACGAGAACACAGGATTCCTCGACGCTTCCATCGAAGAGATAGCCGCGATGGGGCCGTGGAGTGTGGAGACGGTCGAAGAGGCTCTCCGCGTGATTCAACGCCTCGACCCTGTGGGAGTGGCCGCCCGCGATGTGAGGGAATCCCTGCTCGTTCAACTCGATTACTACGGCTACAGCGAAAGGCTTGCTGTGAGGATGGTGCGCGATCATCTCGAAAGCCTTCAGACTCACAAGCTGCCTGATCTGGCCAAGACCATCGGCGTCCCGCTTGAACAGGTCATCGAAGAGATGGAGATCATCAAGCGGCTCGACCCCAAACCGGGACGCAAGTATTCAGCCGAATCCGCCCAGCCCGTCGTGCCTGAAGTCACTATCGAGAAGGTCGGCGATGATTACGTCATCCGGTTCGAGGACGACGGAATGCCGCAACTCAGAATCAACAGAACCTATCGCCAGATGATGGAGTCGAAGAGTTCTTCGAAAGAGACCCGCGATTATATTCGCGAGCGTTTCCGCTCGGCGGTCGATCTTTTGAAAAATATCGAGCATCGCCGTCAGACCATTTATCGCGTCTGCCAGTCGATAGTCGAGCGTCAGAGAGATTTTCTCGACAAAGGGATAGAATATCTCAAGCCGATGATGCTCAAGGATGTGGCTGAAGATATAGGAATGCACCTCAGCACCGTCTCGCGCGTGGTCAATCGCAAGTACGTGAACACTCCGCAGGGAGTTTATGAGTTGCGGAGATTTTTCACCGAGGGCATGAAGTCGGATACGGGCGAGGATGTATCGACGCGAGTGCTGAAGCTGAAAATCAAGAAGATGATCGAGGCCGAAGACCCGCATCGTCCCATCACTGACGATGACATAGCCAAACGGCTGGCCCAGGAGGGCGTCAAGATGAGCCGCAGGACGGTAGCCAAATACCGCGACCAGATGCGCATCCCAGGCTCGCGCGAACGCCGCGCAATAGTTTGATTCAGAAGTCAGGAGTCAGAAGTCAGGAGTCAGAAGATGGATCCGGCTTCTGATTTCTTGTTTTTGAGGGAATAATTTATGGAATTAGAAATCACAGGTCGTCATATAGAACTGACTCCCGCCATCGAGCGCCTTGTGCGCAAAGAGCTTGGAAAGCTCTCGCGCGTGCTCGATTCCGCGCCCATGCGGGCGCACGTCATTTTATCTTCTGAAAAGCACCGCAAGTGCGCCGAGGTAGTAGTTCACTGGCGAGACTCCGTTTTTACTGCCGTCGCCGAAAACAGCGACATCAATCAGTCGATCTCAGCCGCCTCGGCCAAAGTCGAAAAGCAGGTGCTGCGTCTCAAAGAAAAGTTTCACACGAAGAAGCGATCGCGCGCTTCGCTCAAAGCGGTCGCGCCCGTGCCGGACGGCGTTCTGGAAGCCGCTCCTGTGGCCGCGCGCATAATCCCTGCGCGGCGCTATCGGGTCAAGCCGATGACTCCTGAAGAAGCGGCTTTGATACTGACCGATTCGAAGGATCAGTTCATAGTTTTCCGCAACGCGGAGACCAACAGGGTCGGCGTGATTTACAATCGCACCGACGGCAATTTCGGACTTATCGAACCTTGAAGCAGATGCTGGATGTTAGATGTCAGATGTCAGCAGGCACTCGCCGCGCTGGCTTTTCTCACTAACATCTAGCATCTGACATCTGACCACTGCTTATGCCCGTTCCGGTCGTCATAATCACCGGATTGAGCGGGTCCGGGGTATCTTCGGCGCTCAAGGCATTCGAAGACCTGGGTTATTTCGCCGTAGACAATCTCCCAGTTCAGCTCATCCCCACCTTCGCGCGGCTGTGCGACGATTCGAGCGAAATAGCCCGCACCGCTTTCGTCGTCGATGTGCGCTCGCGCGAGTTCCTGCCCATCTTCCCTGGAATCCACAAAGAGCTTCGCGATAACGGAGCCGATGTGAAAGTCGTTTTTCTGGAAGCGGATGACGAGGTGCTGCTTCGCCGCTACAGCGAAACGCGCCGCCCTCACCCGCTACACGAAAAAGATATGGTCGAAGCCATACGCGAAGAGCGCGCGCTCCTGTCGGAAATCCGCGATATGGCCGATGTCATAATCGACACTTCGGAACACAACGTCCACACGCTGCGCGATTTCCTCAAAGACAGATTCGCTCAGAAGAGCGGCTCGCTGGAAATGAACGTCACCATTTCATCCTTCGGCTTCAAACACGGGCTGCCGCGCGGACTCGACATGCTCTTCGATGTTCGGTTTCTTCCCAATCCGCATTTCATACCGGAGTTGCGCTCCTTCACAGGCCGCGATCAAAAGGTGATAGAATACCTGCAAGCGCAAAGCGAGGTGGAAGAGACGATCACGAGGTTTGCCGATCTGCTCTCTTTTCTGCTGCCCCGCTTTCAGCGCGAGGGCAAAAGCTATCTCAACGTCGGAGTGGGCTGCACCGGAGGGCGACATCGTTCGGTGATGGTGGCCGAAGCGATTCACCATCGCCTGGAGAGCGCGGGCTACAAGACCAAACTCGTCCACCGCGATATTGAGAAGGAAGAGCAGCGATACAAAACGTGAAGGAGGAAGATATCAGATGTCAGATGTCAGATGTTAGTGAAGAACTCTCTGAAGCTTCTATTGCTACTAACATCTAACATCTGACATCTGACGACTAACCATGATCGGCGGCGTAATAGTGACTCACGGACAACTGGCCAACGAGCTTGTGGCTGCGGCTGAAATGATCGTCGGCGAGATAAACCATATCACAGCAGTATCGATTGGATGGCACGATGATGTTGATGTGGCCCGCGAGGGGATCGAACGCGCCATCGAGCGCGTCGATCAGGGAAGCGGCGTGCTGCTGTTGACGGATATGTTCGGAGGCACGCCGACCAACCTCGCGGCGAGCTTCCTCCATCAATCCGCAGTCGAAGTCGTGACGGGAGTTAATCTCCCCATGGTGATCAAGCTGGCCACGCACGACAAAGACCTCTCACTCGCCGAGCTTGCCCGTCGCGTGCGCGATCAGGGCCGCGAACAGATTCAACTCGCAGGCGATATACTCGCCCCCTAAGACAAATCGCGCTGATGGAGGCTCTTCAAATCGATAACCCCAAGTCGCCTGTCAACGAGCAACAACCGCTCCTCGAAGTCTCCGATCTTGAGATTTCATTCCACACTCAGGACGGCGTTTTGAAAGCCGTCGATGGAGTGAATTTTCAAATACGCACAGGCGAAACTCTGGGACTGGTTGGAGAGTCGGGCTGCGGCAAATCGGTCACAGCTTATTCCATCCTCCAACTGCTGCCCTCCCCACCCGCGCAGGTAAAAGGCTCGATTCGATTCGACGCGCGTGAATTGCTTTCGCTCACTGAAGAAGAGATGCGCAGTGTGCGCGGTCGACGGGTTTCGATGATATTTCAGGAGCCGATGTCTTCGCTAAACCCCATCATGACCATAGGCCGACAGATAGCCGAAGTCATACGCGAGCATCAGAAAAAATCGCGAAGAGAAGCGCGACTCGTCGCCATCGATATGCTTGCCCGCGTGGGTATGCCTTCGCCTGAAATGAGATTCGACGAATATCCGCATCAGATGTCGGGCGGGATGAAGCAGCGGGCGATGATAGCGATGGCGCTCGTTTGTCGGCCTCGACTCCTTATCGCCGATGAGCCTACGACCGCGCTCGACGTGACCATTCAGGCGCAGATACTCGATCTTCTCCGCGAGCTTCAAGGCGAACTTGACATGTCGGTTTTGCTCATCACTCACGATCTCGGCGTAGTGGCCGAAACCTGCGACCGGGTGGCGGTTATGTACGCGGGCAGGATCGTCGAGCAGGCATCAGTGAAAGATCTGTTCGAGCATCCGCTTCATCCTTACACCCGCGGGTTGTTTCGTTCTCTGCCCTCGATTGCGTCCGGCAGTCGGACGCTCGAAGCCATACCCGGCTCAGTCCCTTCGCCTCTGGATTTTCCTTCGGGATGTCGCTTTCGCACACGCTGCTCGATGGCCGAAGAGAAATGCAAACTGGATCCTCCACTGCGCGAAGTACGCGAAGGGCATTTGGCGGCGTGTCATTTCGCGGAGGATAGAAGACAGGAGACAGAAGTCAGAAGTCAGAATGATCGCCTCTGATATTCTGACTCCAGACTCCAGGCTCATGAAAAACCTTTTGACAGTCGAAAATCTGGTCAAGCACTTCCCTCTCCATCGCGGGCTTGTGGGGAAGACTGCGGGTATCGTGCGCGCGGTCGACGACATTTCGTTTTCGATAGCGCGAGGCCAGACGCTCGGACTCGTGGGCGAATCGGGCTGTGGCAAGACTACGGCGGGAAGGACTATTTTGAGGCTCCTGGAGCCAACTTCAGGGCGAGTGCTGTTTGAGGGTCGCGATGTATTCGCTCTGACTGCGAGAGAGTTGCGCGAGTTGAGGCGCGAGATGCAGATAGTTTTTCAAGACCCTTTCGGCTCGCTCAATCCTCGCATGACTGCGAGCGCGATAATCCAGGAGCCGATACTCGTTCACCGCATAGAAGCGGATGAATCCGTGTCGCGCGCAGCGAGGAAGAGACGGGCGCGCGAACGCGCAGCAGAGCTTTTCGATCTGGTGGGGATTTCGACTGATCAGATGAATCGATACCCGCACGAGTTTTCAGGCGGTCAGCGCCAGCGCATCTGCATAGCTCGCGCTCTCGCCCTCCGTCCCAAATTCATCGTTTGTGATGAAGCGGTCTCGGCGCTCGATGTTTCGATTCAGGCTCAGATACTCAATCTGCTCGCGGAGCTTCAGCAGAAGTTCGAACTCACTTATCTTTTCATCGCCCATGACCTCGCTGTGGTCAGGCACATATCCGACAGGGTGGCGGTGATGTATCTCGGCGAGATAGTCGAAGAGGCTGCGACTCAGGAGATATTCGCGCGCCCGTTTCACCCTTACACGCAGGCGCTACTGGCTTCTATCCCTGTCCCCGTCCCGCGAGCGAAGAGCGAGCGCGTGCGACTGACGGGAGACGCGCCCACGCCCATCAATCCTCCCGAAGGGTGCCGCTTTCACACGCGCTGTCCGATTGCGATAGAAGAATGCAGGAAGGCAAAACCTCCGCTCGTGGAGATCACGCCCGGTCATCGTGTGGCATGTATTCGTGCAGACGAGCAGTGATCAGGGGTCAGGGATCAGGGGTCAGGGATCAGTTGAGAGGTTCTTATTTTTGACTAGCCAGGCAAACTATTACTGAGTGATTTTGCCCTCACGAAAGAATTGATTGCGGAAATTATCCGACGACTCTTCACTGACCCCCGACCCCTGACCCCTGATCCCTGACCCCTGCCTGCTATTCCGTTACTGGCGCGGTTTCTTCATCGTCGCGCACGCGAGTCAGGTTTGCGGTGTTGATGCTGCCGGAGTTGTGCAGTTGGCTGGCCTGATAGCTGCCTGAGTTATGCATCTGGCCCGTCCTCTCAGGTTGAGCAGGATCGGGTCTCTGGACGACCGGGTAGCTGCCTGAGTTATGCAGTTGGCCTGTCTGATAGCTGCCCGAATTGTTGAGATTCCCTGTGTTGAGGCTGCCGGTGTTGCGAGGGTAATGATAGCCGTGGCGCGAGTCGGTCTTGGTTATCTCTTCGATGTGAGTGTCAAGCTCGATGAACTGATCAGCAACATCGATCAGGCGCGGGCTTGTGTTGCTGCGAAAACCCGCAAGCTCGACCCTCACGCCTTTGTAGGCGACGGCGTTTATCGCATAAGAGAAATCCTCATCGCCTGAAACCAGAACTGCCGTGTCGTACTTGTCGGCAAGCGAGAGCATATCGACTGCTATCTCGACATCGAGGTTGGCTTTCTTGGTTCCATCAGCGTAGGTCTTGAGTTCTTTTTCCACCACGCGATAACCGTTGCGCCTCATCCAGAGCAGAAAACCCTGCTGTCGTTCGGCCCGCTCATCGACTCCTGTGTAGAAGAAAGCTCTCAGCAACGGCGCGTCGCCTCTGAGGAAGTTCAAAAATTTT
The DNA here is from genome assembly GCA_002483445.1 of Blastocatellia bacterium UBA7656. GTDB lineage: Bacteria > Acidobacteriota > Blastocatellia > UBA7656 > UBA7656 > UBA7656. The sequence continues at coordinate 41,328 of DLHY01000037.1, forward strand.
GCGTAGTCAATCTCGACTCCGACCGATCTCGCCGCATGAAATAGATTGTTGCCATCAATAAAGATCGCGATTTTTCCCCTCATAGATCTCCTTGGTATTTCTATATCGAACATAAGTGGATTTTTTCTTTACAGTCAATGTCTAACATACAGAAGATTGCCTTGCAAGCGTATCAGGCATAAGGCGATGCGCGCGCGGATTTGAAAATTAAAAGAATCCGGTTGCCGGAACCATACTTGCGAGATCAGGTATTGTCTGACTGCGAAAACTGCCCTAAATGATTCCTTTGAAAACAGTCCCGCAGTCAAAGAAAACATGAGCCTCTCTTTTGTACTTTGTCAGATCATCTATTGCGGAGGTTGCTCGGCAACGACAAGTAGAGGCCGAGCAGTTGATTGAGTCTGTCTTGATAGAAACCGGCTTGTCCGCTGATTCAGATGATATCCCTTCTGAAAGACTTTTCTCCAAACGCAAATCGACACTTCAAAAGCACAGCCTGTTTGTGCCATCAGAATTGCTGCAATGAACGCGGCTGTTGGGAGCGCACACGCATTTCCCGACCGCCGGAATTTGAGATACACATTCGATTGCTGTGAGGATGAAGAAAACCCATGCCTGAACGTGTCGACCATCCTGTCCTGATGGCGATAGATATCCCGATATCCGCTTTACGAGCGTCAACAAGAAAACACAGGAAAAGCTACAAATTTTTGAGTAATTTTCGACTCATATCGACATTCGAAACTCAACCGGCGATTGCTTGAAGAGCAGCCGTGACAATAGTAGTATCAAGGCTGTCTCATCTCCCGAATTTCAATCGAAGCATAAAGCAAAACTATGTCCGCATTTTTATTAATATTAGTTCTCTTCCTGTCTCCGGCGCAGCAGAATGCCGCGAGCGCAAAGCAGTTGCTCGCCGTTCGCGGCGAGGTAGTTAAAATCAAAGCTCAAAGCAAAGGGATGCTGTTCATCACCATCCGCCCGTCGAGGGAGTTTGCGGAAGTCACCATACTAGCCCGCGAAAACGATCTGGTGGGAAACGGCGTCAGTCGCGAGGACGGCGTCGATTTGTTGGGGCTTCTGGCCGACGATTCGCGCGAGGATGAAATCATCACTGCCGCAGAACTCAACGAAGGCGATAAGGTGTCGGTGATCTATGATCCCGGACAGCAGAACCGTCTCATTGAAATCTATCTGCGCTGAACCTGGCTTTGCGTCCGCTCACCGGCATCGGTATAATTGAGTCCGGCTGCGCGACAGCCTGAAAAAATCAAGGAGTTGAATTCAAGCAATGCGAAAAGTTTCTTTTGCCGTTTCCGCTCTGATCGTCCTCGCACTGGCCGTTGCCGCTTTTGCTTCGGACGGCGAGACGAAGAAAAACGTCACCAACAAAAAATGCCCGGTGATGAACGCCGCCGCGAGCGACAAGTTTCGCGCCGAATACAAAGACCAGTACATATACTTCTGCTGTCAGGGCTGCGTAAAGATGTTCGAGAAAGACCCTGACGGCTATGTGGCGAAACTCTCGAAGGAAGATCAGGAAGCGATCAAGTCCAACGAGATTTGCCCCATCACCGAGGACAAAATCACCGACCACACGCGCTGGGTCGAACACGAAGGGCGCAAAGTTTTTCTCTGCTGCGACGGCTGCATCGAGATGTTCAAGCAGAAAATCGCCGCGGGAAAAAAGGCGAACTGAGGCTTTAACTCTGAGCTTCAAAATCACGGACGTAAGTTCAGAGTTCGACCCTACATGCCGGTCTTCAACGAGAAGGTTGAACTCTGAACTTGAAACTCATTGCGGCTATCCTGGCCGCCAGTTCTTTGGAGGAACCCGACGATGACGAGCGCGCCAGCGCGTTTGTTCGCTCTTGTTTTAATCATGAGTTCAATCACATTTTCTTCCTGCGGCCCCAGGCCGACGACAGCCGTGATCGAAACCGATCTCGGAACCATCAAGTTCGAATTGCTCTGGTCGGACTCGCCTGAGACGGCTGAAAATTTTCGACTTCTGGCCGAGCGCGGTTATTACAACGGCACCATTTTTCATCGCACGATCAACGGTTTCATGATCCAGGGCGGCGACCCGACAGGCACGGGCGCGGGAGGCGAGACGGCTTCAGGGAGTCCTCTGCCCAACGAGATAGATCGCAACACGCCGCTCTATCAGGGGCCGTATCTGCGCGGACTCGTCGCTATGGCCAACAAAGGAACGCCCGAAAGCGGATCGAGCCAGTTCTTCATAATGCATCAGGATTACAGGCTCCCGCCAAAATACACCATCTACGGGCGGGTGACGGAAGGACAGGATGTGGTCGATAAGATAGCCACAGCGCCAACGTCGGGAGATCGTCCGCTCTCTCCGGTTGTAATGAGAAAGGTTTACGTTCAATGATCAGAGAGCTATCTCCGCTCTCTGATCGAGTCAAAGCTTCAGCCCGAAACTCTCTCTCCTGATTTCACATGCCTCTGACCGAGATACATGTTGAGAAAGAAACTCGCGGTGTCGGCGAAGCGGATTCCTCTCGCAGGCCGTCCATTCGCAAACGAACGACCGTTTCGATTGCCCGCTCGCTTTTTGCCGTCATAGTCGGAACCCTGATACTGCGCCTCGCGGCTCAGACCATGGGACTGATGCTGCAATCCTACTTCGAGGCGATAAATCAGAATCACTTCCCCCTCTCGCACACGGTAACAGGGCTGATCACTGCGTCATTTTTCATCGCGGAGATGATCGGCGCTCCCCTGCTGGGCGCGATGAGCGACCGCTACGGGCGAAAACTCTTCATCTATCTCGGCCCAATACTTGGAGCGATTGCAGTGCAGATAACCTCGATGACCATAATCATCTGGCTGCTCGTCTTCACGCGAATTCTCGAAGGGCTGTCGACGGCAAGCTCGGTTCCGGCCACGCTCGGCTACATCTCTGAAGCGACGGCGGGGCGACCGCGACTGAGAGCGCGCATCATGGGATTGTTCGAAATAACTCTGGTCGGAGGCATCGCTCTCGGAGCCGTGGCGAGCGGCTACTTGTGGGAGTACTTCGGCAATCCGCGCGAAGTATTAGGAATTCATCTGACAAGCCCTGCCTTCAGCCTCAACGGTTTGATTTATCTTCTGAGCCTCGCCATTTTCATCTGGGGATTGAGCAACGCGCGCCGTTCGAAAGTGAAACGATCAGGCGCGGCGCATGAGATCCGTCGGCATCTGGCTATACTGCGGACTCCGAGCGTGTGGCGATTCGTCCCGGCGTGGCTTGCGATCTTTTCGCTCATAGGATTGTGGACGAATCACAGCCCGCGACTGTTCAAGGGTCAGGATCGAATAGCTGATCAACTGCTGATGGGCAGCATAACGGAAGTGCAGTTCGGAAACGGCTTCGCTATCCTCGCCATCTTTTTCGGCGCAGGCGTGCTGGTGTGGAGTTTTTATCTTGGCCGGTGGAGAAAAACCGGCGTTATGCTCGTAGCCACCATCGGACTCTTCGTCACTCTGGCTGCGGTTTATGCGATCAATCACCTCGAATCACTTTCAAGCTTTTTCTACTACCCGCTGATGGGCGCGCTGCTCGCGGGGCTGCTCGTCCTGAGCGGATTCACGCCAGCTGCGCTGACCTATCTTGCCGACGTGACCGAATCGCACAAGGAAGACCGCGGCTCGATCATGGGTCTATATTCCGTCTTTCTGGGAGTCGGGCAATTTATAGGCACGGCGGCGGGAGGAAAATTCGCCGACTGGGGCGGCATCGATGGACTGCTGCTTCTGAGCGCGATACTCGGCCTCGTGACCATCTATACGCTCGTCAGTCTCCGCCGTCAGGAGACGCCTGTTGTTATTGCCAGTTCCACCTCATCCTGATCCCCGAACCGCGAAGTACACGAAGAAATTACGAAGTACACGAAGGATGCGAAAATGTCTCTTCGTGGTCTTCGTGGTCAGGGGAATAAAAAAATATTTGAGTCGGCACACGCGATAACTTTCGATTTCATCACACGTCGGGTTTTCAAAGGATGAAACAGATGGGATCAATCGGAGGAGCAGTTTATGAAAAAGCATTATTTCAAGCGCGCCGTCGCCGCAACGTCAATCGCTGTGCTTATGATGGCGACCATTGCGGGCGCGCAGAATACAGAAGACATACTTAAAATCACTCGACCACAGATAGCAACCACTGAGTACGATCGGACGACGCCGAAACTTGGGATGGATCGGGCCTCGGCATTCAAAAGGCTCAATCCTTTCGCCGTCTCCTCGCAGCAGAAGAGAACTCTCAGGCGCAAGATGATGACCGACAGGGCTTCGGCCCGCGCCCGCACTCGCACATCGGCTGCTGCTCCGAGCCTGCAAAGTTTCGGCACGGGCGGAGGCGATATCTTCGAGCGCGAGCCGAATAATATCGTAGCGCAGGGCGTCTCTCTGCCGGTCAACATCTTCGGCCAGATCAGTTTCGACAGCGACGTTGATTTCTTCGCCTTCCAGGGTATCGCGGGACAGCAGGTGACGATAGAAGCTTTCGCCGCCAGATATTCCGGCTCGGAGCTTATAGCCGACATCGCCTTGTTCGACGAGGATGGCGATCTGATCGAGTTCGATATCGGCGACGAGGATAATGACCCGATTATCAGATACACGCCTTCGAATAACGACGTGCTGATCGCGGGCATACGCGACATCGATGATCAGGGCGGCTCGGATATGGATTACCTGCTCAACATCACGCGCGGAGTCGATGTCGATGAGTTTGAGCCTAACGGCACCATAGCTCAGAATCTTCCCTCGCTTGCTGTCACCATCTTCGGCGAGATAGATGATAACGATGACATCGATTTCTACAGCTTCAATGCCGTGGCAGGACAGACCTTGATAGTAGATGTCGATGCAGAGGTGCTGGGATCGAATCTCGATTCGGAGATCAACCTGAGCGATCCCGTGACCGGAGTAGAGTTCTTCTACAACGATCAATCTGACGGGGACGATTCGCGATTCAACATAGTGCTGCCCTACACGGGCCGTTATGTGATAGGCATCGGCGCATTCGAGAGCGATTCAGAGGGCTTCTATCGCCTCAACGCCTCGCTGGTTTCTTCGTCCGGAGCGCCGCGGATAACCCGCGTGACCAAAATATCGAGTAAGACGGTCGAGGTCGGCGGCTCCGGGTTCGTCATCGGAAGCAGGATAGAAGTCAACGGTCGCAGGATCAACACGACGTTTATCAACTCCTCGACGCTTCGCGGTAAGGTGAAGATAAAAAGGAATCAGGTTGTGACGGTTGTCAGTCCGCCCGATGACCGCAGATCGAATCCCCTTCTCGCGCCCTAAAGACCACCCCTCTCAAATCTCCTTCCGGCCCGACGGGCCGGAAGGAGATTCCTTCCGTCTTGATCCCACCTGAATTATTGACACGAGCTTTACAATCGAAATAGAGGGTTGCCTGGAAAGGTCGCCTCCCGGTTATATGCAAAGGTTTTTTGTGCAGCAAGGAAGGTGTAGTGAGTGCCGCGCTTCGATTCGCTCGACGGCAAGGTTTTGCCCGCACTGCGGATACTCTGTCCGCTCCCGCCCGACGCAGGGAAATGTCAAACGGGTCGAAGAAATCCCATTCAACGATCTGCGAGCGAGCGACTCTCTTTTGATCGAGACCCGCAACAGCACCTACAGTTTTTCTATAGTCGATCCCAAATCGCGCACCGGAGTTCTTTCAGGCGGAGCCTTGAGCGATCAGGCGGAAGACGCCACGCTGATAGGCATAAGAGTTGAAGGCGGAGAAGCAGACAACGACACCTCGCGACTAACGACCGATTCCCGCGCGCTCTTTTACCTTCACGTCGGCGGCTGCTTCAGGAGCCTGACCACTTCCGTAATCACCAGCCTCATCCACATTCGCGGCGCGGACAGCGAACGGCGGATCACGCTCTTTTAATTCGCGCTTCATTATTTCGCGCGTTCAGGTTTTGCCTTTTACCTTTTGCCTTTTGCCTTTAGCATCTCCGTATGCATTCGCCTGAAATCGAATCGATAGACACGCCCGAAGGCCATCAGAAACTGCTTCGAGCGCAATGGAAAGATTTCGCCGCTTTCGCGTGGAAAAAATACCGGGCCGAAGGACGCGGAGCCGTCGTCCTCGATTTGAGGCGCGCTTCAAATGATGGAGCGGGCCTCAAGGTTCCGACTTTCTACATCGCCGCCACTGGCGAAGGACTCAGAGCGCGCGGCGGCTGGCCCGATGAAGAGATAGCCCGCGCCATCGAGGATTACGATCCTGGCGAAGAAATCGTGTTTGTTTTTCTGCGCCTCGGTGGAGATGTTTTTCACTACACGGCGACCGACGACCCCGCGCCGCCCGCGGCCTATGAGATGAAGTAAATCACTTCGATATGTTGTATGCGGGACGCGCTCTCACCCGATAGCCGTCGCGAAGAACCGTGACTTTGATTTTCCGATTCGCCTGACTCTTGTTCGTGTTCGTCGGATAGTAGCCCAGCAGATATTGCTGACGCAGTTCGGTCGCTATCCTTTCCAGAGCGCCTCTCAAATCCGCGAGGCTGTCGGCGTATTCGACCACGCCGCCTGAAAGCTGGGCCAGTTGGTGAAGATAGTTGTCAGCTTTTCTGTAGGCATGGTCGAAGCCCCTTCGAACATCATCAGGCAGCCAGGTTTCCGCATCGACGGCATCAGGAGCGAGACCGGGCCTGTATTTTCTGGCGAGTTTTATCATCGCATTGCGCCGCGTGTTGTAGCGAACGGGGTAGACGATGACATCTTCCATCTCGACTACGGCATCGAGCGTGTCGTCTTCAGTGATTTCGGTGCTTGCATTATCGACTCCGTCGGTGAACACGATGGCGGCTTTCCGGCCCTCGACCTTTTCGAATTTCTCCCAGACGACGGTGTAAACAGCATCGTAGACCTGCGTGTATTCTCCGGCTTTGATTACTTCGAGCGAATGGAGGAGCCGGTTTTTGTCCGAGGTCATCTCGCAAACGGTGCGAACCGAATCGTTGAACTCGATTATCATCGCGCGGTCTGCTTCTCTGAGCAGGTGGATGAAAGCGCGCGCGGCTTCTCTTATCTCGGTGAGTTGATCTGCGGTCGAGCCTGACGAATCGATCAGCAAAGCGACGCTGAAAGGCTCGGCGACGGTTTTGAAGAATTCTATCTCCTGCCTCACGCCGTCTTCATAGATGGCGAAATCCTGTCGATGGAGATCGGTGGCATAAACTCCGAGAAAGTTTTTGACCGTGACCGGCACCTGAACCAGAATGGATTCGAGTTTGATCGGCGGGTCATCGTCCCTGCGCGGGTTTTGTTGAGCCGCAGCCGTCGCCAACATAAATCCGATGACGGCGAGGCTCGACAGATGCAAACCTCGATTGCTGATGGCTGACATAACGCTAACTCCTCAGAAAAAAGTCTGGAGTCGAGAGTCTGGAGTCTGGAGTCCGTTATTTGCAGTCGTCACCTGTTTTTCATCCTTTCCGCGCGTCAACAGGCTGGCCGACTGTTCCACATCAACGGCTCCTCCGAACAGGTACAGCGGGCTGCCAGCCTGCTGGTTCCCCGAATTTTCATGCTTTCAGAGTGTCAACAGGCTGGCAGCCTGTTGTACATCCGCGACTCCTCAGAAAAAGTGGCGCAATATGCGCTGTCTCGTCAAGGCGCAATCAGCGACCGTTGATCACTTGCAGGAGTCGCGCCGCTCTTTTCGCATCCATCGAGCGGAGTTGATTGTACTGATCCATCGCTTCTCTTCTCATGCCTGAGAGTCGATACGTCACGCCGAGATTGTAGCGAGCCTGCGGAAACTGCGGCTTGAGTTGAATCGCTTTCAGGTAAGACCATATAGCCTGATCCGATTGTCTGGTTTCGTTATAGGCATTGCCCAGCAGATAATAGCCATCAGCCTCATCAGGTCTTTCTTTGGTGAACTCTATCAATCCTGTGACGGCTCGCTGAAAAGCCGACGACGCATTGGCCGTCTGTCTGAGGCTCGCATAAGCGCGGCCTATGTAGTAATAGGTCTCGCCGTCTCCGGGCTTGATGCCGAGCGCCTGTTTGCAGGTGGCGACCGCATCCTGATAGCGACCGAGATCATTGTAGGCGCGGCAGAGATTGGTATAGCCCATATAATTATTCGGCGCGTTTTTGACGGCCATCCTGCCCGCGTCAGCCGATGCCTGATGTTGATCGGAAAGGCTGTAGTACCAGCTAAGGTTGACATACACATTCGGATGATTCGGATTGATGGCGGTGATTCTTCTCGTTGCGGCTATCGCTTCCGTGTACATGCCGAGGCCGCTGTAGGCCACTCCCAGAGACTCATAAGCGTCCACATAATTGGCCTTCAGACTTGCGGCTCGATTATAGGAGGCTATCGCTTCGCGATGATTCCTCAGAGCGAGGAGCGAATGGCCCATCAGCAGGTGAACTTCGGCGTAATTCTGATTTATACCCAGCGCGCGGCGATAAGCATTTATCGCATTCTGATGCTGACCCGTAGCTCTGTAAGCCTCGCCCAGAGCGGCGTGCGCCTGAGCATTATCCGGGGCGACGCGCGTAAGGCGGGAGAAAGTGGAAGCGGCTTCACTGTACTGTTGCAGGCCGAATTGAGAGAACCCTTTGCCGAAGAGCGCGTCAGCGGAGTTGGGCGAAGAGGACAAGGCTCTGTCGTATTGATCGATGGCCGACCGGTAATCGCGCTTGTTGTAAAATTCGTTGCCCTGTTTGATGAATCGCTCAACTTTATCGTCTTTTTGAGCGTAAGCCGGTAGTGAGAAGAGCAAGGCAAGGGCCGCAAACAAAACTGCCGGAATTATTCGGGAAAATGAAAAAGCTCTTTTTCTATTCATGGTCTCATCCTCTGTTCTGGCAATGTTCGATGTCCGCGATTGGATGCCAACTGGCGACGGTTGGTTCTCTCCGCGGTCGCTCTTCTCTTCCCTTCAACAACTTGCTCATATTAGCCCACTCCGGCTCTGATTCGCCAGATTTCATTACGCGAAATCTGCAATCAGGCGGATCAATAGTAGGGCCATATAGTTGTTCGAAAGAGAGGGCGAAGAGAAAAACCACAGATGAACACCAATGGACGCAGATAGAGAAGAAAACGAAGATTCTTGTGTTTTTTTCTTTCCCCTATTATCCGTGTTTATCTGTGTTCATCTGTGGTTCATTCCTTTCTGCTGAAAATTTTATGGCCATACGATCAACTTCGATCCGTGATCACAGGAGGAACTTATGGACACTTTTTTCAATGACCTTCGCTTTTCTCTTCGCCTGATGATGAAGAGTCGCGCTTTCACTTTGACTGCGGCTCTCGCGCTCGCGCTTGGCATCGGAGCCAACACGGCCATCTTCAGCACCATTGACGCGCTCATTTTGAGGCCGTTCACTTTTCCCGAACTCGACCGGCTGGTGAAGCTGACCGAGAGCGTGACTTATGAAAATTACCAGCCTGACACGGTCGCGCCCGCCGATTATCTCGACGTGAAAAGAGAAAACACAGTCTTTGAACACGTGACGGCGTATCACTGGTGGAGTGCGAATCTGACGGGCACGGGCGAGCCTGAGCGCGTGCAGGGATTTCGCGTTGCGTCGAATTTCTTCTCCACCCTCGGAGTCGAAGCCGCGATTGGGCGCACCTTCACCCTCGAAGAAGATCAACCCGGACAGGGCGACGCTATCGTCATAAGCCACGCTTTGTGGCAACGTCACTTCGCCGCCGACCCTGCTATCGTCGGGAAGACTGTCTCGATCAACAGCGCGACTGTCACCATCGTCGGAGTGATGCCCAAAGGATTCGATTTCCCGAAACCGGCAGAGTTGTGGGCGCCTATGCCGCTCACAAACGAATTCATCGGCAACCGCGCCGAGCAGTACCTTTTCACGACCGCGCGGCTCAAACACGGAGTTTCAATCAATGAGGCGCAGGCCGAAATGAACGCCATCGCCGCCCGACTCGCCGAGCAATACCCGAAAACCAACACCAATCGAAAAGTCAGCCTGATGCTGCTGCGCAATAATGCCTCGGGAGAATTCACTCCGATTTTTCTATTGACTCTGATGGGCGCGGTCGGTTTCGTGCTAATGATCGCCTGCGTAAACGTCGCCAACATGCAACTCGCGCGGGCGACCGCCCGACACAAAGAGATGTCCATCCGGGCCGCGATGGGGGCTTCGCGCAGCAGAATCATTCGCCAACTCCTCACTGAAAACATCCTGCTCTCGCTGCTCGGAGGAACAGCCGGAATACTGATCGCGCTGTGGATGCTCAATTCCATCAAGTCGAGCATACCACCCGACATCACTCGCTACATTCAGGGCTGGGAGCAGATGAGCATCAACGCTGAGGTGCTGGGCTTCACCTTTGCGATTTCCGCAGGCGCAGGAATCCTGTTCGGCCTCGCCCCTGCGCTTCAGATGTCGAAAACGGATTTGAATGAAGATCTCAAGGAAGGCGGAAGAGGCGCTTCGACGGGCGGCGCGCGGCGCAGGCTCCGAAGCCTGTTCGTCATCGCTGAAGTCGCGCTCGCGCTCGTGCTGATGGTCGGAGCGGGTTTGATGGTGAAAGGATTCGCGCGCCTGATCGACAATCAGAAGAAGGGCTTCGACGCAGAGAACATTCTTTCGATGCGCGTCTCTCTGACTCAGAGCCGCTACCCGGAATCGCTGAAGGTGGCGGATTTCTACAAGCAGGTGACAGAACGATTGGCCACGATGCCCGGTGTCGTTTCGGCAAGCGCGGTCTCTTATGTACCGGGAGGCGGCAACTGGAACACGGTTGATTTTCTCATCGAAGGGCGCGCGGCTCCCGCGCCGGGCGAAGCGCAGTCGGCAAGCTTTCAGGTGATCTCGCCCGATTACTTTCAAACCATGCGAATCCCTCTCATCAGCGGTCGCTATTTTGCTGCGAGCGACGGCGCAGATTCTCAGCGAGTGGCTATGATCGGCGCGGAGTTCGCTCGGAGATATTTCGCGGATGAAGACCCCGTGGGCCGACGAATCAAAGTCGGCTCAGAAGGAAATCACTGGGCGAACATAATAGGAGTGGCCGGGGATGTGAAGCGATTCATGTTTGATCGCGGTATGACGCCGACGATTTTTTTTCCGCACTCACAATCGCCGCAGCGCTCGATGAGCTTCGTGCTCAGAACTGCGGGCGATCCTGAAAGTCTCAGCCTCGCGGCGCGCTCTCAGGTTCACAGCATCGATGCGGATCAACCTGTCTATGAAATCAAGACGGTCGAGCAGGTCATCCGCGAGCAATACTCCGGCGTTCGCCTCGCGGCTATGTTGATGGCTGTTTTCGGGCTGATCGCGCTGATACTTTCAGCGGTCGGAGTCTACGCAGTGATGGCTTATTCGGTGAGCCAGCGCACGCACGAGATAGGCGTCCGGATGGCTCTGGGAGCCAGTTGCAGCGATGTGATGAGGATGGTCGTGGGCAATGCCTTGAGGCTTGCGGGCGCAGGTCTGGCAATAGGGCTGCCTGCCGCGTTCGCTCTGAGCAATCTGATGTCGAGCGTGTTGTTCGGCATGGTCGCTTTGGATGCGACGACCTTTTTGGCATTCACCGCTCTGCTCGTCGCTGTGTCTTTGCTCGCCAGCTACATCCCCGCGCGCAAGGCCGCGCGCATCGATCCGATGATCGCGCTGAGATACGAATGAATACGTCCATCGTCCTCGTGTCATTAGTCCCTTGTCACTCGTCATAAAGCGATCATCAGCCAATGACAAAGGACGATGGACTAATGACAGATGCCGGCAATATTTTTCTTTGACAGAAATATATTTCTAAGTAATATATGGCTATGACAGATAAACATTCTCAGATGCTGGATCGCGAATTGAAAAAAGGGAGCGCCGAGTTGCTCATACTTTCGCTCGTCGAAGCCCGACCCCGGCACGGCTACGAGATCAGCAAACTGATCGAGGCGCGCTCCCGTGGAGCGTTGAGCTTTCACGTCGCCTCGCTTTATCCCTTGCTTTACCGGCTGGAGAAGCGCGGATGGATCGAAGGGCGATGGGTTGAAAAGGCCGGGCAGCGCAGACGGCGCTATTACAAGCTGACGAAGGAAGGCAAGAAGGTGCTGGCCGCGCAGCGCAGCACATGGCAGTCCTTCGTTGCGGCGATCAATCGGATCACAGATACAGAAAATGCCTGACTGGAAAGAAGAAATCAGAAAGCAACTGGCCGACTTGAAGCTTGAGCCAATGCGAGAGGCGGAGATAGTCGAAGAACTCTCTCAGCATCTCGATGATCGCTACCGGGAGTTGCTCGCGGGCGGCGTGGCGGAAGAAGCAGCTTCGCGCACTGCGCTCGCGGAGTTGAGTGATCGTGAAATGCTTGAACGGGAACTGCGGCGCGTGGAGCGGCTGATCAAGCGAAAACCAATCGTTATGGGAACCAATCGGAGGATGAATATGATCGCAGGTTTTTGGCAGGACTTGCGCTACGGCGCGCGAATGTTGGGCAGGAATTATGGATTTACACTCATCGCCGTTGTCACATTAGCTTTAGGTATTGGCGCGAACACGGCGATTTTCAGCGTCATCAATGCCGTGCTGCTGCGCGCGTTGCCATTTGCGTCGTCGGAACGCATCGTGGCCATTGGCGCAACACAAACCACCGACCGCAGCCAGTTCCGCAATCTCTCGTATCCTGATTTCGCGGACTTTCAAGAGCAGAGCGACGCGTTCGAGCGAATGGCGATGTTCCAGTCGCGTGGGTTTCTGATGACGAGTGAGAATGGGGCCGTTCGCTTTCGCGGCGCAATCGTTGGTTCAGATCTCTTTCCCCTACTCGGCATCCAGCCGCTCCTGGGGCGCACGTTTTTGCCAAATGAAGACAAACCCGGCGGCGGGCGCGTCGTTGTGCTGAGTTACAGCGCGTGGCAGAACCGCTTCAAGGGCGCGGCGCAGATCGTGGGGCAGACCGTTCCGATCAATGGGCAAAGCTATATCGTCATCGGCGTGATGCCGCGGGGCTTTCAATTTCCGATTGAATCGGAGCCTGCTGAGTTGTGGGCCAACTTCACTGCCGATACGGAATCCGTCAGCGGTGATCCCCATAGCGCGCAACGCGGCAGTCACTACTTGAGAGCCATCGGCAAGTTGAAGCCCGGTGTGACGGTGGCGCAGGCCGAAGCGCAACTGGTCAGCATCGCCGCCCAGTTGGAAAACGAATATCCCAACGACAACCATGGAGTCAGCGCCAGAGTTGTTCCGCTCCTCGATCAACTGACCGATGGCATCGGCGCTTCGCTGTGGGTGATTTTTGCGGCGGTCGGTTGCGTGTTGCTGATTGCGTGCGCAAATGTGGCTAATCTGTTGCTGGCTCGCGCCACGAATCGTCGCCGTGAAATAGCGATGCGAACGGCATTGGGCGCAGGGCGTGGGCGCGTGATTCGACAACTGCTGACCGAAAGTTCGTTGCTGTCTTTGCTCAGCGGCGCGGCGGGCATTCTGGTTGCCATCTTTGGCACAGATGCGCTGATTGCGATTACGCCGGATGAAATTCCGCGTATGACTGAAGCGAGTATTGATGGGCGCGTGCTGCTATTCACGTTTCTGATGGCAACCATTACGGGCCTGGTGATGGGTCTGGTTCCGGCGTTGCAGTCCACCAAACTGGACATGCAATCGGCGCTGAAAGAGGGCGGACGCAATGCCAGCGGCGCACGAGCTACAGTGCGCAGTGTGCTGGTGGTTGCCGAAGTCGCGATTGCGATGGTGTTGCTGGTCGGCGCGGGATTGTTGCTCAACAGCTTCGCGCGATTGATGCGCGTCAATCCGGGCTTCAATACACAACAACTCCTGACGGTGCGCGTGGGATTGCCGGAGGGGACTTACGCCAGGGATGAAGACATCGCAAGCTTTCACGACCGATTGCTGGCCAGTTTGGAAGGGCTGCCGGGCGTATCGGCTTACAGCACGGTGACGCCCCTGCCGCTTACGAACAGCAATATGGGCGTGGGCTTCAGTGTCGAAGGCCGAGCGAACAATACGGGGCGCGAATTTCCGTATGGTACGCGCCTGGCGGTGGTGGGCGCAGGCTATTTTCAAGTGCTGGGAACCGCGATCCAACAAGGCCGCGAATTCACCACGCGCGATGGATGGAATGCGCCACAAGTCGCGCTCATCAACGAAACGTTTGCGAAGAAATTCTTCCCGAATGAAAACCCCATTGGTAAGCGCATCAACCCATCCATTCAGGCCGAAGGCATCCCGCTGCCAATGCGCGAAATCGTCGGTGTCATTGCAGACATCAAATCCAAAAACCTCAATGAAGCGACCGAACCCGAAGTCTATTTGCATTTCCCGCAATGCCCGGTGTTTTGGTCTTTCTCGCTGGTGTTGCGCACACCTCAAGACCCGCAAACCCTGACAACACTGATCCGCGACAAGATCAATCAACTGGATCGCAATGTCTCGCTCGGTCAAATCCGAACGCTGGATTCATTTCTGTCCGATGTCGTCGCGCAGCCGCGGTTCAATAGCCTGCTGCTCGGCATTTTCGCTGGCCTTGCGTTGCTCTTAACCGCGCTGGGGGTGTACAGCGTAGTTTCGTACACCGTGTTGCAGCGCACTCAGGAAATCGGCATTCGTATGGCGCTCGGCGCACAAACCAGAGACGTGATGAAACTCGTGTTGGGGCAAGGCATGAAGCCGGTTCTCATCGGCGCGGGACTTGGTCTGATGGGCGCGTTGGCTGCGGGGCGCATACTGAAGAGTTTGCTGTTTGGCGTGAGTGCAAATGATCCGCTGACGTTTGCGGCAGTGGTTACGTTCCTCGCCATCGTTGCATTGCTGGCGTGTTGGATTCCGGCGCGGCGGGCGACAAAGGTTGACCCGATGATTGCCCTGCGCGGTGAGTGACTCATCATTGCAGCAGGCGCTCAAGCGCACAGGGAATTTCAATGATACCGAACTGGAAGCAGGAGATTCACAGACAACTGGCGAACTTGAAGCTTGCGCCAAGCCGCGAGGCGGAGATTGTCGAAGAGTTGAGCCAGCATCTCGATGACCATTATGAAGAGTTACTCTCAGGCGGCGCGACACCTGCCCAAGCTTATCGCCGGACGCTCGCAGAATTAACCGGGAGTGAAATCCTGGATCGGGAACTGAGGCGCGTGGAGCGGCGGGTCACGCCCGACCCTGTCGTTTTTGGAACCAATCGGAGGGCAAATATGATCGCGGATTTATGGCAGGACCTGCGCTACGGCGCACGAATGTTGTTGAAACAACCCGGCTTCACGTTGATTGTCGTGCTGACGCTGGCGCTGGGCATCGGCGTGAATACGGCGATGTTTACCGTCTTCAATGCGTTGGTGTTAAAGCCGCTGCCGTTAAAAGATGCGGATAGTGTGGTGGAAATTCGCGGCGTACCGGAGCCGGGCAAGCGGGCGCGGCGATTTTCTTATCCGGATTATCAGGATTATGCCGCGCATTCGCAGACGATGGCCGGACTGACGCTGATGAGAGAGACGGGCGCCACTCTGGGGGTCGAACACTCGAAACCAGTCGAGGGCCAGTCGCAGCGGGAAGAATTCGGTCAGGTTTCCTGCCAGTTGGTGGCGGCCAATTACTTTTCCCTGCTCGGCGCGGAGATGGCGCTGGGGCGCGGGTTTCTGCCTCAAGAAGAAGTCACGCCGGGCGCGCATCCAGTGGCCGTCCTGAGCCATTATTTCTGGGAGCGGGCATTCGACTCAAATCCGCAGATCATCGGGCAGACCATCCGGCTCTCCGGCCAGCCGTTTGAGATCGTCGGCGTGACGAGCAGGGAATTCATCGGCACGACGCCGAACCGGCCCGCCTGCTGGTTGCCCCTGATGATGAGCGAATCGCTCTACCAGACGGGACGACCGCAGAAGCAAAGCTGGCATACGGATCGCCTGGCCGCCAGTTTCAATATGCTGGGCCGCTTGAAACCGGGCGTCACTGCGGCGCAGGCGCAGGCAGAATTGAGTCAGATGACGGCGCATCTGGCGCGCGACTACCCCGGCGAAGATCGCTTCGGTGAAAATCGCAATGTCGCGGTCAAAGTCAACCGCGCTCCCGGCTTTGTTTCGCTGGATGATATAGAAGGCGGCAGAGAAGTCCTTCCGATACTGCCGCTGTCGGTGGCGCTGGTGTTGCTGATTGCCTGCGCCAATGTGACCAATCTGATGCTGGCTCGCGCAGCCCGTCGGCAAAAGGAAATCGCCACGCGGCTGGCGATGGGCGCGACGCGCTGGCGCATCATTCGCCAGTTGCTGACCGAAAGCCTTCTGATTGCGCTGGCCGGGGGCGCGCTCGGTTTGTCGCTGGCCTGGTGGTCGTTGAGAGTATTGTATCCGTTGCTGCTGGCGCAGTTCCCGGTTTCAGCCACATTCCGGGCTTCGATGGCCATCAATCTGGAACCCGATTATCGGGTCTTCGGCTTTATGTTATTGATGGCGTTGCTTTCAGGTCTGGCGGCGGGACTGGCTCCGGCGTTGCAGGCTTCGCGCCCTGGTCTGACAGCGGCGCTCAAAGGCGAAGGCTCCGTTTTTGGCGGACACCTGAGCCAGTCGCGGTTGCGAAACGGGCTGATCGTCATGCAACTGGCTTTCTCGCTCGTGTTGCTGGTAAGCGCAGGGCTGCTCGTGCGGAATCTGCAAAAGCTTCAAACCATTGACACGGGTTTTGAAACAGCGCGGCTCTTTACCGTTGAGGCTGATCTGGGAGTCGCCAGGGCGCAGCAGACGGAAAGCCTGCGCCAGCAACTCGAAGCGCGGCTGCGCGCCCGCACGGATGTGGAATCGGTCAGCCGCGCCGCGCGCGCGCCTTTGTCCGGTTACGCGTCTGAGATGACCGTCGTGCTGCCGGGGCAAGTCTCTCCAGCAAACCTACACAATACCAGCCACGATATTGTCTCGCCGACTTATCTGGAAACGCTCGGCATGGGGTTGCTGCGCGGGCGGAACTTTACCCGGCAGGAAGCCGATTCCGGCGCGCGTGTGGCGGTCATCAGCGCGGCGGCGGCGCGCAAATTCTGGCCGCAATTCAACGATCCGGGTCAGGCGATTGGGCAATCAATCGGCATCTGGTCAGGGATCGTCGCTGATGCCGCAACACTGCCGCAAGTAGAAGACGTCGAAGATTTCGCAAAGTACCCCGCCTATCAGGTCATTGGCGTGACACGCGACATTGTCAGCGGTCTGGTGTTCCAGCGCGACAAGTCTTTCGTTTACCTGCCGTTCCGACCCGGCGGTCAGGGAGGCGATCAACTGCTGATCCGCACGCGGACAGATGCGGGCCGCGTGATGGCGGGCATGTATGCGGAAGTCTTGGCTCTCAATCCAAACGCGACTCTGTCGATGAAGACGACATCGGAATGGCTGGGTGCGCAAACTGCGCCGTTTCGCATCGCGGCCAACATCGCCCTCGCGCTGGGAATCGCGGCGCTGATGCTGGCCGCCATCGGATTGTATGGCGTGGTGTCGTTCGTCGTCACACAGCGCACGCGCGAGATCGGCATCCGTCTCGCGTTGGGAGCAGAACCGCGCGGCGTTCTGACGCTATTTCTCAGGCAGGGAATGCGCCTGATCGGCATCGGCATCTTGCTCGGCTTGCTGGGCGGCGCAGCCATCGCGCGTTTGCTCGCCACCGTATTGGTTGATTTGAACTCTTTTGACCCGCTGACCTTCGGCGGCGTCTCGCTGTGCCTGACTTCGGTCGCGTTGCTGGCGACCTGGCTGCCCGCGCGCCGTGCGACAAAGGTTGATCCGATGATTGCGCTTCGTCACGAATGATGAAAGGCAGGCCATGCCTGACTGGAAAGAAGAAATCAGAAAGCGATTGGTGAGTTTGAAACTCTCGCCTGTTCGCGAAGCAGAGATCGTAGAGGAACTCTCTCAGCATCTCGATGATCGATACCGCGAGTTGCTCGCTCGCGGCGCTTCAGAAGATGCAGCACATCGCGCAGCACTCGCGGAGTTGAGTGAAAGCAGAATGCTTCAGCAGGAACTGCGTCGGATCGAGCAGCAGAATGCGCCTGAGCCTGTCGTGTTTGGAAGCAATCGGAGGGCAAATATGATCGCGGATTTATGGCAGGACCTGCGCTACGGCGCACGAATGTTGTTGAAACAACCCGGCTTCACGTTGATTGTCGTGCTGATGCTGGCGTTTGGCATCGGCGTGAATACGGCGATGTTTACCGTCTTCAATGCGTTGGTGTTAAAGCCGCTGCCGATCAAAGACGCCGATTCCTTTGTGGCAGTGCGCGGCGTAGCGCCGCAGCCCGGCCAACGTGCGCGGTACTTTTTTTCGTTTCCTGATTATCAGGATTACGCGGCGCGCAATCAGACGTTCAGCGGACTGACGCTGATGAGTGAAGTGGGCGCTACGCTTGGCATTGAAAACCGCGAATTAGGTGCGCCACGCGAAGAGTTCGGCGTCGTGAATTGCCAGTTGGTCACGGCGAATTACTTTTCGGTACTCGGCGCAGAGATGGCGCTGGGCCGGGGCTTTTTGCCGGAAGAAGAGCGCACGCCGAATACGCACCCCGTCGTGGTGTTGAGCTATTACTTTTGGGAGCGCAGCTTGAACTGCGATCCGCAAGTGATTGGGCGAACCATTCGTTTAAGCGGACAGCCCTTCACCATCGTAGGCGTGACGAATCAGGAGTTCATCGGCACGGAGTTTATTCGTCCGGTGTGCTGGTTGCCGTTGATGATGATCGAGGCGTTGAGGCCAGAAAGAGGCGCGAATTGGGTGACAGATCGCACGCTGTCCAGTTTCTATATGTATGGGCGGTTAAAACCCGGCGTAACCGTAGCGCAAGCACAAGCCGAACTCAGCCAACTGACCGCGCAACTCGCACAAGCACATCCGGATAAGCGCACTGACAAACCACGTAACACCGCCGTGCAACTGACACGCGCTCCGACGTTCACCACGAACGACAATGAAGATGACGCCGGAGACCTCTTGCTCGCCCTTCCTTTGTCGGTTGCGCTGGTGTTGCTCATCGCCTGCGCCAACGTAGCCAATCTGATGCTCGCGCGCGCCGCCAATCGGCAAAAGGAAATCGCTACGCGACTGGCGTTGGGCGCTACGCGCTGGCGCATCGTCCGCCAGTTGCTGACCGAGAGTGTGTTGCTCGCGCTGGCCGGCGGCGTGTTGGGCTTGTTGTTGGCGTGGTGGGCGCTGAGCGTGTTGTATCCGTTGTTGCTCGCGCAGGTTCCCATACCGGCTGTTTTTCGGGCTTCGCTGGCGTTGAACCTCGCGCCCGATTATCGCGTCTTCGGCTTCGCGCTGTTGATGGCGTTGATGGCAGGCGTGACGGCGGGACTCGCTCCAGCGTGGCAGGCTTCGCGTCCGAATCTGACTTCGGCAATCAAAGGCGAAGGCTCCGTCTTCGGCGAACACCTGAGCCAGTCGCGTTTGCGCAATGCGTTGATCGTCACGCAACTTGCTTTCTCGCTCGTCCTGCTGGTGAGCGCAGGCTTGCTCGCACGCAATTTGCAAAAGCTGCAAACGGTTGACACGGGCTATGAGACCGCGCGCTTGTTCACCATCGAAGCCGATCTCGGACTCACGCGCGCCGCGCAAACCGAAGCCTTGCGCCAACAACTCGAGATGCGCTTGCGTGCGCTGCCCGATGTTCAAGCCGTCAGTCGCACTTCGCATGCGCCTCTGGAAGGAGGGGCTCAGCGCGCTTTCGTCACATTACCCGGACACGGTGATGCACAGAATATGCCGATGGCGCGTTTCGCTCGCGTTTCGTCCACGCACTTGGCGACGCTCGGCGTGCCGCTGCTGCACGGACGCAACTTCACCGAGCAGGAAGCCGCTTCCGGTGCGCGCGTAGCTGTCATCAGTGCCGCGACTGTGCGCAAATACTGGCCGCAATTCAACGATCTCAGCCAGGCGATTGGCCAATCACTGAGCGTTCAAACCGAATTCGACGAAGCGCCGAATCCTGCCGCCTTTCCCGTCTACCAAGTCATCGGCGTGACACGCGACCTGCTCACCGGTGTAGTTTTCTACCCCGACGGTCCGTTCATTCATTTGCCGTTTCAACCGGGCAAGTCGGGCGACGAATACCTGCTCGTGCGCACACGCTCTGACGCCAGCCGCGTGATGGCCACGATGTATGCCGAAACCGCCGCGCTGAATCCGAACGCTACGGTGGCGATGCGCGCGACGGCGGAAAACGTGGACATGCAAAACATGCCCTTTCGCGTTGCGGCGAATCTTGCGCTCGTGCTGGGCTTGATCGCGCTCGCGCTCGCGGCAATTGGACTTTACGGAGTGATGTCTTTCGTCGTAGCGCAACGTACCCGTGAGATCGGCGTCCGCGTAGCCCTCGGCGCACAACCGCGCAGCATTCTCACCTTGTTCATCAAGCAAGGCATGCGGCTGATTGCGGTTGGCATCGTCCTCGGCTTGCTCGGCGGCGCAGGCATCGCGCGGCTGCTCGCGCTCATTCTGGTTGATCTGAGTCCGTTCGATCCGCTGACTTTCGGCGGCGTCTCGCTGTGCCTGACTTCGGTAGCGTTGCTGGCGACCTGGCTGCCCGCGCGCCGCGCGGCAAAGGTTGATCCGATGATTGCGCTCCGTCACGAATGATGAAAGGCAGGCCATGCCTGAGTGGAAAGAAGAAATCAGAAAGCGATTGGTGAGTTTGAAACTCTCGCCTGTTCGCGAAGCAGAGATCGTAGAGGAACTCTCTCAGCACCTTGATGATCGATACAGGGAATTGCTCGCCACAGGCGCGACTGATGAGCAGGCTTCTCGCGCGGCGCTCACGGAGTTGAGTGAGTACGACTTGCTTGCCCGTGAACTGCGGCGCGTGGAGCGGCAGGTCGGGCTGGAACCCATCGTGATGGGAACCAATCGGAGGACAAATATGATCGCAGATTTTTGGCAGGACTTGAAATATGCAATGCGAATGATGCGCAAATCGCCGAGCTTTACGGCCATTGCCGTGCTGGCCTTAGCGTTGGGAATCGGCGTCAATACCGCCATTTTGAGCGCAGTCAATGGCTTCGTCCTGCGCCCGCTGCCCGTGGAAAAGCCGGAGGAATTAGTGGCTCCGCATTGGGGCAAAAAAATGGACAATCAGGTTTGGGGGGAGTTCTCCTATCCGAACTACGTGGATTTGCGCGAGCAAAACAAAAGCTTTTCCGACCTTTGTGCATGGACGGAAACATCAGCAGGCATCAGTTCCAGCGAAAGCCGCAAGTCGGGCAACGACGAACGTGCTGAGGTCGTCTGGGGCGAACTGGTCAGCGGCAATTATTTTGACGTGATGGGGGTCAACCCCCTGCTGGGGCGCGGCTTTTTGCCGGAAGAAGATCATACGCCGAATACGCATCCTGTGGCGGTGATTAGTCATTCATTGTGGCAGCGGCGCTTCAAAGCAGACCAGGGCGTTGTGGGCAAGACGATTTACCTCAACGGCCAGCCCTTCACCGTCATCGGCGTCATGCCGGAATCGTTTCTCGGCTCGGAATTTTATCTCCGTAAAGCGTTCTGGGCGCCCTTGATGATGGCGCAACAATTTGGCAGGCGCGCGGAATGGAAAACGGATCGCAGCTATGCG
Organism: Blastocatellia bacterium UBA7656; assembly: GCA_002483445.1. Classification (GTDB taxonomy): domain Bacteria; phylum Acidobacteriota; class Blastocatellia; order UBA7656; family UBA7656; genus UBA7656. The sequence continues at coordinate 62,896 of DLHY01000037.1, forward strand.
TCGGTCAAGCTGTATGGGCGTTTGAAACCTGGCCTGACGATGGCGCAGGCGGAGATGGATTTGAACCTGGTTGCCGACAATCTCGCGCAACTTTATCCCAGTGAGAATGCCGACACCAAAATCCAGCTTACTACGGAAGTGGATGGGCGGTATCAGGACGCAACCAGGGGGATCAGGTACGGCGGTTTGCTGGCCTTGTGTGTCTCCGGTCTGGTGTTGCTGGTGGCCTGCGCCAATGTGGCGAATCTGATGCTGGCGCGCGCTGCCGCGCGAGCCAGGGAGATCGGGATTAGGCTGGCTATAGGCGCGGGGCGGGGACGCATCGTGCGGCAACTCCTGACGGAAAGCGTTTTGCTTGCCTTGCTGGGCGGCGTGCTGGGTGGGGCGTTGGCGTATTGGGGAGCGGATGTGATACGGGCGACTTTTCCGCCGGTTCCGTACCCGATCAATCTTGACTATGCGCCGGATGGCTATGTCCTGAAATGGATGCTGGTCATTTCCCTTTTAACCGGCGTGATCTTTGGTTTAGCTCCGGCCTTGTTGGCTTCGCGGACTGATCTGGTCGCCGTGATCAAAGGAGGGACGGCGAGGCCATCCCACAGCCGTCATCGCTGGAATCTGCGCAGCGCGCTGGTGGTCGCACAAGTCACGATTTCCATCGTTGTGCTGATTTGTGCGGGGCTGTTTATTCGTAGCCTCGGCAAAGCCGTCCAAACCGATCCCGGCTTTCAGACCGAAAATCTGGTCACGATGATGATCAATCCCAGTTTGCTGGCCTACGACGACCGGGAAACCACCAGGCGGTTTTTCCCCGAACTCCTGCGCCGCATCGAAGCGCAGCCCGACGTGCGGAGGGCTGCACTGGTCAACGAAATGCCGCTTCAGGTTGGCCACATCTTTCGCGGCCCGATTGTGAAGGAGGGCGAGATTGACCCACCGCCCAATCAGGGAGTCATCTCCGAGTGCAGTTTTGTGACGCCCAAGTATTTTGACACCCTGCGGACGCCGCTGGTGATGGGGCGCGATTTCACCGACCGCGATACGGGCGATGCGCCCGCAGTCGTGATCGTCAATCAGGAATTTGCGCGCAGGTTTTATGTCAGCGCCGAGCAGGCGATGGGGAAACGCTTTCGCTTCGCGCAAGGCACGCCGTTGATGGAAATCATCGGCATTGCCAGAGACGGACGCTATGGCACGTTGTACGAAGACCCGAAACTGTTCATGTTCCTGCCCGTTTATCAGCATCCGCGTTCAGCCATGACTTTGATGATCAGCGCCCAATCGGCTGGCGCTTTACAAGCAGTAGTGGAAGGCGCGCGCCGCGAAATCGCGCAGATGGACGCCCGCCTGCCGGTGGTTGGCGTGATGATGGCGGAAGAGAATCTGTCGTTAGCGTATTGGGGGCCGCGCGTGGCGGCGGGCATGGCCTCGACGTTTGGAGTGCTGGCATTGGTGTTGGCGACGATCGGGCTCTACAGCGTGATGACTTATGCTGTCTCACAACGCGCGCGAGAAATCGGCATACGGATGGCGCTCGGCGCGCAAGTCCGCGAGGTGTTGCGATTGATTGTCAGTCAGGGAATGCGAATGGTGCTGATAGGGATTGTGCTGGGGCTGGGCGGAGCGTTTGCATTGACGCGTATGCTGGCAAGTCTGTTATTCGGCGTAGGCGCTACCGATCCTGTCACATTCGTCGGCGTAGCGATTTTATTGGCGGCGATTGCGTTGCTGGCCTGCTTCGTTCCGGCGCGACGAGCGACGAAGGTTGATCCAATGGTGGCCTTGCGACATGAATGAACCATCTCAAATCAAGCAGGGTCATGCAAGCACGAATTTTTTTCACTCCTTAGAGCAAAATTTTTCGTAAATGGAAATGCTACCCAAAACTGATCGTACCAGCGAAAGGAAAAGACAATGAAGTCACGATTACTAACTATTATTGCAACGATTTGTTTATGCTTTTCAGCCGTGTCCGTCACGGGGTCTGCCAGCCCCGGTACTCCGACTTCCGACTGGCCTCAGTGGCGAGGGCCGCAACGTAACGGGATATCGCAGGAGAGCGGCCTCCTTAAACAATGGCCTGCGGAGGGGCCGAAACTGCTCTGGCAAGTCAACGACATAGGAGACGGCTATTCAACGCCAGCAGTTGTAGGAACGCGGATATACCTGATGAGCAACCGCGGCATGGAGAATGAGTTTGTTCAGGCTCTTTCGACTCAGGATGGCAAACCTGTCTGGACATCGCGCATCGGCAACGTAGGCAACCCTCAAGATGTGTTTTACCCGATGGCCCGGTCCACTCCGACCGTTGACGGAGAGTTCATCTACGCGCTGGGATCGGACGGCGACCTCGCCTGCCTCGAAACCCGCAGCGGCAAGATTCGCTGGCAGAAGAACATCAAGAAAGAGTTCGAAGGCAAGCCAGGCATCTGGTCTTATGCAGAATCGCCGTTGATTGATGGCGATGTGGTTGTCGTAACCCCCGGTGGCGCGCAGGCCACTATCTTGGCATTGAACAAAAAAACCGGCGCGGTCATCTGGAAATCGGCTGTTCCCGGTGGCGAGCACGCAGGTTATGCATCGGCGATTGTCGTTCAAGCGGGCGGTCGAAAACAATACGTGCAGTTTTTGAGCAAGGGCATAGTCGGAGTCGATGCCAGGACCGGCCAGTTCCTCTGGCGCTATGCGGAGGTTGCCAAAGGCGCAGCGCAAATGGTGACGCCGGTTGCTCGCGACGGATATGTGTACGGCGGAGCCAATGGCATCGGAGGCGGACTCGTCCGTTTAAGGTCGGAGGGCGGCGGAGTCGCTGCAGAGCAGGTCTACTTCGAGCGCGGACTTCCGAACAGCATAGGTGGATCGGTGCTGGTTGGTGAATATCTTTACGGCACGGTGGGCGCGGGGCTGGTCGCAGTGGAGTTCGCTACGGGGAAGGTGAAATGGCAGGCCGAGTGTATTGGCAGGAGTTCGGTAGCCTACGCCGATGGACTTTTATTTCTTCACGGCGAGAATGGAGATGTCGCGTTGGTGGAGGCGACCCCTGAAGGCTATCGTGAAAAGGGCCGATTCACTCCGCCTGCTCAACCTAAACGTAAACGCCTGGGGCCGATGCCGGAGAAGTCGTGGACGTATCCGGTGATCGCTAATGGGAGGCTTTACATTCGGGACCTCGGGACATTATGGGTATGGGACATCAAGGCAGGTCGCTAGTGGCGCTTGGCGGGAGTTTCTCGACACTCAATCGCCGTGGATTCCGGCGCGACGAGCGGCGAAGGTTGATCTGATGATTGCGTTAAGGAGTGAATGATCTCAATAGAGTAGGCGGTAGCCAGTAGAAGGTAGTCAGTGGAAAACCAAAGACTACTGACGACCTTCTGCCGATGAATCATGCGTGACTGGAAACCTGAAATCAGAAAGCGACTCGCAGGGCTGAAGCTTGAGCCTGTGCGCGAAGCGGAGATAGTAGAGGAACTCTCGCAGCACCTCGATGATCGATACGAGGAATTACTCGCCACAGGCGCGACTGATGAGCAGGCTTCTCGCGCGGCGATGGCGGAATTGAGTGAAAGCAGAAAGCTACGGCGGGAACTGCGGCGCGTGGAGCGGCAGGTCAGGCCGGAACCCATAATGGGAACCAATCGGAGGATGAACATGATGGCAGACTTTTGGCAGGACTTACTTTATGGCTGGCGCGTGTTGCGCCAAAATCCCGGTTTTACCCTGATCGCTGTTGTGACGCTGGCCCTGGGCATTGGCGCGAACACCGCGATTTTCAGTCTGGTCAACAGCATTCTCCTGCGCCCGCTGCCATACGGCGAGCCGGATCGATTGGTGCGACTGATTCAGGCCAGCCCCATGCTTGGTCTTGCGACGTGGGGGGTGTCGCAAGCTGATTTCGCCGCCTACCGTGAGCAAAATCGCTCGTTTGAAACTATAGCCCTGTTTACCAGCGGCGGGGCCAATCTGACCGGCGAGGGCGAACCGGAACGCCTGCCGATGACGAATGTCACAGCCGATTTTTTCAAAGTCTTAGGCGTCAATCCCATGCTGGGACGCACATTTCATGAGGGCGAAGATACTCCCGGCAAGAACAGCGTTTGTGTGATCAGCTACAGGCTGTGGCAACGGCGCTTCGGCGGCGATAAGAACGTCGTTGGCCGGTCGTTGCTTTTGAATAACACGCCAACGGAAATTGTCGGCGTGATGCCTGCGGAGTTCAAGTTTCCGCGACTCGATATCGATCTATGGATTCCTCTGGCGCTGAATACGGCGAGAACCGCGCCTTATTTTTTCCAGGTTGTCGCCCGACTCAAACCGGGTTTCGAAATCGCCCAGGCGCAGGCGGACACGACTGAGGTTCTGCAAAACTTTGGCCGTCAGAACCCCAACCTCAGCGAGGCCGTCGGGATCAATGAAGGCAACGGGCCGAGAACCATCGTCACGCCCTTAAAGGAAGTCCTCGTCGGCAGAACCGAAAAACCTTTACTCGTTTTGCTCTCGGCGGTGGCTTTGGTTCTGCTCATCGCCTGCGCCAACGTCGCCAATCTCCTGCTTGCGCGCGCCACTTCGCGCACCAGAGAAATCGCCGTCCGCGTGGCGCTTGGCGCTACGCCTTCACGCATAGCCAGACAACTGTTGACCGAAAGCGTTCTCCTTTCATGCATCGGCGCGGTTGCAGGCACCGCTTTGGCCAGTCTGGGCATTCAGATGCTCGATAAATTACCTATCGACGGCATCGCGCGAATCGAAGAAGTGAATATGAGCGGAGAGGTGCTGGCCTTTACAGCCGGCCTCGCTTTGCTGACAGGTTTGCTGTTCGGGCTGATGCCTGCCCTGCGCGCTTATGGGATGGGGCTGGCGGCTGGAATGCGCGAAGGCGGGCGCGGCAGCACGGCGAATCGGCGGATAGGCAGCGCGCTTGTGGCCGCGCAGTTTGCGCTTTCTTTAATTCTCCTGATCGGCACAGGACTGCTGCTCAGGAGCTTTCAGCGACTGGAATCAGTCGATCCCGGTTTTAATCCCGAACAGACACTGACGATGAGCGCCTCATTGCCGCGCGAAAAATACGACAAGCCGGAAAAGGTCTCGCAGTTTTATCACCATTCGATTGAGCGGCTTCGCAGCGCGCCGGGTATTCAAGCCGTGGGATTTGCCAGCAGCCTGCCATTCGCGGGCGACGGGAACTCGGACGGCATCATTATCGAAGGGCGAGAGCCACCCGATGGCAAAGTCACCGAGACAGAGCAGGCCGTCTTGCAGTCAGTCACACCCGGTCTGTTTCAGGCATTGGGCATCCCGATACTACAGGGCCGTGATTTTCAGGAAACGGACACTGCCAGTTCAATGTCGGTGGCCATAATCGATGAGCCATTGGCGCGACGTTACTGGCCTAAGGGCGACGCACTCGGCAAGCGAATCGAGACCACAGGCGACCTGCAATGGATGACCATCGTCGGCATCACGGGCGGCGTCAATGACAACAGTCTGGCCGAAGAGAAACAACCGCATCTCTATCTGCCGATGGGGCAATGGCCTGCTCCGCGCGCCTTTCTGGTGATTCGCACCGACGGCTCGCCAGCGGCGGCCATAGGGACAGTCAGAGCGGAGATGAAACAATTAGAGCCTGACCTGCCGATTTATCTGGTTCGATCAATGACCCAGATAGTCGGGCAAAGCCTCAGCACGCAGCGGCTGACCAATCATCTACTCACGGCCTTTGCTGTCCTGGCCGCGCTGCTTGCCGCTGTCGGAATCTACGGAGTGATGTCGGTTTATGTCGGCAGCCGCACAAAAGAGTTCGGCATACGGCTCGCGCTTGGGGCCGAACCCAACCATCTGATGAGATCGGTTCTGCGACAGGGCTTGCTGCTCACCTCAGCAGGTGTTGTGGCTGGCATGGCTGGCGCTCTGGCGTTGACGCAGACCATCAGGAGTCTGTTGTTCGAGGTGAGCGCGACCGACCCGATTGTTTTTACTGGCATTCCCGTGCTGCTCGTGATGGTGGCTCTGGCAGCCTGTTACGTGCCAGCGCGCCGCAGCGCGCGCGTCGATCCGCTGGTCGCGCTCAGGCACGAATAGTTTTCAGTTTTCGGTTTTCAGTTTTCAGTGGGCGGTTGTTTTATTCTGACTTCTGACTTCTGACTTCTGACTTCTGACTTCTGACTTCTGACTCCTGACTTCTGTCTTCTTATTCCTATTGACCATCAGCACTCGACGACGTTGACGGCAAGCCCGCCCTGCGAAGTTTCCTTGTAGCGCGACTGCATATCGAGTCCCGTCTCGTACATAGTTCTGATCACCTGATCGAGCGAAACCTTATGGCCGCCGTCTCCCCGCATAGCCATGCGCGCGGCGTTGATGGCTTTGACTGCGCCGAGCGCGTTTCTTTCAATGCACGGAATCTGCACAAGCCCGCCTATCGGATCGCATGTCATTCCGAGGTTATGCTCCATTCCGATTTCAGCGGCATTCTCAATCTGCTCGTTCGTTCCGTCGAGCGCCGAGACCAGTCCGCCTGCGGCCATGGAACAAGCGACTCCCACTTCGCCCTGACAGCCGACCTCCGCGCCTGAAATCGATGCGTTCTCTTTGTAGAGCGCGCCTATGGCGGCGGCTGTGAGAAAAAATCTGATGATGCCTTCTTCAGACGCGCGATTCGTGAATCGCTGATAGTAATGAAGCACTGCCGGAATTATCCCTGCGGCTCCATTGGTCGGCGCAGTCACCACGCGCCCGCCCGCCGCGTTCTCTTCGTTGACCGCCATCGCATAGACGTTCACCCAGTCCATCACATCGAGCGGATCGCTTTCAGTCTGTTCGATAAGTTTGCGGTAGAGTCTCGGCGCGCGTCGCCGCACATTCAATCCGCCGGGGAGCGTGCCATCACGCTCAAGCCCGCGACTGACGCACGACTGCATCACTTCCCAGATGCGAAGTATGCCTGCAAGCACTTCTTTTTCCGGGCGACTGCGCTTTTCGTTTTCGAGAACCATTTCGGCAATCGAAAGATCATGCTCGCGGCCCATCCCCAAAAGTTCGGTCGCGCTGTGAAACGGAAAAGGGATGTTCGCTTTCATCTCCGCGCCCGATTCTTCGCCTTCGCGAACGACGAAGCCGCCGCCGATTGAGTAATAAATCTCAGAGCGAAGCGTCCGTCCTTCTCGGTCAAAAGCGGTGAAGCGCATACCGTTGGGATGAAATGGCAGAGATAGCGTGCAATGAAACAGCAGATGATTTTCTTCAGTGAAAGAGACCTCGTGTTTGCCTGAGAGAGAAAGTTTTTTTCGCCTTCGAATTTCAGACAGTCGAGCGTCTATCGAATCGGGATCGACGAGTTCGGGGCTTTCGCCTTCGAGTCCGAGAAGGATGGCGCGATCCGTGCAGTGTCCGTGGCCTGTGAGCGCGAGCGAGCCGAACAATTCAGTTTTCACTTCGCCGCAATGCGACAACACTTCATTCAGTCCTTCGACGAAGCGGCGCGCGGCTCGCATCGGCCCTACGGTGTGCGAGCTTGACGGGCCTATGCCTACACGGAAAAGGTCAAAGATGCTTGTTGTCATTATTATTCATCTTCAGCCATTTCAGGCTGATCCTCAAGCGAGTCTATTTCTTCTTCGGCTTCCGACGATTCTGTTTCCTGCTCCGGATCGTAAGGAGTGACGCCAGCGAGAAAATCCAGTATAGGAATGGCGGCCAGTTTTTTCTTGAGGTAATCGCTGATTTCACTGTCAGGCATATTCTGAAGCTCGTGCCTTATGCTCAACCGTTCATTCAGCCGACGTGCAAGGTCTCGCGGCCAGTATTGCATACTCATCTGAACAATTTCAGCGCCTATTTTTTCCGATAGTTTCTGAGTCTTTCTGCTTTTTGCAGGCAGTCGGTCGACTACGATAAAAGTCGTGGATTCGCTTAAAACCTCTCCAATCTCCACCTGTTTCTCGTAGCGATTCAATTTATCCTTTGAAATCTCCGAATTGCCCGGACATATAAACCCCATATCAAAACGCGCGAGTTTTCCCAGTCTGATTAAAGTAAGGCGGAGACGTGAAAACCAGATCAACCGAAGCGGCGGGCATCTCATCTATGAGAGCGACGCAATCGCTTAAACCGACGGTGTTACGCAGGCTCGATATCGGATATGCAGCAGGAATTCTCCGCTTCGCCACAACGCGCTCTTCATCTTTCTTTAGAATGCGCGCTTCCAGCATTTCAGGTCTGGTCGTTTTTTCAGGCACTATCTCAGTCGTGTAAGCGTTGATTACCGCCTCGCCCATTCTCGCGTTTGATTCTCTATAGCATAACGGCACGCGCCAGACGTGATAGCGATCATCGACTTCCGGCAATCCGAAAACAACCACATTGCACAGGTCGATCTCCTGCAGCCAGGACGATGTAATCTCTTTAGCCTGGGCTACGGTAGTTACAATATAGTTTCTCGACTCAGAAACAAGGGGCTTATTGCGTGCCATAGGTTGGAACCCTTTAATCAGTCTCTACTCGAATGGTTTATAGAGTATCTCCCGAAGGTAGGCAAGCTCTTCCGATCAGCAAGTCAGGTTATCCTCTTACTACAGTCGAGAGCAGCGCCCGACGACTCATCGATATCGCGGTCGCGCTCACGCAAAGACCCAGCACGATGGCGAATTCGCCGAGGCTGGCTTTGTTCACCATTCCTGCAACAATGCCGAATGCTGTTATGACTATGTTCGTCCCGATGCACACTCTCCTCAGCCCCGGCGCAAGCAAACCATATCTATGATTCAGAAGATTGAGAGCGCCTGTCAGCGACATGGCTATTCCGCCGCTGAAAAACCACAGCGCAGCGCCTGTCAGCGAGGCAAAGAAACGCAGAGTCGCAAGCATGTGAACCAATCCCAGAATCACTATGCCCCAGCCGATGAAAAGGTAGACTCGCTTCATATCCTCTCCTCCCGATGAAGAGCCGCACGGTTGCCTGTCAAAATGACATTGTAACGAACGCGGGAGAATGCGCAAATCATTCGCGATTATGGGAAATCCGTATCCCGGAATCGAACATTTGAATCAGCCGTATCGATCAATGCCGACAAATCAAATCCACTCATTCAAGCAATTAACTTTTTCTCCATCCCGGCACAGAGTTTGGTTATCACTCCAGAGATCGGTTTCATAGGAGTCGCCCGGTAGAACAGGCTGGCAGCCTGTTGACGCGCGGAAAGTACGAAAAGTGGAGAAGCAGCAGGCTGGCAGCCTACTGTACCTGTTCGGAAACAGGTGACAACTCCAAATAACGGACTCCAGACTTCAGACTCTGGACTCCAGACTTTTACGGAGGAGAGATTGATGGAAACTTTTTTTCAGGACGTAAGATTCGGGTTGCGAATGCTCACGAAAAGGCCCGCCTTCACGCTCATCGCCGCCCTCGCCCTCGCCTTAGGCATAGGAGCCAACAGCGCGATATTCACCGTCGTCAATGCCGTTTTGCTTCGTCCACTTCCCTACGCCGAGGCTGAAAGACTCGTGTGGATATGGGGAACCAACCCTGCAAACAACGTCGCGGAAGAAACCGCTTCGGCTCCCGATTACGCCGACTGGAAAAGGTTCTCGCAGAGCTTCGAAGCGATGGGAGCCTTCGCGCGAACGTCGGTGATACTGACCGGAGAGGGCGAGCCTGAGCGCGCGCTCGGCGGTATGGTGACCGACGGCTTTTTCTCTGTGCTTGGCGCGCAGACCAAACTTGGCCGCACGTTCACCCCCGAAGAAGACATTCCGAACGCCGAGCGAGTGGTCATCATCAGCGAAGGATTGTGGCAAAGAAAATTCGGCTCCGATCCGCAGATCATCGGAAAAGCAATCACCATCAATGGCAATCCCACGACTATCGTCGGAGTCCTCCCCTCTGAGTTTCGCAATCCGCGACCCGATGCCCCGCACTCGGATTTGTGGATGCCCTTCCGCCTCGACTACGCGCAGCCCGGAACTCGCAGGTCTGATTACCTCGGCGTCATCGCGCGACTGAGGGCCGGAGTTTCAATCGATCAGGCTCAGGCAGAGATGAATCAGATAGCCGCCAGTCTCGCCGAGCAGTACCCGGCGACCAACGCAAGCTGGGGCGTGAAGGTCATCCCGCTTCACGAAAGATTCGTCGGCAATATTCGACTCAATGTTTTATTCCTGATGGTCGCCGTCGGTCTTCTGCTCCTGATCGCCTGCGCGAACGTCGCCAATCTCCTGCTCGCGCGCGCCGCCACGAGAAGAAAAGAGATAGCCATTCGCGCAGCACTCGGCGCGCGACGCGGACGAGTCATACGCCAGTTGCTCACCGAAAGCGTGATGCTCTCGATTGTAGGCGGAGCCGCGGGACTTGGGCTTGCCGTGTGGGGCATCGATGTTCTGATTTCCTTCAGCCCCGCCGATCTTCCCCGACTCGATTCGATAAGCCTCGATGCGCGAGTCGTAATCTTCACGCTCGTCGTGTCAATCGTAACAGGAATCCTGTTCGGACTTGCGCCTGCCATTCAAGCTTCTTCCACTCATCTCGGCGAATGCCTCAAGGAAGGAGGGCGCGACTCGGCTCAGTCGGGCGGGCATATTTTGCGCAACACGCTCGCGGCTGCCGAGATCGCAATCGCGCTCGTGTTGCTGATAAGCGCGGGACTCGTTGCGCGCAGTTTCGCCAAGCTTCAAAAAGTCGATCCCGGCTTCAGCCCGGAGGGAGTGCTGACGGCTCAGATTCAGCTTCCGCGAACCCGATACGGCCAAGCGCAGCAGATGTCCGCCTTTTACAATCAACTAATCGAAAGAGTCTCGGCGCTTCCCGGCATAGAAGCCTGCGGGCTGATAGATGCTCTCCCGATGAGCGGCAACAGCAATGCTCTGGCATTCGTCATCGAGGGTCGCCCGCCCCTGCCTCCCGATCAGTTTCAGGATACGGAAGCTTACCTGGCAGGCTCGGATTACTTTCGCGTCATGAACATCCCCTTAAAACGCGGTCGCCTGTTCTCCAGCGAGGATCGCGCCGGCGGGCCGCTCGCGGCAGTGATAAATGAAACATTCGCGCAGCGATACTTTCCTGACGAAGACCCGCTGGGCCGCAAAATCAATTTGGCCGATCCGCAGACGAGTCCGTGGACCACGATAGTCGGCATAGTGGGCGATGTGCGCCATGAAGCCATGGGTCAGGAACCTTATCCGCAGATGTACGCGGCTTCGACGCAAATCCCCTCGCGCGGCGCGACTCTGGTTATGAAAACCGAATCCGATCCTTCAAGTCTCATCTCAGCCGTCCGCTCCGAAATCCGCGGCCTCGACGCGGAGCTTCCGCTCTACAACATCCGCTCGATGGAGCAACTGATCAGAGAATCGATGGCGCGGCCCCGGTTCAACACATTTCTGATCGCTCTGTTCGCCGCGCTCGCTCTGCTGCTCGCCTCGGTAGGAATTTACGGCGTGATGAGTTATTCGGTCACCCAGCGCACGCACGAGATAGGCGTGAGAATGGCTCTGGGAGCCGCTTCGACCGATATCACCAAAATGATCGTGGCACATGGACTCAAGGTCTCGCTTGCCGGAGTGGCGGTCGGGCTTGCGGCCTCTTTCGGATTGACGCGATTGATGAAGAGTCTGCTTTACGGCGTGAGCGCGACCGACCCGCTCGTCTTCACAGCCATTGCCGCGCTGCTCACCTGTGTGGCGATGGCGGCCTGTTACATCCCGGCACGTCGGGCCACGCGAGTAGATCCGATGGTTGCGCTCAGATATGAATGAGAGACTGATGTTACGCAGTCATTGA
>DLHY01000108.1:0-48086 GCA_002483445.1 Blastocatellia bacterium UBA7656
GTTATGAGAGCGAAGGTAGTCATCGCCGAAGAGACGAAGGACATCAGCGACTTCGAGATTGGGTCTGGTAGATTCAGAGTGGGTATCGGGTATAACCATTTTGATTCTCTGAAAACTGAGCTTACGAAGAGAGACTTATCATACCACCGCGAGAGCGGTTACGTTCAACTCTGATGTAGCCATACTAAGAGCGGTCGAATTCTACCCCCATTAGTACACCTATTCAAGATGGAAGATGTATAAAAGCTGCAAAGTTTTATGGCTTTTAGTATGGATAATCAGGACGCCGCTCGCGCTTCTGTTGACCTAATTCAACCTGCGCAAACACGGTCAGCATTATCCGTACATCAAGAGTATGTTGACAGCCAGTTGGGATGGCCCAGTCAATACCTGAATACATACTGGGGAAAAGACTGTGAGTGGATGATCGGTGTTCTATCCACCTCCACGCACAGTCGAGGGGCGTCATTGCCCCCACACTCCCACACTCCCACACCTCTTCATCGCTTCATCGCTTCGCTGCCGTCGAATCTGCTATGGCGAACAGGTGACTGATACCGCGCACGAAGATCATGCCGTCTGAAATGGCGGGCGTGGCCATCAGCAACTCGCCCATCTTGTTCGTCGCAAGTAACTCGTATTTCGGCCCTGCGCGCACGACGAAAATTTCTCCGTCTTCGCTCGGAAAATAAATCTTGCCGTTCGAGGCTACGGGCGACGCGCTGTATGAGCCTCCTGTCCCGCCTATGCGCTCCTGATAAACCCGCTCGCCTGTTCTGGCGTTGAATACTCTCAACGCTCCGTTGTTGGGGCAGACATAAAGCAGATCGCCGTAAACGAGCGGCGTCGGCATGTAGGCCCCGCCCTGCTGATAGCTCCAGGCGACGGACGCATTCGAGGTTTCATTCTTTTTGAGCGAGATGTCGCCCGTAGCTCCCGGACGAATGGCATAGATCGGTTGATTGGGGCGATAGTGATTGACGACGAATATCAAGTCATGGGCGATGATGGGAGTCGTCGCCGTAACTTCCGGGTTGCCGGTCATCGACCACAGTTCTTTGCCGGTCATCGGGTCATAAGAGCGAATAGCGCGCGTGGCATTGGTGATGATCTCGGCTCGCCCCTTGCCTTCATAAACCGTAGGCGATCCCCACGAAGGATGCTCGTCGCGCTTCGTGCGCCATAATTCCTTGCCCGTCTTGATGTCGAAAGCGCCGATGAAAGAATCTTTCTGCACGTCGCACTGAACGATCACGAGGTTTTTGTAAATAATCGGTGAGCTTGCCGTACCCCACTGATATTCCGGATCGTAAAACCATCCGGCATCGAGTATGCCGAGGTCTTTGCTCCAAAGAAGTTTTCCGTTGAGATCGTAGCAATGCAGACCTTCGGAGCCGAAGAAGACGACGACATATTTACCGTCAGTCGCGGGAGTGGAATTCGCGTGAGTCGATTTGATGTGACGTTTGGTTTTCGGTACGCCTTCGTGGGCGACTTTCTCCCATAGAATTTTTCCCGTGCGCTTGTCGAGGCAATAGAGCTTCCACTGATGTTTGAGCTTGTAATCCTCAGCCGTATCGACATCGCCGTAGAGTCCGTGTCGGAAGTATGGCTTTGCTTCGCTGCTCACTGCCGAGGTAATGAAGAGTTTATTGCCCCACACCACGGGGCTTGAATGAGCCAGCCCCGGAATGGGAATTTTCCACACCACGTTGGTCGATTTTTCCGCGTCCCAGTTTGTGGGCGTCGGCTGTCCTTCGACTATGCCCGAAGCCTGCGGCCCGCGAAACGAAGGCCAGTTCTGCGCGTCTGCGGTTGAGGCGATGAAGAGACAAAAACAAATCATTGCGATGCGCTTGATCATAATTCCCCCTGATGATACGAGAGCGGTCATTTCTGCTCGGCCTTTTTGAATTCGAAAGTCTGACCCGATTGCGTGAGCGTGAAGCCCGTCACCTTGTCGGCCTCGACTTTGAATTTGATCTGAATGCCTTCGACTTCAGCCAGACGGAATGTCGTCTTGTCGAACGCGGCGAGCGTGTAAGTCGGTTGTCCGGCGAGGGTCAGCGTCAACTTGTCGTCTTTCAATCCGACGACGATTTCGCCGACCTGATCGTTTTTGTACGACCCCGTGTAGCTTTTCATCGTGTCCGCGTCGACTTTGAAATCGGCTTTCGGGCCAGGCTTCGCGCCCGCAGCCTTGAGCATCTCTACGATCTCAGATTGTTTCTGACGTTCCGCCATCGAGAGCGCCTGCGTGAGCGTCGCGGGTTGCAGGCCGCCTTTTTCCAGCACGACCTTGACCAACGCGGGTTTTTCGCTCTGCACCGCTATCATCAAAATCTGATCCTTGCCGCGAGCGCCCTTATCGAGCAGCAGGCCGACGATCTCCACATGCCCCTTGATCGCGGCCCAGGTGGCAGGATCGGAATTATAGAATGTGTCTCTCACATTGACATCCGCGCCGCGCTCTACGAGCAGACGGACAAGTTCCAGATTGCCGTGTTCGGAGGCGAAAGAAAGCGCAGTCGCGCCATAGCGAGACTTCGAGTTGACATCCACTCCGCGGTCGAGCATCGCCCGGACACGTTCGATATCGCCTTTGCGGGCGGCGGCTATAAACTCGTCGCCCGCCGACTGCGCGCGCGCCGCGATAGAGAGCAGGAGCGCCAGCATCACTGTTGCAGCCTTCGACTTCATATCACCCTCTTGACGGTTAGGGAGCCTTGAGGCTCGTTCGTGCCAAAGCTGATTTTGTTGTAGAATGCATGTTTTACGGCTTCACCGAGCGCCTTGTTTCAAGGAAGAACTGTTCCGGGACGGGTCAGTATTCCAAATCATCCGCGCTTGACTCAGGCTTGCGCAAAATTATATCTTGGATCAAGTGAAGTCAAGCGATCAGGCAAAGGGCGATAACTTTTCCCGTCCCGATTTCGTATTCGGTTTGCGCGAATACAAACACTTATGGCTGAGGATCAACCATGAATAATTTTCTGGCCTTGCCGCTATCTTTCATCCTGCTCACCTCCTTTCTCAGTCCGCAGAAACCCGCCGTTGTAAGTGACTGGAATGAATGGCGCGGCCCCAACCGGGACGGCATCTCGGTTGAAAAAGGGCTTCCCGTGCGCTGGTCTCCTTCAGGCGAAAACCTTCTGTGGAAAGCTCCCTTCGGCGCGCGCTCCTCGCCCGTGGTTTTAGGCGACCGCGTTTATCTGCAAAACGGAGCAGGGAAGGGCGCATCGCTTCAGGAGCGCGTCCTGTGCCTCAATGCCGACACGGGCAAAGTAGTCTGGGAGTACAAATTCAATGTCCACTCAAGCGATGTCCCGACTCATCGCATAGGCTGGGCCTCGCCCGCCGCCGATCCGGCGACGGGAAACATCTATGCCAACGGAGGCGGAGGCCATCTGCTCTGCCTTTCAAAAGACGGCAAACTGATATGGGAACGCTCGCTCGCCGAAGAGTTCGGTATGTGGACGACTCACGGCGGAAGAACCGTCTCGCCCGTGATCGAAGGCGAGCTTGTTATAGTGAGCGGCCCTAACGACGGATGGGGCGATCAGTCGCAACGTCGTCACCGCTTCATCGCGTTCAACAAAAAGACTGGCGAATGCGTGTGGATGACGACTCCGGGCCAGCGGCCTTATGACACGACTTATGCGCCTCCCGTAGTAGCTGTAATCAACGGCACTCGGCTCTTCATTTCAGGTGGCGGAGACGGCGCGACTCACGCGATGAAGGCGCAGACGGGCGAGCATGTCTGGAGCTTCACGATGGCCAAACGCGGCATAAACACTGGAGTCGTCCTCAAAGGCACGACCGCCATCGTGAGCCATAGCGAAGAAAACCTCGACACGAGCGAGATGGGACTTCTTGCCGCTCTCGACGCGACTTCCAAAGGGCAAATCACCAGAGACAAAGCCAAGTGGGCCATAACCGGATGGCAGGGCGGATTCTCTTCGCCCATCATCGATGGCGACCGGCTCTATCAGGTCGATAACGGCGCGAATCTTTTCGCCTACGATGTCAACACGGGAAAGGCGCTCTGGCAGATCAACCTCGGTACGATTCAGAAAGCCTCGCCCGTACTGGCAGACGGCAAGCTCTATGTCGGCAGCGAAAACGGGCGCTTCTTCATACTCAAACCCGGCGCCGACAAATGCGAAGTCCTCGACGAAGATCAGCTAGGGACCGAAGGCACGCCCGAACAAATCATCGCTTCGGTGGCCGTCTCTCGCGGCAGAGTTTATCTTGTCACGGATCATACCCTTTATTGCATTGGCAAAAAGGCGACTGGAACTTTGTGGAAGCCCGACGCTGTTGTCACGACAGCGCAGGCGGGAGCGGCTCCCGCTTACGTTCAGGTCACGCCTACAGAGTTGATGTTGAAGCCGGGAGAGTCTATTCGATTCCATGCGCGTCTCTTTGATGAACACGGTTTGTTCATCCGTGAAGAGCAGGCTCAGTGGTCGCTTGATCATTTGAAAGGCGACATCAAGCCTGATGGCACATTCACCGCTTCGTCAGATCAGGCGCAGGCGGGAATCGTCAAAGCGACGGTTGGCAATCTCACGGGCGCAGCGCGACTGCGCGTAGTCGGGATGCCGCCTTACTCTGATGATTTCGAATCCTATCCGATAGACGGCGGGCCTACGCACTGGATCAACCTTACCGGCAAATACGTCGTGCGCGTGCTTGACGGAAAGAAAGTGCTGATGAAGCAGCCCAACCCGCCGATCTTCAAACGCGCGCGCGCCTTCGTCGGATGGCACACCCTTTCCAACTACACTACTGAGGTCGATGTTCGCGCGACTCTGAAACGTCGTCAGATGGGCGATGCCGGAGTCGTGACTCAACGTTATTCGCTGGTGCTGTTCGGAAACGATCAGAGAATAGAGCTTCAATCGTGGCAGCCTGAAACAGAGCGCACCGTCAAAGCTCCCTTCGAATGGAAGCCCGATACCTGGTATCGACTCAAACTCGAAGTGCAGACGATGGCAGACGGAAAAGTGCGCGTGCGAGGGAAGGCTTGGGCAGTGGGCGAAGCGGAGCCTGACAAATGGCTGATCGAGAAAATTGATTCGATGCCGAATCTTCACGGGAACCCCGGCATCTACGGAGACGCTTCTAATGAAGTCTACTTCGACAATTTCAAGGTGACACCTAACAGGTAAGAAGATGTTAGATGTTAGCTGTTAGATGTTAGTAGTTGGGCCAATAATGAACCTCCAGCAGTTTTCACTAACATCTGACCTCTAGCATCTGGCATCTTCCAAAGGAGAGGCAACATGAATAAGAGAAAGTCTTGCGGCGCGCTTGCGCTTTCTGTGTTGTGCGCATTGGCGATCACGCTCACCGCGAGGGTGTCGCCTTCCGATCCCGGTTCGGGCGACTGGCCTATGTGGGGCGGCACGCCTGACCGCAACATGGTTTCCAACATGAAAGGGCTGCCCACGATCTGGGACACGGCGACGAAAAAGAACGTCAAGTGGGTGGCCGCGCTCGGCTCTCAGACCTATGGCAATCCTACGGTCGCAGGCGGGAAAGTTTTCGTCGGCACCAACAACGAGGGCTTGCGCGATCCCAAGCAGACCGGCGACAAAGGCGTGGTGATGTGCTTCCGCGAATCTGACGGCGAATTCCTCTGGCAGATCACACACGAAAAGCTCGGCGCAGGCCGTGTCAACGACTGGCCGTATCAGGGCATCGCCTCGTCGCCTCTGATCGAAGGCGACCGGGTTTATTATGTCTCGAATCGCGCGGAGCTTGTCTGCGCCGACACAGAAGGATTTGCGGACGGCGAAAATGACGGGCCGTTCAAGGGCGAAAAATTCACCGGCCCTAATGACGGTGATATCGTGTGGAAGTTCGACATGATAGAAGAAGTCGGCGCGGCTCCGCACAATCTGGCCAACTCTTCGCCCGTAACTTACGGCGATCTGATGTTCGTCAGCACTTCCAACGGTCAGGATGAAAGCCACGTCAACATCCCTTCGCCTAAAGCCCCGGCCATCATCGCCGTCAACAAGAAAACCGGAAAGCTCGTGTGGGAAGACAACCCCGTAGGGGATCGCATACTTCACGGTCAATGGGCATCGTGTTCGGTCGGCACAATAGATGGAGTCGTGCAGGTAGTGATGGGACAGGGCGACGGATGGATTCGCGGCTATGAGGCGATGACAGGAAAACGGCTCTGGGAGTTCGATACAAACCCGAAGGATTCCGTATGGCCCAAGACGCGCAACGAACTCATCAGCACCGCCGTCATCTATGACAACAAGATTTATATCGCCAACGGGCAAGACCCTGAGCATGGCGAAGGCGTGGGCCACCTCTACTGCATCGATCCTGCGAAGCGCGGCGACATCACCAAGACCGGACTCGTCTGGCATTACGACAAGATACGTCGCAGCATTTCGACGCCCGCGATCTACGACGGCCTGATCTATTACCCGGACTTCAGCGGCTTCCTCCATTGCCTCGACGCGAAGACGGGCCAGGTCTACTGGGTTCACGATCTGTTCGCCGCCATCTGGGGTTCGCCTCTCGCCGTAGACGGGAAAGTCTATCTGGGAGATGAAGACGGCGATGTGGTGGTGATGCAGGCGGGCAAGGTAAAGAAACTGATTTCGGAAGTCAATATGGGAAGCTCCGTTTATTGCACCCCGGTGCCTGCCAACGGCGCGCTTTTCATAGTCAATCGCAATCAGCTTTACGCGCTGTCGGAAAAACCGGCAGCCAAGCCTTAAAAAGGGTCTGGAGTCGAGAGTCTGGAGTCTGGAGTCNNGACTCCAGACTCTCGACTCTCGACTCCTATGAAAAAACTGCTGCTTTTGATTTTATGTTGTTCGATGGCTGAGGCGCAGAACTGGCCTTCATTTCGCGGGCCGCGCGCTTCAGGTCTCGCCGATGGGACGAATCCGCCTGTTCAATGGGACACGGAAAAAGGCGTCAACATAAAATGGAAGACGACTATTCCGGGGCTGGCTCATTCGAGTCCTGTCGTGTGGGGCAACAGATTATTTGTCACGACAGCGGCAAGCGATGACCCGAATCCTTACCTTCGACACGGGCTGTTCGGCGATGGAGATGAGGCCCAGGATTTCAAACTCAAGCATCAGTGGAAAGTTTATTGCCTCGACAAGCGCACGGGAAAAATTCTATGGGAGAAAGTCTCGCACGAAGGCATACCTAAACTCAGACGCCATATCAAATCGACTCACGCGAATTCCACTCCCGCGACTGACGGTAAATATGTCGTCGCCTTCTTCGGTTCCGAAGGTCTCTACTGCTACGACATGGGCGGAAAACTTCTGTGGAAACAGGACGTAGGCTTTCTCGACCTCGGAGCTTTCAATGTGCGCGAGTTGCAATGGGGCGCGGGCAGTTCCCCGATAATTTATAAAAATCTGGTCATCATTCAAAACGACGCGCGCAACGGTTCATTCATAGTCGCATTCGATATCAATACTGGCCGGGAAGTCTGGCGCACGAAGCGCGACGAGCTTCCTTCGTGGGGTACGCCTACGGTTTATGAAGGCAAGGGGCGAGCGGAAGTCATAGCCAACGGGACGAACCTGATAGCCGGTTACGATCCGATGACCGGAAAAGAGTTGTGGCGACTCAAGGGAAATTCGCTCATCACATGTCCGACTCCGATAATCGCGCACGATCTGATATTCGTCACGTCAGGCTATCGCCCGATAAAACCGATCTATGCGATTCGCGCGGGCGCGACGGGCGACATCTCGCTCGAAGCGGGCAGGGAATCGAATGAGTTCATCGCGTGGAGCAAAATGAAGGGCGGCCCCTATCAACCGACGCCGCTCGCCTACGGAGATTATCTCTACACGAATTCCAATAACGGCGTGCTTGGGTGCTACAACGCGCGGACGGGCGAGTTGATTTATGAGCAGAGGATAGCAGGCCGCGGCGGATCATACAGCGCATCACCCGTCGCGGCGGACGGCAAGCTTTATCTCACGAGCGAGGACGGCGATATCTTCGTCGTGAAGACCGGCCCGAAATATGAACTTCTGGCGACGAACAGGATGGGCGAAGTGTTGATGGCTACGCCCGCGATTTCAGACGGCATGATCTTCGTCCGCGGTCGCAATCACCTGTTCGCCATAGCCGAGAACAAAGCAGGAAAGAAGTGAGCAGTGAGCGACGAAGTTGTTAGAACCGTATCGAAGCATTCAATGCAGGCTATTCGATCAGACTTTGATCGAATAGCCTCGCTTTCGAAACCCTCGGATCGCTACCGCCCTTATTACGATTTTCTCGTCAAGCATCTTCCCTCGCATTGCGAGAGGTCACTCGATATTGGTTGCGGAACAGGATTGTTCACGCGCGCTCTGGCCGCCCGCTCAACGCATGTTCTGGCCCTCGACTTGTCGCCGAACATGATTCGAGTAGCTAAGGATCACTCCCGCGAGTTCTCGAATATTGATTTCCAAATCGCCGATGCGGTTGAAACAGAATTTCCTTCCGATCATTTCGACTGCATCGTATCGATAGCGACTTTGCATCATCTGCCAATGGAGAAAATGCTTGTGAGGATGAGAGACGCGCTCCGCCCCGGCGGCGTGCTGGTCATACTCGATCTTTTTCAGGCAGAGGGGCTGTGGGAAAATTTCATGGGCGTTATGGCTTTTCCGGCGAACATTTTTTTGAGGCTGATCAAAAGCGGTCGGCTGAGGCCACCTCGCGAAATGCGCGCAGCGTGGACTGAACACGGGAGACACGATACTTATCTGACTCTTTCCCGCGTGCGCGAGATGTGCGCGAAACGCATGACCGGGGCTGAAGTGAGACGACATCTGCTATGGCGATACAGCATCATCTGGGAGAAGGCCGACTGTTGAATACAAATATGCAATCATTCGATTTCGATCCACACACGAGAGTCATATTCGGAAAAGGCGCGGTAAGCCGACTCGGCGAAGTTGCGCGCGAGTTGGGTTTCCGTCGCGCGCTGCTCGTCGCCGATCACGGTCTCGTCGCGTCGGGCCACGTCGAAGAAGCCTCGTCGCCGCTTCACAACGCGGGCATTGATGTCATCGCTTTTCATGACTTCGACCCGAACCCCGATACAAGCATGATCGAGCGAGGGCGCGATTTCGCTGCTTCACTCGCGATTGATTCGATCATAGGGCTTGGCGGCGGAAGTTCGATGGATTGCGCGAAGGGCATAAATTTTCTGCTCACCAACGGCGGGCGAATGCAGGATTATCAGGGCTATGGCAAGACCACGCGCCCGATGCTCCCGATGATAGGCATTCCGACGACCGCCGGGACGGGAAGCGAAGCGCAAAGCTACGCGCTCATCTCCGACGCCGTGACGCACGTCAAGATGGCTTGCGGCGACAGACAGGCGGCTTTTCGCGTGGCAATACTCGACCCCTGCCTTACAATTTCGCAGCCTCAAAGCGTGACTGCAATTGCCGGGTATGACGCGATAGCTCATGCGGTTGAAACTTTTGTGACCACGAAGCGCAACCGTGTTTCTGAAGTCTTCTCGCGCGAAGCCTGGCGCTTGCTCGAATCGGCTTACGAGCGCGCGCTCGACAATCCCGACGACATCGAAGCTCGCTCAGGTATGCAGCTTGGAGCTTACTTCGCAGGCATGGCCATCGAGCATTCGATGCTCGGCGCAACGCACGCCTGCGCTAATCCCCTGACCGCTCATTACAACACGACTCATGGCATAGCCATCGCTTTGTTGCTGCCTACGGTCGTTCGTTGGAACTCGCAGGCGGTCGACTCACGCTATGCGGAATTGTTCTCATTGACTAAGGCCGGTGATGGGCATTCAAATGGCGATGCGTCAGAATCGCTCGCCCGCAGGCTTGAGCAACTGGCGCGAGCGGGAGGACTGCCCGCGCGATTGAGCGATGAAGGCGTTTCGAGAGATGACCTCACCTCTCTTGCCGAAGAAGCTGCCGAGCAGTGGACAGGCCGCTTCAATCCCCGCCCGTTCGACAGGGCTGCTGCTCTGGAGGTTTATCAATGCGCGTTTTGAAAAGGAAAAAGGAAAAAGGAAAAAGGAAAAAGGTCGATCCGCGATCAATGACCGGGCCTGCCGTGTTGTCTGCGTTGCTGCTGATACTTTTGCCTTTTTCCTCTTGCCCTTTTCCTTCTTTAGCGCAGACGCAGACTTACACACCAGCAGACTCGTGGCCGCAGTTTCGCGGCAATCCTCAACTCACAGGCATTTCACTGTCAGGCATACCGCGCGATCTCAAATTGCTGTGGACTTACAACGCGGGCGAATCGATAGAATCGAGCGCGGCGATTGTTGGCGGCGTCGTTTATGTCGGCTCGCAGAAAGGCGAGTTGCTGGCCATAGATTTGCAAAGCGGGCAGGAGAAATGGAAGTACCAGACCAAAGGGCCGGTCGGCGAATCGTCGCCCTGTGTTTCGGGCGGGCTTGTTTACATAGGCGATCTTTCGGGCTACGTTCATGCGGTCAATGCTTCTGATGGCAGCGGAGTATGGACTTTCAAAACGAACGATGAATTGAAATCCTCGCCCGTAGTCGTCGGCGATAAAGTTCTGATCGGCTCTTATGATGAGCATCTCTATTGCCTCAATGCGCGCAAAGGCGATCTTGTCTGGAAGTTCAGAACCGAAGGTCAGGTGCATTGCACTGCGGGCATATCTGAAGGCACGGCTTTCATATCCGGGTGCGATGAGCAGTTCCGCGCCATTCGCGTATCGGACGGCAAAGAGATTTTCAGCTTTCATTCGGGCGCATACACGGGAGCGTCTCCCGCAATAGTCGGACAGTCTGCTTACTATGGGACATTCAACAACGACGTGCTTGGCGTAAACGTCAAGACAGGCAAACTTGTGTGGCGATACACACATCCGCAGCGACAGTTCCCCTTCTATGCTTCAGCGGGTGTAGTCGATGGTCGCGTAGTCGTGGGCGGGCGCGACAAGATGCTGCATTGTCTGAATGCAGCGACGGGAAAACGAATCTGGACATTCGCGACGCGCGCCCGCGTCGAATCATCGCCTGCGCTTGCCGATGGTCGCGTGTTCGCAGGCTCGAACGACGGTCGTTTTTATGTACTCGATTTTCAAACCGGCGCGAAGGTTTGGGAGTTCACTGCCGGAGCGCCCATTTCAGCATCGCCCGCGATAGCCGACCGCCGCATAGTCGTCGGCGATCAGGACGGGCGATTATATTGCTTTGGATAATATTGGGTGATGGGTGACGGGTAATGGGTGATGGGTGATGGGGAACAGGATACCCCAGGCATTCGGACTCCAGACTCCAGACTCCAGACGCCAGACTTTTTTTAGGAGAAATCATGAAAGCTATCTGGAAGGGAACTGTACTTGCCGAAAGCGGCGAGACTATCGTGGTGGAAGGGAATCATTACTTCCCGCCCGATTCGATCAATCAGGATTATTTTCGCGCAAGCGAGGCTCGCTCGACCTGTCCGTGGAAAGGACTGGCGAGCTATTACGACATAGTCGTCGGCGATGATGCCAACCCTGGCGCTGCGTGGTATTACCCTGAGCCGAAGGAAGCGGCCAGTCAAATCAAGGGCTACGTGGCATTCTGGAAAGGCGTTGTGATAGAGTGAAGTCGCCTCCGCAGAATATATCAAATCACGGAGACTGAGAATGCGATTGAAAGAGCCGCGCGTCGCGCCTCTGCCTGAATCCGAATGGTCTGATGAGATTCGCGAGATTCTCGAACCGGCGAAGCAACAGGGTCGCCTGCTCAATATTTTCACCACGCTTGCTAATCACCCGAAACTATTTCGTCGCTGGATGACCTTCGGCGGCCAGTTGCTTTTCAAATCGACTCTCCCGGCGCGCGAGCGCGAGATGCTGATACTGAGAATCTCGTGGCTCACGCGGGGCGAGTACGAATGGTCGCAGCATGTGATTCTCGGCGAGCAGGCCGGATTGAAGCCCGAAGAGATCGCCCGCATCAAGGAAGGCCCGATGGCGCAGGGATGGAACATCTTCGACGCTGTGTTGATCCGAGCGGTCGATGAACTGCACCGAAATAATTTTCTTAGCGATCAGACGTGGGCGATTCTTTCGACCCGATACGACAAGACTCAGTTGATCGATCTTCTGTTCACCGTCGGGCATTATCATCTGCTGGCCGGAGTGCTGAACTCGCTCGGCGTTCAACTGGATGAAGGAGTCGAAGGCTTCCCGGAATAGTTTTCAGTTTTCGGTTTTCAGTTTTCAGTTGTTACGCTGGTAGCTGTTTTTCGATGAATCATCGATTGTTGTTTTCATCTACATCCTGAAGCGATGAAAAGCTGGAAACTGGAAACTGGAAACTGGAAACTGTTCGCAAAGGAGAAAAATCATGTCCAAAACGCAAAAGATGATTGTCCCACCGCAGCAGGTTTTCAATCTGCCTACACCGCCGACATTCGAAACGCTGGAAGAGGAACGCCTGCACAGAAAACAAAGGCTGGCAGCGGCGTTTCGACTGTTCTCGAAATGCGGTTTCGATGAAGGCGTGGCCGGTCACATAACAGCCCGCGACCCTGAGCGGACGGATCATTTCTGGGTCAATCCCTTCGGTATGCACTTCGGCCAGATAAGAGTCTCGGATTTGATTCTGGTCAACGACAAGGGAGAGGTCGTGGAAGGAAACCTGCCCGTCAATGTCGCCGCTTTCGCTATTCATTCTTCTGTACACAAAGCGCGGCCTGATGTCGTGGGAGCGGCTCACGCGCATTCGCTTTATGGCAAAACGTGGTCATCGCTTGGCCGACTGCTCGATCCTATCACTCAGGATGCCTGCGCCTTTTATGACGATCACGCTCTGTTCGACGATTTCACTGGCGTCGTCTACGATCAGGGGGAAGGGCGCAGGATCGCCGATGATCTCGGAGGGCGCAAAGCGATCATACTTCGCAATCATGGACTGCTGACCGTCGGCCAGTCCGTAGATGAAGCCGCATGGTGGTTCATAACGATGGAGAGAAGCTGTCAGGCGCAACTTCTGGCCGAAGCCGCAGGCAAGCCCATAAAGATCGATCACGAAAACGCGCTGCTGACTCAACAACAGGTCGGTAATAATCTCGCGGGCTGGTTCCAGTTCCAGCCGCTCTGGGCGAGGATAACCCGCGAGCAGCCTGATTTGTTTGATTGATCAGGTGTCCGTTGTCCGTCGTCCGTTGTCTCGACTCTTTGATTCAGTTGCGTGACTTCAGGAAGCGAACAACTGACCACTGACTACGGACAAAATTCATTCTTCAGCAAGAAACCGTTTCGTCCGTGTTAAAAACAATTCCAACTGATCGTGGTGAACCCAGTGGCCCGCGTTCGGCACTTTGACTATCGAATGATTTTTTATCACCGCCGAGCGCGGGTCTGACTCCGGGTCTTGCGCCCAGCTTTCCATCCCCCAGAACAGAAGCGCCGGACAGGTGACGCAACTGAGAATCTGTTTCGAATCCTCGATGTTTTGTCCGTAAGGGGAAAACGCCCGCGCATAGTTGTCGAATTTCCATATCAGCGATCCATCAGCATTCCAGTTCGTCCCGTGCAGAGTCAGGTGTCGCGCCACTTCATCCGAAAGATGTTTGTTCGCTTCCTTCATTCGCGCTACCGCCGCTTCGAGATCAGGGTATGTGTGCGGGTCGCGCCGCTCGGTGTTTCGAATGCTTTCGATCCACGTTCGCATCTTTTCATCAGCGGGACGAAAGAATCTCGATGTGGGCGGCGGGCCGAGTCCTTCGATGGCGACGACCTTCTTTACCCGTTCAGGATAAATCCCCGCGTAATGCAGCACGACCACGCCGCCGAGCGAATGGCCGACGAGATAGATCGGATAATCATTGATGATGTCGATCAGCGCCGACAGGTCGAGTATATGCTCGGCCACGCTGTAGAGCGCGCCCTCAGACCACTCGCTGTTGCCGTGTCCGCGCAAATCCATCGCGTAAACGTGATAGTCGTCTCTCAGCGCGCGGGCCACCCAGTCCCAGTTTCTCGCGTGATCCAGCCCGCCGTGAACCAGAATGAGCGGAGGTTTTTTTCCCTGTCCCCAGTCCCAGAAATGAAGCTTCAATCGATGTGAGTAGAAGTAGTGCGATACAGGCTCCAAGATCGATCCCCCTTCGAGTGCGGAGTGCGGAATGCGGAATGCGGAATAAACAAACTCTGCACTCCGCACTCCGCACTCCGCATTTTTATACAACCCGCGGCGGGCGCGCAAACCGTCGGGGCCGGAAAAAAATGTAACCGCGCACGGACGGCCTTCGTTTTGGCCACTGGTCAGAGCATAGACCTGATCTATCATCCGAAACAAAAGACAAGGAGACACACCATAATGAAGAGGTTTCTACTAACGGGCATCGCCGTGATGCTGTCGCTGGGTTTCGCAGTTGCGGCAAACATGGCGGGAACGAACTTTGCCGGAACCTGGGCTTTGGACAAAGCCAAGAGCGAAGGATTGCCGCAGCAGATGGCCAATGCGGATTTCACCTGGATCATCACTCAGGATGACAAGCAGATAAAAATCGAAGTCAAAAGAGTTCCCGAAGGCCAGATGGGGCCAGGACAGCCTACTGTCTACATGCTTGACGGCAGCGAGACTACTTCGGATGTCACGGGCCGAATGACGGGCAAAGCCAAAAGAAAAGCGAAATGGCTCGATGGCGGAAAAATTCTCGAACTCAACACCGTCTCTGATCTTGAAATGCAGGGTAACGCTTTCCAGGCAACGTCAATGGATCATCTTGAACTGGCCGAAGGCGGAAAAATGCTCAAGGTTCATCGCGTCAGTGAGAACCCGCGCGGCAAACAGGACTACAAAATGGTCTTCAACAAGCAGTGATTTGAATTTATTGAGTCAGGCTCCACGGAATCTCCTCCTCACGGCTACCCTGACACGGGCCTTCGCCGTGGAGCCTGTTCGTTCCATCTCAATTGCTCAAATATTTTCTCAGCCAGTCGTGTACTTCTCTGAAAAAGAACCGGCTGTTTTCGGCTCGCTGAATCCAGTGATTCTCATCGGGGAAGACTATCAAACGGGAAGGTATCTGAAGCCGCTGAAGCACCGACCAGTTTTCAATCGTCTGGTTGAGCGGAACGCGGAAATCATTCTCTCCGACTGTGAGCATGATGGGCGTGCGGAAATTCTTCGCAAACTTTATGGGGTTTTGCTCTCTCCACACTCGCCCCTGTTCCCAATGCGGCCCGCCGCTGTTGACCTCGCGATGATAAATCGTGTCGCTCGTTCCCCATTGCGATTCCAGATTTATCAATCCCGCATGACTGATGAGACAGCGATAACGAGTAGTCGTCGCCTGAAGCCAGTTGACGAGATGCCCGCCATAGCTTGCGCCCGCTGCGGCCAGTCGGGCTGAATCGATGAATTTGAACTGGCGCAGAGCTTCATCGACTGAGT
Source organism: Blastocatellia bacterium UBA7656 (assembly GCA_002483445.1). GTDB lineage: Bacteria > Acidobacteriota > Blastocatellia > UBA7656 > UBA7656 > UBA7656. Next base: position 15,404 of record DLHY01000108.1, read on the forward strand.
CGTTGATTTCGTTTGCAGGGCCGATGAACGGATCGCCCTGAATATCCTGAGCGAATTTTTCGCCGTACCCCGTAGAACCTGTGAAATCAGTCAGCAGCACCACATAGCCCGGACGCGCAAGAAGATGATAATTCCATCTGAGGAAGAACTGATCCCGCCACATGCCATGCGGCCCGCCGTGTATGAGCACCAGCAGCGGATACTTTTTATTTTCGTCAAAGGCCGGAGGCAGCGCGATCATATTGTGAATCCGTTTGCCTGATTTCACCGTCACCCAGAAATGGCGAAGCGGCTGCCAGTCGATGCGAGCCGCCGCCGCGACATTGAACTCCGTGAGATGCGCGTGCGTTTTGCTGGCGAGATCGATGCGCACGATCTCAGCCGGATTGGTGACGCTCTCCCAGTTGGCAAATATCAGAGTCGAAGATGCGCGATCAGGGATGGCGAGATTCGTATAAACGCCTCGCGTCATATCCATAGCCAATCGGACTTCGCCGCCGTTTGCCGCAAGCGAGTAGAGTTTTTCATTGCCCGCATCTTCCGCTGTCAGGTAAATCGTCTTGCTGTCGGGCGAAAAGGCTAATCCGCCCACCGAGCGATCAAAGCCTGAAGTGATGATCGAAGGAGCGCCGACAGCGGGCCAGGAAAACATCGCCAGTCGGTCAAGATTGTAAGCCTTCTGATTGTTTTCGGTTCGATTCGCATAAAACGCCTTGCCGTCGGGACGGAAAAGAGGTCGCGTGTAGGAGGCTCCGTCGTTTGTCAGTCTCTCAGGCTCGCCGCCTTCGGCAGAAATTCGATAAAGATTGGTCGCCACGCTGGCAAAGGCCGCTTTGTGACTGTCGGTTGTAGCGGTGAAGAGAATCGATTGACCGTCGGGCGACCACACTGCGTCAAGCTCATCTGCGGAGCTTGTGCCGCGCCCGCCGAAGCCGCGCTCTGAAACGAGTCTGGTTCCCGCGAGCAGGTCTTTCGCTATCGCTCCGGCGCTGAGCGACTGAATGAGCAGATGGGTTTGCGTATCGTCGAGCCAGTGATCCCAGTTTCTTATGGGGAAGCTGTCATAGACTCTGGCTCGGTATTTCAGCGCGCGGCGTTCGGCGGCGATTTTTTTGTTGGCTTCGTCATCTATCGCGCCGGGAAAGACTGTGCTTGAAAAAAGAATCGCTCTTCCGTCAGGTCTCCACCTGGGGCCTCTCGCGCCGGTTGAGATAGAAGTGAGCCGTTGAGCCTCGCCGCCTTCGGCGATGTTGAGGAGATAAATCTGAGCGGCCTCGTCTCCCTCGCGTCGGGCCGCGAAAGCGATCTGGCGCGAGTCGGGACTCCACGCGATCCCGCTCTCCGCGCCGCGCGTCGCGGTGAGCCGCCGAGGTTTGGCGCTTTTGTCAGTCGGCACGATCCACAAATCGGAAGATTGCTCGCGCTCATCGTAAGAAGGCTCGACGACAGAGAAGACGACCCATTTGCCGTCGGGACTCGGAACGGGCGCGCCGATGCGTTTCATCAGCCACATCGATTCGTGACTGATCGGCGCTTTATCCTGAGCTAAAGCGAGTGCGCCGGTCGAGAGCGCAAGCGCGACGGCGAGCAGGCAGGCACAAAAATTTTTCAGTCGTTTCATATTCGATCCTCCGCGATATCTTTGCAGGTGCGGTCAGGTTTCAAACTGGGGCGACCAGAGACGGTCGCCCCTACAGGTTTTGTCAGAGCAGACATTCACTTCGCGCGTCGTTTGCCGATGCAGTAAAGATACTGAGCCGTGCGAATGAAAACCTGCCCGTCTGAAATGGCCGGAGAACTAAGACAGTAATCATTCAACTGGTTTTCAGCCAGTATCTCGAAGGTCGGGCCTGCGCGCACGACCGATGTCACGCCGTCTTCATTGGTGATGTAAATTTTCCCGTCCGCCAGCACCGGAGATGAACTGTATGTTCCGGGTTTCACTCTCTGCTCGCCATAAATTTTCTCGCCGGTCTTTGCGTCGAGGCACCACATCACGCCGTTGTCGCTGACGGCATAAAAATACTTGCCGTCGGTCACGGGCGTCGGAACATCAGGGCCGTTGTTGAACGACCACGCGAGATGCGATGTGGTCACATCTCCGCGCCCGCCCGCCTTGATGGCAAGCAGCGGTTTGACGCGCGTCGGAGCATAGATCAATCCGTCGTAGACGATGGGCGAAGCGACTATGCGATAATTCGGCTGGTTATGGGGATTCAACCCGTTTGCGCGCCATAGCTCTTTGCCGGTGGCCGGATCGTGGCCCGTCACACAATCGCCCCCTGTGATAACTATTTCAGTCGTGTTGCCATACTTGAGAAGCGCAGGCGTCGTGTATGAATCGGGCGATTCGCGAATCGCAGCCGTAGGTCTTTCGACTCTCCAGGTGGTCTTGCCCGACTTCTTATCGATTCGAAGAACGTAAGGCGTATCGTCGGTCTTCATCCCGTGCAGCACCTGAACGAAGAGCGCGTCTTCCGTAAGCAGAGGCGAAGAAGCATAGCCCCAGTTCAATCCGAATGCGCCATAGTCTTTTTGAATATCGCGCGACCATAGCTCATTGCCCTTGAAGTCGAAGCTCTTGAGAATGCCCGTCCCGGTCATTATGAAAACCGCTCTGCCGTCAGTCACGGGCGAAGGGGAGGACATATTCTGTTTGCGCATCTTCACGTTGCCGCCGCCGAGCCTCTTCTTCCAAAGCGTCGCGCCTTTCGTGCGCTCGACGCACCAGAGTTGAAGTTCATCGCCTTCGGCGACGTTGAGAAAGATGTACTCTCCCCATATCGCGGGAGTCGAGCCGCTCCAGCTTGGCAGCGTGAGTTTCCAGGTGATGTTTTCTTCCACGCCCCATTTGACCGGAAGATTTTTTTCATTGCTCACGCCGTTGAGATTCGGCCCGCGCCATTGAGGCCAGTTATCTGCATAAGCCTGAGTGATGGAAAGCGAAACGATAGCAGCAAAGACAAGCACACGATTCCGCATGTATATTTCTCCTTCTGTGGAATGAGAGAAATACTAAATCAATCGGCGGAAAAGTTGAAGGAGAGTCAGGAGTCAGGGGTCGGGGGTCAGGGGTCGGGGGTCAGGGGTCAGGGGTCAGAATCGCTGCCCATCACCCATCACCCATCACCCATCACCCACCCAGGTCGAATGCCATGATGTTTCTGCGGTCGCGGACGTAGAGCTTCGTGCCTGCCAGCGTCGGCGCTGTCCACGAAATGTTTTGCAGCACGGCGGCTTTTGATAAAACCTTCAGCCCTTCAGCCGTCACGGCGGCCAGCGTTAGATTTCCATCTTCATCGAGAATGATGAGTTTGCCGTCGGCGTGAACGAGATTGGCTTTCGGGAAGTTGCGCTCCTGCCACACTATGTTTCCTGTCTTCACATCGACCGCACTGAGGAAGGTCGGGCCGAAATCGCCGCTTGATCCATAAACCAGATCGCCTATCCGAATGATCGTGCCGTGATGAACGCGCAGACGGCGATGGAACCATACTTGAGTTGCCGTAGTCTTGGCGCCCGCTCTCGTCAGCTTCAACACGCGGCTGCCTCCGTTGTAGGCAGAAGAGAAAAACAAGAGATTATCTTCGCCCCACACGGGCGTGCTGATGTTGAGTCCCCATTCGGTCTCGTGAGTGTGGCTCCACAAAAGCTCGCCGTTTGCGGGATCGACGCCGATGATCTGTTTGCCGAGGTATGCAACAAGCTGATCCTGCCCGTCTACGTTGATGAGGAGATGCGAAGAAGGCGAGGTCATAAAATCGTGCTTCTTCCAAACTATTCGCCCGTCTTTCTGATTGAACGCGACGAGCGCCTGACCCGACCCGCCGACTGTCATAATCACCGTGTCTTTGTAAGCGATGGGGCTGGGCGAATAGCCGCGATCGTCCTTCGTCCCCTTTAGCTGATCCCAAAGCTCATGCGACCACAGGACTTTGCCTGTGTTTTTGTTCAGGCAGAGAAACTTTCCCGTCGAACCAGCGGTGAATATGAGATCGCCGACGATGAGCGGCGTTGCGTGCGGCCCTTTGCCGTATTCGTAATTCATACCCGCGCTCGAAGTCTCATAAGCATATTCCCATAAGGTTTTGCCTGTGGCCGCGTCCATAGAGATAACGACATCCTGCGCGCCCCGGTTGTACATCGTGTAGAGCTTTGATCCTTCGACGAGGATCGTCGAATGTCCTTCACCGAGCGGGCGACTCCACAATCGACGCGGGCCTGACTGCGGCCAGGAGCTCGCCATGCCTTTTGAATCCGTCTTAAAGTTTCGCCCAGGGCCGCCCCATTGCAGCCAGTCGGTCGAGGCTGGGGCGGGAGTGACAACGATGAGAAGAAGCATCGCGCAGATTACGGTCTGCGCAAGTGTAGCTTTGCCTTTTGATAACAACTTCATGCAACACCTCTATTGCGAAAGGATTTTTTTCTAAAGACGGCGCTCGTCCGTTGTTTGTTCCGAAACTTATTCGAGGCTCCACGCGGCTATCGTCGAGACATCTTTAATCAGCACGATGTTGGATGTAATGACCGGATGCGCCCAGGTCGCGCTCGTTGCCGCTTCGTATTTCCTGATCAGTTCGAGCCTGGTCGCGCCCGCTTTGAAGACGATCAATTCGGCATCTGTGTTGAGCGAGAACAACCACTGGCCTGCCACGAGCATTGCGGCGTTATCGCCCTGTCGTCCCTCGCTCGTCCATAGAGTTTTTCCTGTCGCTGCGTCGAGGCAGAAATACTGCCCCTTGTTTTTGTGCGACAGCCCCAAGATGAAACTGCCGATGAGGACGGGCGAGTTCATATACATCGGAACCGCATCGTTGCGCCAAACGGTTTGGGTCGCCCACGTCTCGCCGCGACGGACAGGCTTTACGGCGAACGTGCCTTTGTCGAGGCCGGAAAGAATCAGCGTGTTTTTGAAGAGAAGCGGAGTTACTATGTTCTGGACATAATCTGTAGTGAAGGGAATCCGCCAAAGCAACTGGCCAGTGGCTCGCGAGATGCCTACTATGTTCTCTTGAGTTTGAGTCACTATCTGACGGACTCCCTCTAACTCGACGACCATCGGCGACGAATAGCCGGGGCCGTCTCCGCCCCATTGCCATTTCATTTCGCCGGTCTTTGCGTCATAAGCTCGGATCGCGCCTTTTCCCTGTCCGCCCGTCTGCACGATCACCACTCCATCATCATAAAGCGGCGAAGCAGACGCGCCGTAGTAAGGCGATGTGAGTTTGTACTCGGAAGAAAATTCCTTGCGCCAGACGAGACCTCCCGTCGCGGCGTCGTAGCACGAAAGTATGCCGCTTATCCCGAATGTAAAAAGTTTGCCTTCGCCTATCGCGGGAGTCGCTTTAGGTCCCTTGCCGTGAGGGATTGCCGCCGGGTGCATCGTGTAACTGACCGCATAGCCGTCGCTCCAGACGGGCTTGCCCGTATCGAGATCGAAGCAGGCAACGACCTCGCGGTCATCTTTTCGCGCAAAGGTGTAAACTTTTTTGCTCCACACGACGGGCGAAGAATGGCCCTCGCCGACTGTCGTTTTCCATTTGAGCTTCAAGGTTTCGGGATAAGCTTTGCGCTCGAATCCGGCAACGGAGCCATCGCTGTTCGGCCCTCGCCACGCCGTCCAGTCCTGCGCCTGAGCCATCACGGGCCAAAGCAACAATAAAGAGAGCGAAAGCGACTTTGAGAATTTCGTCATAAGCATGGATGACACCTGTTGATTGTACTGGTTTGAATTGTAAAGGGTTGTAAAAAAAATGTCAGAGGACGTAAAAGTCACCTCGCCGGCCGGGGAGGAACGATTTTGCGAAGCAGCCACAGGAGCAGACAACCGATCAGACCGCCCAGCAGCGTTCCTCCTCCTATGCCAACTGTGAGATGGCCAAGTATATGATAGACATGATGCGGATCCTCTCCCTTGATGGAAAATTCAGGGACGGTGAAAATATTTTCCATGTCGGTCGCTACAGAAAAAAGAATGGCCCCGATTATTAAAGTCTCTCTCCAGGCGACGAGCAGAAACGAGACGATGAAAACATGAGGATAGCTGCCGAAGCGCCGAACGTGAATCAACAAAACGGCGAACACTGTTGAAAGCGCAAGCGCGCCGCTGACGCTGACCATTCGAACTATCCACAGCGGCGTGCTGGTCATCCCTAACGCGAGCCTGAGCGCCCAGACTATTGCAATGAATCCGAACAGAGGCCCAAGCAGTCGAAAATAATCCCGTATCGGATGGCCTTGAATTTTCATAATCTCTCCCTTGTCGAATCGTTCACTCTGACTATCAACAGCGTCATATCGTCCTGAGCCTCGCGGCCCGACCACTCGCGCACCGCGTCGATGACCGCCTCCTGCATTTCGATCAGAGATTTGCCCAGATGATTCTCTATGGTCGATCTCAACCGCGCGTCGCCGAATTCCTCGCCCTCGGTGGATTCGGCCTCGGTGATACCGTCCGAATAAAGCGCGAGTATATCATCGGGTTGAAGCGCGACTGATCCGACTTGAAAATCAGAATTCGGAAACAGCCCGATGGGAAGGCCGCCCTCGACGAGCTTCTGCCCGCAGAGAGAGCCGAACAGCAACGGCGGATGATGGCCCGCGTTGATGTAAGTGAGTTGCCGCTCGATCTCATCCCATTCGGCATAGAAAAAAGTCGCGAACCGCGATTCGTCCGTCACCTGATGAAGATGCTGATTGATGCGCGCTATCACATCTCTGGGCGCGCCTCCCATCTGCGTGAGCGCGCGAAGAAGCGCCTGAACGTTCGCCATCAGTATGGCCGCAGAAATCCCTTTGCCGCTGATGTCGGCAATGGCGAAGACCACTCGCCCGTCGGGGAGTTCCAGCACGTCGTAATAATCTCCGCTTATGCCGTGGGCCGGGAGACACACGGCGGCGAATTCGAGACTCGATGTTCGAGGAAGCTGTCGGGGGAAGAGAGCGCGCTGGACTTCGAGCGCGAAGCTGAGTTCGGCCTCTTTGCGCGCAAGCTCCCGGCGAGATGCCTGAAGCTGGAGTCGCAATCGATAAATCGCAGCCGCCAGCACTGCTATGCCGGTCGTCGCGCTCAGCGTCAGACCCCAGGTGACGAAGGCCGACCCCTGCACGAAGTTGCGACCGAGATAAAGCAGGGCCGCCGCGCCTATAAGAAAAACCATCAGGAAAATTGTGTCCCGACGCTCGATTTGATTTCTCCGGGTAGATGTTTCCGGGTAGATGTTAGATACGGGTAGATGTTAGATATCAGATGTTAGATGTTAGTAAGAGCGCCTGACACCTGACACTAACATCTAACATCTGACACCTGACACTAACATCTGACATCTGACATCTGACATCTACTACTCTGATCTCAATGAAGCAAGCAGCGGCGCGCGAGCAGCCGCTCTCACTGCAACAATCGATGATGCAAGCCCTGCGACGAGAACCGCAAAGAGAAGCGCAACGAGCGAAACGAATGAGAACGCGCTGCCCCTAGAAAAAATCGCGGGCGCGATGGCAACCAGCGCGCACACCGCGCCGATCAGAAGGCCCGATATGAGCATCATAAAGTTTTCTGCGACGACCATCACGGTGAAGTGCCGCGAGTTGTAACCTACGGCCTGAAGCAAAGCCATCTCGCGCTTTCGCTCAAGCACGTTTCTCAAAAGAACAGTCGCAAGCCCCAGCGTGCCGAGCAACAGCCCCAATCCGCCCAGCGTTTGAAAAGTCGATAGATAAGTGTTCTCCACCTGATGAAAACTCGCCAGCCGATCAACAGTCGAAACCACATCCAGCCCGTAGTCGGAAAGCTGATCTTCGAGTCTGGCGGCCACCGATGGGATTTTTTCCTGCGGGGCGTCGATCAGGAAAAAGCGATAACCTTCCGTCTCAGGAAAGAGCCGGATGAAATTTCTCTCAGACATCAAAAGCTCTCCCTGAAAAATACTGTCCGAAAGGGCCGCGACTATTCGCAGCTTCGCCGCAGGTCCGCTGCCGCGACTGAGCGTGAGCTCATCGCCGACCGAGAGGTGTAAAACATAAGTCAGAGAATTCGCGTCGGCGATGACCGGAATCGCGCCGTCCCTCTCCTCACGGTCGAGCAGAAGCCACGGATTCGCTTTTTCATCCGTCTCGCTGGCCATAGACGACTGGAAAGAGAAGCGGCCCGCAGCCGTGAAATCGGCTGTGGGAGCCAGAATTCTCGGATCGCGCGGTTGATACAGATTCAAGCAGCTTGTGTCCTCGCCCGGTTTGAGCCGGAAGCGATAAAATACCGCTTCCCGAAGATCGGCGTTGACATCCGACAGGAGATTGAGACTTTCTTTTCCCTCCTCCGTGTTCGGATTAGAGATGAGAGGGAGCAGCGATTCGCCGAGAAGCGCGAAGCCGCCCGTGCCTGATTTTTTGTCGAGGCTGATCGATGAAGCGTCGCGTCGGAAAGCATCGACGGCAACGATTATAAATGTCGCCGACGCGACTAGAGCTATGCAGAGAATGCTCCGCCCCGGTCGATAAGTGACATTGCGGAATCCCAACCTTGAGACAGGCCATAGCCCGCTGCCTTGAATGATCTCTGTTGCGCGTTTGCGAATGCGTGATGACTCATAAAACAAAAGCGCGACGAGCAAAGAAACTCCGCCTCCGAAAAACCCCGCCGCCTGACTTATGAGTTTCGTCGATGCCGCCGCGACCAGCGCGATGCCGAGCGATCCGAATATGAAGAGGTGAAGAGGTGAAGAGGTGAAGAGGTGAGAGGGAGATTTTTTATCGCTCGCCTTTTTTCCTGCTTCCTGAATCGAGCCGGTGAGCAGGCTGCGTGGCGAAAAAGATGCGATGGCTCTGATAGTCCACGCGATGCAGACGACGGCGGCGAGTATTCCTCCCGATGAGCCGTACATCAATGACGCTGCGCTTATGTGAAGGCTGAGTTGGGTTGTGCCTACTGCGCCGACCCACCAGGTCCTGAGTCCGTACATCATCAGCCATCCGTAACCGATGGCCAGCAATAAACCCATCAGGCTTCCGACAATGGCAAGCATTGCGCCTTCGATCATAAACATCGAGCGAATGCGCGACGTGGGAAAACCGACGGCGCGAAGCACGCCTATCTCGCGCAATCGCTGCTCGATTCCGAGCTTGAAAAAAAGCGCAGTGAGCAGGAGCGCAGACACGACCAGAAAGAAACTGAAGTAAGCGAAATACTCGCCGAAATCAGTCGCTCCGCGTGATGCCTCCAACCCCTCGGCCCTCGTCGGATTGACCGCGAGTCCGAGCGCAAGAGGATCGATGATCGATTTGAGATTCTCTTTGAATGTCGAGAAAGTCGATTGCAGTTCGGCGCCTTCGGGCGGATTGATTCTCAGCGATGTCAGTTTGCCGTAACGCGATTCCCAGAGCTTCTGCCCGTCTTCAAGGAGCAGGAACGCTTTCGGCGTGGCTCGATATCGATCCCAGTAGTCTTCGTCTTTCTGGCGAATGCGGCCAAGTTCCATGGGAAAAGGCGGATCCCATTCGCCTATGCTTTCAGTTCCCGTTATGCCGGGATAATCAGGCACCAGGTTGCGGTCTGCTGCGTCTCCGGCGATAGGCACGATGGCCGCAAGCTGAAAGGCCGCCTTTTTCGTCACCAGTCGGCCCTCATCTGCCCAAACGTAATATTCAATCTCGACATTCGCGCCCACACGCACATCGAGATCGCTCGCTGCCCAGTCGTTGAGGATGATCGGGGGAAGTGAAGCGGGCGAAGTGGAGAGGTGAAGAGGTGAAGAGGTGAGACGGTCGAATTTATTTCGATCAAGCGCAGTGACGACTGAGTAGGGGACTTCTCGCCCGTTGGCTCGAATCGTGTTTGCGAGATAAGTAAGCACCCCCGATGAAGACACGCCCATGCGATTGCTCACGACGCGGGCTGTGTCGGCAAGCGCGTCGCTGATAATCGCGGTTTCGCTTTCAAGCGCGATGCTGCGACTCGTGTTGAGCGCGCGGGTTTTTATGCCGAGGTCTTCGAGCGCGAAGACATTTCTCAGAATCGATTCGAGAGAGCGGGCTGACTGCGCATTGCGATTTTTTTCTGATACCAGAAGGGCGTTGACGCGGTTTTCTTGTTCGAGGTCTCGTTGAAGTCGGCGCAAAGAGACGAAGACTGCGCGCACTTCTCCCTGTTGAGGGCGTATGGAAAATTCTCCGAGGTCTGATGGAGCGAGCGTCTCACGCACGTTAAGACGGATAGCGCGGCCCGGTTCGTCTCTACGACCCTGAAGCGTTTCGGCAGGGATGCCGGAAGGCTTCTTGAGTGTGACGAGCAGAGTGTCTCCGACCGACGCGCCAAGCTCACTGGCAAGAGCCGCGCTCATAAGAACGCCTCCCCTGTCGTCAGTCCGGTCGGCCCTGTCGAGTCCGTGAAATTTCCAGAAACGCTCATCGACTCCGTAGACAGAGATGCCAGCGCCGCGCCGCCCGCTTTTTTCATGCGCGACCAGTCCTTCATAAACTATCAGCGGGCAGGCATCACTGAAATGATCGTCGAACGCTTTATGTGACTGCGCGTCATCGGCGAGTTGTTCGCGGAAGAAGCCTGCGCTGGTGATGACGATATCGGTGTTGCCGAGCCGCGACAGGAAAATATAGCGAAGGCTTGCGCGAACCGAATCGCCCACGAGCAGCGCGCCCGCAAGCACGGCTACGGCTATGGCAACGCCTGTGATAACGGCGAAATTCGTCCGCCGGTAATGAAAGAGATTGCGTTTTATGAGCGTGCCTGTTCGCATAAGAATCTCAGATCTCAGATTTCAAATCTCAGATTTCAAATCAAACTCTCCGCCTTTGCTGTTTGACGAAGGCAAAATGTCGAACCCGGCCCGCGAAGACCGTAAAGCCGTTGATGCGATTCTGCCGGTCGCGCGTGAATCGAATCGTTCCGAGTATGGAGCCGGTGGCGAAGGCGTCTTTGAACAGCGGATCGAGCGTCGAGGCTCTGAATTTCTTTCGCGCGAGAATGAGCTTTCCTTTTTCAACCGTCACTTTGTAAGTCGAATCGATTTCTTCGCTGTAGTAACTGCCTGCGAATTCGGCCAATCGCGCGGTGTCGGCGGGCTGCATTGCATCGAAGGTAATAGGTTTGCGGCCTTCGATCCTGATGACGAGTTTCGACGCTTCAAACACGGCCTCGCCCGGCTGATCGACGAGCGAGAAGCGATTCTCCCCAAGCGGAGTTATCTGATTGTTGTAGCCGGTCACAGCGAGAAACAATTTGCCTTCCTTGAGCGTTACCTTGCCCGCTTCGCCTGTCCGGGAATTCCAGTACGGGCCGGCCCTCGGCTTGAGTTTGTCTTCCGTCAGTTGAATCGCCGCCGCCGCCGCATTTTTGCGCGGCTCCTGCTTGAGCCTGTCGGCGAGATAGACATCAGCGACTCGGCGGGCCAGCCCCGATGGAGAAGAGGAACTCAGATTGCAGAGGCAGGCGACTGAAAAACGCTCATCGGGGAATCGCATCAGGTGAGAGCGATAGCCTGCGTCCGCGCCCGAATGCTCCACGATGCGCAGCCCTTTGTAATCGCCCAAGACAAGCCCTCTTGCGTAGTTGATCTTTTCGCCGTCGTTGAGCGTCCCCGTCTCCTGCATCTCGCGGATGACCTCGCGGCCTCCTACTTTGAAGTCATAAAAATTCTGATCCCACCGGGCGAGGTCTTCTGCTGTCGTGAGCAGACTGCTTGCGCCTACGGTGTCGTAATTCGGCACGCTCAGTTTAAATGTTGCTCCCGCCGCAGGCTCATAAGCGTAAGCCTGATTCTTCACGATGACAGTGTGATCGTCGCGGAAGAAAGTTTTAGTCATACCGAGCGGCTTGAAAATATTCGCGTCGGCGAATTCGCGAAGCGACATCCCTGACACCCGTTTGACGATCAAAGCCATCAGCGTGTAGCCGGTGTTGGAGTAAGCATACTGATCGCCCGGTTTGAAATTGAGCGCCTTCTGACGCGCGATCAGATTCAGCACGTCTTCATCGCGAACGACATCCTGACTCAAACGCCAGCCCGCCATGATGAGCAGATTCCATTGATCGCGCAGCCCGCTCGTGTGATGAAGCAGATGCCTGATCGTTATCGGATAACCAAAGTCCGGCACTTCAGGGATATGCTTTTTTACAGGGTCGTCGAGCGAAAGTTTTCCCTGCTGGGCGAGGAGCAGAATCGAAAAGGCTGTGAACTGCTTCGAGACTGAAGCGACGTGAAAAACCGAGCCGGATGAAATCGAAATATCGTGATCAAGATCAGCCATGCCATAGCCGCGCTTGTAGATAATCTGGCCGTCTTTGATGACCGAAAGCGCGCAGCCCGGAGAGTCGGGCTTGTCATACTGAGCGAAAATTTTATCGACCTCGGCAGTTATTTTATTTTCCTGCGCGGAGGCGAAAGCGAAAGAGCAGAGTATGATTAAAAGCGAAGCTGCCATCTGAAGGATGCGCGATTCATAACGGCTTTTAGTCGAGCTAAGGGAAAAGAGAAAAAAGACGAGGACGCGGAAATTGCATCCGGCCTCTTCTCTGCGTTGTCTCTCCGCCTCTGCGCCTCTGCGTCGAATAGCCAGACGGCTGTTTATGCGTTTGAAAACTGTTATGAGGTCAGGTCTATTATTCATCTGTCGAACTCCTCCCTTCATAATCGCCAAAGTTTCTGATCGATCATCTCGAACCTGACGGGAAACCGCGATGCCAGTTCCGCGCTGTGAGTTACTACGATCAAAATCGTTTCCTGTTCGCGGTGCAAATCGAGCAGCAGTGACGCCACCCTATCAGCCGAGTGGCGATCAAGATTGCCCGTAGGCTCGTCGGCCAACAGCATCAGCGGTTTCATGATCAACGCTCGCGCAAGAGAAACGCGCTGCTTCTCTCCGCCCGATAGCTCCGCAGGGCGATGATCCAATCTCTCCCTAAGCCCCACGCTTTCAAGCAGCGCGCGAGCGCGGTCTGCGTTTGCGTTTGTATATGATACGAGCGTCGGCGTCAGCACGTTTTCGATTACGGACAACTGAGGCAGCAGGCAATGATCCTGAAAGATGAATCCGATCTTTTCGTTTCGAAACGAGGCGAGCCGGTTTTCTTCAAGCGCGTAAGGATCGACGCCTTCGAGCGCGACGCTACCGCGTGTGGGCGGTTCGAGCGCGCCGATTATGTATAGCAGCGTCGATTTGCCGCTGCCCGACGGCCCCATGATCGAGACCGCCTCGCCTCGTTTGAGTGAAAGTGAAATATCGGACAAAACCGTGAGCGGGCCGCGAGGAGTTTCGTACTCCTTGACCACGTTCTTTACTTCGAGCATCGTGACTGTCTCCGTCTCAATCCTTTGGCAGATATTTTTTCGGAAATTTCGCGACAACCGTATAGTTGGGATCGACCGCATTGGCCACGCGCGTCACGCCCGTCTGAGAGACTACCTGAAAGGCTTCCCATTTATCGAACCCGTAATCATCCACAAGCCAGTTGATGAGTTCCACCTGAGCTATGCGAAAAGCATCTATCAATGGGCGCACGCTGCCCGTCGTCATGATGAACTCGCTGTTTTCGATCCGCGGCCATCGAATCGCTTTGCCTTTGATCAGATCGAATTCAAACGTGACATCCATGCTCGTCTCAAGCCCCGATCCGCAGACTTCGCCATCGCCCTGCAATGCATGTCCGTCGCCGAAATAAAACAGCGCGCCTTCATGAAAAATGGGCAGATAAACAGTCGCCCCCTCGCACACGTCCGAAGCGTCCATGTTGCCGCCGAATTCTCCCGGCCACAGCCCGCCCCAGGATTGTTCGCCCACAGGAGCTACAGCCACGCGACCAAGCATAGGTTTTAATTCGACCTCGATTTTTTTCATGCGACTCTGAGGCAGTTCGAGAGTTCCGGTGTTGCGCTGGCGGTCTAGTTTCCAGATGAATCTCTTTGCCGGAATGGGATCATTCAGAACGGGCGTGTACTTGTCGTTTGCGAGCGCGGAGAAATTCGGCGTATGCGTTGAGATGGCGGTGTCTCGATTTGGTCGAAGTCGAATTATACGGACGACAAGAGTATCACGAGGGGTCGCGCCTTCGATGTAAAAAGGGCCGACCTCTCCGGGCCACTGTCCGCCCGCGCGCTCGTACCACTCGCCCCAAAGCGTATTGGTCTCGACCGTATCGCCGGGTTTGATGCGAAGCACAGGCTCGCGCTTGGCGAATGTCGGGTAGCCGATTTTCGGAATGAAGCGATGTTTTTCAGCAGCCTTGATATTGATCGAAGTAAAAAGAATCGCAGTCAACACTGAACAGCCGAGTAGCGATTTTAGTCTCATCCTTTGAGCCTCCTTTTGGGTGGTGAAACTCAGGAAGGGAAGTGTGCCACTTTAGTATCTTGCGAGTCCAGCCGGAGGAATCGGGCCTTTTCACTTTCGCGTCGACCAGTCTTCGCAATCTGTGTCGCCGCAGAGGGTCTGCTATTACACCCGTCTTTTGCAACCGGCCTGCTCTGGTTTTACAGTTCTGAGATTTCCTTGCGCAGAAGTTTGTTGAGTTCCCGCTCTGCCAGTTTCCGCTCGCGAGCGCGCCCATCTCGTATCGCATCCACGAGAGCCAGATATTTGTACAGCACGTGGTCGCGCAAAGCGGCGACAGGCGCGGTTTTATAAAGCGGGGTGAAAGCGATCCCTCGTTTTTTCCCTTCCGGGTGAGGCCAGACTGGAATCGGTTCATCGCCGGGAACGATTAGCTGGCTCAATGGCTCCGCCGCGTAGGAGGTGGGAACACCGCGGGTTGGCCCTCCACGCTCGGCAGGAAAGACGTACTTGATCCCATGAATGAGGAATTCCTCAAGCGCGCTCACATTCGGTCGGTCAAGCATTTCAGATCTGTGCAGGAGACCAGCGGCTTGAGCGCGCTTGACTGCGCCGTGTACCTCAGAAGCGCTCATACCCAGATCGTCGGCAATCTGAGCGAACGGCGGTCGATTCGATCCATACACGCAGAATTTGAGCGCAACAACTACATCCTGAGGCTTGAGTTTCATACACGCATTATACGTTCGCAATTCACGAATGGCGAATGGCTTATCAATTAGCGTGTGACCACGCTGGTTTGCGATGATATGACTCGCTCGTAAGCCTCGGCCGTGCGCTCGGCCATCAGTCGCGCGTTGTAGTGAGCGCGAACTCCTGCCGCAGCCGTGTGGTTGATTCTCATACCTACATTTGCATTCGCAATTCACGAATGGCGAATGGGTTGTTTTTTTTCTTTCAGAATCGATCATTTTTTCTTGGCAAGGAGTTCGCACGATGCGAACATAAAACAAGTGAACGTGATAACGCACAAGCGGCTTAAAGAATTCAGCGAGCAGCATCGGGATGCCGCCGAGCCGCTTGATAACTGGTATCGCAGAGCGAGGAAGGCGCGATGGCAAAATCTTGCTGAAGTCAAAACTGATTACCCGTCTGCTGATTTGGTCGGCAAATGCACGGTGTTCAATGTCGGCGGCAACAAGTATAGATTGATAGTCAAGATAGTCTATAAAGCGCAGGCGATTTACGTTAAACACATACTGACGCACGCGGCATATAACAGGGGGAGGTGGAAAAATGATTGCTAATACTCAATCAATCGATGAGCGCAAGTACGCACGGCTGCTTGCGAAGACTCTGCCTGTGGCAATAGAAACCGAGGAGCAATATGAACGTATGCTGGCGCAGGTCGAACCGCTCTTCGATAAGGGCGAGAACCTTTCACCCGAAGAGACCGAATTGCTCAAACTGCTTTCCCATTTGATTCAGGAATATGAAGAGAAGCACTATCAGCTAAACGCTTCCTCGCCGCATGGCATCCTGCGCGAACTGATGGAGGCAAGGGGTGTCAAGCCGAGCGACCTATGGGAGCTTTTAGGTTCGAAGGGTTATGCTTCGGACATCATCAACGGAAAGCGCGAAATCAGTAAATCACAGGCCAGGAAGCTGGCAGAATTCTTCAACGTGTCGGTTGAACTGTTCATCTGAAACGCGGCTTCAGCCTCAACGCTTCTCAATCAGCAAAACTCGCTTGCGCCGCGATGACTCGCTCGTAAGCTTCAATGGTGCGCTCGGCCATCAGTCGCGCGTTGTAGTGAGCGCGAACTCCTGCCGCGCCGCTCGCTCCCATCTCGTAGGCAAGCGCACTGTCTCGATAAATTTTCAACAAGCCTTCCGCTAAACTTTCCGCGTTGTCAGGCTCGAAGAGTAATCCGCCGCCGGTCTTTTCGATGATCTCCGTGAATGCGCCGTGTCGCGGCTCGACGACAGGCACGCCGTTGGCCATCGCTTCGAGCATAAAAATTCCCTTTGGCTCTTTGTACGGAGCCGGGACGGAAAGCACGTTGAGAGTCTGAAGAAAGTTTATCTTCTGCTCGCGGTCGAGCGAGCCGTGATAATGAAACTCATCCTCTAGCCCCCACGCTTTCATCTGCTGCTCGATTCCTTGAAGATAAATTTTATGCTCAGGCGGAAGATAGCCCGCAACTTCAAGGCGCGAGTTTTTCAACTCATTGCTCTCGCGCAACCGACGATAAGCGTCGGCCAGAAGATGCAATCCCTTTTCGGGCGCGACGCGCGCGAAATAACCGACAGTGAAAACATGGTTGCGCGCTCTTTCATCTGCGCTATGCCCATCGAGGCTTATGCCGATGGGGACTACGAATATTTTGCTTCGATCAATCCCGATATAATCCGACATGAAATCTGCGTAGTAATGGCTCACGGCCATGAACGCATCTATGGAGTTGATCTTCGAGCGAATCAGTTCGAGCGCGGTCGCGCGATAAGGTTCGGTCAATCCCTCAAGGAAAAAATCTTCGCCCTGAAGCGTGCAGATTATAGGGCGATTCAATGCAGCTTTGAGCGGCGCGGCCAATCCTATCAGCAGCGTGTAAGGCAAATTGATTACATCAAACGGCGGCTGATCTTTGAGCCAGTGAACAAGTTTGTGAAGCTCTTTGCTGTGATGACCCTCTTCGCCGCGCAGCATTGAAATGGTCATATCGCCGAGATCGGCAGCATCTACGGAGATTGAGCTTTTCGCGGCCAGCTTCAAAGCGAAGCGCGAATCCCACAATTTATCGACCAGCCACGGGGTCTTGCGAAACAGCGGCACGTGCTGTTCGAGATAGACGCTGATGCCGCCGAAGAAGATTTTTTCCTGGCTGACGTTCTCTTCGTCCGTGAGCGTGGGAGTGTAGAAAGGCACGAGCATCACGTCGTGGCCCATCGCCTTGAGATTGGCCGCAAGCGCGTTGTCGCGCATACAGGTTCCGCAGTACATGCTCGCCGCGCCCGATGTGATGTGAAGCAGACGGAGTTTACTCATAAATCGCTCGCGCAATGATGTAAATCACTTCCCGACCTTCACTGCCGCCGAGCCTTTTGGCCCACGACGTCTCCATCTTCGGCCATTCCCATGAAGGCAGCACGCCTCTTTCCGCAATCTCGAATCCGGCAGATTGATAACGTCCGCGAAGCTCCGCGTCTATGAACTCGATGGATAAAGGCCGGAGTCCCAATCGCTCTATTTCAGTGCGATCCCGCTCGGCGTCAAGGCCGATGACGATTTCGAGCAGGGCTTCCTGCGAGCATACCCTTCTCAGGCTTCGCAAAATTTTTTCATCGCCATTGGCTACGGCTCGCAGGAGGCTCCCCCACGGGAAATGGA
Source organism: Blastocatellia bacterium UBA7656 (assembly GCA_002483445.1). Taxonomy (GTDB): domain Bacteria; phylum Acidobacteriota; class Blastocatellia; order UBA7656; family UBA7656; genus UBA7656. Next base: position 33,075 of record DLHY01000108.1, read on the forward strand.
TATGCACCTCGTCAGCCACGCCATCAAGCTCGAGGGGAAGCTCCTCGACTGATGCCTGAAGAAAGAGTACGTTCGGCAGCCCGCCTTTAGCGGGGTTGCGATGAATCTTCTCCGATATCTTCTCCAGAGGCCGAGGATTCGCATCCACCCCTATGAAGAACTTCTTCGGATTCCGTTGAGCCAATCGATACACAAAGTGACCGTCTCCGGTTCCGATGTCTATGACTATCCCCTCGCCGGTAGGGAGCGATAAGCGACTCGAAGGTTTCTCTGTCGAGTTATCATATAGTTCTGCCACGTATCATTTTTAACATAACAACTCTCTCTCATTCGAATGCGGAGTGCGGAATGCGGAATGTGGAGTCGATCAATTCCGCACTCCGCATTCCGCACTCCGCATTTGAGTTAATACACTCCCTCGACGACTGATGTCTTGAATCGAGAGAATGGCCTGACATTGCGCACGCCGTCCCACGGATACAAGTCGCAGGGCGGTTCGCGCTCGGCTTCGTCTCTTTCGAGGAAGCGAGGCATGAAAAATTCCTTCGTCAGCGTCGTGAGCCGCACTCTTCCCGTCTCGCCGTATTCGACGACTCGATCAGGTTCGTCAGGGTCTACGACTTCGATCATCGCTCGCGGCGCGGGCGGATAATAAATGATCGCGTAATTGTCTTCCGCGACTCTCGGCTTATGAACAGCAAGCCCCATCAGTGTGTTTCCATAAGTCGGCGCGAAGTAAGCTCCATCGAGCAGTTCTTCGACGGCGAAGCGATGAAACTGCTGAGTCATCTCCGTGCCGCCGCAAAAGACGCCCGTTATGCCCATCTTTTTGATCGAGACTTTTTCCGAGATGGCTTCCAACAGTTTGGGCGTCGTAAACAGACATTTGATGTTCGGGTGCGCACGCAGGAGCGTGAGCGCCTGATCTATGACGTGATTTTTATAAATCTCCGCCTGTCTGCTGTCGCCCATCCTGATCATCTTGATGAACCATCGCGGATCGAGATCGATCATGAAAGAAATCCCGCCGCGATGCTGCGCCAGATGTTCTACTGCAAGTCTCAATCGACGCGGGCCGGTGGGGCCGACCATCAGCCAGTCCGCACCCATGGGAAAATACTCGTCGGGCAAAGTCCGACTGAATGCCTCATAGTCAGTGCGGAAGTCGTTTATGCTGATGCGCGATTTCGGAACGCCCGTGCTGCCGCCCGTCTCGAAAACATAGATGGGGCTGTTGGCAAAGGCTTTTGGAACCCATCGGCGAACAGGGCCGCCGCGCAGCCACTCGTCCTGAAACGGGCCTAAGCGCGAGAGGTCGTCATAAGTTTTGATCTCCGCTCGCGGGTCAAAATCGAGCTTGCTGGCATAATCGAGCCAGAAAGGGCAGCCCGTCGCGGGGTCGAAGTGCCACTGGACGACTTCTCTCACCCATCGGTCAAGCTCCGTGCGCGAGGCGCGGATTTTATTCTCAAGATCAGCCGATGAAGAAGTAGTTTTGCTGGTCATAGTCAAAAATCTTTCCACAAGAATTGGATTAGAGCAATGCTCGCATGAAAACTCCTATGACGAGCGCGCCGGGAAATTGGTTCGAGGATTTTATCAGAGACATCAGCGCAGGCAATGTAAAAAATTGTAAGCGCCTGCGAGCGGGCTTCGTTTAATGGCTGCTCGCAGATATAATCGAGCGACACTTTCAACGAGGTACAAGGAATGAAAACTCGAACACTTCTCGTGATGACTTTTGCGCTGCTTCTCTTCTCCCTCGCTTTCGCTCAGGGCGCAAGAGATGAAAAAGCGGGTCGCCCGCACTCTTACGTTTTGCCTGACGCGATCAAATGGCAACCGTTGATGGCGGGCGCGGAGATAGCCGTCATATCAGGCAATCCCTCGAAAGAGGGCGAAGAATTCGTAATGCGAATCCGCGCGAAGGCAGGAACGAAAATACCGCCTCACTGGCACCCGACGGATGAACACTTCACTGTGCTGAAGGGAACTTTATTCGCTGGCATGGGCGAAAAGATGGACGGCGTTGTGGCTCAGGAGATGACCGCAGGCGCGTATGCGTTTCTGCCGAAAAACATGGCCCATTTCATAATCGCGAAAGAAGACTCCGAGGCGCAGATTCACGGTGTCGGGCCTTTCAAAACCGTATGGGTCAAACAGTAAGGCAAAAGTAAAAGGCAAAAGGAAAAAGTAAGAATCTGTCGCAGCCTGAGACTATAATAAACCACGACCATTTTTGCCTTTTACCTTTTGCCTTTTGCCTTATCTTCTTCGACTTTTTTGAAGACGTAATAGACCAGCCCCGCGTGATCATCGGTGAAGAGAAAAGAGTCCTTGCCGAATCGCATCACGTCTGCGGGCCTGCCGTAAATTCTTCCGGCTTGAAGAAAGCCTGTGATGAAATCTCCTGTCACGCCGCTTTTCGTTATGCGCGAGATGCGATAACCTCGCTTCAGACTTTCCTTCGATGAGCCGTGCAGCGCGACAAGAAACATGTCTTTCAACCTCGCGTCGGAAACCGTCTTGTCGAAGTATTCCAGCCCTAGCGGGGAACTGTGCGCGGCGAATTCAGCGAAAGCCAGCGGCACGTCTTTGCAATCGCGTTTGCTCTTCCATTCATCGATTTTCGGATCGGTCGTCACCGCGCCGCCGCTTTGATAGCAATAAGGCCAGCCATAAAAAGCTCCGTCTCCAATCGCATACATCGTGTCTGCGGGTTTGTCGTCGCCGAGATGATCCGCGCCCATGTTAGTGGCGTACAACTGACGGTCAACCCATTTCAACCCGACGGCGTTTCTCAGCCCTGACGCGAATACCCTTTGATTCTGTCCGTCAGCCTCCATCTCAAGTATGGTTGCGCGCACTTCTTCTTTTTCTTCGCAGGCGTTGCAACTGCTGCCGACCGACACATAAATTTTCCCGTTCGGCCCGATTGTGACCGTCCGCGTCAGATGCCATCCGCCATACTTATAGCTCAATCCATAATCAGGAAACGTGGCTATCGTTTCAGCCTCAGAGGAAGGAGACGTCTCTCCTCTCGCGTAGGCGTAGCGAAGGAGCCGACCTGTGAGCGCGACATAAAGCCATTCTTTTTTGCCCTTGTCGGTGAAGAAAGCAACGCTGTTGGGATTGTGCAGACCTTTAAGATAAGGCGTGACGGTTTGAAATCGCCCCTGCGCCGGGTCGAAGTCGCTCAGTATGTAGACCGCGCCTTTGGTGTTGTCGCTGAGATTGATCATATCTGTCATGAAGACGCGATTATCGCGGCTGATGGCCATAAAGCGCGGTCGAGCGAATCCTGTGGCTGCCACGCGAATTTCATAACCCTGCGGCAAAAAGAGATTGAAGCTTTTTTTCGGCCCCAGAATTATTTTCTGCGGGACGAGCTTCAATGGCTTCGTGTCCGGCTTGTCTTCGGTCGCGGCAGTCTCAGCCTTCTGCTGACCTGCGGGAGGCTGTGAGTTTTGATTCTGATTCCCTCCGCAGAGCGAGAGAAACATGCAGGCGAACAGAGCGATGAAAATTTTCATTTCGATGGTGATGCTAATACAGCGTGACGATGCGCGCAAACTGATGATACAGTTTTCAGCTTTCAGTTTTCAGTTTTCAGTTTTTCACCATTTCAAGGCGTCGTTGAAAACGATCTGGATGATTCTCGAAAGACAGAAGACACAAGCCAGAACACGAAAACTGGAAACTGGAAACTGAAAACTGCTTTGCGAGGAGAGGACGAACGATGCAGATTCAGAATAAAACATTTCTTGTGAGCGGAGGCGGCTCAGGGCTTGGCGCGGCGACTGCGCGACTGCTGGCAGGGAAGGGCGCTCGCGTCATCATCGCCGATGTCAATGCTGAGACGGGCGAGGCTCTGGCAGCAGAAATCGGCGAGCGTGCGCGATTCGTTTTAACAGACGTGACTGATGAGCAGAGCGTCAAAAATGCAGTCGATGTGGCGGCGGCGTCAGGCGCTATGGGCGGCGCGATCAATTGCGCGGGCATAGGGCTTGCCGAAAAAACTGTGGGCAAGGAAGGCCCGCACTCTCTGGCTTCCTTCAAACGAGTCATCGAAGTCAATCTCTTAGGCACGTTCAATATTATTCGACTCGCCGCCGCACAGATGGCAAAACAGGAAGCGGGCGAATCGGGCGAGCGCGGAGTCATCATCAACACCGCTTCGATAGCAGCTTTCGACGGGCAGATCGGGCAGGTTGCCTATTCGGCCTCGAAGGGCGGCATCGTCGGAATGACTCTTCCTGCGGCGCGCGACCTTGCGCGAAGCGGAATCCGCATTGTCACCATCGCGCCGGGGATAATGGATACACCATTGCTTGGCAAGCTTCCCGAATCTGTGAGGCAGTCTTTAGGCGAGCAGGTTCCTTTCCCGGCGCGGCTGGGCAGGCCGGAAGAATTTGCCGCGCTGGCCTGTCACATAGTTGAGAATCAGTTGATCAATGGCGAGGTCATCCGACTCGATGGCGCGCTGAGGATGCCGCCGAAATGATAGGATGTCCGTTGTCCTTCGTCCTTTGTTTCGACTGCTTGATTTACCTTCGTGACTTCAGGTGGTGAACAACGGACAACGGACAACGGACAACGGACAACTGACAAATTTATGAGCCAGACCTTAACGACGCCAGAAGGATGGAAGACAGGGCTTGAAGAATTGGCCCCGAAAGTCTTCGCCTACACTCAGGCTTACGGCGAGCTTGGCGTGAGCAATGCCGGACTACTTGTTGACCGCGAAGGCTCGATGGCCGTCGATGCGCTGATGGTTCCTTCGATGACCCGTAGCTTTCTCGCTTCGATAAGAAAAGTCACCAAGCGACCCGTAACTCGACTGGTCAACACGCATCATCACATCGATCACAGCGGCGGCAATTTTCTTTTCCGTCAGGCCGAGATAGTAAGCCATTCGCGCGCACGCGAGGGAATCGTTCGCACGGGTCTTCCGGTCGAATTTTTGCAAAGCGCGATGCCGCGATTCGCTGATGAATACGCGAAGATAAAACCGCGAGCGCCGCATGTGACTTTCGAAGACCGAATGGTTTTTCATCAATCGGGGCGAGAAGTCGAACTCATCCACCTCGGCCCGGCTCACACTTTCGGCGATGCGATGGTTTATCTGCCGAAAGAAAAAATTCTGTTCGCGGGCGACATCGCTTTTCACTATGTCACGCCCATGGCCTTTCAGGGACACGTCGGCAACTGGATCAAAGTCGCTGATCGCATTTTGAAAATGGAGGTGGACGTGATCATCCCCGGCCATGGCCCTGTGGGAGGCAAGAAAGAACTTCGCGAGATGCGCCGGTATTTGGCCTACATCCGGCGCGAGGCGCGAAAGCGATTCGACGAAGGGATGACAGCGAAAGAAGCTGCGCGAGCGATCAAGCTTGGAATTTATGCAAGCTGGCGCGAGGCTGAACGAATCCTGCCGAACATCGCGCGGCTTTATCAGGAATTCAAAAACGAAATTGATCAGCCGCTCGACTCGCAGGAAGTATTCGCGGGAATGCGCGAGATGAGAGATTTTTTTGATTCACACCATCCGCCACATACGTGCTGTTTGTAGGCTGTCTATTGAAATTGCCGGGAGGTGCGATAAGCATCCTCTTTAATGCTGATACCATCTGAGTCGCCGCGTTTTGACCATTAGGGGTACGCTGTGAAATGCGAAGTATGCGGTGAGTGGTATCCATCCAGGTATTACTTCAAAGGAGAAGTGCGCGGGGGGCATCTGATTTGTAATGACTGTCATGCCTCGTTGCTTGCTGAAGGGAAAACAGACCTGGAAATGCGAGAGCCTGACGAAACCGAGCCACTATGGGGAGAGAAGTTTGATTCGTGGCGCGAAAGTGCAGAAAAGATCAAGTGGTGGACATTCGCGAGCAGCCTTGTTCTGCTGATCACCGGATATTGGAGAAGAGCGGATTATCCGCGAGACACTAATTCGTTTGTGTGGATGCTGCTGCTCATTTCTTTTCTGACGACACCTCTGCTCATCTTGTTGACCTTGCCAAGGTGGCAGTCGTTATTTGGCTTTCTCGTTGTGATCTTCATATTTTTGATAGGCATGGCAGCCTGAATAATTAATGAATGGAGCTAATCCCGTGGCAGCAGAAACCGAACCCGCGATCAAACCCGCTCCCTCTATTGATGAAGAGCCGTACCCTAAGACAGGCTATGCGTGGTATGTCGTCGGCGTACTGACTCTGGTCTATGTCTTTTCATTCATCGACCGCCAGATTCTGAATCTCCTCGTGCGCCCGATCCGTCGCGATCTCGGAATCTCGGAGACGGAGATGAGCCTGCTTCAGGGCTTCAGCTTCGCGGTCTTCTACACATTCTTCGGAATAGTGCTAGGCAAACTGGCAGACACCCGCAGCCGCCGCGGACTCATCGCTGCGGGTTTCGTTTTCTGGAGCCTGATGACTGCCGGATGCGGAGTGGCGAAGAATTTTTTTCAGATGCTCCTCTTTCGCATGGGCGTCGGCGTGGGCGAGGCGTCGCTTTCGCCTGCGGCCTATTCGCTCATAACGGATTATTTCCCGAAAGAGCGGAGAGCGACAGCCATCAGCGTCTACTCGATGGGAATATACATCGGATCGGGGCTGGCTTTGGTGCTGGGCGGCTGGATCATCGGTCTTGTGGGAACGAGAGAAAATTTCGATCTGCCTGTAATCGGAGAGACACGCTCGTGGCAGGTGATCTTTTTCATCGTGGGGCTTCCCGGTGTGCTGCTCGCGCTCTTGATGTACACAGTGCGCGAACCTCGGCGTCGCGGCCTTCGCGTGATACGCGCCGCCGACGGATCGGTGAAAAAAACTCAGACCTCGATGCGCGAAGCCTACAGCTACATGTTTCGAAACCGAACGACCTTTTTATGCCACACCATCGGATTCGCGCTGCTTTCGTTTTCATCCTACGGCGCGTCGGCGTGGATACCGACTTTTTATCAGCGCGTTCACGGCTGGAGTCAGGCGAAATCAGGCATAGTCTACGGTTTGATAGTAGGGATCGCCTCAACGCTGGGAGTCGTGGCAGGCGGGCGGTTTGCCGACTATCTGGCGCAGCGAGGGCGGCGCAATGCGACTATGTTCGTCGGAGCGCTCGTTTCGGTCGCGTGGTTTCCATTCGGTATGCTTTATCCAATCATGTCGGATTCCACTTGGGTGACTGTCTTTCTGATTCCGGCGGCGTTTCTGGCGAGCGCACCATTCGGCGTTGCTCCTGCGGCCATTCAGCAGATCATGCCTAACGAGATGCGAGGGCAGGCATCGGCGGTTTATCTGTTCGTGGTGAATCTCATCGGGCTGGGGATCGGCCCTACGGCAGTCGCCATAACGACGCAGTCGGTCTTTCAAAACGACAATATGATCCACTACTCGCTGCTTATAGTCGGCACTCTCGCGCACATAGCCTCGACCTTGCTGCTGTGGTACGGACTCAAGCCTTTCAACGAGAGCCTCGACCGATTGAAAGAATGGACGGCGGCGAAGGTGTGAACGGAATAGGACAGGAAATCTCTTTGCATTTTTTGCCACTCCTGCTTGCGTGAAACTCAACGTCAGGTATAATCCCCGGCGGTTTCACCAACGCAAAGGGAGGAAAAGCAAATGAGGTTGAGCAAGCTTAAAATTCTGACGGCTATCGCGACGCTTTCAATTCTGCTCATAGCTACCGGGTTATCTCAGCAGCAATACCCGGAGCCGCGCACGCAAACCAGAGAATCAAACGCAAAGATCACTCCGGCTGAAGCTCGACGCCTGATCGAAGAGGGCAACAAGCGATTCATCGCAGGCACGCTTATGGGCCGACCCATTCGCCAACAGGTCAGAGAAACGACAAAAGGGCAATACCCGTTCGTAGATATTCTGAGTTGTCAGGATTCGCGCACATCATCGGAATTGCTCTTCGACCTCAACAACGGCGACGCTTTCACGCTCAAGGTTGCGGGCAACATCGCAAACCCGGATATGCTGGGCGGTCTGGAATTCGGAACCGCCTCCTATTACGCGAAACTCATCGCGGTCCTAGGCCATACGGATTGCGGCGCGATCATCGGAACCATCGATAACCGGGCTGCCATTGACAGGGGCGAGCGCGGAAATTTGATCGACCTGCTGCGAAGGATCAGGCCCGCTCTCGATATGGTCGATCCGAGAATCACGCCCAGAGATTCCACAAACCCCGTATATGTCACGGCGGTAGCGAAAGCGAATGTGGAGCTTGTGATGAAGGAGATTTGCCTCAAGAGCAAAGACCTGAGAGATAAAATCATCAGCAAAAAGGTCGGCCTGATCGGAGGAATGCATGATCTGGCGACCGGAGAAATCGTCTTCTTCAGGGAAAGCAATTGTCAGTAAAAGCGGCAGGTCGCGCCGATCATTTGCCTCGCGGATTCCACTCGCCGCGCGCGACAGCCGGGATGAATGAATCGAGGTCGGGCGGCTCGAAATCGATCACGCGCTCCTGCTCCGCGCTCATATAAGCGGTCATCAGGAGTTTGGTCACTTCAAGCCCGTCGTGAAAATTTTCTTCAGGCTGACGACCTTCGAGAAAGCATTCGACGAAATACCTGTTCTCGTTTTCGTAGCCGTACTCAGCCGCCTCGTTTCCGAGGACTGGCATCAAGCCCTGCTCGGCGTTTTGTTTTTCCACCAGGTCTTCGCCCGCTTCGCCGGTGACGCGACGGCTGAGAAAAATTTTCAAGCCGCTGTCGAGCGAATTCATAGATAGCGAATACTCAGGCCCAAGCAATTCAACGCTCAATCGCAACCCCGGCCCGACGTAGCTCCACGATGTAGTCACTTCGGCGACGAGCGGCGTGCCTTCTTCGTCCGTATAGTTGATGAGCGCGCGGGCGAAATCTTCAGCCGGACGATGTGAATAGTCCACTTCCGCGCCCATCATCTCTTTGAGCAATCCTGCGTATTCGGGACGGCTCCATTTGAGCGAAGCTATCTGAGCCGACACTTTCACAGGGCGAATGCTCCCGCGCGGCGAGCCGGGGCGCGTGAGCATGTAGCGGGCGACCTCGACGCTGTGACACATCATATCGTTGAGAACCCCACCGCCCTGAAGCTCTCCCTGCCAGAACCATGCCCGATGCGGGCCGCTATGCTCTTCGGCTGCGCGAGCCAGATACGGCCTTCCCGTAAGAGCCGCCGCCCGCGTCCAGATTATCTGCCTGCCACGAGAGACGGCGGGCGAAAACAATTGATCTTCGAGATAGCCGTGAAGCAGGCCGAGGTCTTCGACCGAGCGCAGCATCTCGCGCGCTTCCGAAACATTTCGCGCAAGCGGTTTTTCGCAGGCGATGGCGCGCAACTCGCCTTTGCCTGATTTGATAGCGTCGGCGATCTCTTCCATGTTTTCGAGCCGCGTGTGATTCGGCCCGCACAGCCACAGGCAATCGATTTGGGGAGACGCGACCATTTCAGAAATCGAGTTGAAAGCTCTCGCCTCGCCGACTCTGAGCGAGCGCGCAAGCAGGGCCGCTTCTTCAGCGCGCTCACGATTTGGACTCCACACGCCCAGCACGTCAGCGTCTCGCACGCCGACCCAGGATTGAATGTGAAAGCGGGTTATGAATCCGCTGCCGATGAATCCGACTCCGAGTCTTCGCTTCGCAGTCATCCGCGATCCTTTCGAATGTAGAGTGCGGAATGCGGAATTCGGAATAACGGGCCGGTCACTGATTCCGCACTCCGCATTCGCAATTCCGCATTCGATTTGATTGCCGATTTCAGATAATCTCAAATCACAGATTTGAAATCCGAAATCAACAGGCAAACGACTATCAGATCAATTCCGTCACACCAGGCACGGCGACCGGCGGCACTTTCATCGGCCCGAAGGCGAGGCTTGCAGGCACGAGGTCTTCTTTCGAATTCAATGCCTGCTCCCACGTCACCATTTTGCCCGTGTAAGCCGACATTCGACCCATGATGGCTGTGAGCGTGCTTTCAGCTACGTTTTTAAGCTCGTTGATCGGCTTGCCTGCGCGAATGCTTGCGATCAGGTCTGCGTGTTCCTGCTCGTAAGGATTGCGCTCATTCTTTCGCTCATCTTCCACCATCCGCCACGCATTCGCTCCGGTGATCGAGTAACGATTCACCTGCGCATTGCCTTTCGTTCCCACAAGAGTTTCAGAGACATTCCCCGTAGTGCCTTGAATCTGACGGCACATGCTCATCAGGTGGACGCCATTTTCATATTCATAATCGATTGAGAAGTGATCATAGATGTGACCATAAGCCGCATCCGTGCGCGATTGCCGCCCGCCCAGTCCGACCGCTCTCGCCGGGTGCGCATTCATCGCCCAGTTTATGACATCGATGTTATGGACGTGCTGCTCTACGATATGATCGCCGCTGAGCCATGTGAAGTAGAGCCAGTTGCGCATCTGCCATTCGAGGTCAGTCCAGGCTTTCTGCCGGTCTTTCTTCCACAGCCCGCCCTGATTCCAGTAACAGCGGGCCGCGACTATCTCGCCTATGCCGCCCGCGTGAATGCGGCGCATCGTTTCCAGATATCCTTTCTGGTGACGGCGTTGCGTTCCTGCGGCGATTGCGAGCGATTTCAGTTTCGATTCTTCATAAGCGGCAAGCACTGTCCGAATGCCTGCGGCATCTACAGCGACGGGTTTTTCCGTGAAGATATGCTTTCCCGCTGCGACGGCTGCCTTGATGTGCTGCGGGCGAAAAGCGGGCGGCGTGGCGAGTATGATGTAGTTGACGTCGGAGGCGAGAACCTTCTCGAAAGCGTCGAACCCGACGAAGCAACGTTCGGTGGTTATCTCCATGTCGCCGGGATGTCTTTCGCTGAGATTCTTTCTGCTTGCGTCGAGGCGATCTTTGAAGACATCACCCATCGCCACGAGTTTGACTCCGGGCGCGGCAGAGATGGCATTGATGACTGCGCCTGTGCCGCGATCTCCGCACCCGATCAGGCCGATCCTTATCGTGTCATTACCTGCCGCATACGCGCCCCCGACCAGATGCGCTGCCATCGTGGTTCCTACAGCGACGCCGCTCGTCCTGACGAAATCGCGCCGCGAGAGTTTGCGAATCTCTTTTTCATGTGCCATAACAGCCCCCTAAATGCGGAGTGCGGAGTGCGGAGTGCGGAATGAAAAATGATTCACTTATTCCGCACTCCGCACTCGCAATTCCGCATTCCTTTTCATTGGCTTTGCTTTGTGACCTTCGAGCGAAGCCCCTTCAAATTATCCTGCTCTTCAACTGGTCGGATTATGCGAAATCCCACCTCTGTTGCGTCCGTGTGCCACCAGATGCTTTGCGGGCTTTGCGGATCGCGTCTGCTCCACGCAGGGGTAGACCCGCGCCGCGCTGCGCATCTCAACTTCACTGCTTCATCATCCCACGACCCGCCGCGGGCGACGTGCGGATATCTCTTCTCGGTCGGCAATAGAACGGGCGAGACGGCTGAGGTTTTCAACTGACTGTAAAAATTTTTGTCGTAATGATCCAGACACCACTCAGCCACGTTGCCGTGCATATCGAACAGCCCCCACGCATTCGGCTTTTTCTTTCCTACCCCGTGCGGCCCTTCATTCGAGTTCGCCAGATACCATGCATATTCGCCAATCTTATTGGCATCGTCGCCGAACGAGTAAGCCGACTTCGCTCCGGCGCGGCAGGCATATTCCCATTCGGCTTCGGTCGGCAGGCGATAAGTTTTGCCTGTCTTGACCGAAAGCCACCGGCAAAACTCCATCGCCGCGTGATGAGTTATGCTGATCGCGGGCTGATCGCCTTTGCCATAGCCGTGAGATTCATCAGCATAAGGCGGAGTGGGTCTTGTCATCGCATCTGCCCCCGCGGGAGTTGCGGGCGTCGTCTGCGGGCGATCTTTTTTCAAATCCAGACTGAAAGCGAACACGTCGTATTGATCCCATGTGATTTCAGTCTTAGACATCCAGAATGCGCGAATCCTCGTTTCGTGCTGCGGGCCTTCATCCTCCAAACGACCTGATTCGCTCGCTGGGCTTCCCATTACGAAAATTCCGGCAGGAATGGGAACCATTTCGATTTTTATATTCGTGCCGGGTACTGTCTCAAAGTAACGCTCCGACTCTTCGGCTTTCTGCTGCGCAGAGCCAGCGGACAGGGAAGCGAAGAAGAGAAGCGACGAGATTGCCATCAATGCCCTGTGCATGTTCAAACCAATTGCGATAGTCTGCAAAGCCTGAAATGTTTTCAATGAGTCGAAACGCGATAGTGTGTTTGCTGCTCGTCTGTGCGCCTGCGAAAGAGAGCGACCTCGCGCGATATGAATTCGAGCAGGCGCACATGGGAACGCTTGCGCGAATCGTCCTTTATGCTTCGAGCCGAGAGCAGGCAGAGCGCGCTGCCCGCGCTGCTTTTGATAGCATAGCGAGGCTCGATGCTATCATGAGCGACTACGACGAAACCAGCGAGTTGAATCGGCTCTCTCATTCGTCAGGCCGCTGGATCACGGTGAGCGAAGACCTCTTCCGCGTGCTTGCCATATCTGAAACGATAGCGCGACAAACCGATGGGGCTTTCGACATAACCGCAGGTCGAATGGTGAGGCTGTGGCGAAGGGCGAGGCGGACGGGCGAGATGCCTGCGCGCGAGGCCATTGAAGAAGCGCGCCGGGTGACGGGACCTGAAAAGGTGCAACTCGAAACGCGGACTCGCTCAGTGAAATTGCTTTGCGCGGGGATGCTTCTCGATCTCGGCGGCATCGCTAAAGGATATGCAGTGGATGAAGCATTGAAGGTGATTCGCAGAGAAGGCATCAGAAGCGCAATGGTCGCCCTCGGCGGAGACATCGCCCTGTCTGATCCGCCGCCGGGCAAGCGCGGATGGACTATCGCAATCTTGTCGCTTGAATCCGCGAAGGACACGAAGGACGCGGAGGAAGTTAAAACTCTCTCGTTGAGCAATTGCGCGGTTTCGACTTCGGGCGACCTTGAGCAGTACGTTGAAATAAATGGGGCGCGATATTCTCATATAGTCGATCCGAGAACAGGACGCGGAGTAACGGGGCGGATGAGCGCGACGGTTGTAGCTTCAAACGCAACGATGTCGGATGCTCTGGCGACTGCTGCGTGCGTGCTTGCGCCTGAGCGAGCGTTGGGCGTGATCGATAAAAATAGAGGCGCGGCCTGTTTGATTCTTCGACAATCGGAGAAGGGAATCACGATGTACGAATCGCGGCGATGGACTGGATTGAATCAGCCTTGACTGTTGCAACAGGCTTGCATAATGTTCACGCGATTTTCGATGAGCGGAGAAAACCGAATGACGAAGAAAACCACTCGACGTTCCTTTATGGCCGCCACAGGCGCGGGCCTCGGCGTGTTCGCTCTTTCTCCTCTTCAGGATGACAAGGACGTGCCAATGCTTCGACCTCCCAAATATGCGACGGTTCTCTTTGGCGGAAAAAGTCTTTCAAACTGGATGTCGACGAAGGGCGGGACTGCCGGGTGGAAAGTCGCTTCCTCGTACATGGAAGTCGCGCCCGGAAGCGGCAACATTTACACGAAAGAAGTCTTCCGCGATTTCCAGCTTCACCTTGAATTCTGGCTGCCTCTTATGGAGACGAGTCGCGGGCAAGCGCGCGCTAACAGCGGCGTTTATCTTCAGGGCCGTTACGAAGCGCAGGTACTCGACTCTTACGGATTGCAATCGCAGGACAACGATTGCGGAGCGTTTTACAAAATAGCTGCGCCTCTTCGCAATGCCTGCAAGAAACCTGAGCGATGGCAGAGTTATGATTTCGCGTTTCGCGCTGCGCGAGTGGATTCGACAAACAAGGTGACTGAAAATGCGCGGGTGACGGTCTTTCACAACGGCGTGATGATTCACAACAATCTCGAACTGCCGCGAGCGACTCCCGGCGGACTGGATGAAGACGTGACGAAACCCGGCCCGCTGCTGCTTCAGGATCATGGCAATCTCGTTCGTTATCGGAATATCTGGGTGATAGGAGATGGGGGATAGGGGATGGGTGTCAGGCAACGGCTAGAGCCAAAATCGTCGCGCTGACCTTGAAGGAATAGATTCTTATGAAATACAGCGCACCGCGTGACGCGGAGTCTTGCGAGAGTACAACGAAAGGTGTCCCTCTACGGTCGGGCCTGCGTAATAACGTAATCGCTTGTGTTCTTGGAATCGCTCTCCTTCTATCCGGTTTGAGCCACTCCATGGCCGGTCAAACACGCTCCAAGCCTGTCGATCAACTCGTTCTTACAGGCGGAACGATCTACATTAGTCCTACTGAAAATCCGATCACAAACGGGGTTGTCTTCATACGCGATGGAAAGATCGCCGCGGTAGGCCGCAGGGAATTTGTTCGGGTTCCCAAAGGCGTTCGAACACTGGATTGCTCAGGACTCAACATCTTTGCCGGGTTCTGGAATAGTCACGTTCACTTCGGGAAGCAAAAATGGGCGGGCGCGGCGAATATTCCGGCACCCGAACTCACGAGCTACATTCAAGACATGCTGACGCGATATGGCTTCACGAGCGTGTTCGATCTCGGATCGCCGTGGGATAACACGCGGCAGATTCGCCAGCGTATCGAGTCCGGCGAGGTTCCGGGGCCGAGAATTCGCTCGACAGGCGAAATGCTGCTCGGCTTCTCCGTGCCTGAAGAGATTCTGAAAGCTTCCGGGATTATGCGGGTCCCGCCAGAGCCTGTGGTGACGGATGCCGCCCAGGCCCTTGTCGCGTCGAAGAAACGCCTCAATGCCGGGACGGATGGCCTGAAGATGTACTCGGCTTCCCCGTTTTTGCCGTTTGCCACTCTGCCGGACGAAGTGATTCGAGCCGTCATAGGTGAAGCTCATCGCAGAGGCAAGCCAGTCTTCGCTCATCCGCAAAACCTCGACGGTTTACTCGTCGCCGTGAGAGGTGGCGTCGACATACTCGCGCACACCACTCCTCCATCCGGGCCATGGGACGAAACTGTCCTGGCCGCGATGAGGCAAGCGAAAGTCGCCCTCATCCCGACATT
>DLHY01000108.1:48105-50102 GCA_002483445.1 Blastocatellia bacterium UBA7656
GCCAATTGCGAGCATGGCTGGCGTTGGGAGGCGTGATCTTGTTTGGCACCGATGTCGATGCTGGTATGGAGGACTTCGATCCGAGCGATGAGTATGCGTTGATGGCCAAAGCCGGAATGACGTTTCGCCAAATCCTTACCTCGCTCACAACTGCGCCAGCCGAAAAATTTGGAGATTCAAGCCGTCTTGGTCGGATCGCACCGGGTCTCGTCGCGGATATCGTTGTCCTGGACGGAGACCCGTCGCTCGACGTTCGGGCGTTTGCGGCTGCGCGATACACGATCAGGGATGGAAAGTTGATTTACCAGTCTGCGCGCTGACAGACGCTTGCTCTCCCCTATCCCCTATCCCCCGCCTTGATTAGCTTCATCCGCTCCGGATCCCAGTTGACGGCGCGGCCCTCGAAGTAGCTCACGTTCACGAGTAGCGCCGGCCCTGCCGCGCGGAACCCGAATGTCGCATCTTCTATGCTGGGCTTTCGCGTGCGGACGGATTCGAAGAAGTTTGTGAAGTGATCGAACGAATCCGAATAGCCCGAAGGCGGCAGCCACGTCTCCTCTTTAACATCCTGAATCTGTCGCCGGTCGGAGACGAATTTCTCACGGTATTCTTTCACTATCGCGTCCTGCATCGCTTTCGGGTAAGTGTCTATGGAGAGGCCGTGTCCCTTTGGCCGTGTCATCTTCGATACCTTCACGCCGTTGCCGATGGTCAACACTCCTTCATCGCCCACGAATCGGAAGCCTGATTCTTCGAACTGATTCGGAGGCACGCTCCCATCTGCGAAGTTCACGCGAAGCGCGACGTTGAATCCCGAATGCCCGCCCACGCCCTTGTAATCCATAATGCCGAGCAGCACATCAGGCACATCGCGCCCGTCTTTCCAGTAGCGAAGCCCGCCTGTCGCAAGCACTCGCGATGGGCCGTTCGTTCCGACTATCACATGGAGACCTGAAAACAGATGGACGAAAAGATCACCGCCAATGCCTGTGCCATAGTCGCGATAGTTGCGCCAGCGAAATAGTCGCACAGGCTCGAAAGGAACTTTCGGCGCGCGACCGAGGAAGCGATCCCAATCTATCGTCTGCGGCGAAGCGTCGGTAGGAAGCGTGTATTGCCAGGCTGCGATGGGCGAGCGGCGATTGATCCACGCTTCCACGAGATTCAATTCGCCGATGATGCCCGATGCCAGAAGCTCTTTCGCCTTGTGATAAATGATGGAACTGACGCGCTGACTGCCGACCTGAAGAATCCGTTTCGTCTTCTGTTCGGTCTCTATAACTCGATGGCCTTCTTCGATCATCTGCACCATGGGTTTTTCGCAGTACACGTCCTTGCCCGCGTTCATCGCATCGATTGAAATTTGCTGATGCCAGTGATCGGGGGTCCCTATGATCACGGCATCGACATCTGATCGCGCCAGCACTTCCCGATAATCGCGAGTGGTGAAAATTTTATCGCCCCATACTTCCTTAGCTCGCGTCAGTCGTCCGTCATAAATATCGGCGACTGCTACAAGCTCGGCCCCGCCGACGCGCAGAGCCACATTGGTGTCCGAACTGCCCTGACCTCCCGCCCCTATAAGCGCGATCTGAATGCGATCATTTGGCGAGACGGTTTGTTGGGGTTCGAGCGTGTGTTCGCGTGAAAGAACTTCACTTGCCGCGCCCGCAATCATGGCGGAGGCGGATGCAGTCTTCAGAAAATCGCGTCGCGTTGTCTTGCTCATGATTTTTCCTCACTCTCTTGAAGGAAAGATGTTAGATGTTGGATGTTAGTAATCAGACCTCACTAACATCTAGCATCTGACATCCAACATCTCATTAGAAATTGCCTCTTCTGCGCTCGTCGATGATGTACTCACAGGCGCGGGCCGTCAAAGCCATCATCGTCAGCGTTGGATTCTGACAGCCGCTCGATGTGAAGCACGCGCCGTCGGTGACGAACACATTCGCAACATCCCAGCTTTGATTGAATTTGTTCAGCACGGAAGTCTT
>DLHY01000108.1:50109-60504 GCA_002483445.1 Blastocatellia bacterium UBA7656
CGCCAAAATCCCGTTCGAGTTGGTGATTTCGAAACCCGCTTCGTGAGCCATCTCTTTCAATGTCTCAAGCTGATCTCGCGCCATCGCTCGTTCATTATCTGAATAAGTGCATTCAATGCGGGCCACAGGGATGCCCCATGCATCCTTTTTGTCTTTATCGATAGTGACTCGATTTTCCTTGCGCGGCAGCATCTCGCCGAAGGCCGCCATCCAGAAGGGAGCAGGGCCGTTGGTTTCCCGGATCATCTTTTTCAAGTCCGCGCCAAAGCCTGGGATGGATTTGACTATCGGCGGAAGCATACCTCTTTGCACGCCGCCCTGAATACCATAGCCGCGAAGGAAATCGGGATGTCGCTCGTTGATGTTTCTGAATTTCGGAATGTAGATGCCGTTGGCGCGACCGTCATCGTAGTTGTACGGATACTTTTCGACCGCAGGCACAAGCCCGCCGACGCTTATCGCATAAGTGTGATCCATCAGATAATGACCCAATGCGGAGGACGAATTTCCAAGCCCCGCCGGATGCTGTCGGGTCGCGCTGTTCAGTAGCAGCCGCGTAGATTCTATGCTCGACGCGCAAAGGACTATCACGCGGCCAAAAACTTCATGCGCTTTCTTCGTCAACCTGTCTATGAAAGCGACTCCCTTAGCTTTGCCCGTGCGGGTGTCTACGATTATGTGACTTGCTACGGCATTTGGCCTGAGCGTGAATCGCCCTGTTCGGGCGGCTGCCGGAAGAGTCGAACCGGGGCTTGAGAAGTAAGACGCGGTGGTGCAGCCTCGCTCGCAGTGGCCGCAGTAATGACACTTCGCGCGTCCCTGATGATTCTCGGTCAGAATAGCAGCGCGTCCGATGGTGACTCGTCGATCTTTCCATCTGCTCTCGACCGCTTTTTTCAATAGCCTCTCGCCGCAGGTCATCTTCATCGGCGGAAGAAATTTTCCATCGGGCAGATTGGGAATATTTTCCATCGAGCCGCTTATGCCGACGAACGCTTCAACGCGGTCGTAGTAAGGCGAAAGCTCCGCATAAGAGATAGGCCAGTCATCGCCGTAGCCATCGCGCGATGCGGCTTTCAGTTCAAAGTCGCTCAGGCGATAAGACTGACGGCCCCACATAAGAGTCCTTCCGCCGACCTGTCGCCCGCGTATCCAGAGGAAAGGTTTTCCGTCAGGCGTGGTGTAGGGATTATCGATATCATCGACGAAGAACTGATGGCTGAACTCATCGCAGGCATAGCAGTGAGCCTGAACAGACTGGCGCTTGCTGTACATCAATCGATTCGAGATGGTGTCGCGGTACTCGACTTCATAAGGCCATTTATGCTCGGTGAATTCTTTTTGCGGGTCGACCTTGCGACCGGCTTCGAGTACGATCACGCGCATACCTTTTTCGGTCAGTTCTTTCGCGGCCCATCCGCCGGTCGCGCCTGAGCCTACGATAATCGTGTCATAGATTGGTTGTCTGGCCATTTGATTTTCCTCCGAAAAGTCTGGAGTCGAGAGTCTGGAGTCTGGAGTCAGAATATGCGCGCACATTCTACGACTAACTCGCGCCTCCCAGCTTTCTTTCACGGCGTCGTCCTTAACGACCTGAAAGACTCCTCACGAACGAGTCGCCCATCTAAGCGCGCCGATGAGCATCTGCTGAAATCGTTCGTCCTTCCATACTTCAGTGCGGTGTCCGAGCGCGGTGTAAAAGACGCGGCCACGCCCGTACTCGCGACACCACGCAAGCGCAAAGTCTTTATCAGTTCTGTGAACGTTTGGCTTCGTCAGATCGACCGAGTTTACATCGAGGCTCAACAACACATGAACCTTTCCGCGATCCCATTGTTTGAACTGATAAATCTCATCGGTGATTTTGAAAGACTGGCCGAGATGACGAGTCGCCGGGTGTTTCCGGTCTTCGACTTTGACCGCGACTTCCTGATGCCAGGGATGCTGATCGAAGTAACCGCCGATCATCTCGCCGTACTCTGCCCATTTGTAAAACGTGTCGGTCGCGCTGTGAATGCCGATGAATGCTTTGCCCGATTTGATGAAATCCATCAGCGCGTTTTTTTGCTCATCCGTGATTGGCAGTTCGCCCGTCGTGTAGAAAACAATCGCCGCGTAGGGCTTGAGTCCTTCATCGGTGATAGCCGAGAGGTCTTCGGTCGAGGTGACTTCGAATAAGCCTGAGCGGTCGCCTATCTCTTTTAGTATCTGCTGCGAGAGCGGCAGCACCGAATGTTTGAATCCGGCTGAGTGAGTGACATAAAGAATTTTTCTTTTCGTCACAGTCCCTCTTATCGACATTGGCGAAAGCAGCGCGATGGCAATCGCCACTATCAGAAGAAACCGCAGGCGGTGATGGGGATATCCGAGTGGCTCGACGACGCTTCTTTGACTGAATCGTGAGCGCGTCTTTGACGCAGAGGCGCAGAGACGCAGAGATGATGCAGAGCGGATTCTTCTCTGCGAGGTCTCTGCGCCTCTGCGCCTCTGCGGTTGGTCAGACATCAAAGCTGTGAACCTCGATTTCCGTCAAAAACTTTATCCGGCCATCATTGATGCTCCGGGTGCGTGCATCCTTGGAACTCTTTCAGAAATGAGTTGCCTTTGTACTTGAGTTCCTGATGAATGCCTATCTCGGAAGTGTAGTAGCCATCGATTGTGGCATTCTTGATTCTGCGGAAGAACTGCTCCTCTTCGGTTTGCGGATTTCTCTCGTTGCGGCTGATTTCCTTGAGCAGTTGAACCTGCTGCTCGGCGGTCGCGTCGGCGAACGGCTTGCCAAACATTTCATCGCTCTTTTTGCTGATCGCCTTGAGACCGGCTCTCCAAGCCTGTTTCGTCTGATCGGGCGAGACGCTCACAACGGTGTCTATGTACTCATTGACGCGAGCGGCCTTCGCGCCAGGCGAGTGATCGTCGGCGGGAATTATCTGCTCGCACATTTCCAGGAGAGAGCGATTTTCTTCCGCCGTGAAAAACCTGAGCGCGTAAGGCTTCGATTGAGCGGCTCTTTGCGCGAGGTGTGCTGCGTGATCCTGATCGAGAGCGCGGCCCCAGCCGGTTCCGCCGAGTACAGGCAGCGTGGCAATGACGCCGACACCGACGCTTAAATCCTTGATGGCATCTCTGCGAGTGATTTTGTTGTCTGACATGTTTTTTTCCTCGGAAAACAGAAGTCAGAAGTCAGAAGTCAGAATAAAGGAACTGACCCCTCGGCTACGGACTGCTGCCTCCCGGTTTTCATTCTTTCGTTGTGTCGTCGCTGACACATGTATGACCCCTCTAATATTCAACCTTCGTCCAGATAGATCGATCCTGATTGGATCGGATTATTGCATCAATGATCGAGCAGGCCCGGTATCCGTCTTCGAAGGTCGGAAAGTCTATATTGTCCGCATCGTCTACGGGGTCGCGGCCCTCAGAGATGAATCGGTAGACGTTCGACATCAGGTTCTTGAACGCATCGGCCCATCCTTCGTTATGCCCGCCGGGAAGATTCGCATATCTTCTCACCGATTCATCGAGCAGGGAAGGCTCGCGCACGAGAAGAGTGTTCGCGCGATCGCGCCAGCCTGTCCATAATTCGTCGGGCCGTTCCTGAATCCATTTTATAGAGCCGCTCGCGCCGTTTATTTCTATCTGAAGATCATTCTTGTGACCGGGGCAGACCTGGCCTACGGCGAAAACGCCGGTCGCGCCGCCTTCGAATTCGACCAGCACTGAGCCGAGATCATCCGACGTGACGAGGAACTCTTCCTTATGTTGGTCGCCCGAAACGGATTGAAATGCTTCGCGCGAGGCGGCAGGTTTTTTGCGAATCGGCACACTGGTATGCAGGCTTGCCAGCACGCGACTGATTTTCATCCCCGTGAGGAATTGAGCCGTATCGATCCAGTGCGAGCCTATGTCGCCTGCCGCGCTCGATGCGCCCGCCTGTTCGGGGTCGAGCCTCCACGAAAAATCCGTCTCGTGCAGCAACCAGTCCTGAAGGTAAAAGCCATGCACGAATCGCGGGCGGCCTATCTCGCCTCGCGCGATCATCGCTCGCGCCTGCTGAACCATAGGATTGAAGCGATAGTTGAAGGTGACTGCGTTGACTCGCCGAAGCTGGCCAGCGCGGTCGCGCATCTCTCGCGCATCGGGAGAATCGATTGCAAGCGGCTTATCGCAGATGACGTGCTTGCCGCGTTCGAGAGCTTCCATCACGACCGGGTAATGAAGATAGTTCGGCGTGCAGACATGAACGACTTCGATGGAGTCATCCACAAGCAGTTCGCGATAATCCGCGCAGGCGCGATCAATCGAAAGCGCGGAGGCTTTTTTTCGCGCCGTTTCAGGAGAGGAAGTTGCAACAGCGACCATATCGACATAGCCCAGCCTTCGGACGGCTTCGACGTGAAGCGGCCCGACAAATCCGGCTCCGATCAGTCCCGCTCTTACCTTTCGCAAGCGACCTCGCTTTTATTATTGGATTCAGGGGAGCTTTTAGCATGTAGCCGAAGCAGTGTCAATCACGGCTGAAAAGTTGACAAGCTGGATGGTTTCAGATTCCATTGAGCGATTATGAAACTGATGGGAATCGATGTCGGCACCACCGGCACGCGGGCGGTCATCCTTGATGAAAAGGGAAGCGTGATTTCGTCGGCCACAGCCGAACACGATGCCTTCTCTTCGCCTCAAACGGGATGGGCTGAACAGGACGCGAACGACTGGTGGCGCGCTGCGCGAGAGGCGATTCGACTTGCTTTGAAAAAAGCTGATGCGAGCGGCGATGAAATAAAGTGCGTCGGCTTGACTGGCCAGATGCACGGCGCTGTGTTGCTGGATGATCGAGATGAACCGTTGCGCCCTTCGATTATCTGGTGCGATCAGCGGACGGGCGACGAGTGCCGCGAGATAACCGAGCGTGTCGGCGCGCGAAGATTGATCGAATTGACATGCAATCCCGCGCTGACGGGCTTCACGCTTCCGAAACTCCTGTGGGTGAGAAAGCATGAGGCGGACATCTGGCGAAAAACGCGCTTGATTTTATTGCCGAAAGATTTCATTCGATTGCGGCTGACCGGAGAGAAATCAACCGACGTTGCCGACGCATCAGGCACGCTGCTTTTCGATGTTCGCTCAAGACGCTGGTCAGTTGAAATGATGGCCGAGATGGGAATCGATGAACGTATGCTTCCGACGATTTTCGAATCAATAGAAGTGAGCGGGCGCGTGTCGAAAGAAGGCGCGCTTGAGACGGGACTCACGGAAGATACGCCCGTCGTTGCGGGAGCAGGCGATCAGGCGGCGGGCGCAATCGGCATGGGAATAGTTAGAGCGGGAACGGTCAGCGCGACTATCGGGACATCAGGCGTCGTGTTTGCCGCGACCGATCATCCCGCGCTCGACCCCCAGGGGCGCGTGCATACTTTCTGTCACGCGGTGCCTGAAGGCTGGCACGTGATGGGAGTGACGCAGGCAGCGGGGCTTTCGCTCCGTTGGTTTCGTGATCGCTTAGGCGCGGGAGCCGACGACGGGCGCGATCCTTACGAGAGATTATGCGAGGAAGCTGAAAAAGTTCCTGCGGGCGCGGACGGCGTTCTGTGGACGCCTTATCTGATGGGCGAGCGCACACCGCATCTTGATCCTGATGCGCGGGCTGCTTTGGTCGGCCTTTCGGCCACTCACACCCGCAGCCACATCATTCGAGCGATACTCGAAGGAGTCGCTTTCAGCCTGCGTGATACGTTCGAGATATTCCGCGAGATGGAAGTGCCTATGAGCGGGGTGAGGCTGGGCGGCGGGGGAGCGCGTTCGCGGTTGTGGCGGCAGATTCAGGCCGATGTGTATGGCCGAATGGTTGAGACTATCGAAGCGGAAGAAGGCGCGGCTTATGGAGCGGCATTGCTTGCGGGCGCAGGCTCCGGGCGATGGCCTTCGGTCGAAGCAGCCTGCTCTGAAGTCGTGCGTGCGGCTGAAAAAATCGAGCCTGATCCTGAAAACATGGCTTTGATGAATCGACAATATGAAAAATTTCGCGCGATCTATCCCGCCCTGCGCGCGCTACACATCGCATAAAGCGACTGCTTCACGAAGCGATGTGAGCGGGTCTCGCTTTGGAACGAATTCGTGAGCGAGGTAGCCTGTAAATCCCGTCTCGACGATGGCGCGACAGACCGCCGGATAATTTAATTCCTGCGAGCTATCGATTTCGTTTCTTCCCGGTACGCCGCCCGTGTGATAGTGGCCGATGAATTGATGATTCTGTCTGATCGTCCTTATCACATCGCCTTCCATGATCTGCATGTGATAGATGTCATAGAGAAGTTTGACGCGCGGGGAAGCGACGGCTTTCATGACTTCGACGCCGAACGGAGTGTGATCGCCATGATAATCCTTATGATCGACTTTGCTGTTTAGCAGTTCGACGCAGACGGTCACGCCGTTATCTTCGGCGATTTTTTTGACTCGATTAAGACCGGCGACGCAGTTATCAAGAGCTTCCGTGTCTGGCATTCCGCGACGATTGCCGAAGAAAGTTATCACGTTCGGCACTCCCATCTTTGCGGCGCGAGGGATGCTTTGCTCAAAGTTCTTCGCTATCTGATCGTGATTGGCTTTGACATTCAATGCGTTCGGAATGGAGCCGCCGCCGCCGTAGCCCATCGAACAGACGAGGCCGAACTCGCGCACGGTCTGCCAGTCTTTTTCTTCCAAAAGATCGATTGCCGTGAGTCCCATCTCGGCCACTGCGCGACAGAAGTCTGGAAGCAGGATGCGGCCATAGCACCAGCGCGAGACACTTTGTTTGAGCCGCCCGTTTTTCACCACCCGGCCTGATTGCTCTGCAAAGCTGCGCAAAGGCAGAAGCGCGGTCGAGAGGGAAGCGGTTGCAATCTGCGCGATCCAGTTGCGACGAGTCATTTTGAAAGGGGATGGGAGATGGGAGATGAGGGATGGGGAGCTTGAATCGAACGGATATGGATATTTAATCCTGATCATAATCTTCGGCCTCCTTTATTCGTCGGGCAGATATTATAGCGACATTCAGATAAGTGGCCAGGAATATCTCATTAACTCCAAGCCGATGCAATGCGTCGTTCAACAAAGAGCGAGGCAGTGTCAATGGCGCAAGACCGCGCGTCTTGACTGAAAAGAAGATAAGCGATAGTTTAGCGCCATCTCTCGGACCGATCCGGGATTCGGGAAAACGATTATGGAAATCAAACAATTCGAGCCGCGTTTCATGCAGATCAGCGTCCTTACGGCTGCGCTTCAGGAACTCACGCCGCGCGAAATAAGAGATGCTGACCCTGACCGCGCGATTGAAGAATGGGTGGAATTCGCTTCAGAGCTTGAAGTCCAGAACATTCAGCTTTCGGCTGCGCTGCATCCGACGGAGTCTGACATTCCGGCTGAAGCGATGCTCGACCCTGTGGCTAATACGCTTGATCTGCGCCAGCCTTTCAATAAACAGAGAGCAGAGCGCGTTCATTCTGCTTTGAAGCAGCATCGATTGGGAATCTCCGACCTCGCATACTTCGACAACATGCTTCATCACGACTCAGGCGTAAGGAAGAAAAAACATGATTTCATGTTGAGAGTGTTCGATGCGGCTGTCCTGCTCGGCGTCGATGCGGTGTGCGGGTTCGTCGGAAGAAATCAGACCTTGAGCATGGATCAGAACCTGCTGGATTTCGTGGAGCATTTCATCCCGCTGTTGAAGGAAGCGAAAGCGCGCGGTCTCGTTTATCGCGTCGAGCAATGCCCGATGCCGGGATGGACTACGGGCGATAATTTTCACAACAACCTCGCCTACACTCCCGGAGCGTGGATAGCTCTTCATCGCTTATGCGAGCGGGCGGGCGTCGGGGATCAATTCAGAATTCATTACGATCCTTCGCACGCGATTTTGATGGGGCAGGACACCCGCAGCATTTTTCAGTATCTCAAAGACGAAGGGTATGACTTTCTGATCGGCGGCTTTCATGTCAAAGGTCAGGTAATCGACGCTCGCGGCGTGTCGGCGTGGGGATATGGCGGGCAGACTATGGAGCGCGGCGACTGGACGGGCGGAAAGCCGTCTGATGATCCGGCTGATCACGCGAAGGCGTGGCTCAAGCAAACAGTTCTGGCCGAGCATGAATTGCCGGGAACCGCGCGCCACGATCCTCTTGCCTATTTGCAGAATCGAACGGTCGACTGGCTGGATCATCAGCTTGCAGCGCGCGAGTTGCTGGCTTTGGATGTGGCGAACACTCATCTGGTGATCGAACACGAATACCCACCTGCGCGAGTGCAGGACAAAGAAAAGCTCAAGCCCGTTTTGAAAGGCTCGATTGCGTTCACTCGAAAGATAGACGAAGCGGCGGCGTGTTTGTTCGCCTTGCAGTCGGAGGTTCTGCCCGCTCAGGGCATACCTGTGCAGGGAAAGGGAAGGGAAGCGTATAGATCGTGATCGGAATGCGGAATCCTCCGAGTGCGGAGTGCGGAATTCGGAGTGCGGAGTGGCTGGCCGGTCAGTTATTCCGCATTCCGCATTCGCAATTCCGCACTCGGAGGACTCCGTACCCTCTGCGGTATATTTTCCTGGAGCAATCGTTATGATAGAAGACAGCTTCACTCCGCGACCGGAGCATAAGTTTACGTTCGGGCTTTGGACAGTTGGCAATCGCGGGCGCGATCCGTTCGGCGATGCGGTGCGCGAAGCTCTCGCGCCCACAGATGCCGTGCGGATGCTTGCTGAAGTCGGAGCCTGGGGCGTGAATTTTCATGACAACGATCTCGTGCCGATTGATGCCGCTCCATCGGAGCGCGATAAGTTAGTCAAAGAGTTTCGCTCCGTATGCGAATCAAACGGAATAAAAGTCCCGATGGCGACGGTCAATCTTTTTTATGATCCGGTTTTTCGCGACGGAGCTTTTACTGCGAACGATCCGCAGGTGCGAGCTTACGCCGTACAAAAGACGATGCGAGCGATGGACATCGGAGCCGAGCTTGGCGCGGAGATTTTCGTCCTCTGGGGCGGAAGGGAAGGGACGGAAACCGACGCCTGCCGCCGACCGGATGAAGCCATCAGGCGATTGAGAGAGGCGATAAATTTTCTGTGCTGTTACTCGCTCGACCGGAGCTATGGGTACAGGTTCGCGCTCGAAGCGAAGCCGAATGAGCCGAGAGCCGACATTTACATGCCCACGACCGGCGCTTATCTGGCTTTTATCGAAACGCTCGATCACGCGGAAATGGTCGGTGTAAATCCTGAAGTCGCCCACGAACACATGGCCGGATTGAATATGACGCACGCGGTCGCGCAGGCGTGGGAAGCAGGGAAGCTCTTTCACATAGATCTCAACGATCAGATACCGGGCCGCTACGATCAGGATTTGCGATTCGGATCAGCGAATCCGAAAGCGGCTTTCTGGCTCGTGAAATTTCTCGAAGACGTTGGCTACAGCGGAGCCAGACACTTCGACGCGCACGCATACAGGACAGAAGATCATGAGGGCGTTAAGGATTTCGCTCGCGGGTGTATGCGGACATATCTCATCCTGAAAGAGAAGGCCGCGCGATGGAATGCCGACCCTGAGATAAAATCGCTGCTCGCCGAGATGGCCGAATCGAATGCTGATGGATTTGAGATAGGATCATACTCAAACGAGCGCGCATTCTTTCTGCTTGATTGCGATTTTGATCGCGCCCAGCTTGCAGGGAAGCGACTTGAGTATGAGCGGCTTGATCAGTTGACTATCGATATTCTGCTGGGCGTGCGTTGACGTTCAGGACGTCCGCAATTTTTTATTGATCTCATCTACGAGCGCGCCCGCTGCTTCCGCGTCCGGATTCTCGCCAATCACTGCGTCGACCAGCGAGCAGTAAATTCCATGAAGAGTGCGCGCCGTGTCATCTACGGTTGTCAGTCGCGCATTGAATTGAACGCGGCTCATATCGGCGGCGACTCCGAGAGCGCGGCCTGAAAGCGGCTCGAAGTGAAAATACATCACGCCGGTGAAAGAAAGCGGGCCTGTGCTTTCAATGACGGGCAGAGGCTTAGAGTCTGCCGGTTGTTGAGCGGGTTGAGCGCGTCGCTTCTCGAAGGCGGCGAGGATTTCTCCCTGACTGGGACGTGGCGGGGCGCCTCCGAGTCCGCTTTGAATGCCCGCGAGAGTGGCGCGAACATTGTCGCGGCTCATCGATCTTCCTTTCGATCTGGTGACGGTGAGGCGGCCATAAAGATGGAGCTTGCCGCCTGCGGCTTCGGCTTTTGTCGGAGCGTAGCTGAAATCGTAGCTCGATCCACCGATCTCGAAATGCCCGACAAACAGTCGTTCTCTGGAGATGCCGGTTATGGTGTGGAGTTTCGCGGGCCGCAAACTTTTTCTCGCCTGACTTAAAAACATATCAATCTCCGTTAAG
>DLHY01000001.1:0-32642 GCA_002483445.1 Blastocatellia bacterium UBA7656
CAAAAACTGTCTACGAATCGGATGTAGTCATAGATGGCGTCCATGTTCGGAGGCAATCCGCCCGCGTGTTCGCTGCGGAAGATCTCGACGTAATCCTTGAGCATTCTGATCACTTCCGGATTGTCCGACGCATCCTTGTTTTCCATCAGCGAGAGGGCGCGATAGAGTCGGGCTTCGGCCAGCACTTTTCTCTGATCGATTTCTACTGCGCGAGTGAGCGCATCGTAAGCCTGTTTCTTCTCTCCGCTGTTGCGAGCGGTCTGTTTGAGTATCTTGCCGTAGTAGTAATAAGCGAGCGCGTCGTTGGATTTGATCAGGAGGGATTCTTCGAGGTTGTCGCGGGCCATCTGAAACATATCGTAGTTGAAGGCTCGTATGCCGTTGTCGCGACGTATCTGAGCCATCACGGCGGCGAATTCCGAAGAGTTGCCTATGATCTCGCCCGCGTCGAGTTTGGCGTCGAGCGTGGAAGCGAGTTGCCCGCGCAGAGCGGCTTCGGTTGCGGCCCGTCGTCGGTCTGCGCCGAGGGATGGATCGAGCAGTTTGCCGGTGTCGGGTTGTTTGGGAGCAGCGGGGTTGTTCTGAGCTTGGATAGCCTGCATAGTTCTTCTCGTTTGCAGAAACGCAGCCATTTCATACGACCCGACCGATAAGGATCCGGTGGCGGCGGTCATCTTCACCGCATCGATTTGCTGAACGCGCTCGACTATGCGCGATGCGTCTCCGATGAAACCGAGTGAAGCCTTCTTTTCGAGTCCGGTCACTCGCTGAAGGTTGGCGTAAAATTTCGGCACCTCGCGAGCGTCGTAGTTGCGGTCGAGCATGTATTGAAGCGCGAGTTGATCGGCCTCGTCTTCCTGGAGCCTGTCCCACGAGAAGGTCGAATTCGGTATAGCCAGTTTGAGTATGGTAGGCAATCCGTTCTCGACATAGAGTGTGGCCATAAGCGCATTGGCCGGGTTCGCGCCGAAAGCGCGCATCAGCGGGCCAGCGGCCAGCGTGGCAATTCCGCCGAACAAGGATCGCTTCTGTTCCTGTTTCTGATTGAACCTCGCCACTCCTTCTCCAACCACCACGTCTTCGTGCCAGTGATTCTTTTCGACGTGAGCGATCTCGTGAGACAAGACATAAGCAAGCTGCGCCTCGTTATCGACGAGCGACAGCAGCCCTGTAGAGACATAGACCGTTCCGGTCGAAAGCGATCTCGCTTCGGGGATGGGGTTGAGTATGACCTTGAAGGCGTAGAGGCTCTGCGAGCTTTTCGGCACGAGAGAGTGACCCAGGCGATTGACGTAATCCTGCACCAAAGGATTGTCGTAGAGAGTGTCTTCGATCTTGAGTTTATCGCCGGTTCGCGTAACCTGTTCGTCCTGGGCGTCGAAAGTGTTTATGTAGAAAGCGTACTCGCTGTGTTCGCGTTGTTTGCGGCGATAGGCCGACTCGATCTGCGCTTTGAAGGCGTAGTCTTTTTCCATTTCCGTAAGCGCGAATTGTTTCATTTTTATATACTCGCGCTCTTCTTTCGCCTGGGCTGCTGCGGCCTTGTCAGGCTTCTGATCTTTCTTGGGTTTTTGATCCTTGGCGTTTTTTTGATCCTGTTGTTGCTGCGCAAAGGGGCGCGCGTGAGAGTCGAGCGGCAGCAAACCGGCTACCACGATGATGAGCGACAATGCGGGGTGTAACGGTTTGAACATAATTGATCCTCCTGCCGAACGGTTGCGGATGGCGCGAGAGCGCCTTGAGTTTGAGAAACCAAATTCTGAATGCCCGGATGAGATAGCGTTTTGAGAAAGGGCCTTAGCTCTCAACCACCATCCTGATAAATGATAGGCAGGCATTCAATATCACAGAGATGAATATAGAGTCAATCGTTTCCGTAAAAACTCGCCGACAGTTTTCGCCGCCATTTGCAAGCCGCGGGGCAACGTTTGCCTCCTCCTCGCGCATCCCGCCTATGGCTGCGGTCACGCAGTCACTCACGAACCGTTCATAAAAACTCCGGAGGAAAAAGATGAAAAAAAGACTGGCCAGTCTTATGCTGATGGTGTCTCTGGCGGGACTTATGGTCCCGACGGCGATGGCTCAGGATAGAGGTTTCATCAAGCGAAGTAAAAACGGGGTCAAGGTGGGTGATAATCGCATCACCCTGTTTGACGGCCCCGGCATAGTCAACTACGAACACAAACACGAATGGATGCCCGGACCGGGAGGGGCTGCAATAGTCATCGGCACGGGAGCCGGGGCGGGCGCGGCTACAGGCTATCTGTTGAGCCGCAACAAGAAGGGAGCCGCCATCGGAGCAGCCGTCGGCGCAGGCGCGGCAACGGGACTGTGGCTCTACAAGAACCGCCGCCACAAACACAAAATTTTTTGATCCCGTGCGGGATTGAATTCACTAAAGGGGCGGAGTCGTATCCGCCCTGTTTTATTTCAGGCCAGAATATTTCGATAAACTTCCGGGTCGACGTTTCCGCCGCTTATGACACAGCAAACTGAGCGGTCGCGGAAAAACTCCGGCTCCGTAAGCAGAGCCGCTATGCTCAACGCGCCCGTCGGCTCTGTCTTCAGGTTGGCCAGCAGAAACAACAATCGCACGCCCTGCGTGATCTGGTCTTCAGGCACTTCGATTATGCGCGCAATCCCGTCTTTCAGAATCTCCCAGTTGTGATGGCCGATGCTTACAGTCCGCGTGCCGTCAGCGATGGTTTGCGGCTCCGTTTCGTTTACGACTATGCGGCCTTCGCGAAGAGAGCGGGCCGCGTCGTTGGCTATGAGCGGCTCCGCGCCTATTACCTCCGTGTCGCGGCCCGCGGCGCGAACGGCTTTGATTATTCCTGATGTGAGTCCGCCGCCGCCTACGGGCGCGACTATGAAATCGAAATTTCGCGCCATCGCGCAGAGTTCCTCGCCGAGGCTGGCGTTGCCTTCAATAACGAGCGGGTCGTTGTAGGCGCTGGCTATATATGCTTCGGGGTAGATGGAGGCAAGCTCGTTGACACGCGAAGCGCGGCTTTTGACTCGGACATCTACGAGATCAGCCGTTGCGCCGTATTCGCGCACGGCATCGACTTTCACCTGAGCGGAGTTGTGAGGCATAACGATGATCGACGCTTTGCCGAGCAGACTGCACGCATAAGCCATCGCCTGACCATAGTTGCCCGAAGAAGCCGCGATGATTCGCCGATTAGGGATTTTAGAGGCGAGGTTGTAGGCGGCGCGAAACTTGAAGCTGCCTGTGTGCTGAAAAGTCTCAGTCGCTATCGTCACCCGCGCTCCAAGTTTTTTAGAAAGTCGTTCGGCTTCGATTATGGTTGTCGGCCTGACGGCTTCGCGGAGAGGTTTTATCGAATGGCTCATAGGCTTAAAAAACAGATCGCAGCGATTGAGCGCCGCGTTGACGCATATCACACTGATTTTTTATCCAGCCAGGCGGCGAGGTCGTCGGCGCTTGAGAAGTCGAGCAATGCTTTCGTCATGCTTTCAAGCTGAAGCAGCGATAATTTTCTCATTCGCTTTTGCGCGTCGCGTGGAACGCGGCCTATCTGATGGCGGAGCATGATCAAAATTAGTCTGAGGGCTTCCTGCCGTCTGCCCTGACGCAGCCCGCGCTTTTCTCCGCGTTTCTCTCCGCGCTTCTCTCCGCGCTTCTCTCCGCGCTTCTCTCCGCGCTTCTCTCCTATCTTTATTCCTTCGCGCATCCAGCTTGTGGTCAGTTGCATGATCTTCCTTCTCCTTCGCGGCTCGATTTTAGCAGCTTCTTTCCGAAAAATCTCCTGCTCATCTGAAGTCAGGCTCAGATAGGAATCGACGAATCCTGAAATCAGATGCATACGCGCCCGGTCAAGTTTCAGGCTAGCCATCAATCGCAGGCACTCAAGCTTCGCATAAGGTCTGTCTTCGGGCGCGATGCTCATCCTTGCCATCAGCGCGCTTGCAGCCGGGTTGCCGCTTCTTAAAAAATCGCGCCAGTTCAATCGGTTCAACTGCACCACGCTGTATCGAAAGTCGAGCACCATCCGGTCAGGAAACTCCACTCGATAACTGTCCGGCTGCGCTTTTTGGGGGCGCGAGCCGTAGAAAACCACTATCGGATAAACCGGCAGACGATGCTTCTGATGAAAGTAGGCGAAGTAAAAGAAAAGCCTCTGTTGAAAATCTCGTTCCGCCCGTCCTTGATTCTCCACGTTGATGATGAAGAAAGATTCCGTGTCGCGAAACCTGGCCTTTACAACTATGTCCGCCTCACGTCTTTCGCCTGTCACAATGTCGGTGAAGTATTCCTTCTCCAGAAACAGAATCGAATCCGTCTCCAGAAAGGCGCGCATATCAGGGAAGAACAATTCGAGAAACTCGACCAGAAAAGTCGAAAGCAGTTCCTTGAATAACTGGTCATGATCGATCACAGCGATGACGAGTTTAACTCAGCCCGGATGCGCAAACAACGACCCGGACACTGAAGCGAGGCCCAAAGATCACGGCCTGCTTGTGCCAGTTTGGATTTTTGGATACTATCTCGGCGCTTCGCAGATTCTTTTCATCGAGGCCCGTCGATGCTCGAAGAGAACACCCTGTTGAAAGACCGCTACCGCATCCGTCACCAGATAGGCAAAGGCGGAATGGGGACGGTCTATCTGGCTAAGGACGAAAACCCCGGAATCACAATCGCCATCAAGCAGAACTTTTACGAAGAGCCTCGACTGATCGAAGCATTCAAGCGGGAAGCGCGACTGCTTGCGAGTCTGCGCCACCCGGCGCTGCCGCAGGTCAGGGATTATTTCGTCGACGGCGCGGGTCAGTTTCTCGTGATGGAATACATCGGGGGTGATGATCTCGGAACGATTCTCGAAAAGCGCAAACAGAAGATTCCGCCCACAGGCGAAGTGAAGCCGTTCGATGTTGACGAGGTTATGCGATGGGCCGAGCAGTTGCTCGACGCGCTCGATTATCTTCACAGGCGAGGAGAGCCTGTCATTCATCGCGACATCAAGCCCGCGAACCTCAAGCTTGCCGAGCGCGGTCAGATAATCCTGCTCGACTTCGGACTGGCTAAGGGAAAGCCGGAATGGATGACGCGGGTGACGACGACGGGGAGCATATACGGTTACACGCCCAACTACGCCCCGCTCGAACAGATTCGCGGTCTAGGCACAGACCCGCGAAGTGATCTCTACGCGCTCGGAGCGACGCTCTATCACCTGACAACCGGCGCGCCGCCTGTTGATGCAGCCACGCGAGCCGACGCTCTGCTAGGCGGCGAGCCTGACCCTCTGCTTTTGGCCTCGGAAGTAAACTCGAAAGTGCCGCAGAGTATTTCAGCAGTGCTGGTCAAAGCGATGGAAGTGCATCGCAACCATCGCCCCGCGACCGCCGCCGATTTGTTACGACTTTTGCGTGATGCAAAGCCTCAAGAGCCGCGGCGAGAAGAAACGCCAATCATTGTCGAGACGCCGGATGAAGCCGAGACACAAAGAAATCTGGACGAAGAGCTATGGCAGAGAGAAGAAGCCGAGCGACGAAGGCAACAGCAAGAGCAGGAGCGAAGAGCAAAAGAAGGATCTGAAAGAAAAAGACAAGAGGAAGAAGAGCGTCGCATCAGGGAAGAGGCTGAACGAAAGAAATTGCAACATGAAGAAGAACGCCGCGCGCAGGAGGAATCTGAAAGATTAAGACAACAACGCGAGCGGGAACAAAAATCGAGAGAAGAAGCCGAGCGGCGAAAATTTCAGGAAAAAGAAGAACGCCGCGCGAGAGAAGAGGCCGATAAGATCGAACGGCAACAGGAAAAACTCCGCAGGCAGCGTGAGAGAGAAGATACTGAGCGACGCAAACGCGAAGGAAAGCCGCTGGAGCAAGAGAAGAGAAGGAATAAATTGTTTCTCGGCATAGGCAGCAGTTTGTTGCTCGTTGCTTTGCTGATTTGGGGCATGATGACGATTTGGAACACGACTGATGGGCCGACAACGATTCCTTCAACTCCGGATCAGCAAACAAACACGAGCGCGCCTGTTCGATTGAAGCCCGACGTGTTTACATTGTCAGGCAAATCGCTTGCAGTTTCATTGAGCGATGACGCAAGGGTTCTGGCTTCAGGCGGACTGACTTCGAGCGGCAATGAAACCGCAATCAGCGTATGGCAACCCGAAGGCAAAAAAGAATTCAGTAGCGGGCGATGCGCAGCCGTGAGCCGAGACGGGAAAATCATAGCTTCAGGCAGCGAGGACGGAACGATTCGATTATGGCAGGCAGGCGACGGGAAGCCGATCAATACTTGGCGCGGGCATTCCAGTTATATTTTCAGCATCGGTTTCAGCCCCGATGGAAAGACGCTGTTTTCAGCAAGCGGCGACAGGAGTGTAAAGCTCTGGCGCGCGAGCGACAAAGGACCGATAGCGACTATCAACACTCCTGAAGAAGGGTATTTGATAGTCGCCGTAAGCCCGGACTTAAAACTCGTCGGGTTCTATCGCCGCGATGACAGACAGTTCAAACTGTGGTCGACTGATGATGACAGCTTTCTGAGATATCTCGAAGGCGATGTGCCTGATGTTACCTGCGGAGTATTCAGCCGTGACGGAAGTATGCTCGCTCTCGGCAGCCGGGGAGGAGATGTTCGACTATGGCGCGTGAGCGACGGTCAGAAGATAAAAGATTTGGGCCGATTCGGCGTCGAGGTCGTAAGCCTCGCTTTGACTTCGGACGGGCAGACTTTGGCGGCTGGTTTGATTGATGGAAAGATAAAACTCCTGCGCGCGAGCGACGGCGAATGGATAAGAACGCTTGAGGGTCACACTCAATCGGTCAACAGTTTGTCCTTCAGCGCCGATGGCCGATTGCTTGCTTCGGGGAGTGATGACGGGACAGTGAGATTGTGGCGGAGAATTGAACCACGAAGTGACACGAAGGCGAACGAAGTGACGCGAATGGTCTTGATGATTCGCGTTTGCATTTCAAGCCTGATCGACAGGGAGGCAGATGCAATGAAAGGAACTGCCGCAATCGTTCTTGTGATGTTTGCGCTGATGGCAACTGCTCCGACGATGAGCGCGCAGGTCGGGCGGCCTAACGAGCCAGCGAAAAAGCCAGAGAAGAAACCTGCGTCAAAGCCCTCAGCAAAACCGGCACCGCGAGTCGCTAGAGGATCAGCGGCGCTGAAGGAATTGTTCAACAGCTTTGTGCAGATACCTGCGGGCGAATTCCTGATGGGATCGGAAAACGGCAGCGATGACGAAAAACCTGTACATCGTGTGCAAATCTCTCGCCCGTTCGAGATGGGGAAGTATGAAGTGACGCAGGCGCAATGGGTCGCGATGATGGGCAGCAACCCGAGTAAGTTCAAAAACTGCGGCGGGAATTGTCCGGTCGAAAATGTGTCGTGGGATGATGTGCAGGAGTTCATCAAAAAGCTGAATGCGCGAAATGATGGGTACACTTATCGCCTGCCGACAGAGGCGGAGTGGGAGTATGCGTGCAGGGCTGGCAGCACGGGAGATTATGCGGGCAATTTAGATGCGACGAGTTGGTATGACAAAAATTCGGGAAGCACGACACATCCAGTAGGACAGAAACAGCCAAACGCTTGGGGCCTATACGATATGCATGGAAACGTATGTGAATGGTGTCAGGATTGGTACAGTGAAAACTACTACACACATAGTCAGGGCGTTGATCCACGCGGCCCTGCTTCAGGTTCGGACAAAGTGGTGCGCGGCGGCGGTTGGAGCGATGATGCCGTTTTCTACCGGCCAGCGTACCGCAGCAGGCGCACGCCCAACAACCGCGCGCTCAACCTCGGCTTCCGCCTTGTGAGAACGTTGAGCGTCCAGACTCCAGCAAAAGCGGCTGAGTCGAGGCCGCGGCTTTCAACAAAGACAGTTGATCCGGGATCAAACCCACTGAAGACTTTATTCAATAGTTTCGTGCCAATACCTGCTGGTGAATTCCTGATGGGATCGGAGAATGGCGATTTTTACGAGAAGCCTGTTCATCGCGTCAGGATCAGCCGCCCGTTCGAGATGGATAAATACGAAATGACGCAGGCGCAATGGGAAAGCGTTATGGGCAGCGGACGTGGCTATTTCAAAGGCGCAGACCTACCCGTTGAAAATGTGTCCTGGGAAGACGTGCAGAAGTTTATCGACAGGATGAACGCGCGCAACGACGGATATTTCTATCGTCTGCCGACAGAAGCGGAATGGGAATATGCGTGCAGGGCGGGAAGCGCAGGAGATTATGCGGGGGATTTGAGAGAGATGGCCTGGTATGGTGATAACTCAGGCGGTGCGACTCACCCTGTTGGACAGAAGAAACCCAATGCCTGGGGTTTGTATGATATGCATGGCAACGTCTCGGAATGGTGTCAGGACTGGTACGACGGCAGCTACTATGCCCAAAGCCCAAGCATCGATCCGCAAAGCCATTCCGGTTCGATTCGAGTAATTCGTGGAGGCAGTTGGAGTGTCAGTGCTGCAAGTTGTCGGTCGGCGAGTCGCGATGGAAACTCTCCGATCAACAGCTACAACTCGCTTGGCTTCCGTTTAGTGAGGATGTTGCGCATTGAAGCGCCAGCAAACACGGATGATTCGGGCGTAAAGCCCCCAACAGAAACGGCTGAACCAAGGCCGAGGCTTTCAACGAAAACAGTTGAGGTGAAAGAAGAGGCACTGAAGGAATTGTTCAACAGCTTTGTGCAGATACCTGCTGGTGAATTCCTGATGGGATCAGAAAACGGCTACCCTGACGAAAAGCCTCCTCATCGAGTGAGAATCAGCCGCCCGTTCGAGATGGGAAAATACGAAGTGACGCAGGCGCAATGGGTTGCGGTGATGGGCAGCAATCCGAGTTACTTCAAAAACTGCGGCGGGAATTGTCCGGTTGAGCGGGTGTCTTGGGAAGACATGCAGCCGTTCATTCAAAAACTGAATGCGCGGAATGATGGATATTTCTATCGTCTGCCGACAGAAGCTGAATGGGAGTATGCCTGCCGTGCAGGCAGCACAGGAGATTATGCAGGTGATCTGAATGCGATGGCCTGGTACATTAACAATTCAGGAGGTAAGACGCATCCTGTAGGACAGAAGCGACCAAATGCCTGGGGGCTGTACGATATGCATGGAAACGTACTGGAATGGTGTCAAGATTGGTACGACGGGAACTACTACGCGCAGAGTCTGGGCGTCGATCCGCACGGACAGATTTCAGGCTCGAACCGAGTGCTTCGCGGCGGCAGTTGGGACAGCATCGTTGCGGGCTTGCGTTTTGCTCACCGCCGCGGAAGCGCACCCGCGGACCGCCTCAACGCGCTTGGCTTCCGCCTTGTGAGGACGTTGCGCTAGACGATTTTACCCTTTGCTGCGCCCTTTTGGGCGCAAGTTTCCGGCGAGGAGGTCGGAATGAAGCGAAGCGAAGCCGCCCACGCGAGCGGAATGGAGACCGACGAGCCATGAAAATTTTTCACCTCGTCATTTTTCCTTATGCGATCAGGTTTCAAAATCGCTCTGCCGTTGCAAAACCGGATTGACTCGCCCTCTCGCAACTGAATATCATCTCGCTATGAGCAAGCAGGTAATCATCGAAGATCACCCGATGACAGAAGAGATGGCCCAGGCATTCGAGAAGGCCAGACGCAATCTCTTGTGGTTCAACGATCACGTCGAAGAGCTTGAAACCTACAAACGCTATCGCGGTCGTTATGTCGCCTCTGCGGGCGGAGAATTGTTCGTGGCCGATACTCATGAGGAGGTCAGACGTCTGGCTCGCGAAAAATACCCTGACGATCTGCCACATATTCGTTACATCCCGCGTAAAAAACTGGATCGCATCTATGCGTGTCAACGGTGAGTGGCTGCAATGTGAAGATGGAGTAATTAGGCCATGCGTGCCGGGATTGGTGCGAGCAGCCGACGGACAAATGAAGGGTATAGGATATCAATAGGAGTCATTGGTGTCGTTTTCAAAGACGCCCTGAAAGGATGAAAACAGGTGACGACTCCAGACTCCAGGCTCCAGACTCCAGACTTTTCCCCGAGGAGAAACACACATGCTCATACCTGCATCGGTGAGTGATTATCGATTGCTTGCAAAACGCCGACTGCCCCGCCAACTGTTCGATCTGGTCGAAGGCGGAGCTTATGAAGAAATCACGCTGGCCGAAAATCGCGCCGATATTTTAGCCGTGCGACTGCGCCAGAGAGTGATGCGCGATGTGTCGAACATCGACACCACCACGACCGTCCTCGGCGAGAAACTCAGCCTGCCCGTCATACTCGCTCCCATCGGAGCGTGCGGGATGGTAGCCCGTCGCGCAGAGGCACAGGGCGCGCGAGCCGCCGAAGCGTTCGGCGTGCCGTTCTGTTTGTCAACGGTTTCGATCTGCTCGATTGAAGAAGTGCGACAGGCGACCACCGCGCCTTTCTGGTTTCAGCTTTACATGATGCGCGACCGCGGTTATGTCCGCGCTCTCCTCGAACGCGCTCAGGCGGCAGGCTGCGGCACTTTGGTCTTCACAGTCGATCTGGCGGTTTTAGGCTCGCGCTATCGCGATGTGCGCAACGGCGTGTCTCCGACTGCGCCGCTTGCGGCCCGAATCCGAACCGCTTTCGATATGCTCCGCCACCTCAGATGGTTTTTCGATGTCGCCATCGGCGGCAGGCCGCTTTTGTTTGGCAACATCACCGATGCTGCGCCTCTTGCGCGCGATCTGGCTCATCTCAAAAAATGGGTCGATGAGCAGTTCGACGCAAGCGTGACGTGGCGCGATATCGAGTGGGTGCGCGAGATATGGAAAGGGCCGATAGTCATCAAGGGCATACTCAACGGAGAAGACGCTCGCGCGGCAGCCGATGTTGGCGCAAACGCTGTCGTGGTTTCAAATCACGGAGGGCGACAACTCGACTGCGCGCCTTCGACCATCTCGGTGCTGCCGCGCATTGCGGAGGCCGTCGGCGACCGCGTTGAAGTGTTGATGGACGGCGGAATCAGAAGCGGTCAGGACGTAGCAAAGGCCGTGGCTCTGGGCGCTCGCGCATGTCTGATCGGTCGAGCGTGGGTTTACGGCGTTGCTGCCAGGGGCGAACGCGGCGTCACGGAGGTACTCGACATTCTGCGCCGCGAACTCAAGGTCACGCTCGCACTTCTCGGAGTAAAAAAAATAACTGAGCTTGATCGCAGCGCGATTGAATCCGCCGACTCTCAGGATCGCCTGTTCGCGCGTCACCATTCGGATTGACGGCTCTCGGCGTTTGAGCCAAAGTTATGACAGAACAGATTGAACCCCGGAGGAAGACGAATGACGACTCAAACTCCAAGCTATCTCGATGCCATCGAACATCTGCCTGAAGGCGGCATTCTGGTACTCAACAATATTTCTTGGGAAGAATACGAACAGCTTCTCGAAGACCTCGGCGACGGCTACGCAGTCAACGTCTATTATGATCGAGGGAGGTTGAAAATTATGAGTCCCTCTTCAAGTCATGAAATGTACAAAGATTTAATTCTCCGCCTCGTCGACATCGTGGCTGATCACGTGGACATCGTTCTTGAGTCTCGCGGCTCGACCACATTCAAACGAAAGCGACCATCTAAGGGCGCGGAGCCGGACGTTTGTTTTTACATACAAAACGCCTCGCGCATCATCGGAAAACTCAAAATCGATCTTGCGACAGACCCGCCGC
Organism: Blastocatellia bacterium UBA7656; assembly: GCA_002483445.1. GTDB lineage: Bacteria > Acidobacteriota > Blastocatellia > UBA7656 > UBA7656 > UBA7656. The sequence goes on from DLHY01000001.1 coordinate 11,670, forward strand.
CTGATGTCGTCGTCGAAATCGATGTGTCGCATGACTCGACCGATAAATTTGAATTTTATGCCTCGATAGGCGTGCCTGAAATCTGGCGCTACGACGAACATCAGGCGCAGATATTTCACCTTCAAGGCGAGACCTTCATCGAAATGCCCTCAAGCCGCGCGCTCCCTCTCGTGACAAGCGATGCTCTCACGCGCTTCCTCGATCAGAGCAAAACCGAGGGCCAGAGCGCGACTTTGAAATCTTTCCGCCAGTGGCTCCAATATCAGCCTTAGACTCCCGCCTCCGACATTCTCCGTGTACAATGACGGACGATGTTCGCAGAAGTCGCCGTCCCTGTTCATCTCAGAAAAACCTTCACCTATCGCCTGCCCGGTGATATGCCTTCGCGCGCGCTCGTTGGCTGCCGCGTCATAGTGCCGTTCGGAAAGAAACTTCTCACCGGCTTCATAGTCGCTCTCAACGACCTCGCAGGAGAAGTGATCGATTCCGAAATCCGCGATGTTGAAGAATTAGTCGATGAATCGCCCGTCATCGGTCGCGATATTCTGGAACTCACCCGATGGATGGCTGATTACTATCACGCCCCGTGGGGCGAATGCCTGCGCATCGCGCTGCCTGCGGGCGCAACGGTCGCGACTGAACAAATTCTCACACTCACCGAAGCGGGCCGGTCGGCCATCGCTCACCAATCGAGCGGATTCGCCTGGTCATCTTCGAAACATCAGACGCTCGAATGGCTCTCTCGCGCCGGGACGCTCACGGCCCGCGAACTTGAACGCCAGATGTCGAAACCACAGGCCACCTCGCTCATTCGCCAGATGCAGCGCGCAGGTCTCATCTCCGTCTCCGTCCGCGCAGGCGAGAGCCGCCTACGTCCCAAGCTGCAAAACGCCGTGCGACTCAGAGAACAGGGGACAGGGAACAGGGAACAGGGAGAAAACACAACGAGCAACGGGCAATCGACAAAGGACAAAGGGCAAGGGGCAACGGACAAACCGCTGACCGAACAGCAGCAGCGCGTTATAGATGCGCTCGTCTCGAACGGCGAGATGACATTGAGCGAATTGCTCGAAATCGCGGACGTGTCTTCTTCGGTCATTCGCACGATGGAAAAGCGTGCGATGGTCGAAGTCTTCGCCCGCGAGGTCAGACGCGATCCGCTCGCTCACATCGAACAGGGGTCGCTCGATGACATCACTCTCAGCGATGAGCAACACCACGCGCTCGCGCAGATTGCCGAAAAAATAAACGAACGAAAGTATGCCACCTTTCTCCTTCACGGAGTCACAGGCAGCGGCAAAACCGAAATCTACATAAGAGCGATGCGCGAAGCCACTCGTCAGGGGATGAGCGCGATTATGCTCGTTCCCGAAATCGCCCTCACGCCCGTATTCTCGCGCCGACTGCGTCGCACCTTCGGCGACGCCGTGGCAATTCTTCATTCGAGTCTTTCAGAAGGCGAGCGCACGGACGAATGGCGACGCATCAAGGATGGCGATGCCCGCGTCGTCATTGGCACGCGCTCGGCTGTCTTCGCTCCTCTCGAAAACCTCGGGCTGATAGTCGTCGATGAAGAGCATGACTCTTCTTACAAACAGGACGAAACTCCGCGCTATCACGGGCGCGACACCGCCGTTATGCGCGCAGTCCGCGCCGAGGCCGTCGTAGTGCTTGGGTCGGCAACTCCGTCGCTCGAATCTTTTCACAACGCGCATACAGGCAAATACACTTACATCCGTTTGAAATCGCGCTTCGGCAATCGCCCGCTCGCCGATGTTCAGTGTGTCGATATGCGCGAGGTCTTCAAACGTCACGGCAAGCAGCAAACGTTTTCAGATGAATTGAAAACGGCTATAACGGAAACTTTCGAGCGGGGCGAACAGGCCATAGTCCTGCTCAATCGCCGCGGCTATTCCACATTCGCCTTGTGCCGTTCGTGCGGGCTTGCGATTCACTGTCCCAACTGCGATGTCACGCTCACTTATCATCGCCATAATTCCAGCCTGCTTTGTCACTACTGCAACTACATTCGCCCCATTCCGCGAGCCTGCCCCGCGTGCGACGGCCCGTACATTCAATATGTCGGCGAAGGGACTGAACAACTCGAAGCGAAACTCAAAGAGATGTTCGCAGATAAAACCATCGCGCGAGTGGACAGAGATACCACCCGCAGGCGGGGCAGCCTCGAACATCTGCTGATGGAATTCGGCGCGGGAACAATCGATCTGTTGGTCGGCACGCAGATGCTCGCCAAAGGACATGACTTTCACAACGTCACTCTGGTCGGCGTGATTTCAGTCGATGTGGGATTGGCGATGCCAGACTTTCGCGCAGCAGAGAGGACTTTTCAACTTCTCACTCAGGTCGCAGGCCGCGCCGGAAGAGGGGAATTGCCTGGAAGAGTGATAATTCAGACATATCATCCTGAGCATTACTCGCTCGTGTGCGCGCGGGCGCAGGACTACGAAGAATTTTATCGGCGCGAGATAGGGTTTCGCCGCTCGATGCACTATCCGCCGTTCACCGCGCTGATAAACATTCTGGTTCGCGATAAGGAATTCGACCGCGCCAACACTGCCGCAACAGACCTTGCGCGAGAGTTGAAACAGTTGGCTCAGGAAGCGAGCCTGCGCGTGCTTGGCCCTGCGCCCGCCCCCATTGCGCGACTCAAAGGCGAGCATCGTTTTCAACTTCTGATCAAAGCTCGCAGCCGACAGCGCGCGCGCGAAGTTCTGGACGTCGCGATGGATCGCTTGGCGGCGCTCGGCCACAACCTGCGATCCATATCGATAGAAGTCGATCCGGTCAGCCTTATGTGACTCATCTTAGAATATCGCGCACGAGGGTATGAATGAGTATGCGTATTTCCTGTGGCGCGCGTGAAAAGAGGATGGCAGCGAGTCACTCTGCGAGACCGACTCCGCGAAGCAGATCAATAAAACGCGCGTCCGAACGGAGAGGATCATAGATAGGATCTGTCTTGAGATAGATCAAATCGCCTGAGCGATACTGATAAGCTTTTTGCAACCACTCAAAAGCACGTTCACGGTCGCCCAATCCTATATACACCCATGCGAGATAATGCGGCTGCGCGCCTGATCGCTGCAATTGATCAACGAATGTCTGCGCTTCCTTTTTCTTTCCCTGAGCGGCGAGGGCGTGACCGAGTCGGGCCGCTGCAAATGCGGCGTTGCCCGAAAGCAGTCGCGCCTGTTCAAAAGCGGCGACAGCGGGATCGTACATCCGCTTTGCCGCGTAAGCCTGCCCCAGTTGTTGATGAAAAAGATAAGCGCCGGGAGCGATTTCAATCGCCTTCCTGCTCCGCGCTATTGCTTCATCGTACTCGCGCGAAAGGTAAGCGGCCCAGATGGTCGAAGATTCCAGCAGGGCCGAGTCGGGGTCGATCTGTCGGGCGATCTGAAGTTGCTCGCGCGATTCGGCGAACCGCCCGCCTGCGGCAAGACAAAGCGCATAATACTGATGAGCTTCGAGGAATTTCGAGTCGATACTTATGGCCTTTTGAAACTCGCTTTCGGCCTCCGAAAGATTCCAGTCATAGAATGTCCTGATGACCCCAAGCGAGACATGCGGGACTACGAGATTCGGATCGATCTCCAATGCCTTGTTTGCCATCTCTTCAGCTTTCGGCATCGTCTCTCTGGGAGGCGCGAATCCGAACTGGCTCTGCGCGCTGTATACGCCCGCCAGCCCCGCGTAGGCGAGACCGTAGCGCGGGTCTTCGGCAAGGGCCTGTTCAAGAAATTCTATGGAGACGTTCAAACCGTCGCGCGTGCGCTTCTGCCAGTAAGAGTAAGCCTTCAGATAAAGCTCATAAGCTCGCGCATTGTCTGTGTAGTGTTTTGTCAGCCGCTTCTTTTCTTCTGCGCTCAACTCCAGAGTCATCGCCTGTGAAAGCTGCTCGGATATGCGATCCTGCATAGTCAGCAGGTCGGCGTGATTCTCATCGAACTTCCCGGCCCATAGCGTCTTTCCGTCTTCGACGCGGATGAGTTGCGCATTCACACGGACTCTGCCCTCGGCGCTTTGCACGCTACCCGTAAGCACTGCATCGACATTAAGCATCCGCCCTATAGCGACAGGATCAGGCTCTTTGGCCATGAGTTGCCTGACCGCGCTTGATGGACGCACCGTGAGTTGTATGGTTTGGCTGAATCTGGTCACGAGGTCTGCGGCAAGCCCCTCTCCGAGAGATTGATCCTCTTCATTTGGAGTGATCGACCTGAACGGGATCACCGCCAGCGTTCTTACGGGCTTTGGCGAAGGTTGAGGCTTGTTCAGAAAATAGTAGGCTGCTAAGACGAGACCGACAGCAACAGCGATGACCGCAAGCAGGCGAAGCGAAACCATCTGACGACGCGCGCGATTCTTGCTTACTTGCGGTTCCTCATCCGCAGCCGCGGCGATGCCATCAGGCGAAGAAGGAAAAGTTATGACATTTCCTTCCGCATGCTCTTGCAGGGAGGGAGAAACAAGCGACGATAAATGGATGCGATCCTCCGTCGATTCCTCGACTCTCGCGACGAAGCGATAGCCGCGCTTGGGGATCGTTTCGATGTACTGCTGTCCGCCGTCATCAAGGCTGAAAAGTTTTCTCAGGATGTAGATGTTCTGAGTCAGGTTCGATTCTTCGACTGCCGTATCGGGCCAGATGCGGCGCATCAGTTCAACTTTTTCAAGCACGCGACTTCGATTTTCGACGAGCAGCAGGAGAATGTCGAAGGTCTTGGGCTGCAACGTCACGGCCTCACCTCGCTGGAGGAGCAATCTGTTTTCCGTATCGATACGGAAAGAGCCGAAGTCGTAAAACCTTCTTTTTGGAATGCTTGAAGCCATCTTTAGAACTTCTTGATAAAGAATTGAGAGCCGACTTGAAGACTTACTGATCGCTTTTCGGAAAAACTTGTCAACGAGCCGACGCGGTTGGCTCAGGGCAGGGTGAGTTTAGCACCCAACCTGAGAGGCATTCAACAGCGTGGCTCATCGGCGAGGAAAACGCTGTGAGACTGAAAACAGCGACTGACAACAGAAAGGAGAAACAATATGAAGCACTTTGACGCCAATGATGTGGAACTTTTGGAAAAGGTTCTTGTTTTATGCCCCGACCTGGATATTGTCGCTTACGCGGCCAAACTCGCGCGTGAGAAGATAAAATATCCCATACAGGATCACGACGGACTGCTTCCGCTCTTCGGCAGCAAGCCGCGCAGCCGGGTATTCAAATTCAAAGAACATAGAGTGACCTTCGAGCAAGCCAGGCAGTTTCTTCCTGAAGCCTTCTTCCCAATCGAATCGGAGGATGACTTTCTGCGCAAGGTTCTGATGGCTTTTGCTATTGGAAGGAACTCTCATTTCCTGGACACGCAACACACGGGCGTGCTGGGCAACCTTACAGGCTTCCCGCCTGCAACCGTTATGTTCCGTCCTTCTCCGTCGGCCACGTCGTTCAAGTGAATCGCTTGATGAAGATTATGGCGACGATGAATTTAATGAACATTAACACAAGGAGAAATTTATGCCTGCACCGACTACAACAGTATTTTGCCCCGCCGGACGATTTACCCAGGTCGTCTGGACTTCGTTTGCGCCGTTTCGGCTCTATCGAATCAATGCTGGTTCGGCATCAATCAGGTGGAGACGTTTCAGCGCCGGAATCCCATTTTACTGGGAAGGCATGTTCACAGGGACGACGAATTTCTTTTTCCCACCCGATCCCTATATCAGCCTCGAATTCAATCCTTCTTTCGATACCACCGTGTCAATATCCCTTGCTTGATAGTCATGCTTATCGGAAGAAGCATTAGGAATTCATGCTGAACGATCCGTTCGTTCGGATAACGCTTATAAAGTAATCCGCAACGTTTCAAACAGAAGCGTTGCGGATTTAAGAACCAGAATAGGAATAGAGGTATTGTTATGGCAAATATGAATGACTTCGATCTTATCTTTGAATTATCTCCGCGCGCTCTGGTCGAAATGATTCGACCGCAGTTGATGCTCAACGGCATCAACTACGATCCGCCCGCGGAAATCGCGGTGATGGTGCCGGGGGGCGGCGAGATTCACTTTGTATTGACCGATCTTTCGGTTTCGATCAGGCCGGAGGCCGGGATATCAATCACTTTTTCTTTCGAGCGAGGTTCACTGATCGGTCGGCCCGGACGCCCTGATCTGACGAGCTTGGAAGGTCGCATCACGATCAATTCGCGACTTACGCTCGATCCGGTTCCTATGCAGCCCACACGCCGGATGTTGACGCTTCATCTGCGGCGCATCGAGCGCGCAGGGAGGGTGGTCGATTCATCCTCAGTTACTACGAGGGTGCCAGCCTCCTCTGAAGTGGCATCGCTTATCTTACTAGGCTTGCAACAAACGCTCGATGCTCTTCCGACTAATCCGAGCATTGTACTGCCTCTTCAGGTCGATCCGATGGCGAGAGGCAGCATCAATCCGCCAGTCTTTCGCGATTTGAGATTAGGCTCCATAGGCGGAGAAGGGCGTCAGTCTCTCGTTCTATTCGCGAATTTGCTTCCCGGCCCCGCGAGTCGAGGCAACGTTGAGGCGTGGCGGACTACTTCGCTCGCTTCCGATGATGTCTCTCTGCTGATCTCGCCGCAGCTTTTCCACGAGATGATCTTTAAGCCGCAGGTGCAATCATCATTGCGTGTGGCCGATCCTGATTTGCTGCCGCCGACGTGCGGCAGGGCAGAGTCCGTGCCCTATCCGTCCAGGCCCGAAGTGTCGATCACGCGGGTCGCAGAGACGATGCGCGATGGTCGCGTGGAAGTGGAGATTCGCGCACGCCAGCGCGCGGGGGACGATGGAGATGCGGGAGGTTTCACAGACCTCATTGAAGTGCGCGGAAGCCTCACCATAGAGGTCAGGCCGCCCAATCAACTCCTGCCCCGCTGGCGCACCGACGAAGTACATGGCGGGACGCATTTCGGATGGGCGATCTGGCTGCTGGGCATTTTAACGCCGTTTCACTGGTTGATGGCGCTGAGGGCAGGGCTGGCAGATTCTTCGGCGGCAGGAGCCGCTTCCTTATTCGACCTGCGGCCTGATCCGATAAGCGTGCCTCCCCTCGTCCCGTTCACGCTTCGCACGGCGGAAATAAGCCCAGACCATCTGCGCCTCGCGGGGACTATCAATCCTGCTCGTCGGCGCAGCCCTTCCCCTACGCTGCAACTGAGTCCTACGCTCACCGTCACCTCGCGCGAACGGGTAGATAGTGGAACCTACGAGAGCATGGGATGCCCTGATGGACAGTATCAGTGGGAGCGATGGCGGCAAAATCAGGTCTTCACGTGCAGGCCATCTACTACACTTGCTTCTCTGCCCGTTCGATACCGATGGCAGATCATGACCGTAGGAGGCGGCGCAGCGGAGACGCTGCGTGGCCCGGCAGGTGGTATCGAAAGAACCGCAGAGTGCTTCCTGCCCGAAGAGATTCCCGCCCGGCGCGTGATGCGAACTGTGCGCATTGAGTACGAGATTTCTGCTTCAGGAGCTATAACCTTGCGCAACCGCCCGGAAGACGGAGTGTTTCACGTGGGTTTGATCTGCACAGCAACCGATGCAGACGACCACAACATGGAACAGCAGGCGCATTTCGATTTCGCGGGCGATCAAATTACTCTTGGCGCACGCTCGGACGGAACCAGCACGTGGGCAGCGGATTTTGAGGAATGCGTAAGGCACGCAGGAACTCAGACAGGTGGCATGCGCGGCATGGGAGGAAGGATGCTTGATCAGATGCCGCTTCCTCATTGGATACTGGTGCACAGGCCGCCGCCGTGGGAACTGACAGCATTCGTAATCGCCGCTTTGCTTATGCCTGATGTCAAGGCGGCTCAAACACTGCTCGGACACGCGGCCACGCTCTACGGCCCGTCGATGGTGACATATATGGACGCCTCTCCCGACTTGCTGGCGACGATCTTTCCGTCCGACGGCAAGCTCGACATCGGGAAGTTAGTCCCTGACGAGATGTTGGTTCATAGCGAGGTTTAGTGCTTTCAGGGATCGATATGGCTGAAAAGAATTCCAACAGGATTCAACCCGCTGTCGCGATCCCGGAATGAACCGCTCTCCCCGCTTGAGCCTGCGGCTTCAAGGGCCACGCTCGGCACAGCGTGGCCCGACTCAATCCTTGAACACTCCACGAGCCATCATCAGCGGATGCAGTTCGAAAGCCAGATGATTGATCTTCATCATCGGATCCCGCGAGGCCATCGCTCGCGCTTCTTCAGTCGAATCCATTCGAAATATGAGAATGCCACGCAGGAATCCGTCATCGAGAAAAGGCCCTGCGGCTACGAGTTTGCCCGTCTCACCCATCCATCTGATGTGCGCGAGATGATCCTTCTGCAACCTTTCAAGATCGGGCGAACTCTCGCCTGTCCATTTCTGCCCCTTCACCAGAAGACCGAACTGATAAGTCACCATCTGCGCCTTTGCTGAAGGATTGCTTTTCATTTCGGCGGCATACTTTTCGCCTATGCCTTTGGGGCCAAGCCACGGATGAAACTCTATAATCAATCGACCTGCCTTCACCGCAGGATCAGCTTCAGCCATCGCGCGAGCTTCTTCGATTGAAGCCGCTTTGAAGATGAGAATGCCGCGCAGATCGCCTCCATCAAGGAAAGGCCCCGCGCCGACCAGTTTGCCCGCTTCACTCATCTTTCCGAGATGAGCGAGATGTGCGGATTGTATGCGCCGCGATTCTTCAGTTTGCTCTACGCTCCAACGTGGGCCGCGCTTGAACAGCCCGACCTGATAGGTATCCATCTCAAAAGCAGGCTTCGATTCACCCGCCTGCTGCGCGAGCGAAGGAAAAACGATTGCGAAAAACATGAGGGACAAAACAAGCATTCGTTTCATGTATTCCTCCCGTATTCAAGCGACCTGTGAGGCTGTGGCGCAACGGCTTCTTTGTAAATCGCGCATCCTGCCACTGCCGCCGCAAGCGTTGCCGCAAGCTCCCACGCTGCGCCGACAAAAGAGAGACTGGCCGGAAATAAACCGAGAGTGGAACCGACCACCGCGCTGTAAAAATAGACCAGCGCCCAAACCGCCAAACCGGCTGTCAGAGCCGTTTTCACGCCTGCGCCGAAGCGCGGACGAATGGCCGCATAAAGCCATACGGTCGCCACTCCGACAAGAAACGTCAGCCCGACCAGTCGCGCGATCTCGCCTCCTCCTGCCGCAGGGCGATTGAGCGATTGCATAGCCGCTTCGACTTCTTTCGCCATCACGACGGCGTTGAACAGAAATTCGCTTATGTTCATCACCAGCCCCGCGACGAGACCTCCCGCGATGACTCGACCGATATTTATTCTTTCCATCATCTCCCCCTTCGATGTGGCGCAAGCTGACAGCTTGCGCAGTCTCATCAATCGCAATCTAACTGATTGCGCCGCATGATTTTCCTCACTCACTGAATCGTCGTCGTCTCAAGTTTGCGGAGTAGAAACCTTCGCTCAGGCTCAGAGCATGAACACTCAAGCGCCTGACGAAAGCACTCCGCCGCCTTTCGCTTTTCGCCCATCTCGCTCCACAACTCGCCCATAGTCGCAGGCAGCAGGTAGTAATGGCTCATCGCAGGATGCGAAGCAATTTCCTCCATCGCGGCGATTCCCGCCTCCGGCCCGCGCCATCGCGATAGGGCAACCGCACGATTGAGAGCGACCACAGGCGACGGATTAAGCTCCCAGAGCCGATCATAAAGCTCGACGATTCGCGGCCAGTTGGTTCGCTCATAATTTTCAGCCGCGACATGACAGGCGGCTATGCCTGCCTGAAGGTGATACTCGGTCATCTCATCGCCCTCGGCGCAGCGGTCGAGGTGATGAAGCCCGCGATATATGAGACGGGTGTCCCAAAGCGCGCGATCCTGTTCTTCGAGCAAAAACAGATCGCCTCCCTCGCCTACGCGAGCCGAAAGTCGCGCAGCCTGAAACAGCATCAGCGCAAGCAGCGCGTGGCACTTGGGCCGGTCAGTCGCAGTGTGACGAACGAGCATCTCGCACAATCTGATCGCTTCCTGACACATATCCTTACGCACGAGGTTTTCGCCTCGGTGCGCTGCGTAGCCTTCATTGAAGAGCAGATAAATAACTTCGAGAACCGAATCCATCCGCGCAGAGATATCTGCATCCGATGGAAGCTCGAACTGGATTTGCTCATCGCGTATCTGCCGCTTCGCGCGCACAAGCCTTTGCGCGATGGTCGCTTCGCGCGCTAGGAAAGCGCGGGCGATTTCGCTCACCCCGAATCCGCCTACGGTTTTGAGAGTGAGCGCGACGCGGCCTTCGCGCGAGATGGCCGGATGACAGGCCATAAACATCATGCTCAGTTCGTCGTCGAGCAATCGTCCCTGACGCTCGACGGCTGGCGTGAAGGCGCGAATTATCTCTTCGGATTTCGATTGAAACGAAGCCTCGCGTCGAAGAGCGTCGAGAGCGCGATTCTTCGCCACCTCGACCAGCCACCCCACAGGGTTTTCAGGCAATCCGCGAAAAGGCCAGACCTGAAGGGCGCGAAGCAGAGCGTCCTGCACGACTTCTTCGGCAAGGTCTATGCGATGCGGGCCGAATATGCGCGTGAGGGTCGAGACCATACGCCCCGCCTGATGGCGAAAGAGATGATCGACCAGCCCGTCTATTTTTTTATCGGTGTCCGTCATCACCCTCCGAGTTTGGAGAGGTCTTCGACTTCGCGCACTTCGATAGAGCCGCCGAATTCAAGCTGCGGGCAATCGCGCGCCAGCGCGACTGCTTCATCATAGTTTGCGGCTTCGATGATCCAGTATCCGCCAATGACTTCTTTCGTTTCGGCATAAGGGCCATCAGTGATGACCTGTTTATCTCCGAATCCGCGAAGGACGCGGCCTGTGCCGTCGCAGAGTTTGTTGATCCCCTTGAGGCGGCCTTCTCGCTGGAGCTTCTCGGCCCAGTCGTTGTACTTCTGGACGACGGCCTGAATCATCTCAGGCGTGAACTCCATATCTGAAGGCGCTTCTGATTGCGAAAGAGCTATGAGCATGTATTCCGGCACCTGGTTCTCCTTTTCTGATGAGGTCGAAGCGGTCATTTTCCGCGTTCATCCAATTAACGAACGAGGGGCGCGAAAATCGACGCGCGGTCAAAATTTTTTCATCCGGCAGCGCGTTTGCCCCTCATCGACAAACAGTGTAATCTTGAGCGACATAAAATAGCATGTCAGAAGTCTGGAGTCTGGAGTCTGGAGTCTGGAGTCCGAGGAAAATGATTTCCGACTTCAGACTCCAGACTCCAGACTCCAGACTTGAACAAGGAGATTTTCGATATGAATTGCGCCAGATGCGGTGCCCCGCTGACTGAAGGCTCGAAGTTTTGCACCACCTGCGGCACTCCTGCTGCCGCCCCTCCCGGCCCATCGCAAGGGTACGGGCCACCGCCGCCACCCGGCCCTCCGCCGCCACCCGGTTATGGAGCGCCTCCTCCTCCGGGATACGGGCCATCTACTCCGCCCTATGGAGCGCCGCCACCGCAGGCATATCCGCCGACTCCGCCACAGGGATATCCGCCGACTCCGCCGCAAGGCTACCCGCCGCCGCCTCCCGGTTACGGGCCATCGACTCCGCCCTATGGAGCGCCGCAACCACAGCCGCCGGGACAGCCCGGTTATGGATTCAACATCGATACGGATTCGCGGGGCGCGGGGCGCGGCTACAATTATGAGATACTTCATCAACCCGCATTCGCGCTGGCCGTCGTGCAGCTTCAACCCGAACAATCCATTCAGGCTGAAGCGGGAGCGATGGTTTCGATGTCGGCAAACGTCGAGTTGCAATCGCAGATGAAGGGCGGACTGATGGGCGCGCTCAAACGAGCGGTCGGCGGCGAGTCTGCGTTCGTTTCGATGTTCACGGCGCGAGGCGGGCCGGGAGAGGTGACCTTCGCGCCCGGCATGCCCGGAGATATCGCTGCGATAGAATTGCGCAATCAGATGTTCTTCGTGCAGTCGAGTTCTTATCTTGCGGGCGACGGCTCGTTAGTCGTCGATACGAAGTGGGGCGGGGCGAAATCATTTTTCGGCGGCGAAGGTTTATTCGTGTTGCAGGTGCATGGCGCGGGGCTGCTGCTGGTGTCTTCATTCGGCGCGATTCATCGCAAGCGGCTCGCTCCGGGCGAGCGGTACATCGTCGATACCGGCCATCTGGTGGCGTGGGAAGGGACGACGCAATATCAGTTGCGAAAGGCGGCGGCTGCGGGCTGGCTGCGCAGCCTCGTGAGCGGCGAAGGGATAGTTGCTGATTTTATGGGGCCGGGAGAGATTCTCATCCAGACGCGCAACCTCGCATCATTTGCAGGATTGATGAAACCCTTCTTCCCGACGCAATCGAGCAGCGGCGGGTTCAGCTTAGGGTCATAACTCGAAAGTGAAGAGGCGAGGAGGCACAGGGGAACAGAGGAGATCGGCGTTCGTGTAATACATCTCCTCTTCGCCTCTTCACTTCTTCACCCCTGCACCTCTTCACCCCTGCACCTCTCCTGCGCACCCTATTCATCATTTGCTCAATCCCAACTGAGCTTTGACCTCATCAATAGGAATAGTTCGTGTTTGCTTTGCGCGAAGGTCGAGAAGCTTCATCAATTCCTTGTTTTGCCGTGTCAATTCGATCTCTCGATCAAAGTCGGCGATCTCGGCAAGAATGAACTCGGTTCCATCCGACGAGCGCACGATGATGTTTTCTCGTTGCGCCTGTTTGAGCAGAGAGTTTATTCCTTTCGCCCGTTTCGATACGGTTATCGTTTTCATAATTTGTATTCTTCTCCATGTATGAAAAGTTTGTTGCCCTTCTTAACGCCTACAGCTTCGATTTTGACGAGCCTGACTTTTTTGTCGACGTCGTAAAAAACGCGAAACCTATCGACTCGCAATTACCATTCAGCCGCTTTGTTCGGACGCAACTTCTTGCGATTGCGAGTTTCCTGAGCCGGTTGATGTTTAAGCTGTTCTTCGATTCCTTCGATCACCCGTTTTCTGTCGATCTTCCTCAACAAACGAATATCTTCAACCGCTTCAGGGATGAATTCGATCTTAAACATCACCTGCCATTATATTCAGTTTCGCGCAGTTCGCTAACACCTGCTATCGATCATCACCGCTTTTTGTTTTGATTCAAATCCTACCTTTGATAAAGTAAGGGCGAACACATCGAAGCTGAGATTGATCAGGTAAACTTTTCGCCTCTTGAATTCGATCAGCGTCTTCGATTCAACCGTCTGAGTCCTGAAAAGCGGAGCAAGTATGGCAGACGAAGCCCCTTTGCGCATACTCGTCATCACCAGCCGCCCGATGATCGATGAACGGGGCAACCCTATCCATCTCCTCGATGTCGAAAAAGAACGACGACGCATAGCCGACGGTCTCAAAAAATCAGGCATAGCCGCTCGCGCGCATTTCCTCGCCGAAGCCACTACCTCCGCATCTCAGGACGCGCTGCGCGATGAGTGGGATGTCATCCATTACACCGGACACGGCACAGCGGACGGGTGCCTCGTTCTGGAAAACGGGACGGGCGTCGCTCACTTCCTCACCGGAGAAGAAACCGCGCACCTGTTCGCCGCCAGTAAAACGCCTCTCGTCATCCTGTCGGCCTGCTATTCGGAGACGATAGGCCGCACGCTGATAGATGCGGGCGTGCCTTCGGTCATAGCTATAGACGCAACCAGACCGATTGCAGACGAAGCCGCCATACTTTTCGCCGAACACTTCTACAAAGCAATGGCGCGAGGCTGGACTATTCAAAGATCATTCGACGATGCGCGGCAAGCAGTCGCGTTCGATGCGAAAGTGGGAGATAAACACCCGCCGCGTGATCAAAGCGGACAGGCTGAAACCCCATGGTCGAAGCGGTTCACTTTACTGGGTGACGGCGCGCATCGGATGACGGTCAGCGAAGGCGAGTACAGGGAATCGGACGGGCGCATTCAAACGAATCTGCGCAGGGATGAAAACTTCGTCGGTCGCGCCCGTGAGATATCCGACGTGGCGAAGGCGTTCGATGATGGCCGACCTTCGCGGGTCACGCTCTGGGGGCCGGGCGGCGTGGGCAAGACTGCGCTCTCGCAGGCCGTCGCGTGGTGGCACATCGAGCGCGAAAAAGTCGGGGCGGCGTTGTGGGCGAGCGCGGGCCGCGACGAACGCCAGTATCGATTGCGCGATCTCGCCTCTCTGCTTGCCATAGCCTCGCGCTCGTTCCAATTGTCGGTCACGGAGCAATCCAATTTCGAGGAGCAGAAGCGCGCAGTCCGCGAGTTTCTGGAATCGCGAGACGCGATATTGATACTCGACAACTGGGAGACTATAGAGCGGGACAATCGGCTCGATTTGTGGGATTTCGTGTTGAGTTTGTCGAACAGAGTTCGAGTGCTTGTGACCTCGCGCGACGTTCTGCCCTCGCATCAGGCGCGCAACATCGCGCTCCAACCGCTTTTGATGGATGATGCGGTGAAGCTGTTCGCGCAGGTGGCGCGCAATGCCGGGTACTTCGACCGCAACCCGAATCTGAGCGAGGAAGACATCAGTATACTCTATGCGATATGCGAGAGGTTGAGCGGCTACGCGCTGGCGGTTCAGGTGGCAGCCGGTCAGACTGTAAGCCGCGCGCTTGGCGAAATCTGGGATGATTTGCGGCGTTATCCGAAAGCTGTTCTTGAAGGCATAGACGAATTGACGAATGAGCCTCGCGGCGTGTGGACGAGTCTCGAACTTTCATACAAGGTTTTAAGCGACGAAGAAAAAGCGATGTTTCGCCGAATGAGCGTGCTGCTTGCGCCCGCGTCGGCGGATGATGTGGCGGCGGTGACGGAGGTTTCGCGTCCGTCGCTCGACGCACTGGTGAGGCGGTCGCTCGTGCAGATGCGCGAAGGATTTTATTCGCTGTTGCCGGTGATGCGAATGTATGCCGACGACAAGCTTAAAGAAGAAGGCGAAGACCCCCGCCCGTTGCACGTTCGCGCCGTCGATCATTACAGGCCGCAGAACACGCTTGAAAGCGCGATCAAAGCCAGCGGGCATTTGTTTGAGTTGGCAGTTAGTTATAACTTACGCGAAGCGGCGGAAGAATTCGCTCGATTCGTCCCCGGCTTTTATCATCGTTTGGTAACAGTCGGCGACTGGACAGAAGCGCATCGCAAGGCTGAACAATCGGTGAGAGTGGCGCGAGCGATGGGCGACGGGAAACAGGAAACAGATTGGCTGGGCGAACTGGCGAATATGCTCCTCCGTGTCGGCGAGTATGAGCGCGCCTCCGAGCTTTATCGAGAGGCAAAGAAAGCGAGCGAGGATGGTGACAACAAGAGCGGGATTGCCATCACGCTGCATCAGATGGGGATGATAGCGCAGCAGCAGGGCGACTACCCGCAGGCGATGCGGTTGTATGAAGAGAGCATGTCGCTGAAAAAAGAACTGGGCAACAAGAGCGGCATTGCTGGTACGCTGCATCAGATGGGGATGATAGCGCAGGATCAGGGCGACTACCCGCAGGCGATGCGGTTGTATGAAGAGAGCATGTCGCTGCAAAAAGAACTGGGCAACAAGAGCGGCATTGCCATCACGCTTGGAGCGATGGGAAATCTTGCCGCCGCGCAGGGAAATCTGAAAGAAGCCCTCGCATATTTCATCGGTGCGCTGATGATTCTTGAACAACTACGCTCGCCTTATCGCAACCTTGCGCGTCAGGAAATCGCAAAGGTTCGCGCGGCGGCGGGCGATGAGCAGTTCGCTTCGTGGCTCAGGGAATTGCCGATTGATGATGACCTGAGAGGAGAATTGCTCGAACAGGATGAATCAAATGGCGAGCGGGAAGCGGAAGAATTCTTCAAAGGCATGATCGCCGTCGCGCAGGCTGTCGTCGAAGTGCGGGCGCGGAAGAAGGCCGATGAAATATCCGCGCTCGCTGATCAACTCTCACAGATCGAAGACGCTATGCGAAAGCAGGGCGGAGCGGATGTGGCGAACTTCATCGCCGCGCTCCAAGCGTTACTCGCGGGCGAGGATGCCAGGGAAAAAATCGCCGCGCTCGTCGAGCCTTTCAAACAGATAGCTGAACAGGCGCGCGATGAGATCGATGGAGATGGCGTATGAATCAGGATATTTGGAGTGGAGGCGATACGCTCGCAGCTTTTCTTTCGAGTCAAAAGCGGTGACAAGTCACCGCACTCCGAAGGAGACTGCTCCTTCAAAGCATTCACTCTGCTTTGATTTGTGCCAACTTCGATTGAATAATTCGTGTCGCGCAACTTTCTTTTTAGCCGCGTGAGCGGCGCGGAGAAGGTAGCCAGACGTGAAACGTCTGGTATCGAAGAGTCACGTTTCGCGCTCTGAAGGAGCGCCAGAACTGCCGCGTCTCCAACGCGGGCGGAGACGGGCGACGGTTCCAGAGGTTTCACCTCTGGCTACCCTCTTCTTGCCGCTTCGCGGCAAACGGTTGAAGACGGGAAGTGTCTGGAACATTGCCGTTGCGAGATTTACTGCTTCATAGCCGCGAAGCGGCAAACGGTTGCAGTCGGGAAGTGTCTGGAACGATCAAATAAAACGACCGCGCGTTGAAGACGCGCCCAGAAATGTATGCCTTCGACACACATAAGCTTGCATGTTAATCTGGTCTTTTCGACCAAAGAACGGATGCCTGTCATTGCCCGTCAGTGGCGCGATAGATTGCACGCTTATCTGGGCGGGATTGTAAAAGGATTGGAAGGCGTGCCGTTGGCTGTCGGCGGGATGGAAGACCACGTTCACCTGCTCGTCGGATTGAAGTCTTTGCATCGGCTTGACTATTTTTTGCGTGACTTGAAAGCGGATTCTTCCGAGTGGGTGCATAGCGAGACTGGGGAAAGAATCTTCGGTTGGCAAAAAGGCTATGGGGCTTTTACAGTCAGTCCATCGAATATCGAAGGCGTGAGGCGATATGTTCTGAATCAGGAGAAACACCTCCAGCGCAAAACTTTTCAGGAGGAGTATGTCGAATTATTGAAGGCGAGCGGCATTGAATATGACGAGCGATATTTATGGTAAATGCTCTGGCGCATCTTCAATGCGCGAATCGTACCCTTGACGATTCCAGAGGTTTCACATCTGGCTACCTTCTTCTATGCGTCTGCCGACGCAGGTCTGCATCTGCCGATGCGGGGATGCCGATGCGGGGATGCCGATGCGGGGATGCCGATGCCGACGCGGGGATGCCGATGCTAGTGCAGGCGCAGGAAATTATTTTTTCGCTTGCGTAAAATGAGTGAATGAAAAGGACTCAACATGATTCGAATCAAGTGCGTGAATAAGGATTGCTCAAGCCCCGACAAGAAATTCGAGTGGGATGAAAGCCCTCACATCGAAAAGGGTGGCGGAGTGGCTGCGGCCCGCGAGCCGGGCGCAAAGCGCGTGATCGCTATATGCTCTTACTGCGGCGCGCAAAACGGAGTGTGGCTCAGGAATGTAAAGAAAAAAGATACACTCCGAAGAGGGGAGTGACGATGAAGGCTCCAAACAACTCACCAGTCGAAATCGCGGGCGAACAAATCACGCCCATCGATCAGTTCTGGCTCAATGCTGCGCGCGAGGCGGCCAAAGAGTCACCCGCCGCGCTCGAAGAAGCAGCCAAACAACTCATAGCCATCGCCGGTTTCGCGCA
Source organism: Blastocatellia bacterium UBA7656 (assembly GCA_002483445.1). Taxonomy (GTDB): domain Bacteria; phylum Acidobacteriota; class Blastocatellia; order UBA7656; family UBA7656; genus UBA7656. Next base: position 29,368 of record DLHY01000001.1, read on the forward strand.
GACTCTATACTTCGCGGCCATATCTTTCGGCGATGTGAAAAAATCGCTCGACCTGCTCTCGACTGCACAGCGATGGGCGTTCATCGCCGCGCTCATCTTCCCGCTGATTTTATGGATACTGAGCCTGGCATTCGCCGCCCGCGTATTCACTCCGCAGTTGTACGACACTAATTTCGACTCGCCCGAAATAGCCCGCGAAACCTGCGAAGCGATAGCCCGTCACAAGCACAGGAATTTGAAACGCGCGCTGTGGCTTCTCGCCTTTGGGTTTCTGCCGATGCTTGTGAATCTGTTCATATATCTCGCGTTCATTCCGGTGAAGCAAAGCCCATGACTTGAAATTTACTGATGTCGCCTGCGGGCGGGATGCTGATTTCAATCAAGGCTCTTCAGATCGTTTTTCAGGTGTGTCAGCGGGAGGGGACTTCGACGCAGAGACGCAGAGACGCAGAGGTTGCGCAGAGAAAACCTCTTCTCCGTGTTGACTCCGCGTCTCTGCGTCTCTGCGGTTTATACCCCTCTCGCTGTCGATGCCTCGAAGCCTCTTGTATCGCCCACGAAATCGACAGCGTAATCGCTCAGTTATGGGAGGAGAAAGTACGGCCCTACGCCTCAAGGCTCTCAACAGGCTGGCAGCCTGTTGTACCTCCCGGAACTGAGGCCTTACATCGACAGCAGCTTTCTCACTTGACGCCAAGCAGGGCTTTCAAAAACTCTTTGACTCCCTCGCCGCCTTTCAACTTCAGCCACAGGGGTTCGTCTTCGCCTGCCGCTTCGATCTCGAACGTGAAAAACGGGCAGCACCTGCGCTCGCGGCTTACGAACTCGGCGATGTCCAACAGATGCTTCGAGTCGCCGGGGAATCGAATCGCGTAGCCGTCGGCGATCTCGCGAATCTCCTCGCGCGACTCCTGCAATCGCTTCCCGAGCGCAAGATGACGCTTGCGCTCTTCAGCCGTGAGCGCGTCGAGTCGGCACATTATCGGCGTCTCTTCTTTTTTCATAAGAGTTTTTTCCTGCTGCCCGCTTGATTGAGCATCGGATGTTGAAACGATAAGCAACACACAGAACGCGACCGGAAAAATTATTGTTCGCATAACACCTCACTGTTTTGTTTGAGCGCGCGCTTTCAGAAGCAGACACGCTTCAGGTCGCCCTTTGCACGCGCAGTTTTCAAGCCCTCTCGTGAGCGCGTCGCGCATCATTTCGAGGCGGGCGATCTTCTGATTTATCTCATCGATTTTCGACAGCGCGAGATTGCGCACCCCGCCCGAAGGGTGATCGCCCCCGTCGCGCAAACGGACGAGCGTTTTTATCTCGCGCAGAGTGAAGCCCATCTCCTGCGCGCTTTTGATGAAGCGAATGGTTTCAGTCGCTTCCGCAGAATAATCCCGATAGCCTGCGCGCGTCCTGCGAGGTTCTTTCAAAAGCCCCATGCGTTCATACAAACGCACGGTCTGAATATTGACACCCGCCTCCGAAGCCATCTGTCCGATTCGCATCTCTGAGCCTCCTCCTAAAGTTTGCACCCTGTACCACGGTATAAAGTCAAGAGTCCTTCGAATGCGGAATGCGGAATGCGGAGTGCGGAATAAAACTCGCCAGATTCTCAGGACTCTCAAGAGTCTATGGACTCTCAAGACTCTCAGAGCTTATCATCTTCCAACAATGTTCATAGACTCGCACGCTCACATCGAATCAACGGATTTCGACTCCGACCGCACACAGATGATCGCTCGCGCGCTCGATGCCGGTGTTGAAATCATCGTCGCCGTCGGAAACGGAGACATAACGCGCGATTCTCACACTCTGGCTTTTCGACTGGCCGAGCGGTATCCGTTCATCTACACGACGGTCGGCGTTCACCCGCACGAAGCGCGATTACTCGACGACGATCTCTACTCGAAACTCGCCGAGTGGGCCGCGCATCCGAAAGTGATAGCCTGGGGCGAGATAGGATTGGATTATCACTACGACAACTCGCCCCGCGACGAGCAACGAGACGCTTTCCGCAAACAACTCCGCATGGCCCGCGCGAGGAATCTGCCTGCGGTCATCCATACCCGCGAGGCTGAATCGGATACGCTCGCCCTGCTCGACGAAGAATGGAAAGGCGCTGCGTTGCCCGGAATAATTCACTGCTTTACAGGCACGCGATCTTTCGCGGAGCAGATGGTCGAGCGGGGATTTCTGATTTCGTTTTCGGGCGTGGTCACTTTCAAAAAATCCGAAGACCTGCGCGAGACTGCGCGCGCGCTTCCTCTCGATAAAATCCTGATCGAAACCGATAGCCCTTTTCTTGCGCCCGTCCCCTTCCGTGGTCGCCGCAACGAGCCTGCTTACGTCGTCGAAGTGGCCCGCTGCATCGCAGACGCGCGAGGTCTCACGGTTGAAGAAGCGGGGCGCGCGACTTCAGAGAATTTCAAACGGCTGTTCAAACTTGACATACATCAGCGCGACGGTTAGAAAATCCTCATTATGACGAACACAACGAAAATGAAAAAGAGCAGCCTCTGTTTTATCGTCGTTGTTTTTCTGACGGCGATAAACGTTCCGGCGCAGACAACTATGACGAAAGACCCTCGAATGACCGCAGAAGAAAAAGCCAGAGTCATCAAATGGCTGATCGATTCCGAGAAAGAATATCTCGCGGCTATCGAGAACCTCACCCCTGCGCAGTGGAGTTATAGATCATCTCCTTTCAGGTGGTCAGTGGGAGAAGTGGCCGAGCATATCGTGCTGACTGAGATGGCGCTCTTCGCCGCAGTCGAGCGCGCGCTCGCAAGCCCCGCGAATCCCGATTGGGAGGCTAAGACCGCAGGCAAAGCTCAGTTCATAGAACGAGTGATGCCCACTCGGACGGGCCGCGCGCAGGCTCCGATAGAAATCCGGCCAACCGGAAAACTCACGCGCGACGAAGTGATCAAAAAGTTCAGGGAGATGAGAGCGAAGGTCACGGCGTTTACGGAAAAGACAGACCTGCCGCTCAAAGCGCACACGCTCGATCATCCCTTTCCCGTATTCAGTACCCTGAGCGCTTATGACTGGCTCATCTACATCCCGCTTCACACTATGAGGCACAACAAACAGATGGCAGAAGTGAAGTCTTCCGCAGGTTATCCCCGATGAAACGCGAGATCGTTTCCGCGGTGATCGAGTTTTCGCACCCGGAGTTAAGTCTGCTGCTGTTCGCGCTCGAAGGAAGGGAGATCAACTCGGAAAATCCCTCCTGCGAAGACGCCTGCCCGGTGGTCGAGCATCTGGAACAGCATCTC
>DLHY01000001.1:32656-35564 GCA_002483445.1 Blastocatellia bacterium UBA7656
GAAGGCTTGATCGAATGCGGCGCGTTCGAGTTGATGGCGACGGCATCCAGCGGTGTCGCTCTCTCCGAACGTCAGCAGGCAGAGTTGCGAGAGATAAACTTGAAACTCAGTCATTGGAACTGTCAGATCAGACTGGGTGAAGAAGAACGACACTTATTGCGCGCATCAATATCAAAGCTGCCTCGTTCGGCGTGGCTGGTGATGCCGCGCAAATTATGGCGGCTCAGAAAGAAACTCTGCTAGCGCGATCTGTCAGACGAAATCAGACATAATCCCGCTCCGTCTTGCGAATGGCGCGGAATCGCTCGAAAGCCTTGCGTTCATCTTCGAGACCGAGAAATGTTTTCCAGGTAGAGCCGCGAAAAGTGTGCGCAAACATTCGGGGAGCGTTCCTCAGCACGAAAAGCGGATCGTGGAGGAGAGCGACCGGCATGTGACGAAGCCTCATCCACCTCTCGGCCCGCCAACGCATGAACTCCACTTCTTCCCCCGACAGATGCTCGGTTCTTACGACTGCCGTAGTGCCGTCGTACTCTTCGAGGTTCTCGTTGATAATCAGGTTGCGCTTGAGAAAATCCACTGTCATAGGAGTCCCCGGATAAGGAGTCGGATGCTGGATGTAAGGCCAGTCGATATGCTCCCGCGCGAACTCAAGATTGGCCTCCACAGCCTCTTTCGTGTCATCGGGGTTGCCGACTATCAGTCCGCCTATGACATACATTTTGTTTCGACGAATATAATCAATCGCTCTCAAAGTGGCGTTGCCCGCACGCCGTCCGTTTTCGTGACGGGTGTTTTTCGAGGTTGCGCGCAGGAATTTCAAATCGTCTTCAACGATATTTTCAATGCCGAGAAAAACATAACGGAAGCCCGCTCGTCGCATCAAAGGGGCAAGTTCCTCGCCGTGATCGGCAATCGAGGATGTCATCGCCTGCACGGTGTAATCGATTTTATTCAGCCCCGCTTCTATGATGGCTTCGCACAGGGCCGCGAATCTTTTCACGTTCAAAGTGATGTTGTCATCGACTATGAAGATCGACTGCGCGCCGTGATCGCGGGCGTCGCGAATGTCGTCGAGTACGCGATCAAACGAGTAGGTGTGAAAATTGCGCCCGCGCATTTCGATGATCGAGCAGAAGCTGCAATCGAATGTGCAACCGCGCGAAGTTTCAATCACGTCGACCTGGCGTCCGAGTATGGTGTAGCCCTTGAGCGCCCGCGCCTTGCGATTGGGGAGGCGAATCTCCGCGCTGTCGAGGCTGCTCACCTGTCGAGGCGGGTTGTGATAGAAACGGTCGCCGCTTCTGAACGAGAGACCTGCGATGTGATCGTATCCGGTTTCGTTTTCCATCGCGCGCAGTAGCTCGCGAAAAGTTATCTCGCCTTCGCCCCGCACGATGAAATCGACCCCGTCCATTTCCGTGTAGCTTTCAGGCGCAAGGCTCGGATCATAACCGCCGACGACCACTTTCGTCTGAGGCTTGATCCGGCGGGCGAGGTCGATGATCCTCCGCGCGGTCCTGCGCTGGAAGGTCATCACTGAAAGCCCCAGCACGTCGGGGTTGATATCATCGAGGAGCCGCTCGACAGTTTCGCGCACGCGGTCTTGAACAAGAATCAGGTCAGCGACGGCGACGCGGTGATGCTCGTCGACATTTCCGGCAAGAGAGGTGAGAGCGCCATTGGGCATTCGAACGGCGATTGATGGCATGTGTTCGAATGAATCGGGCATCGAAAGGAGCAATACGTTCACGGTGCGACCCCCTGATGTAAAACCCGCCGGTTTGAGAATCAACCAGACTGTTTGCGGATGAATGTACTTTCATTGCGCGTGAAGGAAATGTCAAGCTTGGTAAGCTCTTCGCAAAGCGCCATCCCGATGAACCGTTTTGCTGGTATGGTCGTCTGTCGTTATAATGCCCGCGAGGAGATCAGCCGTTATGAATCATCAGGAAATTCTCAATCAACCGGTCGAAGAATCTGAGCCATCGTCGGCTTCCAGCCAACATAGTGTCACGATGGAAAATTCGCCGGAGGAAACCATTCGTCGTATGCGCTCACTGCCTGAGCGCGCAGCCAGGTTCAAAGAGTCGCTCGATACCCTCAGAGAAGCGAATCCGCGTTGAGATTTTTATACCGCTCAGATCAGATTCAACCGAGTACCGAATCATCACCGACTGGCTGGCAGAAGAGATGGCTTATGCTCGTGGTGGCTCGACTCTGACCACTCCTTTTACCGGACTTTATTCTTCGACCACGCGGCGCTCAACGAAGAAGAAGTCTGGATCGTTTATCATCCGGTTGTGCGAATCACAGGCAAATAGAAACAGAATAAACTCAACTCGCGCCATTTTTTTCCTACGGCAAATAGGGTTGCGCGTCCGCGCTCTCGACGAAGCGGCGCAAGCCCTCTTCGACCACAGGGCGCGTCATCAAACGGCAGAATATCTCGATCCCGATTCTGGAGGATGGATTCCGCACATCACCCAGAATTTGCGCGCGGTAATGGAAATCGAGTTATTCATTTGCAACGCTGTTACGGTGGCGCGTCCGCGCGCTGTGAGTCCGATGATTTGCGTTCCATCTCTGTTCCATTGAAAGTGTGCGTTCCAGCGATCACGACGCGGGTTGAACAGACGCACCTTGCGACCGGTTTCAGGATCGCGTACCCGCCACTCTTTCTTCTTGAACTGATTGCAAAAGGGGCAACTCAAACAGAGATTCTCGAACACAGTCGCCCCGCCTGCTGATCCTGGAATGATGTGGTCGATATGAAAAGTTGCCAGCGTCATCTCCTGAAGAGTCAAACAATATTCACACCGATTGTTCGCTGTGCGTGTGATCTGTCTTCGAAGTGCTGCCGGGATGCGCGGCATAACGGGTGCAGCTTAACCGCCTTGTCACAAAT
>DLHY01000140.1 GCA_002483445.1 Blastocatellia bacterium UBA7656
GCTCCTCCCGCGTTGCGCTCGAACATGTAGGCCGAGCCTTGGAAGGAGTTCGCCCCTATGGTGTCGTCAGAAGCGCCGATGATGATCGTATCTCCGCTTATGCTCACTGAGCTGCCGAAGTGGTCGCCCCCTGCGCCGTCTGATGCCGTTAGCTTTTTGACCTCGCCCCAATTGTTAGTCCCTCCAGTGTTTCGAGAGAATATGTAGGCCGAGCCTTGAAGTGGGTTCGTCCCCACATCGTCGCCAAGAGCGCCGACGATGATCGTATCTCCGCTTATGCTCACCGAGCCGCCGAAGCCGTCAAACGCCGCACCGTCTGATGCGGTTAGCTTAGTGACCTCACCCCAATTGTCTATTCCCCCCTCATTTCGAGAGAATACGTAGGCCGAGCCTTGCTCTAAGTTCATCCCGATGTCATCGTTAGTAGTACCGACGATAGCCGTGTCTCCGATTATGCTCACCGATTGGCTGAAGTTGTCAAACGCCGCGCCGTCTGATGCCGTTAGCTTTTTGACCTCGCCCCAATTATCTGCTCCTCCCGCGTTGCGTGAGAATATATAGGCTGAGCCTTGACCCTCGTTCAATCCCACGTCGTCGCTAGGAGCGCTGACGATGACCGTATCTCCACTTATGCTCACCGAGATGCCGAATACGTCACCCGCCGCACCGTCCGACGCTGTTAGCTTTTTCACTTCGCCCCAATTATCGGCTCCTCCCGCGTTTCGAGAGAATATGTAGGCCGAACCTTGATCCGTGTTTATCCCCACCTCATCTAAGGGAGCGCCAACGATGGCTGTATCTCCGCTTATGCTCACCGAGACGCCGAAAAGGTCATCCGCCATACCGTCAGATGCCGTAAGCTTACGAACCTGCGCGAACACCGGGTCTATCTCCACCGGATACTCCGCTCCTTCGTCCTCCACCTCAAGCCACAGCAGAGAGCCTTCTACCTTCATTTTCGATTCAAGCTCTCGCCCCGTTCGATCCCACGCCCGCAGCTTGCTGTAGGTGATGACTGCTTTCCCTCGCTCGTCCTTCAGTGTTACTTCCTTCCCTTCTCCATCTCCTTCCGCTCTCAGATTCCCGCTCACTTCAAACTTCAATCGCAACCTCTCTCCTCTCTCTCCGGGCGGGTGGCTCAGGCTGAATCCCTGCTCCAGTCCATCTTCGTTGTTTGTGTACCACTCGATGAGTCTGGAGTCTGGAGTCTGGAGTCCAGAGTCCGGGTCACGCGCGATTTGACTCTCGACTCCAGACTCTCGACTCTGGACTTCTCTTCCGATCTCTATTCGGTTCCCTACGACTTTCATCTCGCCATGGGTGACTGCCATCATCCGCTCATCATAGCCGCAAGCCGAAAGCTTCATTCTCCACGCCCTTGTCTGCTCGCCTTCTCGCGTCACGATCTTCATCTCTTCCTCAGAGAAAAGCGACTGATAGCCCTGCCGGGGATTGTTGGCATAGAATCGCCCACCCTGCTTTGAATCTTGCGAAGGCGGAGTAGGGTAGACCTTGTATCGAGCCGCCTGCATCGCCTCGGCGAGCGAAGAGTAGATGCCTTTCTCTTTGAGGTGTTCGATGGCCGCTTCGCCCTCAAGCGTGGGCAACTTCTCGGACGCATGGCCTGATGAGCGAAGGCCGAACCAGAAAAAGAGGAAGGCTGCCAGAGATGCTGTGGCCACCGCGATCACAATGTAGAGATGGTTTTTTCTCATAGCTATTCTCCTGATCAGAGATGTGAAGTAGTCCTGAAGTCCGCGAGACTTTTCGTGAAGGATTTGAAAAGAGACCTGCCTCAAAATTCATCCTGGCCAGTCACCTTCAAAGCCGTCTATCGATATTCATCCCTCACACGCCTGGTTCGCATTGGCTTTGAGCAGGAAACCTGCATTCTCCGAGCGCTTGGGTTAGGAATTCACGCTTTGGCGCAGACATCCTGGCGATGAGCTACGAATTATAAACAGTGAGTATGAAAGTTGTCTCGAAACATCCGCACGGGCTGACGAGGGTGAATAATATATGAGGGCGAGAGGGTCGTCCAGCAAGAAACGAAAACTGACTCTAAGGCGGGTCGTGATATGAAAGCAATACTCGCTTACGCCTCTGAGCGCGAGCCGGGCTGCAAGGCGAGAAGCTATTTTGCCTTGCAGCGCAGCCGCGCTATCGCCTACTTCCTCTGCGCCTTGAACTCCGCATCAGGCACAGAAACGTTGAATTTGATCTCCCTGACGCGAGTGATGACCGATCCGAGACTGGGAGTCTGAGCGACTATCTTGAACGGAATCATTACACCGTCGACTGAGCGATAGTCGCTGAAAGTCTCGCTCGCAGTCACCGCGCCCTCGTCTCCGAGCGACGATACCTGTCTTTCGCGTTTGACGAGCAGATAAGTTTTCGCCGAGATGTAATCCGTCACCGGGTTTCCTTTCTCCGGAGTCTTGACGACGACATACACCTCTTCATCTCCAACCTTCGATACTTCCCGGATGACCACACTCTTGAAGATAGTCTTCCATTCAAGCTCCTGATGAAAGTTCGCCGCAATGCGCGCGTCATCCAAAAGTTTGCCCTTGTAAGGCGAGGGCGGAGAAAAATCCGTTTCGCTTCCGCCCGTCTCTCCGTCGAAATACTCACGCATAATGCCGACCTTTTTGCCCAGCGCCATCAGCCTGGTCGTCGAAGAAAACATATTGGGCGCTTTGGCATAGTTGATCCAGTCGGCGGTCAAGCCCTGATTTTCAAGCTCGACCGTGCCGGTCGCCATCGCCGACTGCCGCTTGCGCAAACTGGCCTCGCCGCCTGCTGCATTGATGACTTTCGCCATCAATTCTTCTGCGCTGATCGAAACCTTTGAAACGTCGCTCGAAGCTTTGCGCTTGCCTTCGAACTCGCCTTCCGGCTGCTTGATAAGTATCGAGGACACTTTACCCGAAGCATCACGTTTGACCATCATTCGATAAGTGTCGGGGAGCGGGTTGAGCGCGAAGGTGTCTTTTTCTTTTTCAACCAGCGCGTAAGATGGCTGGCCCGGCACGATGAGAGAAACTTTTCCATCTCTCAGGGCGATCTCTATCGTCTGCCCCATCAGATCGTAAGAACCGATGAGTTCCTTCATCGGCCCGTCGTAATTTGCCGATGCTGCCGCTTCCGCCGCCGCTTCTTCCGCCTTCACTTTTGGCAGAACCAGATTGCCCTGGGGCTGTTCCAGATACATCTCCGTATCCGGCTCCCTGCCTTTTACGGGCCGGAAGGTCGCAAAGAATCCGTCAGGCGCGGGATCGCTGAATTTGTATCTTCGCCCGCCTACGTTGACGAGAGGATAATCGGGCTGGCCCGGCACTTTCATCGTCAGTTTGCCGTCCTTGAAGATGACTTCGAATATAACTCCCGCCTGAACTATTTTGTATTTTCCAACTTCGTCCTTCGGATCGACTGCAGCAGCAGTCGATGTATCGATTGCGGGAGTCGCCGGTTCAGACTTATCCATGAGATTAGCAACGACTGCTTCCCGGACTGCGACAGGAAGCGTCGAGCTTGAAACATTGGTGAGTACGCAGAAGCCGAGTCTCAGATCAGGCACGAGGACGACCAGTGAATGGAATCCGTCGATGCCGCCGCTGTGCGTCAATGCCTTATGCCCGCGATAATTCAAAACGCCCCATCCGAGTCCGTAGCCTGCGCCTCCGCGCACGTCGATATGTTTCGAAGTCATCTCGTTGAATCCCCTCTCGGAAACCAATCGCTTTCCTTCGAACACCCCTCCGCCAAGCATCAATCGTATCCACTGAGCCATATCTCTTGCATTTGAATTGATAGCTCCCGCCGGGGCGATATTGGTAAGATCGTGCAGCGCAAGTTTCTTAGCAGTCTTATCTGAAATGTCGTACCCGGTGGCGAAATCCGCCGATTTCTGCATCACTTTCACTGAAGTGTCGCTCGCTTTCATACCCAAAGGCTTGAACACTCGATCAGCGATGACGCGCTCCCAGGTCGATTTTTGCGCGCGGGCCACGACCTCGCCCGCCGCGCTGTACATCACGTTCTGGTACTGAAATTTCTCGCGCAGCTTCGCCTTAGGTCTGGCAAGTCCGGCCACTCGTATGACCTCTTCGCGGTTGAGCGCCCCGGTGTACCAGGCAAGGTCGATTCCGTCGAGACCTGAACTGTGATGGAGAAGATCGCGGACGTTTATTTTCGCGTCAGCTTCCGCGTCCTGAAGCTTGAAGTAAGGCAGATATTTTTTCGGCGAATCATCCAGAGAGAGCTTTCCATCATCGACGCTCATCTCTGCGATCATCGCAGTGAAGGCTTTGCTGCACGACCCGATGGCAAAAAGCGTATCCTCAGTTGCAGGCAGATTGCGCTCAACGTCCCTGAGTCCCAGCCCTTTCATATAAATCACCCGGTCATCCTTGACGATGACGAGCGAGAGGCCGGGAACGCCCGCCGCCTTGCGCTTCTCTTCGATGGTCTTCTCCATCGCTTCGAGCTTCGCTGCAAGATCGGTCTGAAAGAAAAACGCGCTCGCCGACGGCGCGAGGACTGAAAGGATGATCGAAATTAAAGCGAGAAAACCTGGAGAGTGACGTTTTTTCAGCATTATGTGATCCTCCGAGCAAAAGATGTGGCACGATTTGATAGTTTGCATCACCTGTTGCATTGTCAATTTCTATCATACGGGCGCGCGAATATCGAGGTTCACTCGAATATGTTTCCCTGGGAGCGCAGGCATCCTGCCTGCCAGTCTCATGCATTCGTGCATTGGGCCATCCTGAAGCCTCGCACGCTGGAAGCGCGCGCGGGCAGAAGTTTGACGGCTTGACTGCGAAGTTTCTTTTGTCTAATCTCGCTTCGATTATGGAGATCGCCGAGCGCATCCAACAACTGTTCGACAATCCGCCCGATCAATTCACCGGCGAGCATCACTCGCTGTTTCAGGAATTCAAAGACCTCCTCAATCGCGGAGAGGCGCGCGCCGCAGAACAAATCGACGGACGGTGGAAGGTCAACGCCTGGGTCAAGAGCGGCATACTTATAGGCTTCCGAATGGGCCACGTTGAAAATTTTTCACTCGGCTATCATTTTCGCTTTTATGACAAGCATACCTACCCTCTAAAGCGAATCTCGATGGATGACGGAGTGCGAATAGTTCCGGGCGGCTCATCGATTCGCGACGGCTGCTACATCGGGCGGGGCGTCACCTGTATGCCGCCGATGTTCGTCAACGTGGGCGCTTATGTCGACGACGACACGATGATAGATTCTCACGCGCTCGTAGGCTCGTGCGCGCAGATAGGCAAGCGGGTTCACCTCTCGGCGGGCGCGCAGATAGGCGGCGTGCTGGAACCCATTGGCGAACTACCCGTAATCATCGAAGACGATGTGCTTGTGGGCGGCAACTGCGGCGTCTATGAAGGCGCGATAGTGCGCGAGCGCGCAGTGCTGGCATCAGGCACGATCATCACAGGCGGCACGCCCGTTTACGATCTTGTGCGCGATGAGTTCTATCGCAAGACCGAAAACGCGCCGCTTGAAATCCCGGCGGGCGCGGTCGTCGTTGCAGGCTCTCGCGCAATCACCAAAGGACGCGGCGCGGAACTGGGCCTCTCCCTCTACACGCCGATCATCGTCAAGTACCGCGACGAAAAGACTGACGCCTCGGTGCGTCTTGAGGAGTACCTCAGATGATGGGTGATGGGTGATAGGTGATGGGGAAGAAGATTCCCTATCTCCCATCACCCATCACCCATCACCCATCCCCTATGTTCACACCGGCAGACAGAATCAAAGACGTGAAGAAGAGCGCGACGCGCAGGCTTTATGACGCCGCGCCCGCAGGGTCTATCAATTTCGGTTTGGGCGAGCCTGATTTCAAAACTCCTGCGGTCGCCCGACGCGAAGCCATCCGCGTGATCGAGGAAGAACACATCGGCTACACGCCAAACGCGGGACTTCTCTCGCTTCGTGAAAAGATTGCCGATTATCACAAGCAGAGTTTCTGTTTTCCAATAACGGCTGATTCGGTGTGCGTCACGACGGGAGTCGAAGAAGCTCTGTTTGCGATAGTGATGGCGATGGCCAATCCCGGCGATGAGATTTTGTTGCCCGATCCGGGATTCAACGCTTATCCGGTTATCGCTGAAATCGCGGGCGCAAGAGTGACTCGCTATCGTTTGCCTGCCGCGAGCGGATTTTTGTTTGATCGAGAAAGCTTTGATCGGGCGGTGACGGATAAAACCAAACTGGTTTTCATTCTCTCGCCATCGAATCCTACGAGCCGCGTGATTGGGCGTGAGGATTTGCAACTGATCGCCGAGCGATTGAAAGGGTCGAATGCTTTCGTCGTATCGGATGAAATCTATCGCGACCTTTTTTTTGAAGAGCGGCCCGCATCGATTTCTCAGTTTTATGATCGCACGATAGTCGTGTCGGGGTTATCGAAGATGATGAGCATGACCGGCTGGCGGCTGGGCTGGGCCGTGGGCAGTGAAGAGGTCATTCGATACGTCACCTTGATGCATCAGTACATTTCGAGTTGCGCCAGCGCAGTTTCGCAAAAGGCGGCTGTGACTGCTTTTTCGGAAGAAGGCCGCGCCGCGACCGAAGCGTTTCGGGTTGAGCTAAAGCATCGCGGCGAAGTGATGGCCCGCGCGCTTGAGCGCGAAGTTGGATTGCCTTTCGTTCGGGGCGAAGGCGCGTATTACATAATGCTTGATGTGTCCAGCTTAGGCGCGTCGGAAGAAGTGGCGTGGGCGCTGCTTGAGGAAAAAGTCATCACGGTTCCGGGCGATGCGTTTGGCGAAGAGGGCGAAGGGTTTTTGCGATTGTCATTTTCAATCGACACCGAGTTGATCGAAGAAGGAATTCATCGAATCGCTCGCGGGCTGGAAAAGATGAAGCAGTCGCGGGCCGTCGTCGAGTAGCTGAATATTGATAAATTGGCGGAGGGAATATGCGAAGATACATTTATGGTGCCTCCATTCTGATATGTTTTGTATTTGTCCTTTCGATTAAAACAGGGGCGCAGGAGACCGTACAGAAACCTAATAATGATGAGAAAAGTAAGAAAGCCCCGGTGGCCTTCAAATATCTGTTAAACTATATCCCTCCACTACGCTCTTCACCTGTTATCGATCCAATGAAGGTTAGGGGCATAGTTGATCTGAATATTGTCAACAACGATCTTTCGAGAATCATACAAGAGTTGGAATACGAGATTTATGCGACTGACAATCAGACCGGCTCTGAGATAGATCATATCCGAGTAATTGACCGAACAAGGATCAAGCCAGGAGAACTAAAGAAAAGACGCTCTCTTTACTGGAAACCAACCTCAATCGTGAAGATTTGCGATCCTCCGACAAAATGCACACTCAGGCTGAGGATACTGCGGATCAAATTCGATGACGGATCAGCGTGGCAAGGGCAGATCGAGGCAGAAGATGATAAGCCTCCAGCGAAGTGAACGACGATAACTAAGATCAGGTTATTACAAGCGGGTCTGCCAGACACAGGCAGCGCGCGAATCGAGTTTGATAAGCTTTTTTAGCAGATAGCATAGGCAGGAACAGTGAAGGGGGTTCCTGACGCAGAGACACAGAGACGCAGAGTTTACGCAGAGAAGAGTCTTTTGGCGAGTCTGCTTCGAATGGAGGGGCAACGACGCGTATGAAGTCGAAATCGTCGACTATCACTAAGCGGAAGAAATCAACCCAGCAGCGGATGCCGCCCGTTCATCCCGGCGAGATATTGTCGGAAGAGTTCCTCAAACCGATGGAGATTTCTCAGTATCGTCTGGCGAAAGGGCTGAACGTTCCCGCGCGACGCATCAATGAAATCGTTCTGGGAAAGCGGTCAATCAGCGCAGATACCGCCTTGCGCCTTGCGCGATTCTTCAGCACATCCGAACGCTTCTGGCTCAATCTGCAAACAACCTACGATCTGGAGATTGAACGCGACCGGCTACAGGACAGACTGGCGCGCGAAATCGAAGTGTTGAGACCTGCCTCGTGAACCGCCCATCCCCTCTGCGCAACCTCTGTGTCTTTGCATCAATCTGATGCTCAATGCAAAGACGTACTGCTTTGACTCGGAGGATTCAATCAATGAAACAAAATCTCTCGTCTCAATTTTCAAAGGCCGTCATTCTGATTCTGCTTTTCAGCCTTCGCGCGCACGCTCAAAGCGGCGCTCATCCGCTCGATCCTCTCTCTAAAGAAGAAATCGCCGCTGCCGCCGAAACTCTTCGCGCAGCAGGCAAAGTGACCCGCGAGATGCGATTTCAGACCATAGTCCTCAGCGAGCCGTCGAAACAGGAAGTATCGAGTTATCGCGCGGGGGATTCAATCCGCCGCGAGGCTTTCGCCGTCATTTATGAGCGCGCAGCAAACAAAACCTATGAAGCCGTGGTCGATGTCAAAAACCGAGTGGTGATTTCGTGGAAAGAAATTCGCGGGGCGCAGCCGGGGATGTTGATCGATGACTTTCTGCTCACGAACTCAATCGTGCGCCAGAACAGCGAGTGGCAGGCGGCTATCCGCAAGCGCGGCATAACGGATTTCAACGAAGTCCAGATCGAACCGTGGTCTGCCGGAAATTTCGGCTTCGCAGGAGAAGAAGGCAAACGAGTGGTGCGGGCCATTTCTTTTCATCGAGGCAAGTCGCGCAATGCTCACGCGCGACCCATAGAAGGCGTGATCGCTTACGTCGATTTGAGCACGAAGAAGGTGATCAAATTGATCGACGCAGGCGTCGTCCCCGTTCCGAAAGCCGCCGCCGATCTCGACATGGCTTCGATTGGAAAGATGCGCGAGGCTGTGCGAGGGCTCCAGATTGGGCAGAAGGACGGGCAGAGTTTCGAGGTGCGAGGGCATGAAATCCGATGGCAGAACTGGCGATTTCGTTACGGGCTGCATCCGCGCGAAGGGCTTGTTCTCTACACCGTGAGTTACACGGATGCGGGGCGCCAGCGCAGCGTGCTTTATCGCGCATCGCTTTCGGAAATGGTCGTGCCTTATGGCGATCCTTCTGCGGGGTGGTTTTTCAGAAACGCATTCGACGCGGGCGAATTCGGCATAGGCAGGCTTGCAGTCTCGCTCGAACCGGGAATCGATTCTCCTGAAAACTCCGTTTTATTCAACGCGACATTCGCGAACGAAGGCGGAGGAGCCGCCGAAGTTGAGCGAGCCGTTGCTCTCTACGAGCGCGACGGCGTGGTGTTATGGAAGCACGTCGATTATATGACCGGGCATAACGAATCGCGCCGTTCGCGCCAGCTTGTGCTGTCGTATTTCGCCAACGTAGGCAATTACGAATACGGCTTCAACTGGGTCTTTCATCAGGACGGCACGCTTGAGATGGAAACGATGCTCACAGGCATCATGGCCGTCAAGGGAGTCGACCGGGCGGCGGCTCACAACGGCTCGCACGGGCATCTCGTGGCCGAAGGCATCGAAGCGGTTCATCATCAGCACATTTTCAATTTCCGACTCGATCTCGATGTCGATGGAACTGAAAACAGTCTGGTCGAGATGAACAACGAGGCTCTCCCTCCCGGTCCACGGAATCCTTACAACAACGCTTTCACCGTGAGGGAAACTTTTTTGAAGCGAGAGCTTGAGGCGCAGCGACAGTTGAATCTCGCTTCAGGCCGAAGGTGGAAAGTGATAAACACGGGAGTGAAAAACTCCCTGGGTCAGCCGGTCGGATACATGCTCTTTCCGGGGGAGAATTCCCTGCCCTACGCCGGATTGAATTCTCAAGTGAGAAAGCGCGCAGCTTTTATGAACGCGCATCTGTGGGCGACTCAGTACGCGAATGACGAGATGAACGCGGCTGGCTTTTACATCAATCAGAGCAAGGGGGGAGAAGGGTTGCCGCGATGGACGCGGGCGAATCGTTCGATTGAAAACCGTGACATAGTTTTGTGGTACACGATGGGGACGACTCACATTCCGCGCCCCGAAGAGTGGCCCGTTACGACGGTTCACAAGCTCGGTTTCAAGCTGATGCCCAACGCTTTCTTCTCGCGCAATCCATCTCTGGATGTGCCTAAACCGTAGGTCGAACGATGCTCAATCTCTACGATGAATTCAAATCGCTGATTTCCACGCTTCATCAGTTCGATATCGAGTATGCGGTGTGCGGCGGATTGGCGATGGCGGTGCATGGATTCCCTCGCGCAACCATCGACATCGATTTGCTCATTCCTGAAGAGTCGTTGAACGAAACTCTTTCAGCGGCTGACCAACTCGGTTACACGATGAAAGCGATGCCGATGAGATTTGCTGGAGGAAAAACAGAGAGCCGTCGCGTCTCCAAGCTCGACCCCGAATCGGGCGACGTGCTGACGCTCGATCTACTGCTCGTCACGCCCGCTATCAGAGAAGTGTGGGAATCTCGACTGGAAGCCTTGTGGGAAAATCAAAAACTTCTGGTGGTGTCGCGCGCTGGATTGATTGCGTTAAAATCCTTGAGGAACAGCGAGCAGGATATAGCCGACATCAAACGCCTGACGGAGGAAGCGGATGAAGGTTGATATGTCGCCGGAGGCAATTGCAACAAGGCTCAAACGAGTATCCCAGTTAAGGGACTTGTGCCTCTCGCTGGGGAAAGCGAAACTCATCGGCCCGCATCAACAGGGTAAAGAGTCAATACAAGGGGATATCTCAGGCAATGAAATTTCTTTGCAGGATCAACAAGACATTGAAGGCTCCACAGAGTCGCACAATCACAGCGCAACATAGAGATTTGGTTGAAAAGGTTTCTCCCTACCTGCTGCTTGCCTGACCGGTCTCGTCACTTGTCACCGTCGTTAAGCCCGACGCGCCGCAGCAAGTCAGCAGATCGTGGGTCTGAGCGTAAAGGGTCGGAAGTGAGCGCCGTTTTGAGGATCCGCACCTGCCATTGCCGTTCACTAATCATCTTTTCCAGCCACTCGAACGCCCGGTCCTTATCCCCCAGCCCCATATAGATTAGCGCGATGGAGAAGGCCGGAACAGACTGTCGCTTTGATTGTTGCAGTAGATGGTTGAGGAGTTTTTCAGCTTCGTCTCTCTTACCCATCTGGGCATAAGCCAGTCCGACGGGGCCCGCAAACTCAAGGTGTCTGCCCGTCAGCTTTATTGCCGTTTGAATTTCTGTGATGGCCTCTTCATACCTGCCCGCGTCTATATAAGCCAATCCGAGGTAAAAATGTGCGATGCCGAAGTTCGGATCCATTTCCAGTGTATTGTTGAGTTGTTCAATTGCTCGATCATGCTGCCGGGCCATGTTGAATACGATCCCCAGATTTGCGTTCACTCCGAGGGACACCGGCTCAAGCTCCACCGCGCGTTTCGCTTCGGCAATTGCCTCATCCGTCCGTCCCATGGTGCCTAAGAAATCGGAATACATCTGGCGAGCTATGGCATAATTCGGGTTTAACTCAATAGCTCGTTTGAAATGGCCTTCGGCCTCCGCCCACCTCCAATCATAGTCCCCGGCGATAATGGCCAGTGAAATGTGAGCTTCGGCGAGGGTCTCATCCAACTCTAAAGCTTGCGTCGCCGATTCTCTTGCCTTTTGAAAGGATTCCTTTAGAGGGTTTGCGCCATATTCTCCAAGCCAGATGTAAGAGTCGGCCAATCCGGCGTAGGCCTGAGCGTAGTTCGGGTCTGCTGCTATCGCCTGGTTGAAATAGTCAAAGCCTTTCCTGATTGTTTCTATCGTATCCCTATTCAAGTAATAGCGACCTTTCAAATAGAGTTGATAAGCTTGGGGGCTTTCGGTGTAATGCTTCGTCAGCAGTTTTCTCTCTTCGCCACTAATCTTTATAGCCAATGCCTCGGCAACTCGCTCCGATATCGAATCCTGCACTGCAAAGATGTTTGTCATCTTCTCGTCGAATTGACCCGTCCACAGCGACGATCCATCTTCTACCCTCAGCACTCGCACCGTCAGTCTTATCGTCTCGCCCGACTTTTGTATGCTCCCTTCAATGACCGCATCCACTCGCTGCTCCCGACCGGCGGCCACGGCGTCCTGCTCCATCTCTGCGTATTTGCGCACCGCGCTCATTGGCCGAACCGATACCTGTTTTATATTGCTCAATCTGACGATCAGCGTGTCGGCCATTCCCATCTCCAGCGACTGGTCTCGGCCCTCTGCCACAAGCGGCTTGAACGGCAGCACCGCTATTGACCTGATTGGAACAACCACATCGGATTTTGTCGGGACGGAGGTTTGCTGCTGCCTGGGCCACAGGTAATAAATCAGGAAAGCCAGCCCGACAACGAACACACCAGCCAGAATCGGCAACGCTGCCTGCTCTCGAACGCCTGTCCGACTCAGGAGCCTGTTTGTCAATCTTCGCCTCGGTCTGATGTATGGTACAGCTTCAGGCTGCTCAAGCCCTGCCTCCCTGGCCGCCTCCCGCAACTCAGCTATCACCTCTTCGATTGATTGAT
Organism: Blastocatellia bacterium UBA7656; assembly: GCA_002483445.1. Lineage (GTDB taxonomy): Bacteria > Acidobacteriota > Blastocatellia > UBA7656 > UBA7656 > UBA7656. The sequence continues at coordinate 12,447 of DLHY01000140.1, forward strand.
AGCGATCATCAGCCTCCTTCGCCAATGCTCGATCTATCACCGCAGCAAGCCGCTCAGTCATCGCCTTATTCAATTGCGCGACTGGAGAGTGCTGCTGGTTGATTACTGCATTCATCGTCTCTGCTTGCGACTTGCATTTGAACGGGATGCGGCCAGTCGCCATCTCGTACATCACTACTCCGAACGAGAATATGTCCGTGCGTGCGTCTACTCGCTCTCCACGAGCCTGCTCCGGCGACATATAGGAAGGCGTACCCATCACCGCTCCGGTTCGTGTCAGATCATCTCCAAATCGCCCCTGCTCTTTCTCAAGCGACTTGGCAAGCCCGAAGTCCAGAACTTTGACCTGTCCGTGCGGAGCGATGATGATGTTTGAGGGTTTAATATCGCGGTGGATGATGCCTTGTGAATGCGCCGCTCGCAGCGCATCGGCTACTTGCAGGCTGATCGAGAGCAGGCTGTCGAGCTTCAATGGCTTGCCCGCGATTATCTGCTTGAGAGTTTCTCCCTCCACATACTGCATGGCGAGGAAGCATTGGCCCGAAACTTCTCCCACTTCGTAGATCGTGCAGATGTTCGGATGATCCAGCAAGGATGCCAGACGAGCTTCTCTCAAAAATCTTGCGCGTGATTGAATGTCGCCGACCAGAGAGTGATCGAGCATCTTCAAAGCGACGCGGCGGCCAAGCCTGAGGTCTTCGGCAAGATAAACTTTTCCCATTCCTCCTGAGCCAAGCTGCGAACTTATCCGGTAGGGACCGATGGATCGGCCCGCCAGAGAGACGCTTTCTTCGTCTGCAATCAACTCAGGAGCCAGTTCATAAGCGGGGGATTCGATGAAGCTGTTGACTTGTTCGTCATAAGAAAGCAGCGCCTCGACTTCTGTTCTCAAGTCGGGGTCGCCACAGCACACTTCATCCAGGAAGGAAGCGCGCTGTGAAGCATCGCGCTCAAGCGCGGCTTGAAATACTTTATCTATCTGCCGATTGCGTTCAGGCTTCAAGAGAGTCCCCTTCGCTGATGGCGCGATGAAGCCACGCTTTGGCAGAGCGCCATTCCCGCTGTACAGTCGTTGGAGAAAGATTCATCACTTCAGCAGTCTCTTCGATGCTCAGTCCTCCAAAGAATCGCAGTTCGACAATCTTTGCTTTTCGCTGGTCCCAGGCTTCGAGGCTCATCAGCGCATCGTCAACCGCAATTACCTCCGCTGACCGCTCTTTGGAAACGATAGCCGCTTCGTCCAAAGACACCTTGCGCGCCCCGCCTCCTCGTTTGGCGTAGTCGCGGCTTCTCGCCTGGTCCACGAGTATCCGACGCATCACCTGCGCGGCTACGGCAAAGAAATGCGCGCGGCTCTGCCAACTCATTCTCTTGTAATCAACCAGCCGCAGATACGCCTCATTGACCAGAGCAGTAGTTTGAAGCGTCGCTCCCGCGCGCTCCTGCCGCATGTAATGATGAGCCAGTCGACGCAGTTCTTGATAGACCAGCGGAAGCAACCTGTCGAGAGCCGCTCGATCGCCGCTCTTCAGGTCCAACAGCAACTGGCTAACTTCTTCTGGTGAAGCTGTCGCCATGTCAATCTCCCGGTATGGCGCAAGTTAGTTAGGAGGACGCCGAGATTATAGCAGCCTGTGCATTTGTCAAAAAGTATATCGAAAAAAACTGATGAAGGCATGGAGGGATTTTCAGTCAGTTCCCGCCTTATGGTGTGGTAGCAGCAACGGCCAGTGGTCGGCGGCCAGTGATTAGCTCGTGGAGCGCGGCAGCCGAACTGACGAAGCATATCTTGTCTGCACATAGATGGGAAAGGAGAACGTCATGAAAACTCAAAAGATGATCGCTTTGTGCGCGCCGGTCACAAGGAAAACATTCCGCGCGTCCATGATTGCTGGAATGCTGGTAGTCATGTTCGCCTCGACAACCCCAGTCAGAGCTCAACGGGTCGACCGCGAAGCTTTGACGAGACTCAATAAGGGAGGCGCTGGCAACCCCGTCACATCGCCGGCCAGGCCGAACGAAAGGAATGACGCGAGGACGCAAGCGCCGGCATCAGTAATTCAACAGGCCCGTCTAAACGGACAGCCGAAAAAGAAAGCCATCGTGGGCACCTGGCTAGAGACCGTGACTTTCTCAGGTGCAGGCGCTCCTCCGCCAATTAAGTCTCTTGGAACTTATACCGAAGACGGGAACGTCGTGGTAGCAGATCAGGGGAATGACACAACTGTGCTGCCGTTCGTATTCAGCCCCGGTCACGGTGCCTGGGTTCATCTGAACGGGCGCACCTTCGGCTGGACAGTAATCGAGTTGGTCACTGACCTCAGTGGTAATCTCGTCGCCAGACTCAAGATCCGCGGCGAGCACACCGTCAGCGAGTCGGGCAACGAATACACCGGGCAGTTCCGAGGAGAACTATTCGACCCCGTTGGGAACCTGATCTCTTCGTTCGAGGGAACAAATCAAGGTCAGCGCATCCAGGTCGAACCACTACCCTGAGCGCCAGAGAGCGCGAAGGCTTGCAATGTAGAGTTGCTCGCAGGTTGGGGCGCTCAGTTTCTGTCTGTGATCGGACAGCGCAATCAGGCAGGCGGATTCGGGCGCAGGTTTCAGGAAAGAGCAAGGCGGCCTGTCGATGCAGGCTGCATAGAAATTCAGATTGATAAGGAGAATCATTATGACAACTCGAATCAGATCAACGAAGCTTTTGGCAATGTTGATAGCGATGGGAATTCTCGCGGCTGGCTGGGCAGTATGGGGCGCGAGACCTGCCCAGGCGATCATTATCATCAACAGCAAAACCGGCATATTCACCCTCACTCAGGGCGAGGCCGTAAAGGTCCATGTAGTCAATACAGGTCAAGAGCGCGGGGTCATCGCCCCAGGAATGAGAATCTTCGACAGCGATGGCAAAATGCTGGCGGAGTTTCTCGGGCGCTCTCTGACGTTCGGCGAGGCAGAGACTTTTGAGTTCATGCCACGTCTGGCGGAAGGGGAGCGGCTGCAAAAGGTACGTGTGGAGTTAATGGTCGAAGGCGCTTCACGCAAGGGAGTCTCTTTCATTCCTACACTCGAAGTGTTCGACACAGACACAGGCAAGACCAGTGTCGGTCAAGGCTTCATCCTCGTCGGCAACTGAAACTGCGGGAGCAGCTTTGAGCAGGCTTAATGCTTCAGCTACGAGAGAAGAAACCGCCGTCTCATTAACACCTCGATTCATCGAGGTGGGTAGAGGCGCGTCGCTCTCCCGAACGGTTTCAACCGTTTTCGAGAGGCCAAACCGTTGAAACGGTTGAAGGCATCCTGCCCTTCGCCCAACGCCCAGCTAAAGCAAGGTGTTAATGAGAGGGGCTGCTTACTTTGCCTCGCCGCGCAAGCGGCGGGGCTTCTTAGGAGGAACTTTTGATGAAAAAATTATTATTGCACACCATCATGCTTTCGTTTGTACTGCTCGGCTTCGATACGGCTCAGGCACAGACTCCGCAATCAACCGATCACTACAACTATCAGTCTGCCAGGTTCAACTTCTTTCAGATGAAATCGAATCACAAGCCCTCGCGCGTCGCCTTTCGATTGATGCCAGCAGGCACTTACTCGAATGCGGCCAATTCGAGATTCAGCCTTGCAGCGACAACCAATCCGGTGACCGGCAGCGGCTTTGCGGGTCGGATAGCGAAATGGACGGGCGTTTTTGGATCGAACACCTTCGTACTCGGCAATTCGGCGATTGCGGAAGACAAGTTCGGCAAGGTAGGCATAGGCACGAACGCGCCGACATCGCCTCTGACGGTTGCTGGATTGATCGAGACTGTGAGTCCCGGAGGAGGGATCAAGTTTCCTGATGGGACTATTCAGACGACCTCGGCTACGGGCGCGCTGTTTTCAGTTGCGCACGATGGGACGCTCACAGGCAATGGCACTACCGGCTCGCCGCTTGGGGCTGCCGTGCCGCTCTTTCTGACCGGGGCTATTGATGGCAGCGGCATATTAAACGTCCAAAACAACGCCGGTGGTCTGGCCCTGATTGCCAGAGGTGGCAACGTCGACAGCCAACAAGGAGGCCGTGGCGTGTTCGCCCGCGGCGGGGCCAGCAACAGTGACGTCGGCGGCAATGGCGTTGATGCCATAGGCGGCTCCAGCGGCAACAGCCACGGCGGCACTGGCGTGTCTGCTTTAGGTGGAACCAGCGCCAGCGGCAGTGGCGGCGAGGGCGTGAATGCTCGCGGCGGCTTCAGCGAGTCCAACCAGGGCGGCGCGGGCGTAATGGCCCTCGGGGGTGGCTCCAACGGCGATGGCGGCAATGGCGTGGATGCTCGCGGCGGCAATGGCTCAAGCAACAATGGTGGCGATGGCGCGATCGCTGTGGGCGGCAACAGCACCCTTAGCAAGGGCGGCCGCGGTTTACGGGCCGCGGCCGGCTCCGGCCCGCTGGGTGATGGACTGGCGGGCGATTTTCTTGGCGATGTGGAGGTCTCCGGGATGCTGTCGAAAGGCGGCGGTTCGTTCAAGATAGATCATCCGCTCGACCCTGAAAACCGCTACCTCTATCACTCCTTCGTCGAATCGCCCGATATGAAAAACATCTATGACGGCAACATCGTTACGGATGCAAACGGCGAAGCCACAGTCGAGATGCCCGATTACTTCGAAGCGTTGAATAAAGATTTTCGCTATCAACTCACCGTCATCGGCACTTTCGCTCAGGCTATTGTGGCGGAAAAAATCAAAGGCAATCGCTTCCTCATCAGAACCAATGCGCCGAATGTGGAAGTCTCATGGCAGGTGACAGGTATTCGACAGGACGGGTGGGCAAACAAGAATCGCATTCGTGTAGAGGTCGAAAAGACGGAGCGTGAGCGCGGCTACTACTTGCACCCCGAAGCATTCGACCAGTCTGAAGAACTCAGCATCGTGTGGGCGCGCCATCCTGAAATGATGAAGCAGAGAAAAGATGCGCGCGAGCAGTTTAAGCGTAAGCATCAATAAGCTGCGAGTATGTGCTTGAACATGGCGTTTTGCGCCTGACGAGATGAGAGGGGACTATATCGCTTTTCCTCAATGCACCCTTTGGGCGCAGATCGCAAGGGTAGTCATTCAATCAAAGAAAGGAAATAGCTAAGTACCCACGAATAAAATTTGAGGTAAAATGCTCGGCCATGAAAAGACCAACAAAATTCGTTAAGCCGCTAACAGATGAGCATCGCCAGCAACTCAAAGAGATCATGCGATCTTCAGTGCCGCAGCGCAAGAGGATGCGTGCTCATGCCATCTTATTGAGCGAGCGTCATTACTCGATAGACCAAATCGCCGACATCTATCAAGTGGATCGTGATCGAGTCAGTCAATGGCTCGATTGGTGGGAGCAATATAACTTTGACGGACTCGATGATGATCCTTGCAGCGGGCGGCCCACAAAGCTTAATGAGGATGAACAAAAGCAAGCCATCGAAATCGTCATCAAAGAACCACGCTCAATCAAGCAGGGATTGAAACATATCTCTGAGATAATCGGTAAAACCATTAGTTGCGACACGTTGAAAAATCTTCTCAAAGCAAGCGACTATCTCTGGAAGCGCCTGCGCCGGAGTTTGCGCTCTCTGCGCGACGAGGAGCAATTCCGCGCGGCAGAAGCTCAACTGACCCAATTACGCGCTCAATCCTTGATGGCTGACAGCAAACTCGATCTGTGGTACTACGACGAGGCAGGTTTTACCTTACAGCCTTGTGTTCCCTATGCTTGGCAACTTGTCGGACAAACCTTAGAACTAGCTTCCTCACACGGCCCACGTCAAAACGTGTTGGGCTTTTTCAATTTGCATAACGAATTTCATTCCTTTGCTTTTGAAGGCTCGATTGATACCCAAACAGTGATTCAGTGTTTTGACCTTTTCAGTAAGCAGAAGAAAAAGCCTGCCATAGTGGTTATAGATAATGCTCCAATTCACACCAGCGATGAATTCGAGCAACAGATTGAGATATGGGAGGAGCAAGACCTCTACATAAAGTTTCTGCCTCCCTACTGCCCAGAACTCAATCTGATTGAAATCCTTTGGCGCAAGATCAAATACGAATGGTTGCCCTTGGATGCTTATCAGGATTTCAAGGCAATGACTGAATCGCTCTTTGATGTCATCAGAGGAATTGGCTCAAAATACCGCATTATTTTTGCTTAGGTACTTATGCTCACAAGAAAGAGATCGATCATCATTGCCCTCGTCGGCATTTCAATCCTGATGGCGGTGTTTGTGGCTGCTGCCCCGGCTCGCTTGCAGGTCGCCACGTCCAATGTCTCTCTGCCCCGGTCCGGGATGGTCGGCATCGCTCGCGGGCAGGTCGCGCGCCTCAACGCTGTGATGGTGAACCCGCCAGACCCCGGTACTCCGAACGGAGTGACTCCTCAAGGCATTCAGCCTCAAGGTGTCGAGCCAACGCCTTTCAGGGTCAGGCTGGGATTTGTGGGCGCAAATGGAATTCCGCTGCGAGACCGGGCAGGAAACGTAATCTCGATGGAGGCGGCGTTGTTGCCGGGAGAGGGAGCCTGGCTGGACCTCGAAGCCGGAGAGGTGTTGGCGCTGTTTGAGTCGAGGAGGCAGATTCGCGCAGTGGTCTTGCACCTGCCCGGCGCGGTCGACCCGCCCAACCCGTCAATCCCGGTCGTGGTGACGCTCGAGATATTCAACCGGCTGACCGGGCGAACCGAGTCGCTCTACGCGCCTGTGTCGATACCTGTACCGGATGACAGCCTGCCTCGATAGTGAAGGGCGAGGCGGGCTATAAGAATTCGCAGAGCGTTGTGAGGGTACACAGCGACCGGCTTTGGAGTGCGGCGAAGGGTATACTACGATCTCTCGACGCCGCTTTCCCCTTTTCGAGAACGGATGATCAAATGGCTCATGTTCGGACTGATGAGCGAGTTGAATTATCCTGGCCGCGTAGCGGCAGAAATGCCACTGACATTCTTCGCAGTCGAAGGAAACACGAGCCATTCGAATTTGTGTATATGCAAATCTCGCCTGCGATCTTCACAGCTTTGATGGCGATCTCTTTTGCTGACAGTTCAGTGTGGCGAAGAAGCTGGCGAGCGAGCCAAACATAAGCAGCAATAACTTCTCTGATTCAGGAGGGCGCATCATCTGCCTGCGATAGAGTGATGCGCCCTGACAGTTCTCCTGCCTGTCACGAACAAAACTCTATCTGTTAGACTCTTCTTTCGGCGATAATCACGGCGGACGTTTTTTCATGAGATCACGCGGAAAACGAATAGCGATCAAACTGGCCGGGTGGGGCTTCATCGTGCTTGGCATACTCGGCATCTTCCTTCCCATACTGCAAGGCATCCTCTTTCTTCTCGTAGGACTCTCTCTGCTCTCGGATGATTCTCCGTGGGCCGCGAGGCTGCTCCATCGCCTGAAAAAGAAGTTCCCGAAAATAAATCAGAAGCTCGAAGAGGCATTAGTCAAAGCCAGAGAATTTCGCCAAAACCTGTTCAAGAAAAAACCCAAGCCTAATGAGGCGGGCGATTGATCGCTTTCCCGCTTAACCCGCCCGCGTCAGTCGTGATAGATTTCCCCTTCCGATAAAAAAGCAGTATGTGGCGTCCAGCTAATCCAATCCGTCATCCTCTGCCCGAAGCGAGATGGCCCAACGCAGACGAAGCTTCTCGCTCGCGGCTCTTTTCTCCTGTCCGCACGGGCCAAGTCACACTCGAAAGCCGGACGTGGGTTCCGGCGATGGTTCCCTGGCGCGCAACTGAAGATGGACTGGTCACCGAGGACGTACTCGACTGGTACGCGCGATTCGCCGAGGGACGGCCCGGCGCTTTAGTCGTCGAAGCCACAGGCATACGCGACATCCCAAGCGGGCCGCTGCTTCGAATAGGTCACGACCGATTCATACCAGGACTTCGCCGCCTCGTCGAAACAGTCCGCCAAAAAAGTCAGGGCCACACGAAGGTATTCATTCAGATAATCGATTTCCTCCGAGTCAATCGGCGACCTGAAAAGGAAAAATACTTCGACCGCTTTTTCGATCTCACCTGTCAACATCGCAATCGCCTGATCGAATCTACGGGCGACAGCAAATGGCGCGACGCAGGCGAAACCGAAGCGCGCGATTTTCTCAAAACTGCTGAGGATGATTTGCTCGATCAGGTTCTCGATGAGCGCGAGATTGAATCGTTGCGCTTCGGCTATCGCGAGAGAGTCACTGATATGCATCTCTCGCATATTCGCGATCTGCCCTGCGTGCTGCCTGATATATTCGCTGATGCTTCGGTGCGCGCTCGTCTGGCCGGATTCGATGGAGTCGAGCTTCATTACGCGCACGCATACACGATGGCGTCTTTTCTGAGCGCGAAAAATGACCGCCCCGACGGCTACGGCGGAAGCAGAGAAAATCGCGCGCGATTGCCGCTGGAAGTCTACCGTGCGGTGCGCGAGCGCGTGGGGTCGGACTGGGTCGTGGGAGTTCGATTTCTCGGCGACGAAGTGATAGAACACGGCAACAGAATCGAAGACGCGATTTTTTTCGGAGTGGAATTCGCCCGCGCGGGATTCGATTACCTTTCGGTTTCGAAGGGCGGGAAATTCGAGGACGCCAAGCAGCCGAAAGTCGGGCAGGCGGTTTATCCTTACACGGGGCAGAGCGGCTACGAATGTATGCCGACCGTGCTTTCAGACAAGCGCGGCCCGTTTGGTCGCAACGTCCCTCTTGCGGCAATGATCAAACGAGCGGTCAACCGGGCAGGTTACTCGACGCCTGTAGTCACATCAGGGGGCATAGCAACATTCGATCAGTGCGAAGCGATTCTGCAAAACAACGAGGCGGACATCATAGGCGCGGCGCGGCAATCGCTCGCCGACCCGGACTGGTTTTTGAAAATGAAAACGGGGCGCGGCAGCGAGATTCGCCGATGCAGTTTCACAAACTACTGCGAAGGTCTCGATCAGATGCATCGTCAGGTGACGTGCAAGCTGTGGGATCGCGTCGATCTGGATGAGCCTGCGATCACGTTTGCAGACGGCGGGAAGCGAAGGCTCATCGCGCCTGGGTGGGACGGAAAAAAGTGAAGAGGGGAGCGCGCGCGATCAAGCTCGCCTTCGCCCATTTTTCAAAGGCGAAGGCGGCGCATTTCATGAGCCTCACAATTCCAACGCTTGTTTTTTCCAACATGAGCGTTTAAGTTTGGTATTCAATAATTCACCCAATTACAAGCGATTCGAGCCTTTTATTTGCGCAGATCGTTTAGGGATAAAGTCAAGATGAGATGAAAATGAGCGACTCTTAAAATAATCAATCACCTGCTGGCTCATTTTCATAAGAGTCGGTCTAAGAGCAGAGGCCGCTTCATAAACTTCAACTCAGGAGGCGAGATATCCATGAACCGTCGAGGCGTTATCACTGGCTGGGTGACTCTGGCGCTTCTGATTTGCGCCTGCTTTCCCGCGCAGGCGCAATCGATCACGGCCACGCTCGAAGGCCGCGTATCAGACAGCACAGGCGCAGCCATAGCAGGAGCCAAAGTCACCGCGACAAATAACAGCACAGGCTTTTCCCGTTCGTCTCTAACCAACGATCAGGGAGAGTATCGCATTCCGCTTCTTCCCGTCGGCGAGTACACCGTCACGGCAGAACCCGCCGGGTTCGATAAGGAAGCCAGAAAGGTCAAACTTGAAATCGGACAACTCGGCTCAGTCGATTTCACCCTGCAGGCTGGCGGAGTCAAAGAGCAGGTCGTTATTGCCGCCGCTGAATCGGTCTCGGAGCCGACTCGCACTGAAATAAGCTCGGTGATCAATCAGCGGCAGATTGAAAACCTTCCCGTCAACGGTCGTCAGTTCATCGATTTCGCGCTGCTCGCGCCGGGCGTGACCATCGGAGATACCACCTCCGGCAGCACGGACGTAATCATCGAGCCGGTCACTAAAATATCCTTCGCGGGCCAGAACATCCACTACAACTTCGTGGCCATAGACGGAGCCGACAACATCTCGACCGCCTCGGGAATTCAAAAGACCACTCCTTCCCAGGATGCCGTGCAGGAATTCCGAGTAATCAACACCAGCTACAGTTCCGAGTTTGGCCGCGCGGCAGGCGGCATCGTCAACATAATAACCAAAAACGGAACCAATGAAGTTCACGGATCGATCTACGAGTTCTTCCGCAACGACAGCCTCGACGCCCGAAGCCCCCTGGCATCGCCCGGTCTCGACAAGCTCCGCCAGAATCAGTACGGCGGCACATTGAGCGGCCCGATCAGAAAAGATCGCTCGTTCCTGTTCGGCAATTACGAAGGCCAGCAGCGCGTGGAATCGCCTTTCTACAATTCGACAGTGCTGGCCAACATCGAGGCCATCAATCGGGCCAAGGTGAACCTGTACGGTCTCCGCGCGGAAAACCTGAATGTGGAAAGAGATTCCGATTACGACAATTTTCTGTTGAGGCTCGACCACCTCCTGAGCGATCGTCACGCGCTTTCCGCGCGATACTTTTTCAACGATGCGCGACTGTTGAACGTCTCGCCGCTCAACGACGGATTCGATCTCCCCTCGACCTTCAAGAATAATTTTTTCCGAGACCAGTCCCTGGTCGGGAATCTGATATCGACTTTCTCGCAGAATTTCGTCAACGAGCTTCGCAGCCAGTATGCTCACCGCACCTTCGATTTCCCGACCGTCACCACACAGCCGCACCTTGAGGTGGCAAACACGTTCACAGTCGGAGTCAATCGCGGCAATCCCGATTTCTATGAGGAGTCGCGATTCGAGATCGTCGATAACGTCACCCTGACGAAAGGAAATCACACCCTGGGGTTTGGAGGTAATTACAACTTCGTTCGCACCACCGAATCGTTCCCGCTCTTCTACCCCTTCGAAGCCACATTCGGCTCGGTCGCCGATCTGCTGGCCGGAAATCCGTTCGTCATCTTTTTTCAGAAGTTCGACTTCAACGCCACTCGCCTCGACCCTTCAGTTTATCAGGGCCAGCGGTACACGGACGCGATTCGTAATCAGGCCAGCACATCTTTGAATCACACTTACAACGCCCTGTTCATACAGGACAAGTGGCGTCCGACTGCCAACCTGGCTTTGCAACTCGGAGTGCGTTACGAATTCGAGACCTTTCCCTCGGAAGTGCTTGATAACGATCTCAACAACATCGATCCGCGCTTCGGATTCGCCTACAACCTTGGGACGAAACGCAACCTGGTCATACGCGGCGGCGCGGGACTCTTTCACGGAATCATTCCCACGCCGCTGCTGCTGTGCCAGGAACCTGCCTGCGGCGGCAGCGGCCCGTTTCCGGGAAGGGAGAACAAAGAAAACGAATTGAATGCCAGAACCCGACTGTTCGCCTTTGCCAGCATCCCGGACAGGATGCAGCAGGCATTGCGCGACCTGATAAGGACGGGGAGCTATCCGAGGGTAAGCACACAGTTCGACTTTCTTGCCGAGTCAGTCATCGTCCGATTCGCTCGCGATCATCAGGCTCCTTACGCGATTCAGATGAGCCTCGGTTTCGAATTCGAGCCGCTGCGGGATTTGAGCGTTTCGGCAACCTATCTCCGAGTGAAGGGAGTGCATCTGGGGAGCTTCTTCAATGTCAATCAGCCCTCGCCGAGCGGCAGGCTTGAAAGCGGCAAAGATGATTTCGCGGCGGTTCGATTCAATCGCTTCGCCTCAGTTCCCGGCGTGCGCAATCCGAACTTTGCGGTTTACTTCGAAGCCGACTCCCGGTGGAACTCCGTATTCGATGGACTGCTCGTAAGCGCCAACAAACGATTCAGCCAGAACTTCAGCTACGGAATCAGCTACACATGGTCTAAGGGGATAGACGATGGCCCCAATCCGAGTTTCGTGCTGATCCCGGAAAACAGCGCGCGTTTCGACCTCGAACGGGCGCTTTCATCCGACCACGTTTCCCATCGCTTCGTCGGAAACGCGACGGCTTCCACTCCTGCGAAGGGGAACGTTTTCACGCGCAATTTTCGATTCGGGCTGATTGCAACTATCGAGTCTCCGCATTTCTTCACCAAGTTCGCGGGCTTCGACGCCAACGGCGATGTGTTCGGAGTCAACGACCGGGTCGGGCTTGACGCCAGAAACACATTCAAGGGCGACAGCTTCCGAAGCATCGATGTCCGCGTTTCGCGGACAGTTCATTTCACCGAGAAGATGAAGGCGGAGTTCATCGCCGAGGCGTTCAACATCTTCAACACGCTCAACGTCCGGTTCTTCAACACCGTCTATGGCGACTCGGTATTCAATCGTCCGGGAACTCCCGGAACCTTTTTCGATGGCGCGCGCAACCCGGCCTATGGAACGCCGCGAGCGATATTCAACCCGCGCCAGGTTCAGTTCGCCGCGCGCTTTACTTTCTGAGCGACTCTCGCCGGGATGCGAAATGAAAACAGGGAGATTCTCTCAATTGACACGCTGGCCGCAGTAAACGAAGTGTCCGGAGAATCGCCCCTTTTCATTTCGCGTCGCGCGTTTGGAAGAATCACGATCTTTGCGATCATTCGGACATCGAAGGTATAATCCTCGACGCCCGTCAAAGAATTTCACTCGCTTATCAGATCAAGAAGGAGGCACGCACATTGTCTCAAACTTCACCGAAACCTGATCTGCCCGATTTCCCCGCTGAAATCGAGGCAGACCCGAAACAACTCCCTTACGACAAAGAGCAACTGCTTCGCTTCTTCGCGGCGATGCGGCTGGCCCGCGCGTTCGAAGAAAAACTCGGCGCGCTCTATCGCCAGGGCAAACTGCTCGGCGCGGCTTATCTCGGCATGGGGCAGGAAGCGACTTCGGTCGGCTGCATAAGCCTGCTCGATAAGGGCGATTATTTTTCAACCGTGTCGCGCAATCTTTCGGCGTGGTTTTATCGCGGCGTAGAACCCGGTCACGTTTTAGCGCGATGGTTCGGCAAGGATCAGTCGCCTTCGCACGGGCGCGATTTGGGACTCTTTCTCGCCGACCTCGAAAATTACGGCATCGCTCCTTTTCATAACGGCTCGATGGCCGCGTGGATTCCGACCGGCGCGGGATACGCGCTCTCGTTCAAAATGAGAAAGCAGCCCAACATCTATTTAGCATTCACCGGAGACGGCGCGACAAGCCCCGGAGATTTTTACGAAGGCTTGAACTTCGCTTCCATTCACAAACTGCCGCTCGTCATCATCGCCGAGATGAATCAGTTCGCTTATTCGACTCCTCCCGAAAAACAGATGCCGGTAAAAAATATCGCCGACCGCGCGCCTGCATTCAATATCTATTCTGAAATCGCCTACGGCAATGATCTTTTCAAAGTCATCGATGCGTCCCGACGCGGCATCGATCATGCCCGCAGCGGCAATGGCCCCGCATTGATCGAACTCAAAACTTTTCGTCAGCGCGGTCACGGCGAACACGACGACATGAGTTATGTTCCGCGGGAGTTGAGAGAGTTCTGGGAAAACCGCGATCCCATACGCATGTACCGCCGATGGATGATCGAGCGCGCCGAGATTCCCGCTCTCGATATCGAGCGCATCGAAGAAGACGCTTCGCATCAGATCGAGCGCGCGGTTGAATATGCCGAAGCATTGCCTTATCCGAGTCCGGAAGCGGTGACCGAAAGATTGTATGCTCCTTCGCCGCATGACCCGCGGGCGGAAGACAGGAAAAATATTTTCGAGCCGATAGAAAATCCTGCCGTCCCTTCGCTCACTGCGACGAAAGAACGCTCGACAGGAGGCCACTTCTGATGGCGCAGATGACTTATCTTCAGGCCATAAGCGACGCGCTCCGCTACGAGATGCGACGCGATTCGAATGTTTTCGTTTTAGGCGAAGACATAGGCGCGTTCGGCGGCGCGTTCAAAATCACTCAGGGGTTCATTGATGAATTCGGCGCAGAGCGAGTCATCGATACGCCCATTTCCGAATCAGGTTTCGTGGGCGCGGCCTGCGCGGCAGCGACCACAGGTTTTCGTCCCGTAGTGGAATTTCAGTTCATAGATTTCATCGCCTGCGCGTTCGATCAGATAGTGAACTTCGCCGCCAAGTGTTATTACCGATGGGGCATCGCGGTGCCTGTCGTGTTTCGCGGCCCGACGGGCGGAGGCATACACGCCGGACCGTATCATTCGCAAAACCCGGAAGCGTGGTTCACGCACGTGCCGGGACTGAAAGTCGTTCTGCCCGCGACTGCAAAAGACGCGAAGGGGCTGCTCATCGCCGCGATTCGAGACAACAATCCGGTTGTGTATATGGAGAACAAATTTCTTTATCGGCATTACAAAGAAGACGTGCCTGAAGGCGAATACACAGTGCCGATAGGAGTCGCGGCGTTGAGAACTATGGGCGATGATCTTTCGATAATCAGTTATGGCGCGACGGTGCATCTGTGCGTCGAGGTGGCGCGGACGTTGGAACGGGAAGGCGCATCGGTCGAGGTCGTAGACCTTCGCTCGCTCGTTCCTCTTGATCGCGAGACTGTGCTTGCCAGCGTTCGCAAAACGGGAAAGGTTCTGGTCGCTCATGAAGCGAATATCACAGGCGGATTCGGCGGCGAGATAGCTGCCATAATCGCCCAGGATGCTTTCGAATACCTCGATGCTCCGGTGATGCGCATAGCTTCGCTCGATGTGCCCGTGCCTTTCAGCCCGCCCCTTGAGATGGCTATGCTGCCTTCTGTAGACAAGATACTCGCCGCAGCAAGGCAACTTCTCGCTTACTGACCATCTTCACAGGATCGGCGAATCAATGCCCATTCTGATTATTCGAGGTGAGACATGCCAGCGATTTTTGTCAGCCTAGCGATTGCCTTTGCTTGGCTTGCGACGCAGCAGACCGGGACATACAGAATACAACTCAACGGGAAGCCTGCGGGCCAGGAGCAATTCGAGATCGTCACGCAAAACGAAACGACGACATTGAAAAGCTCCTCCGAGACGACCATCGGAGGCTTGCCGCAAAAGATCATCACATCGACTGAGATCAAAGGCGACAAACCCGCGCGCTACACAGTTGAGACCGTCTCAGGCGCGAACTCTCAGAAGTACTCTTTGGAATTTAGGGAAGGGATAGTCCACGTCACAATCGAAGCTCATGGCCGGAAGAGCGAAAGAACCAGAAATGTCGCCAGAGATGTGATCCTGCTCGACAAAGGCGTATGGCATCACTATCGCTTCCTTCTGGCCAGATATGATATGAAGGCCGCAGGCGTTCAGCGATTCAAGGTATTCAGCCCTCATTCAGGATTGCGCGAATACTGGGCAGACGTCAGGTATCTGCGGAAAGAGAATTTCAAATCGGGGCAGACGAAACGCAGAGGCGATCTTTTCTCCGTCATACTCGCCGAAGCTTTTCAGATACTCATCATCGCCGACGAAAAGCGCGTGCCGATTTCGATTGAAGTCCCTTCGGAAAAAACAAAGGCCGTGCTGGAATGATCAGATCGAAGTCTGCTGATGCATAGGGAATGCAGTCGTAGGGAGCAATTCTTCTCTGCGCCTCTGTGTCTTGTATGTTCGACAAGCTGCCAGCTTGTCGTTGCTTCGAGCAAAGGACTGTTGCTTTCCAGAGGCGAGAGGTGAAAGCCTGCGGCAAGCTGGCAGCTTGCCGGACAACGCCGCGCCTCTGCGGTTTATAACTCTCTCGCTGTTGACAGATTGGAAGCCGCCTGTAAATCGATGGCATCAGGAAGTCTCGGCAGCCGCGCCGCGCCGTTGAAGCGTGTGACGACGGAAACCGGCATCATCCGTTTGTGGATAATCGCTGCGATAGTGCGCCCCGCGGGACTCGCGACGGGCGAGCGCGGCTTCGGCGACGAGTCGCGCAAGAGTGACGAAATTCCATGAGCGAGTGTTGAGCGGTCGCGCCGCTATCTCGGAAAGGGCTTCCAGAGCCTCTTTCAAGCCCTCCTCGCTGCGCACGATCCCCACCTTATCCCACATTATTCGTTTGACCTCAGTGCGAGTGCCGTCATCGATTCGCCAGTCGGCTTCGTCGCCGAAGTCCCAATCCACAGGAGCGACCGGCTCGACTGAAAGAGGAGCCTCGCTTGATGCCGTCTCTCCTGCTCTCGCTCCGAAGACCAATCCTTCGAGCAGAGAATTCGAAGCCAGACGATTAGCTCCATGCACGCCCGTGCAGGTGACTTCGCCCGCCGCATAAAGTCCCGCGATGGAAGTGCGCCCGAAAGTGTCGGTCTGAACGCCGCCCATCGTGTAATGCGCGGCGGGGCTGACAGGGATCAGATCGCGTGCGATGTCGATATTGTAAAGCTGACAGGTGTTATGAATTTTCGGAAACCGATTGCGGATGAAAACGTGGTCGAGGTGTCGCATGTCGAGCCACACGTGATCGGAACTTGTTCGCTGCATCTCGAAATGAATCGAGCGACTCACTATATCTCGCGGAGCGAGTTCCGCGCGCTCCGTATAGCGCGGCATGAATCGTTCGCCCTCGGTGTTCAGGAGCAATCCGCCTTCGCCGCGCATAGCCTCGGAGAGCAGGAAGCGCGGCGCGTTCGCGACGACGAGAGCCGTCGGGTGAAACTGAATGAATTCCATATCAGCCATCACTGCGCCCGCGCGATAAGCCATCGCCTGCCCGTCGCCCGTGGCAACGTCGGGGTTCGTGGTGTGTAGATAAAGTTGTCCCGCGCCGCCCGTTGCGAGTATGACTGCGCGGGCATAGATGGCGCGGATCAGGTGGGTGTCAGGCTCGACATAAGTGACACCGACGCAGCGATCCTGATTGATGATGAGCGATTGAGTGCAGGCGTGCGGGAGGTATTCGATAGAAGAGAATTTCCGCGACCAGGCGACGAGCGCGCGGACTATTTCGCGGCCCGTGGCGTCACCCTGCGCGTGAAGTATGCGCGGGCGGGAATGCGCAGCTTCGCGAGTGAAGGCGAGTTGTCCCTCGTGGCGGTCGAACTCAGCGCCGTGTTCGATCAATTCCGTGATGTAGCGCGGCCCTTCTTCGACAAGCACGGAGACGGATTGCTCATCGCAAAGCCCCGCGCCCGCCTCGATGGTGTCCTGGTAGTGAAGCCCTATCTGATCGTCATCGCTGAGGACGACGGCTACGCCGCCCTGAGCATATTCGGTGTTTGATTCCGTGACCTGATCTTTAGTCAGAACAGCGACGCGACCGTGAGGGGCGAGCGAGACAGCCGCGCGCAATCCCGCTATTCCGCTTCCTACGATTATGAAATCCGCCTGGTCTGTCATTGCATGGGGAATTGTAGCAGCAGTCGTGCGCGCCGCAAGCAGCCTTCCAGCGGCTGCGATGATTTGCAACACACTGCAACTCGATTCCAGAACGAGGCGGGGGTATTATGTGACCGCTCTGACAGGTTGGCGACTCAGAAGAGGTGGACAGTCAACGACCGCTCCATAAGAAAGCAGGTGTGTATCTGGTGAGTTGCGCGGTTTGGCTCCTGTGATAGAAAATGGGCGATGCTCGCAGGGTAAACAGACTCTCAATCGAGTAGTCTCCTGAACCGAGCTTCGGCGGTTTTAGCTTAGGCAAAGGTGGCGATGCGTATGAAAAGATCGAATTACAAAAGGCTTTGGCTCGTGCTGGCGCTGGCGAGTGGGATTGTATGCGCCATCGCCTCAAGGCCAGCAACCAGTCAGCAGAAAGACTTGCAGATTCCATCTTCGCCATTGAAGTTTGGCGTCTTTGTCGCGCGGTTCGATCCCAGCGGCACATTCAAGCTGGAAGGCGACCGCTGGCCAACCCTCGTTGGCCAATGGAAAATCAGTGGTGATGAGATTGAGTTATCAACGTCCGGCGGCCCCAGGGGTTGCGAAGGCCCAGGGCGATATCGGCTTCGCACCGACGGCAGCCACGTCAACTTCGATCTCGTCTCGGACGATTGCACTCCACGACGAATGATCCTCGACCGCAGCACCTGGGTACCCACTGGAGAATCAAAAATCCTAGCGCCTCGGCGCATCGTGAGGAGCGGGGGTGGCCGCGCGCCTGCGCGCCCTGATCCGAGCGCCCCCAACGGAAGATGGCCTTCCTTCCGCGGCCCGCAGGCTTCAGGCACAGCCGAACAGCAGAATCTCCCCGACCGCTGGGACGGCAAGACGGGCGAGAATATCCTCTGGCGCACGCCGATTCCCGGACTCGCACACTCCAGCCCTGTGGTCTGGGGACACCGAGTCTTCGTCACGAGTGCCGTCAGCAGTGACCCCAAAGCGACCTTCCGCCCCGGTCTGTACGGCGATGGCGATGCATCCAAAGACCGCTCGCGTCATCGGTGGATGATTTATG
Source organism: Blastocatellia bacterium UBA7656 (assembly GCA_002483445.1). Classification (GTDB taxonomy): domain Bacteria; phylum Acidobacteriota; class Blastocatellia; order UBA7656; family UBA7656; genus UBA7656. Next base: position 30,721 of record DLHY01000140.1, read on the forward strand.
CGCTCGACAAACGAACTGGCAAAATCCTCTGGGAGCGCATCGCCCGCGAGGGCGTGCCAATCGAACAGCGCCATATCAAATCAACCTACGCCAACTCAACACCCGCAACCGACGGGCGCATAGTCGTAGCGTGGTTCGGGTCGCAAGGTGTCTATGCCTACGATGTCAACGGACGCTTTCTCTGGAAAGTCGATCTGGGCCGACTCGACCTGGGCGCTTACGATATTCCAACCTACGAATGGGGTCCCGCCAGTTCGCCCATCATCTGGAACAATCTCGTCATTCTACAGTGCGACACCCAGGGTGATTCATTCCTACTGGCTCTGGATGCTGACACAGGCAAGACGGTTTGGAAGACCGAGCGTGACGAGCTTCCGTCGTGGGGATCACCGACCGTCGCTATGACATCGGCAGGCCCGCAACTGGTCACGAACGCTTCGAATTACATCCGGGGCTATGATCCTCGCACAGGGAAGGAACTGTGGCGAATCGGGCGGAGTTCGAAGATCACTGCGCCGACGCCAATCTTTGCTGATGACCTGTTCGTCGTCGTCAGTGGCCGCGCGCCTGAACGTCCGATTTTCGTGGTGCGCGCTGGCGCGCGCGGCGACCTTACCTTGCCTGAGGGCAAGGCCGATAGCGAGGCTGTCGCGTGGAGCCGCACAGGGCGCGGGTCATACATGCCGACGCCGCTGATCTATAACGGCATTCTTTACGTGCTCGCAAACAACGGTCTCTTCGATGCCTATAACCTGCGGACAGGCGAGGAACTCTATCGTCAGAGACTGCCGATGGTCGGCAGCGGCTTCAGCGCATCGCCGGTAGCCTCTGACGGTAAGCTCTACCTCTCGAACGAAGACGGAGAAATGCTTGTCATTGCAGCCGGGGAGAAATTCGCACACCTCGCAACGAACTCGATGGGAGAGATGCTGATGGCCACCCCGGCCTTGTCTGAGGGTGTTATGTACGTGCGCTCGTCGACGAGTCTGTTCGCGATTGGGCGGAAGCAGTGAGCGAGAATAAAAGCTGCGACGGCAAGCCAGAGAAGTTGGCAATGATACTCAATAAAATCATTTAGGGACGTGCAAGGATTTGCTTACCCTGAAAGCGCCGCCAAACGAGTAGTTGCAGCGGAGCGCGACGAGCAGATTTCATCTGGTTTTTTTATTGCTCTGCGCCGCACCCGCTTAACTCAACCGTTAGGCAGAGATATATATGGAAGTTCACTACCTGAATACTGATCTGGAAATAGAATCGAAAGAGGACATCTCGCGAATCGTAGAAGAGTTCGGTGAAGATGTGCTTGTACTTCATCACGGAGAAATTAGAGGATACCAACAGGCTTCTTTTGAAATAGCTGGAAGTAGAAATGGTGCTGACGAGGTTATCAATTATTTTTGCTCGCTGGTTGAAAATCTTCCAAAAGAAGTTCGTGAGATTTGGGATGGATGCTGCTCCCGAATTCTGGATATTGGATACGAAAGCGGAACAACGACACCCAACTACAGAACAGAAATCCGAGCCTCGACAATTCAGAGAGTAGCAGAGATTGGAGCCAGTGTTGTTATTACCATTTATTCACTTCGTGAGGAAGAGAGTGTCTAACAACCAATGAGCCTAATGCTGTGTTCGACCGCAGCCGCACCTCACGGGTTGCTATCCTTGAGCGGGTTTGCGGCGCAGTTAACTCCGCGTTAGGCTGCCTGTGGTACGCTGTAGCTGGACTGACGTATGAGCATCGACCACGCATCTCTCGAAAGCGTCAAAGCAGAACTCGGCATCGAGCTGCCGGAGCAATACGAGCGGCTCGTCCAAAATATACCGCCAGACATCCCCGACGCTGCGGAGTACCGTATCTCTACCGACGCGCACTGGCTAATTCAGCACAACGTGGATCTACGCGCGGATCCAGCCTTTTTCTTCGATAGAAAGGAGGTATGGCCAGACCATTTCTACGTACTCGGCGAAGACGGCAACGGCAACGCTTTCTACCTCGATCTGCGTGAAGGCTCCAGCCCAGCGGTGTACTTTCTCGATCATGAGCAACCCGACATCGACCATATCAAGGCTGCAAGCAGTATCACGGAATGGCTTACGCAGGTTCGGACACAGCTCAAAGAGTGTAGAGCTAACGATGCAGCTCTTGAGGCATACGAGCGTCGTCGTGCACGGCGCATCGAATTGGCTCGGAAGATCATGCAGAAGGTATTGTGGCCTTTCTGGCGACGATAGGAGGACGGCGAGTGAATTTCTCAACGTTCCATCAGTGCCTCGCGCCGCGCCCGGTTATGCAAATCGTTAGACCCTCACAGTGATGAAAGCGATCTGGTATGGAGGAGATTATCTATGATCAAGGCTAAGAACTATCCGGCGGCTTCGGTTCTCTCTTTTTTTATTGCCGGACTGCTTTTTGTATCAGCGGCAGTGCCGCAGCCTGCCTGCGCTCAGACATCTCGGTTATCCGCACAACAACAACTGGCGCATGATATTTTTCAGCAACTAATCGAGATCAATACCACTGATTCGGTTGGCAACACGACCACAGCGGCTGAGGCTATGGCCGCGAGACTGAAAGCGGCGGGCTTTCCGGCTGAAGACATAAAAGTGCTTGGGCCGAATCCGCGCAAGGGCAACCTCGTCGCGCGCCTTCGCGGCACGGGCGCACACAAGCCTCTGTTGCTGCTCGCTCACCTCGATGTCGTCGAAGCGCGCCGTGAAGACTGGTCGTTCGATCCATTCAGGTTTCTTGAAAAGGATGGCTATTACTACGGGCGCGGCACTGCGGACGACAAGGCGATGGCGGCTATCTTCATCGCCAATCTGATCCGCTACAAACAGGAAGGCTTCAAGCCTGACCGCGATATCATCCTTGCCCTCACCGCAGATGAGGAAGGCGGCAATTTCAATGGCGTCGATTGGCTGCTCAAAAATCATCGCCAACTGATCGAGTCGGAATTCGGAATCAACGAAGGCGGAGGGGGCCAGATTCGCAACGGCAGGAAATTGCTCAATGCCGTACAGGCGAGCGAAAAGGTTTATCAAAGCTTCCTGCTCGAAGTCCTGAGCAAGGGCGGCCACAGTTCTCGCCCGGTGAAAGACAACGCAATTTATCACCTCGCCGAAGGATTGAATCGTCTGGCGAAATTCGATTTCCCGGTGAATTTGAATGAAGTCACGCGCGCTTACTTCGAGCGCACCGCGAAGCTTGAAACCGGGCAGACGGCCTCCGATCTGAAGGCCGTGACGAACACGCCGCCTGACCCTGCGGCGGTGTCGAGGCTGACCGACATTCCAGCCTACAATGCAACCCTGCGCACGACCTGCGTGGCGACGCGCCTCGAAGCCGGACACGCAGAAAACGCTTTGCCGCAGACGGCGCGCGCCATCGTCAACTGCCGCATTCTTCCCAATGAAACGCCTCAACAGACACAGCAGACTTTGATCAGAGTTCTGGCCAACGACAGCATCTCTATCACTCCCATCGCAGAGTCGAAACCAAGCTCGCCCTCGCCGCTCAACCCTGAAGTCATGCGTCCCGTCGAGCGCATTACCGAAGAGATGTGGCCGGGCGTGCCAGTCGTCCCCGTGATGGGTACGGGCGCGACTGATAGTCTTTACTTGCGCAACGCTGGCATTCCGATGTATGGCGTCTCCGGTCTCTTTCACGACATCGATGATTCGCGGGCGCACGGCAAAGATGAGCGGGTCGGGGTGAAAGAGTTTTATGAAGGGCAGGAGTTTTTGTACCGGCTGGTGAGAGCTTTGTCGTCGGGAAAGTTATAGGCCCGCCGAGGCGCAAAAAAACAGAGACAACACAGAGATTCTGCGCAACCTCTTCGTCCTCAATCACTATTTGGTGAATCCTGCTCATCCATTTGAAAGCTGCTGTAAGCTCTGCTTTTTGCCTGTTCGAGCAATTCGATCACGCGAGCATTGCTGGTGAGTCGGGCCACGCCGATGACGAAATTGATATCGGTCGCCGCAGGGTCGAATCCGCTCGCGAGCAGAAGCTCCACCGTTTCCGTATCGTTCGCCTTCACTGCAAGGAGGATGGCTTCGTATCCGAGGAACCTGCCCCTGGCATTCACGTCAGCGCCGCGCGCCAGCAAAACGCGAACCGTGTCCGTGTGATTTCCCTTCACCGCCTGCATAAGCGCGGTCATTCCGTTTTCATCCCGCGCGTTTACATCCGCTCCGCCGTCGAGCAAAGCTGTCACTCTATGCGTGTCGCCGATGGAAGCCGCTTTCATCAAATCTGCGTTTTCCATTTCATCCCCTCTGGCAAACAGTTTTCAGTTTCCAGTATTTCAGAGTACGCCCCGACCGCTTTCGGCTTCAAGCCAGCCTCTATCCGTCAGGCCAGCGATGCAGCAGATGATTGGATTCGCTTAACCCGCTGGCATATAATCAGCCGCGTGTTTTTACTGTCAACCGTCGGAAGGAGAAAATCATGTCGGAAGCAACACGGGAAAGCGGCGCTATAGCCAGCGAGATTCAGGCTCTTGCAAACGTCTTCGTCTCGATTTTAGGGCAACTCAACGAAGCAGCCGCGAAACAATCGATGAGCATACTTGAAATGGCCGCTTTGGCCGCAAAGGTCGCGCAATCGCTCGCCTCCTCCGCGTCCGAGATGACCCCTCGCGCTGCTGAAGACGTGATAGCTCCGGTCATCGAACAGTTCAACAAGGCTTCTCAGCAATACAAGGAAATCTCTCAAAAAGCTCAGGCCGATCTCAACACTTACATCGCCTCGATGAAGACCCGCGATGCGCCTGTGAACGGTGAGGCTGATTTGGTCGATCAGGTTTTCATGAACACTGTTGCCAGCATCAATGTGATGATCCAAAATGCGGTGGCGAATCAGCAGGCCGTCAACGAGCTTGGCTCGGCGACGCTGGCTCAGGGAGTCGTTCTGGTATATTCGCTGGCCGCAACTCGGAAGGAATTTCCAGACGTGGAAAGCGCAAAGCCATCGTGACCTGGCGCATGAAGCTCTGTCTGAAACTTTCGCTAATACTTCTGACCGTCTGTTCGATGGCCAGAGCCATTGAAGAGGAAACCATCATGCCTTCTCCGCAAAGCTCATCTCCCGCAGCTTTCAGGCACGAGAACAAGGCTGATAATCTTAAAGCCCTCTTCGAAGAGTTGCATCACGCCATCTCTGCGGGCGATGTGAAGAAGGCGGCCTCCCTGACGCGATTACTGCTGCCCGATGAAAGCCGAATCAGAAAAGCTCTCAAGGACGATATCTCGCCCGATATCGTCAGTCGAATCGTCGCCTTTTATAAAAGCCGAATGCCTAAGGCTGAAGAACAGATGGCAAAGGTCTTCTACGCAAAGCCGGAAAATACCGAGGTGCATGTTTACGGGGCGACCAGTGAAGAAATCGCTCGCTACGAGGGAGGCAGCGTCGCCTTCAATCATTTCCCCGGAGGATCGAAACGCATCGCCGGATTCCTCAGACCGGGCCTGACCTTTTACCAGGTCGAAAGAGTCAAGCCGGGTGAGCAGGCAGGCATGGTGTATCACCTCTTCTTCTGGGACGGCGCAAGGTGGGCGATGCTCGGCCCCGTCTGGCGGATGCTTGAATAGAGACCCGACAGCTTGCAGCCTGCAACTCGCGTGTGCAAAATCAAGGGAAAGGCAAAAGTAAAAAGGTAAAAGGCAAAAGTAATGCAGAAGAGGGAGTAGATAGCTTCGATGTATTGATTGATCCGTCTCCGCCCTTTTACCTTTTACCTTTTTACTTTTGCCTTATCACAGTTGGAGTTGATAAAGATGAAATTGTTTTGGCCCCTTCTCGCTGCGCTCTCGCTCGCAGTCGCCGCTTCCGCTCAACAAAAGCCTGCCGATATGGTCGGCAACAAAAAGGAAGTCGACTGCGGATGCGAATCCAGAGCTTTGCCCGATCCTTTAGCCACAGTCAACGGCGTGAAGATCGTTGCCAAAGAAATCAACGACGCTATCAGGGATCGAATCGCTGATGCGCGCGCTCAACTCGATGAGGCCCGATTGCGCGAACTTGATATGCAGATAGCGATGCGATTGATCGAAGCGGAGGCGAAACGGCGAGGAGTGACCGCCGCGAAATTGATCGAGATGGAGGTGCTGTCGAAAATGAGTCCGCCGACCGAAGGCGACGCATTGTCTTTTTATGAACAAAACAGAGATCGCCTTCAGGGGCCGTACAGCGGGTTCAGGAGCGACATACTCAAGTACCTGCGAGATCAGCAGCGCGAAGAAGGCATAAGAAAACTGGCTCTGCGGTTGCGCGCCAGGGCTGATGTCAAAGTCCTCGTCCAGGCCGTCCCGCCTCCGGCAACCCAAGCGGATCGCAAGCGAGTGCTGGCGATGGTGGCCCAGTCGCCGATCACTTCCGGCGATATCGAAGATGCGCTGCGCTCGCTCATCTTCAGCGCCGAAGAGCAACTCTACGAACTGCGCAAGGCAGCTATCGATATAAAGATCAACGACGTTCTTCTTCAGCAGGAAGTTCAGAAGCGAAAGGTATCGACGAGTGATCTGCTTCAAACGGAAATCACGGCAAAGATGAAGCCCGTGAGCGAGGAGGACGCGCGCGCTTTTTACGATCAAAACCGCTCGCAGATCAACGGCGAATATGGGCAGGTCAAAAGCCAGATCGTTCAGCACCTCCTGCAAGCCGAGCAGAACAGGCGCGAGACGGAATTTGTTGCGGAGATAAGAAAATCCGCAGACATTAAAATCTTTCTCACCCCGCCCGACCCTCCACGTTTCGCGATAACCATAGACGATCAGCCCTCGAAGGGAAACGCTTCGGCTCTGGTAACGATAGTCGAGTTCACCGATTTCGAATGTCCAAGCTGCGGAGCGTTTCAGCCTGTGATGGAAGAGGTGATGAAAGAGTATGGCGACCGGGTGAAGCTGGTCGTGAGAGATTTCCCGCTCGGCCAGCATCAGCACGCGATGAAGGCCGCCGAAGCCGCTGAAGCCGCCCGTGAGCAGGGGCGATACTGGGAATACATCACTCTGCTGTTTCAGAATCAGAAGGCGCTCGAAGTTGAAAACCTGAAAGAGTACGCCTCCCAGCTTGGCCTTGATCGCGCGAAGTTCGATGAGGCTTTGGATTCAGGAAGGTTCAAGGAAAAGATACAGCGCGATGTTCAGGACGGCACCCGACTGGGAGTCAACAGCACTCCCTCTGTGTTCATCAACGGGCGGCTGGTTCGAGAGAAATCGCTTGAGAACCTGAAAGCGGCTCTGGAAGCGGCTCTCAAGGAAACAAAGAAGTGAATCCTTACAGCGTCAATTCAATAGTTTGTCCGATTCATCCGCGTCGCCGAGGCGTTCGCGCGTCTCTTCGATGAAGGTGGCGAGGCGGTCAATGGTATCTATGAGCCTTTTGTCGGTGTGTTCCTGAGCATCGACGACCTTGCCGAGCATTCCGACGAGCGTGAGCATAGCGTCGGCCATCTTGCTGAGTTGGGTCTGAAACTTGATTTGCGACTCGCTGATTTTCAGAATCTCTTCAGTTATCCGCTGCTGCTGGTGGCTCAGTGCGTCAAATGTTTTCACTATCTCTTCTTCCGTCATCATGGCCCTCGATGATTCAAGGTGGATTGGTGAATAGTAATCCTTTGATCACAGCAGGTCAATTCGACTGCGTTTTGTTTTGAAGCGAAGAGCTTTGAAGTTGGGCGCTTTGAAGCTCGGCGCGCAGCTTGTCCATATCCTGACGTATCTTTGCGGCGTCCGGCGCGTCGGGCCTCTTGATCAGGTATTCATTATAGCTGTCGAGGGCTTCGCGAATGTCGCCGCGATTATGGTGAGCGTAGGCTGTGAACAGATAGATGTCGCTGAAATCCGGCGTCTGCTCTTTGGCTTTTTTGAGATATTCGAGCGCGAGTTCCTGCTTGCCCGCCTTCACGCAGGTCGCGCCCATGTGAAAATTGAACACAGGGTTTTCAGGGGCGATAGCCAGAGCGCGACCCAGGAAGTAAAGCGCTCGATCAAGGTTCTTCAGTTCGGTATCGTAAGTGTAAGCCCGCCCCATGTTGTCCCACAGCATGGGATTAAATTCATCCATCTTGATTCCTTTTTCGCATAACGCGATGGTTCTATCGAGACGGGCGCGGTCGCGGGTTTGCTCATAAACGAAAAGATGAGCAGCCGCGAGGTTCGATATTACAACCAGATTGTCTGGCTTCCGCTTCAGGCATTCTTCAAGCGTGTCGGCCACCTTCTGGTAGTTCCGAGAGTTAATGTATTTGTGACCGAGTATGAAATAGGGCAGGTCATCTTCCGAAGCCGCCGTGATTCCATATTCCCACAACGTCAGGTCGTCTTTCCATACCTGATTCTGATCGGCTGTTTTCAGTCCGAGCGCAAAAACCAGAACCGATGTGACTGCGATCTGAACCGCGCGGCGCGAGCGAAACAACCAGATTTGTTCGAAGGGGAGTTTCATCAACGCCATAGCGATGAGCAGTCCGAAACCTATCGCTGAAATGTATGTGTAACGCTCCTGAACGAGGAAATCCTCTTTGAAAGCATTGAGGTTCAGCACAGGAATCAGATGAATGAAGAACCACAGGACGCCGAATCGAACGAGACGCGAATGCCGCAGTTTCCACAGTCCCGCCCCCACGGCCACAAGCCCCAGCACGGGCAGAATGAATCGTATGTCGAGAGGGCTTTTGACCACAGGAGTGTTATGAAAGAGCGTCAGGTTGAAAGGGAGGAAAAGAAGATCGATATATTTCCATATCGCAAGCGGTATGGTCATCAACACCTGCCCCGTCGTGTAGACGGCGAACTTGCTGTTGTTGAACATGAATCCCAGAGCGTTGTAGCGCAGCGCGAAATAAATAATAGTGAGCGCGCCCATCAGCGCGACCGGAAGGATCAGCTTTCGCGCCCTTGCTGGAAAAGAGATGTCTTCATTGATGACGAAAAGCTCGTAAGCGACTATGAAGATGGGAAGCGCGAGCGCAGGTTCTTTCGCCAGAGTGGCGATGAAGTAAAGCGCGAGTGAGCCGACGAAATATTTCATTCGGCTCTTCTCGCGATAAAGCAGATAGAGATAAAACGACCCCAGCACGAAGAGCGCCAGCAGCGGGTCGCTTATTCCGCTTATCCATGCGACCGACTCCGCGCGCAGCGGATGAACGGCGAAGATCAAGGCTCCGATAGTAGACAATCGAAGATCGTTCGTAATCTTTTCGAGAATCCTGAAAGCGAGGTAAACGATCAGCAGATGCACGAGTATGCTGAAGATGTGCCAGAGCGCGGCATTGTTTTCAAACATCGCCCAGCAGATCATCAGGTAGGCGGTGAAAACAGGTCGATAGTAAGGCGTAGTCGCTTCGGTCTGCTCGTTGGGGTCGCGATCTCGCGACGCCTGAAAAAACCATACCTCGGTGGTGAAGGCTTGTGGGAGATTCTTCAAGTCCTTGATCTGCTCATTGTTCAGAATCTGCGATTGATCGTCGAATGCGAAATCGAAGAAGACGGTGTTAGCAAAAGTCAGTGACGTAAGAAAGAGCAGGAGGGCCAGCGCCCAGGTGCGGGGAGAAATCCCCGAGGGTTCCGCTTTCGGCTGCTCGACTTTGCTGGCGCGTTTTTGTTTTCTCATTCAATACCTGCGCTGAACATTGTGCGTTGACAGGAAATGCTATCGCCCGGTTTGAAGAGTGTCAAACCGCTCATCGCGCCGTCTCGCGCAGGTTCTCAATAGCGACAGGTTCTATCACATCGGCTGTTTTGAAGCCGAATACTTTCGAATAAAAATATAGTTCAGCATCCAGAGATCGCTTGATGTTTTCTGCTTTGCGGAAACCGTGCTGCTCGCCCTCGAAGGGAACATAGGCGACCATCAATCCTTTGCGGCGAACGGCCTCGAACATCATCTCGGCCTGATTTGGCGGAACCACTTTGTCCTCAAGCCCCTGAAAAAGAATGATCGGGCAGTTCAAACGATCCGCGAAATGAATCGGCGAACGATCATAATAAAGATCGCGCCTTTCAGGATAAGGCCCGATCAGCGAGTGATTGTAACGCGATTCGAATTTGTGACAGTCGCGCTCAAGCACTTCCAAGTCGCTCACGCCGTAATAACTCGCGCCCGCGCTGAACACATCGCGAAAGGCGAGAGCCGCAAGCGTAGTGTAGCCGCCCGCGCTGCCTCCGCGAATGATCAATCTTTCGCCGTCGGCCCTTCCCTGACGGACGAGAAAGCGCGCGCCGTTTGCGCAATCCGCGACATCGACCACGCCCCAGTTGCCGTTGAGGCGCTCACGATAAGCGCGGCCATAGCCTGTGCTTCCGCCATAGTTGACATCCAGAACCCCGATGCCGCGAGAGGTCCAGTATTGAATGCTGAGGCTCATAGCAGTCACCGCCATGCTGGTCGGGCCGCCGTGACTGATGACCATAAGCGGCGGCTTTTCGCCTGCCGGGGCTTCATAATCGCGATTTTGAGGAGCGTAATAAAATCCAAACGCAGTGAGTCCCTCCTCGGTCGGAAATTCCAGCGTCTCAGCTATCGACAAATAGCTGGCATCGATTTCGACATTGCTCGACTGTTTCAGCGTTTTCGTCCGGCCAGTTGTTAAATCCATCTCGACTATCGATAGCGGTTCCGCAGGAGCGCCCCCGCAAAAGACGACGCGGTTCGCCGTGGCGCGCAGGCCTGCGATATAAGTATGCTCGATGTCTATAGGTTCGAATCGGAGAGTCGCTGTGTCGATAAAGGCGAGCCGCCACGTTCCCTGCTCGCAGTAAGCGCAAACGATTCGGTCAGCGGACGTGAAAGCGTAAGTCGACATTCCGAACTGCCACTGAGGAGCGCCGAATTCATACTCGCGCTCGCACAGCGATTCGATTCGACCGTCTTTCAATCGATAAAGATTCCACCACCCCGTCCGGTCGGAAACGAAATGCAGCACTCCATCAGGCGACCATTCGGGCTGAAATAGGGATTCGCGCTCGCTGCCTGCGATCATCTCCGTTCGAGAGATCGAACCATTATCGTCGAACTCGCCGACCCAAAGTTCAGCGCCGTCCCAAGGCATGAGTGGATGATTCCACGCAAGCCATGCCATTCGTTTTCCGTCAGGACTCAGGCGCGGCGATGAATAAAAATCATGTCCTGAAACGAGAACTTCGCCGCACTCGGAGCCTGACGCATCGATGGCGACTATAGTGTTTGTGGTTTCGCGTGTGTGCGAAGTATGGTCTTCGCGGACACAGATCAACCGATGGCGGCCTTCGTCGATGACGGCGTCGGCGTATTGATAATCCGGCGCGGTCGTCAGCAGTCGAGGCGGAGAATCGAGCGTCTGATGATAAAGGAGTTGATCTTCGAAATTGGAAAAATAGATTTCGCCGCGCGAGACTGCGCAAGCGCCGCCGCCGTATTCATAAGCGCGAGTGCGGGCATTGAAGGACGGCGGAGTGATATCCGCAGTCTTGCCATCAGGCGTTCTTCGCACGATGACGTTGCGGCCTCGTTCGGAAGGGCGTGATTCAGTCCAGTAAATATCCGCGCCGTCGAGGGCGACGCCCCCAAGCCCTATCGTTCCGGCTACTATGAGGTCTGAGGTTATGGGAGATTTCCATGAGCCGTAGGGCGATAGTTTCTTTTCCGTCATTGGGGCAAGCTCCTTATTTTATGGATTGAAAGTAAAATATAACACCAGGCGGAAATTCAGCGCAGACGTTTTCACCCTTTCTGTTTAAGGGTGATGAGGGGAATGAATCAATCGATGCCAGGGAATCAGTCGCCTTTCAAAGGGCGCGCAGATCATACTGTGTGCAGCTTCGTTAATCGGGACGACTGGATTTGAACCAGCGACCTCTTCCACCCCAAGGAAGCGCGCTACCGGGCTGCGCCACGTCCCGTCGATTTCAGTTTTTGATGCTAGCATCCGACTTCAGGAGTGTCAACAAATCATCCAGATTCTGTTTGAGGACTTTTATCGCTAGACGCGATTCAGGCGAACTGACCTGCGGGACAGCCTGGGGCTGAGAGTCCTTAGCGGCTCTGGCTTCGGGAGGAAGCTCCTGTGCGCGAACGTCCGCAGCGGGCTTTGCGCGAGTCGCGCTGCGAGTTTCTTCCATCAATCTCTTTTTCGCGCCCGCGATGGTGAACTTCTCGTCGTAGAGAAGCTCGCGTATTCGCATGACCATTTCCACGTCCTTGCGTCGATAGATGCGCTGCCCGGAAGGATTCTTCTGAGGCGCGAGCATGGGAAATTCGGTCTCCCAGTATCGAAGCACGTGGGGCTGGACTCTGATCAGTTCGCAGACTTCGCCTATCCTGAAGAAAAGCTTGTCAGGAATTCTTGCGCTGATTTCAGTACCCATGACCGATCCTCTGAAACAGTGGCGCAAGCTGTCAGCTTGCGTAACTTCAAATTTCGCACTTTCAGGGCGCGCAATCTAACCGCATTGCGCTACAAACCGGCTGGCGGGGCGGGCCAACGAGTCCGACCTGAACTTTATTTATCTCCGTGAAGCCTGACCCGTTTGAGGGAGACTTCATAGAGACTGCTCTATGTTATGCATTTCAAAATTGAGTGTCAACGGCTTTTGTTGAAATCGCAGTGGTTTAGCGATGATTGCCCATCGTCTCAGGCGGGTTTGCGCGCGATGAACGCCGCGCGAGCCTTGAGCAAAGGATGCTGGCCATACCGTCGCATAGTTCGAACCCGAAAGCCCGCGCGTCGAAGCTCTCTTGCAACATCGGTTGATTTGTATAACCGCTGCTGGTGCGTTTCGTCCGACCGCCTGTAGCGATTCCCCGATTTTCGAAATGTTGTGATCCGGCGGGTCAGCATCCCTCGATCTTCTTTCTTTTCGAACAGCGCCATCCAGCCTTCGCCTTCGGTAAATCCTCTGACAGTCTCTCCTTCGGCGACCTGTCCCGGTTCGGCGATGTCGAATATGAAGACGCCTCCGGGAATCAGCGCGCCATACACGCGATGAAAGAGTTCCGTCAAAACTTGTCTCTCATTGTTCTGATCGAACAGATAGTTGAGGCATTCGCCGAGCGATGTGACTCCGTTGCATAGCGGAAGATCGAGATCGAAGAGCGACCCGATGCGAAACTCTGCCCGCGGCGATCTTCTTCGAGCGATGCGGATCATCGCTTCAGAGATATCCACTCCGAGAACGCGATAACCGGCACAGATGAGTTGCTCGGCCCAAAGCCCGCTTCCACAGCCGAGGTCGACTATCAGGCCGCCGCAGATGTTGTTTCGACGGAGTATGTCGAAAAGGCCAGGGGCGGATTTGAGAACGAAGTCGCCAAAACCGACATCGTGAATGAACGCGAGGTCTTCTTTGTAGTAATCCGTCATATAGGAGTTTTTTCTCAGCCTCTATTACACGGAGTCGCTCGATTATTTTCAACTCTCAGCATCACTTTTTCATGACCGCGGTTGCTGTTTGTCCGTGGCAGTCGCATTGCTCCGGTTCTCGTGTGATTTCGGATTGCCGATTTTCCGTCGCTGGTTTAGATTGTTGCTGCCGTCTGCGATTGTTTTGCTCTGCGACCCATAGCCTGCAAACCGGCGCACACGGCTGTGGCGCAGTGCGCGCACATTCCTGAACAAGGCAGTAATGAATGGCGAAACAATCGTCAGCCAAAATCGACACACTGCTCGAACCTCTACTGCTGGAGGCCAGCGACGAACAGGCTGACGAACTCCTCTTGCGACTCATCACTGTACATGCGGAGCCGGTCATCAAAGGCATCATTCGCTATAAACTCCATCTCAGTTCTTATCAATCAGACGGGCGAGCCGAATCGGATGACATTTATCAGGAAGTGGTGGTGCAATTACTGGCAGAGTTGCATCAGCTTCGCAAACGGCCCGACGAGCATCCGATTACTGACATGCGCGGGATGGCGGCGGTCATTGCGCATCGAACGTGTTCGCGCTGGATGCGACGCCAGTTTCCGGAACGGCACGCGCTCAAGAACCGCCTTCAATACCTGCTGACGCGCCAGCGTGGTTTTGCTCTTTGGCAGGACGAGGACAGGAAAATGGTGGCTGGCTTTGCGGTGTGGCAGGAGCAAAAGAAAGCCTCGGCAGGGCGACTCGCAGGCATGTCAGATGATGACGCGCTGGTAGCCCAAATCCGAAGGCTCAAAAGCGGCAGGCCGCAGGAGTTGGGCGAAGCCCTTGCTGCGATCTTCAATCACGTCGGCAGCCCCGTTGAATTCGATGAACTGGTGAGCGATCTGGCCGCGCTGCTCGGAATCAGGGATCAGCCGATTGAATCGATTGATGAGAACGAAGACGCCGTCGCCTTTCGAACTGCTGCCGCAGAACCAGACCCGGCATGGCAGGTCGAAAAACGGATATTTTTGCAAAGGCTATGGGAAGAACTGCAACAGCTTCCCCTGAATCAGCGCGCGGCGTTGTTGCTGAACCTGAAAGACGCTGACGGGCGCGGTTGTATTGCGCTGTTTCCGGCAACAGGGATCGTGACTGTGCGCCAACTGGCGGACGCGCTGGAGATGAAGGCGGACAGCTTTGCCGAATTGTGGAATGAGTTGCCGCTTGAGGACGCGAGGATAGCTGAGTTGCTGGGACTGACGCGGCAGCAGGTCATCAACGCGCGCAAATCGGGACGTGAACGGTTGAGGCGCCGGCTGAAAGGGTTTATCTGAAAAGTCAGTGCTAATAACCGGCATCTTTCGTCAACTTATTCATGTGAGAAGACGGTCAAAGTCCCGGCTGTGGGGATAAAAACCTTGATCGAACACCTGACTCAAAAACAGGTTGATGATTATTGCCGTCAACAGCTAAGTGTTGCGGAACTGCTGTCGGTATCTGATCATCTGGGCGAGTGTGAAATCTGTCGAGGGCTGATCGAACGTGCCATGAACGGCGACGCGGCTTTCTTCGCCCTGCGATCCGAAGCCTTTGGCGAGGCGGCGGAGATGCCTTCACTGCGACTTGCGCGCGCGCATCTGACCGCGGAACAGGCGGCTGGATATGTCGATAGAAACCTGACGGGCGAAGAGCTTCATACGATCACGGATCATTTGACCCATTGCGAGCAGTGCGCTCTGGCAGTCGCTGACCTCAACGATTTCAAAAATCAGATGGCGCCCTCACTCGACCGTGAATATTATCCGGCGAGTGTTCCTTCTCCAGCCGAAAGCTGGCGGCATCGAATGGTCGCATCACTATCCGCCGCATTCCGGCGGTCTCCGCGGCTGGCCTTTGGCGCGGCGCTGACGGCTCTTTTGCTGGCGGTGACAGGCTGGTTGATCTGGCGGACACAGCAAGGCGAGCCGAAACAGGAGACGGTCAATTTACCCGCTCCGCCACAGCCCGCGCCAGCGCCGCAGCCTGCACTGATGGTCGCGCAACTCAAAGATGGCGAAGGTCAGTTGACACTCGACGAAGAAGGCAAACTCACAGGCGCTGATGACCTGCCGATTGAGTATCAAAGTATGCTGAAGGACGCGCTCACCGGCAGACGGATCGAAAGGTCATCACAACTCAAGGGACTCAGCCGACCGCCCAGTTCGCTGATGAGCGGGGACAAACAGAGGAACGAGCTTTTTGTGATCGAGCCAGTCGGAAAAGTGCTGATGACTGATCGCCCGACTTTCCGATGGTCGCCGATGGAAGGGGCGACTTTTGTCGTCGAGATTTACGACAGCAGGTTCAATCTGGTGGACACCAGCCCGCAACTCACTGAGCATTCGTGGGCGTCGGCGGCGCTCGCACGAGGCAAGGTCTATGCCTGGCAGGTGAAAGCCACAAAAGACGGGCAGGAGTTCACATCACCGCGCCCGCCCGCGCCGCAGGCTCGTTTCCGCATTCTCGATCAGGCGAAAGCCAGTGAACTGGCGCGAGCGAAGCGGGATTACTCGTCATCTCACCTCGCGCTGGGGCTGCTGTACGCGGAGGCCGGGTTATTGAAGGAAGCCGAACAGGAACTGCGCGCGTTGCAAAAAGCAAACCCTGACTCGAAGATCGCTCGCAACCTGCTCAGTCAGATACAGGCGTTACGACGCTGAAGTGTTGGTCATTTGTCCCTTGTCATTAGTCATTTGCGACTTCTTCGATCCACTGACTGCTGGTCGCCTCATCACCCATCACCTGCCAGAAGCCCGCCCTGTAAACACAGCGACAGGCGGAACGCAAACGGCACAGGACATATCCCCCTCCGTTTGAAGAGAGTTACACTACACTCCCAAAAAATTTCGAGCGGGCAGTAATATGCCGAGAAGTTCGGCAACTTCTCATCCTTCAGTGTTTGAAACCGGTGGAGCAAGACCTCGAACCACCGGATTGTTTGTCGCCAGATAAGAGGAAAGGAATCGAAGTCAGCCCGACTTTTGCGAATGGGTTGAAACTGCCGCTGCGTCCGGAGAGAGGCGTCCGCCGGTCGGCAGTATGAAAAACAACTACGCTCGTGTGCGGACGCGAGCATATAAAGATAAGGAGAATATTTTGAAATCACATAAAGTCTTTCGGATCGGGGTGTGCGCCATCATCGTCGCGCTGTGCGTAGTCGGCACGGGATTGTTCCCCACGCAATGGGTAGCCGGAGAGGAAACTCTGGAATCACCTGCCATCGCCCACCAGCACGAATCCCGCCCAGTAAAATGGATGGCTGGTCTGTGGATTCTTCATCAGCTTCAAGGCTGCCTGTCGCAAGGCTCCGGTCTTTGTTGGTTGCAGATTCCCGACTCCTGGCTGTGGGATGAGAGCGCGATGGAAGCTCACCATCAGGTCGCGCGTCCCGGCAGATTCGACTTTCCACTGACTCACCACGATTGACGGCACGCCTGCGATGAACATCGCCCACGACAGTCCGATCATGCCTTCGCCTGCGCCGATGCGTCCGCGCGCCGTCTCGCAGGCGGAAAGCACTGCGAGGTCTGCCTTCAAATCCATCTGCATCAGTTCCCAGGCTTCGAGCAATCCGTCTTCATTCGCGCCGCCCTCGGCCAGAGCCAGATGCGAATACATGGGCGATGCGTTATTGAGCATTCCGTGAGCGGCGAAGTGAAGTATTCCTGCCTCTCCGGCTTCGCTCTTGATGCGATCCTCGCGGGCTTCGGCTCCGATATAAACCTTGCTCCGCGACGCGCCGTACAACCGACCGAGCGCCTTGACTTCCTGTTCGGACTCTGGCAACGGATCGAGCTTTTCATCGCGCCGCGCGAGCGTCGCGCGATTGACAGTCTCTTTCCCGATCAACGGATTGCCGAGCGCCAGCAATGTTGCGGAATCCCGGCTTTGATTCTTCCGTCGCTTCGTCATCTCACGCAACACCGTAAGCGATGGCGCATAAGATATAGCCGCCTCTTCGATCAGGAAGCGATTGGAACTGGCAAGCAATGCCTGAAAGGGCAGATCCCAAAGTGTATCATCCGGCGCGATGACGAGAGTGGTTTTGCCTCGAAGCTGCGCCGCCGCAGGTTTGAGCAACAGGTTGTAGAGTTTCGTCGCTGAGGAGCGAAAGCCGAGGTCGCGCGTGGCAAGCTGGTGGCGAAAGGCTTCGATCTGCTTGCCGAGCGCATCTCGTTTGATCGGCAGCGTGTAGACCTTGATCTCCGATTCCGCTTTCCCAGCCGCTTTCGTGATGGCAAACAGATAAAGGCTGTCGTCGGTGACAGCATATTCGAGCAGCGCGCTTTTTGCGTCCGGCAGCAGGGCTGTCAGGTCGTCGGCGTCGATCAAGGGAGCTTCGCCGCGATGGGTTTTCAGTTCCGGGTGCGCGGCGTAAAGCGAATTCTGAAATGCTTCGTAATTGAGGCGCGCTCTTTCCAGTTGTGATTTGAACTCGCTTGCGCCTTCGTCGTCCGGCTTGTCGGATTGCGTGGCGTGGGTCAATTGTATGTTGAGCCGAGTCAGTTCTGACTTCAGGAAGCGTTCCTGCTCCTGTTCTTCCACAGTCATCAATTTCTGAATGCCGGCTCTGCCGTCTTGCAACACGTCCAGCAGCACGCGCGCTTTGGCGCGTTCGGCAAAGATGAGAGCTTCGCGTGTTTGGTTCTCCCTCACCAGCAGGCTGATTATGCCGTGGTGGGCGTCAAGTCTGTTTTCAAAATAACGCAGTTGCTCCTCAATTCCTCCGGCAGTCTGAGCGCGCAGCTTTTCAATGATCGAGATGGCTTCGTCGAACGATTGACGGGCTTTCAAAGGTTGATTCAATTCGATCTGGCAATAGCCCAGATGCGTAAGCGCCCCCCAGAGTTGGAACTGGAGTCCCGTCTGACGAGATAGCGATACGGCTCGTTCTATAAACGGCTTTGCTTCAGCGTATTTCCCTAGCGCCAGATAGTCGTACCCAATAGCCCTGATGGCTTGGATCTTAACGAGCCTTTCGTTGGCGGCTTCAATTTCAGGGAGCGATTGTTGGTGATACTTCAGGGCTTCGGCATACCTGCCCTGCGCGGCGAAAACACCGCCGATCTGAACACGCATCGCGGCTGTCCCGGCCCTGTCTCCGAAGCCTTCGAGCTGTTTCAGCAGTTCCTGGTAGATTTCGAGCGCCCGCTCATAGTCGCCAAGCGCCTGATGATAGTAACCCACTGAGTGCCGCGACATCGCGATCTGAATGTTGTCCCCCGCGTCCTGGGCAATCGCCAAGGCTCTTTCGGTGCATACCAACGCCTGCTGGAAATTCTTCTGATTCTCATAAACGGCAGCCAGAGCAGATAGGGCTGCAGCCATGCCCCTTCGGTGTTTCTCCTCTTCAAATAGCCTGAATGATTTTTGCGCGCAGTCAAAAGCCTGCTGGTGATCTCCGAACCCAAGATAAAGGTAACTGAGTTTTTCCAGCACGGTCGCCACTCCGCGCTTAAGCCCGGTCGCTTCATACAGAGCTAATGCCTTTTGCTGGAATGGCAAAGCCTGTACGGAGTAGCCCTGTGCCGATTTCAGCACCCCGAGGTTCATCCAGGCCGCGGCAATTCCCGCCTGGTCGCCGATCTTTTCCGCCACTGCCTGCCCCCACTGATAGCAGCGCAGAGCCGAATTGAAATCTCCACGAACACGATGGGACTGACCTCTGGAGAGAAGATTCTGAACCAGAAGGTCGGTGACGAAGGCTTTCTCTTTTTCCAGTATCTCGTCGCGCTCTCGCTCTGAAGCCACAGTCTCAAGTCTGCCTGCAAGTTCATCCTGAACCGAGAATTCACGCTCGATCTTCCACCCGGCGTCGGTCTTGACCCAGATAACTGAGCGGCAGACGCCGTGAAAGGCATCGCGGTCAGATAATATGATCCCGGTTTTCTTATCCAGCCTGCGCTCATCCGTCGTCAGATGTGACACGGCCCTGTCGCCTGTGACTTCCAGCCGAGACACCTCCATGCGGATGAATTCAAACCGTGTATTTCCCTGATAATACCTGAGGCGTGAAGCCCGGTTGGGCGATTGCGGATTCCAGAACTCGCGCATTTTTTCAACATCACCCGCCGCTATTGCCAGACCGTATTGTTCAGTGCTACGGCGCAATGTCTCTTCGTCCGATGATTGAGACTGCGCTGGGATAGGGTTGATGAGACTCAAAGCCAGAAGACAGTACCACGCGCGCGCGACAGATGACATAAAATACACTCCCTCCAGGAATAGAGAACCATACGCCGGTCGCAAAAAAAATTCAATCCGGCAGTAATATGGGGAACAGTTCGGCAACTTCTCCTCTTTCGGACTTTGAATAGTGGTGGAGCAAGGAAATTTCATGAAAACAAATAATCTTTACCCCGATGAAAACGAATCAGTAAAAATCAGGCCCGTTGAAATAACAGTGCGCATCATCGGAGAGAGCGATCCCTCCGATAAAAAGACCAGAAGCCTACCCCCCATTCGCAAAGAGACGATGATCAATGACGACGAGGCAATCACGATCCGAACTCAGGCGGCTGAGGTCGTAAAAGCTCTCAATCAAGGCACTGATCAAAAGGAGACGACGAGTAGCAACCCGGAATAGGGCTGTTACTGCAACCGGAGGTTCGGGTTGGCACATTCGAGCGACCGTTCCTCGACCGCCAAAAAAATTTCGCGCTGGCAGTAATATAGATGAAAGTTCAGCAACTTTACCCACTTCGGCATTAAAGATTGAATGCCGATTCGATGAGAAGGATGAATCGGGATGACAGGATTTCGATTCGTCTCGTCGATACAAAAACCGGAAACAACATATTCGAGTACAAAGGAGAAAATTAATGATCTATACGAAAGTGAAATGTGTAATCGCGCTCGCCATTCTGATCGCAATCGCGGGGCTTGCGCCTGTATCGATTCCGCCCGCACAGGCGGGCGACAACAATCGTGAGCCGGATTTGCCATCGCCTCTGTGCGACACCTTGCAGGTTCCGCAGGGAAACAGACTCGCGCTGCGTCTCTACGCTCTGGGCGTGCAGATATACAGATGGAACGGCGCGAGTTGGGTGTTCGTCGAGCCGCAGGCGACGTTGTTCTCTGACGCCGATTATCACAATAAAGTCGGCATTCACTACGCTGGTCCCACCTGGGAACACAACAATGGAGGCAAAGTGGTCGCCACTCGTCTTGAAGGCTGCACTCCCGACCCGACCGCCATCCCGTGGCTGCTGCTTCAGACGGTCACAAACGACGGCCCCGGCGTTTTCGGCTCCGTGACTTACATCCAGCGAGTGAACACTGTAGGCGGTTTGGCTCCCACTGCTCCCGGACGATCCACAGGCGCGGTGGCAGAGGTGCCTTACACTACAGAATATTATTTTTATCGTGCCAGGAACTGATCCTTGCCGAGGGCTGAAACGACAAGCTCAAAATAGATGGTTCATCATAGGAGATCGACTAATGATGAATTGAGATGGGCGGGGTTGTAACCGGTTGCTCGTCGTCGTTCGGGTGAGCCTCTGACAACGATGAGCAACCGGGGCGAGGAGAGATCGCTCTCCTCGCTGCCTGCTGCTCACTCCTCAATAAAAAACTGAAAACTACAGAATGAATATAAGGAGAGAAACGATGAATGCAACGATTTCAGCAATGTCGGATTTGAAGGCCAAACTGAAGGCCACGTGGATGTCAGGCGATTTCGACAAGATCGCCCGCGTCATCGCGGCGGGCGGCGAGGAATTCATCTCCCGGTTGCAGCTTAAACCCGGCGCGCGTCTGCTCGATGTGGCCTGCGGCACGGGCAATCTGTCGATCCCGGCGGCGCGAGCGGGCGCAGTCGTGACCGGAATCGATATTGCGACGAACCTGCTGGCGACGGCGCGCGAGCGAGCGCGCATGGAAGGCGTTGAAATCCGATTCGACGAGGGCGACGCCGAGGCTCTGCCTTATGGAGAAGCCACGTTCGATGAGGTCGTCTCGATGTTCGGCGTGATGTTCGCCCCACAACCTCACTTCGTCGTGGCGGAAATGGCGTGCGTCTGCCGACCGGGCGGGCGCTTGGCAATGGCGAACTGGGCGCCGGAGGGCTTTATCGGAAAGCTTTTCAAAATCACCAGTCAGCATGTGCCGCCGCCGCCTATGCCCTCGCCCTTGTTGTGGGGCGATGAAGCGACGGTGCGCGAACGCCTGGGCGATGATTTTACCAACCTGCAATTCAATCGGCGAAACCTCATCATGGATTTCATGATGATGCCGCCCGATGCAGTCGAGTATTTCCGCAAATGGTACGGCCCTACGCAGCGCGCCTTTGCGTCGTTGGATGAAGCGGGGCAATCCGCCTTGCGCCGCGATCTGGAGCAGCTATGGGTCGAGCATAACCGCGCCACCGACGGCACGACGAGCATCGACGCCGAATATCTGGAAGTCATCGCCATACGCGCCTGACGCTTAGGCGCGCAAAATTACAGTGTGACTGCGCGGTCACACTACAACCTTAACTATCTTTGACTGAAAACAGGAGAAACAAATATGGACGTGACGCAAACGCAATCAACTATGAAACCTATTTATACTTACGAGCAAACGCTGGCCTCTTCGCAAAAAGCAAACTGGCGCATCGAAGACATCATAGGCGACGACAAACGGCTCGGTTTTACTCAGCATCTCATGCCGGAATCATTCGCGCGCGTGGAGGAACTCAGTTTTCTGACCTCAGCCGAAAAGCTGAAGCTGAATCAGATTCGCGGCTTCGACTACCTTTGCAGCTTCGGACTGGTCGAAGAGTTCATCCTCCCCTTCGTACTCGATCACGCGCGCCCGCAGTTGCAGGGAGATGATTATCGGGTGCGAGCATTTCTGGCCTTCGCCGCCGAAGAGGCCAAGCACATCCACCTCTTCAAAAAATTCCGCGAGGAATTCGAAGCGGGATTCGGAACCGAATGCCTTTTCATAGGCCCGCCCAGCGCGATTGCAGAAGCGATTCTCGCGCACGACCCTCTGGGTGTGGCAATAGCGATACTGCACATCGAATGGATGACGCAGCGACATTACATTGACTCAATCAAGGATGCCAAAGAGATCGATCCGCAGTTCGCCAGCCTGCTCAAGCATCACTGGATGGAAGA
This sequence comes from Blastocatellia bacterium UBA7656, assembly GCA_002483445.1. Classification (GTDB taxonomy): domain Bacteria; phylum Acidobacteriota; class Blastocatellia; order UBA7656; family UBA7656; genus UBA7656. The sequence continues at coordinate 53,189 of DLHY01000140.1, forward strand.
AGCGCAGCACGCCAAGCTCGACACCTTGATGGTCGAATCGATGGCCGAAGGGCGCAGCGAAGCCGAGTTGGAGAAAGCGTTGGATGAGTATCTGGAGATCGGCGGCTTCCTCGACACAGGGCTGCGCCAGCAGGCCGAATTCAATCTGGAAAACCTGCAACGCAGCACGGGCCGCATTCTGACGGAGGACGAACGCGATGAGTTCATAATCAAACAACATCAGGCGTTGCGCTATACGTTTCTCGGCTCAGGCATGACGCACCCGAACTTCCTCGCCACACTGGAACGGTTGTCGCCTTCCTTGCGGCAACGCATCGAAGAGGTCGCGCCTGTCTTTTGTTGAATGCGCTGAAAGCAAAACATCATTAGCGGATCGAGGCGTCGCTCGGATCGACTAGATATGCTCGCAGCCGTCTGGTGACGCCTCAAAATCCAAATTGTCAAATCGCCAATCAAACCTAAAGGAGAAAGATTATGCAGTTGAAAAAAATGATAATGCGCGGTGTCGTCTTGACGGCGCTTATTGCCGGGTCGGGACTTACCGCGATCAAGGCTTACAATCACAATCCCCCCTCGCCTGAGGATATCGCTTTCGCCAGGAGGACAAGCGATCTCTTGCACAATGAAGTATTCGCCGCGCTGCTTCAGGAGTTCAGTGAAACCACGCCGGAAAACATAGAGGAAGGCAAGCAGGCGATCTCGCTGATATTCAATAACGCTAACAGAGATATACGTCTGGTCGGCCTCTATTCACCGCTCCTCGGCGGATTCAACAACCTTCCCAGCGATTCGTTCGAGCGCAGATCGATGGCGCTTGCGCTACAGGGTCAGGACAACATATCCGCAGCCGAG
>DLHY01000163.1:0-44145 GCA_002483445.1 Blastocatellia bacterium UBA7656
GGCCCCGAGGCGCAGCAGCTCGCAACCTACGTCGGCTGGCTGATGCACGGCGTGAAGGGAGGCCTCGTTGCGGGCCTCCTCTTCATCTTGCCCGGTGCCCTCGTGATGCTCGCCCTGAGCATCCTCTACGTGAACTACGCGAACCTCGCTGTCGTGAACGCAATCTTCTACGGCGTGAAAGCAGCGGTCCTCGCCATCGTCATCGAAGCAATTCTGCGCATCGCCAAGCGTGCGTTCACGGGCCAGGCCATGATCTGGATCGCAGCCGCCGCTTTCGTTGCCCTCTTCTTCCTCGCCATCCCCTTCCCGCTCGTCGTGCTTGCGGCGGCAATCGTAGGGATCATCGGGGTGAACTTCGCGCCCGACCAATTTCGCTCCAAAGGCCACGCCGCGAACGGCGGGAGCACGGGAGCATTCGCTGTAGACGAAGCATTCGCGCGCGGTGAACTCACCCACACAAGGGCCACCGGCACCCGCACCGCAACCACCATCGCCATCTGGCTCGCGATATGGCTCGCGCCGGTGATCGCAATCGCCCTTGCGCTTGGGGGCGACAGCACTTTCACCAAACTCGCGACGTTCTTCTCCACCATGTCCGTCGTGACCTTCGGCGGCGCCTATGCGGTCCTCGCCTACGTGGCGCAAGAAGCCGTCGCGACGTACCAGTGGCTGACCGCGCCCGAGATGCTGGAAGGCCTAGCGCTCGCTGAAACGACCCCAGGCCCGCTGATACTGGTTCTGCAGCACGTTGGTTTCCTCGCGGCCTACCGCGAGGCGGGCATCCTCGCCGGAATCGCCGGCGCCGCGGTCACGCTATGGGTGACGTTCGTGCCCTCATTCCTTTGGATTTTCGCCGGCGCCCCCTACGCGGAGCGTGTCCGTGACAACCGCACGGCCTCAGCCGCGCTCGCGGCGATCACCGCGGCGGTGGTCGGCGTCATCCTGAACCTCGCGATCTGGTTCGCTCTGCACGTCGTCTTCGCGAAGGTCGACACGCGCGACTTCGGCCCGCTGCGTCTGCAAGTTCCCGATCTGTCAACTTTGGACCCGATCGCGCTAGTGATCGCCGCGCTGGCGCTGCTCGCGCTCCTGCGTTTTAAGATGCCGATCTTGGGCCTGCTTGGTGCCAGCGCTATCTTGGGACTAGCGGCGAAACTTCTACTTGCCTGACAATCGCCACCGCCTGATCAGCCACCGGCTGCCCAAAACCACGGCCAGCAAACCGACGAACAACAGCCCAAGACTAATCCACATCCGCCCCCCCGGCCGGTCGATAATGCGCGACCACCAGGTTGGTTGCGGATCGTTCGGCCCGGCGAGCGCAAACGCGACGAAGCTGTCGCCACGCCCGGCGACAGCCAAATCGCCATGCCCGCCGGCCGCGATAACGACATGCTGACGCCCTTCCCATTCATAGGTCATCGGCGTGGCGATCCCCGGTGCAGGCAACCGTCCCTGCCAAAGCTCAGCCCCGCTCGCTGCATCGAACGCGCGCAAATATTTGTCCGCCGCAGCCCCGATGAAAACGAGCCCACTCGCGGTCACCAGCGGCCCACCCAACGTCGGCGTCCCGGTGTTGAGTGCGATGCCGAGCGGTGCGAGTTCCTCCGTCGTCCCGAGCGTCGCCTCCCACAAAATCTTGCCCGCCTTCAGATCGACGGCCGCGAGCACGCCCCACGGCGGCGGATTGCACGGAGCGCCGCTCGGTGAGAGCAACGTCTCTCGATGCATCGCGTAAGGCGCGCCGGTCTGACGCCCGAACTCGCCCTTGAATCTCATGCCTTCGCCTGATGATCTCAAACGGTTGTACTCTTCGCGCGGAATGAGTTTGACGACCGTAGCGAATCGATTGGTGCTGGCGATCAGCAGACCGCGCTTCGGATAGTAAGACATCCCTCCCCAGTTCATGCCACCCGCGTTTCCCGGAAAGATGATCGTCCCTTTGAGGCTTGGCGGGGTGAACAGTCCTTCAGAGCGCAAGGATTTTATCCTGTCCCGACACCAGTCTCGATCCGCAGGCGTCATTCCCCACGCATCTTCAGGCGCGAGCTTTTGAGGAACCAGCGCGCGAGGCAGCAGGGGAAAAGGTTGTGTCGGAGAACTCTCTTCGCCTTCGACATCCGTTTGAGGCACGCTGCGCTCTTCTACGGGAAACAGCGGTTTGCCCGTCTCGCGATGAAGCAGAAACAAGTGTCCGATCTTCGTGCCGACGGCGACGGCTGGAATCATGCGCCCGTTTTTCTTCACCGTTATCAGCACTGGCTGCGACGCGACATCGTAATCCCACAGGTCGTGATGAACGGCCTGAAAATGCCAGACGACTTTGCCGGTCGAAGCGCGCAAAGCCACCACAGAGTTGGCATAGCTGTTTCCGCCTTTGCGTTCGCCGCCGTAGAAGTCAGGGCTTGGGCTGCTCGTGGGAACGAATACCAAACTGCGCTGCGGGTCTACGGAAATCACCGACCACGCATTGGCCGCGCCCGTGCGCGTGGAGTTTTCTCCCTTCCACGTTTTATGCGCAGGATCAGCGGCATTCTTAGGTATCGGATCCCAACTCCAATGCAGGCGACCTGTGCGCGCATCGTAAGCGCGAACTATTCCGCGTTCCAGTTCGACGCCGCGATTATCGCCCAGCGAAGAACCTACGATGAGCAGGTCGCCTATCACGGCAGGCGGCGATGTTACCTGATAATCCCCACGGTCGACGAGATTCACTTCCCGCGTGAGATCGACCTGTCCGTCCTGCCCGAAATCTTTGCACAGAGCGCCGGTCACAGCATCCAGAGCTATCAATCGCGCATCGATGGTGGCCACGAAAATTCTTCGGCGACCCGCTGCGTTTGCTTTGAGACGACGATCAACCCAGGTCGAAACTCCGCGCGAAGTGACTTCGGAATATCCCTGCAACAGATTGACTGCGGGATCATACTTCCATCGCTCCGCGCCCGTCGCGGGGTCGAGCGCGATTACGCGATTGAAAGGCGTACTCAGATAGAGAGTCCCGTCGACGAGAAGAGGCGTTGCTTCGAAGGCGGATTTTTCTCTGAGGCGAATCTTCGCGTCCGCCTCGCCCGTGCGGTATGTCCACGCGACTTTGAGTTCGGACACATTTTGGCGATTGATCTCATCGAGAGGCGAATAGCGCGAGCCTCCGCCGTCGCGCCCGTAAGCGGGCCAGTCCGATTCAGGTATCGCTTGAGCAGGCGCGTTTGCCTGCAAACCGAAAAGACAAACAGCGATCATAAGCGCAAAGACTTTTTGAAAAGAAAAACATCGCCGGATTTCAAACCTCGAATACTTTTGTCTATTCAATGCTCGCCCTCCTCCGTAAAAGTCTATAGAGTCTTGAGAGTCCAGAGAGTCTTGAGAGTCCGAACCCTCGATTGTTTTTCATACTTTCCGTGCGTCATCACTGACGACCTGACTCCTCGAAATAAACGCTGGCAATCAAGTCGAAGTTTTACTCGCATTGGATTTCGACAGCAACGATTCAGGGACGAATTCAAACAGCCCAGGGACGGGCGGGACTTGGATGATGACAAGCGAGCGATCAGAACTGGTTGGCGAACAGGCTCGAAGAGCGGTCAAGGTAGCGGCGGCTCCACATCATCTCAGTGCCGTCTTTGAGGATGATGCGATATTCGCCGTGAAACCAGGGCTGCAACTCTTTGATGCTGTCGAGGTTCACGGCCTGAGACCTGTTGACCCGAATGAATAGTTCGGGATCGAGTCTGCGGCAAATCCCTTCGATGGTTCCTCGAAGAGTGTAAACATCCTGCGCAGTGTGCAGACGGACATAATTTTTCGCCGCTTCTATCCAATCGATTTGATTCACCTGAAGGAAAAAAGCGCGCTCGCCTGAATTGATGAACAATCGTTCGAGGTAGCTGCGGCCTCTCATCTCTTCGAGCAGACGGCTTACCCGTTCGCTCGCGTCGTCGCTTGCGCGTTGCATAATCGCTCTCGCCCGTTCAAGAACTTTTTTGAACCGGGCCGGCTCGAAGGGCTTGAGCAGATAATCGAGCGCGTGTACTTCGAAGGCGCGCAACGCGAATTCGTCGTGCGCAGTGACGAAAACTATCTGAGGCAGCGGGTGAATGCTCAAAGCATCAAGCACGCCAAAGCCGTCGAGACCGGGCATCTGCACATCGAGGAAAACCAGGTCGGGTTTCTCTTTCTCAATCGCTGCGACGGCTTCAGCCCCACTGCCCGCTTCTCCGACGATTTCCATGTCGGCTTCGGTTTCGAGATAGCGACGAATCTTTCGACGCGCGGGCCGTTCGTCATCAACTATCAGAACTCGAATCATAGTTCTCCAGAGTCTTGAGAGTCCATCGAGTCCAGAGAGTCTGAAGAGTCTTGAATCGAGAAAAGGCATCAGGCATTCGGACTCTCTGAACTCTCAAGGCTCTCTGGACTCGATAGACTATTATTACGGAAAGGGACGCTGACTCTCACCACAAGCCCGCGCCCTTCCGTATTCTTGAGCGCGAAAGTGTGCGCTTCGCCGTAAAGCTGGCGGAGCCTCTGCGCCGTGTTTGAAAGACCTATGCCATCGCCGAGCAGAGATGTCTTTTCTGTCGCGATGCCCGGCCCGTCATCGATTACTTCAAGCACGAGCGAGCCGTTTTCGCGATTGGAGCGAATATCGATTGTGACATATCCCCGCTCATCGACCGCATGGCGGATGGAATTTTCCACCAGCGGTTGAAGGATGAGTTGAGGCACCAACGCAGAGCGTGTGGAGGATTCAACATCGATGCGCACGACGAGCCGCTCTTCGAAACGCGCCCGCATGATTTCCAGATAGAGATTCAAAAATTCCAGTTCTTCATCGAGCGTGACTTCCTGCGATTGACAGTTGCGCAAAGTCAGGCGCAGGAGGTCGCTCAGGCAGGCGATCATTTCGTCGGCGGCCCGCGGGTTTTCATAAATCATCGATGAGATGGTGTTGAGCGTATTGAATAAAAAATGCGGCTGAAGCTGAAGCCTGAGCGATTGCAACTGCGCCTGAGCGAGTCGGGTTTCGAGTTGAGCCGTTATCACTTCTCTGTCGCGCGACTGCTGATAATGATCGAACAGATAGACGAATCCGACGATGAGCGTGTAGGAGATGACATCGTTGGAAAACTCCATCACGTACCGGATCGACATGATCCCATAGTCGTAATCTCCAAGACCTGCGACGGGAAAAAGCATCCATCGGGTGATGGCGTTGAGGGTCGTATGGGCGGCTGAAAAAAACGACAGCGCAAGCAGATGAAGCGGCAGCAGTCGAAGAAGGTTTCTCCATTGCAGGCGGTACCTGCGAGCGAATATAACGACGAGCGGGAATATGATCGCGCCGCCGTAAGCGCCGGTCATCTCTTCTATCAATCGCGGAGTGAAAGTGCCGGACTTTTCTCTCGTCAGGTCGTTGAGATACCTGTAGCCTAAGAGCAGCAGGCCGTGCGCGGTGTAATAAGCGAATATCAGAGCCGCGACGACCCATCGCTGAGTTGTTTTTGAGATGCCTGTCGTCATCCTGTTCGATTGATCGAATAACAGATTACGATTCTGACTGCAATGGATGTTTCGAGTCTTTGTCGTGACTCTTTATACCGGGTCCACCATAGACACCATCCGCCCCTTGCCGTTCGTCCCCGCGTCGTAGTTGCAAGTCCACGTCCCCGTGGAGAGAGTCTTCGTCCTCGTGATGATGTTCGAGGCGTCGTCGTAGTCGTACCGTATTTCGACCATCTGCTGCTCAGGATTCTTTGCAGTCTTCAATCTCGACAGCGAGCCATAGGTGAATATCCGCTGCTGTTAGTCTTGATTGACCTGAACGAGATTGCCCAGCGCGTCATACGTGTAGATGGCCGGTTGCACAGGCGCGCTCGACGGGCCGAGATTGTCTGATGGCGCTGGATGTCTAGCTGAAATCTACTCCCTCATAAATATCGCTTAACGAAAGGGGGCAGCCTATGGAAGAAAGTTCTATTCTCACCGTCAGGTCGCCATAGTCGCGTCGTCCCCAATCCGGCTCCTGTTCAGGTTGTCGCACGATCTGAGTAACGTGAGGAGCATCCTGAGCGATCAGAAGCAACTCCATCACCGAAGGGATTCGCTGATATGCCAGTCGCTTTTCTTTCTTGTCCAGGCTTTCAGTGCCGGGTGAGAGGACTTCGACAATGAGGACGGGATTGATCAGCGCATCGATCCCGTTGATGTTTTCAAACTGGAGAGTGCCACAGGCGACGCTTGCATCAGGATAGCGGTAAGGCGGCGGCGTGGGCGTTCTGATTGCGAGGTCACCAGTGTAGGCGGTGCAGTTGCTTCCTCTGATCTGCTGTCCGATTATCAAGTAGACATTGCCGCAGATTCTTGCGTACTGACGGCTGCCTCCGCTCATGCATATAATCTCGCCGTCCCAGTACTCATAACGGGCCTCTCCCGCCCGTTCGAGCGCGAAGTATTCTTCCATCGTGTAGTAATGAGGCGGCCGGTCTTTAAGAATGGAGGCCATAACGCGATCTCCTTTCAACTCCCCGTCAGGCGTATTCGTCAACGAGATTCCGAATCTATGAGTCGAATGCCGCGAGCCGATTATAGCACTTCTGTCATCATCTCATCGCATGTTTGCCTGGTTGTGGAAGGAGACATGAGCCAGAATTTTTATGTCCGTCAGCGAGCGATAGACGGTCACGGTCTGGCGCTTGGGGTTGACGACCCAAACCATCAGTGAGCCGCTTTCGAGGTATTCGTGAACTTTTTCTTCGACTTCCTGCGCCACATCGCCGGGGCTTAATACTTCTACGGCAAGATCAGGCGCTCCGATCCAGTAGGATTCAGGTCTGCCTTCCTCATGGATGCGCTCGCGGCGCACGAAAGCAATGTCAGGCGCGCGCACCGTATCGGGATTGGTCGCAAGTTTGAATCCCGTCTCGGCTCCGAACCCGATGCCGAATTTGTTTGCGTTGACGTGCATAACAAGCGGCGCTGTCAGGTTGGCAGTAACGATGCCATGCTCGCCTCCCGTGGGTGACATCTCTTTCAACTCTCCTTTCACAAGCTCATAGCCTGAACTGGCTGAACCCATAAGAAAGAGTTCTTCTGCGGTCATCAGTTCTGTCGCCGTACTCATTTTCTCCTCCTGTGCTAAACCCTCAGCGACTCGACCAGCAGGATCGAGATGGCGGCAGGCGTCACTCCCGGTATGCGCGCCGCCTGCCCGATGGTTCGCGGACGCACACGGGAGAGCTTTTGAACCGCCTCGTTCGACAACCCGGAGATATTGGCGTAATCCAGACTGACAGGTATCTCAAGCTCATCATAACGCCCGCGCTTGCGAGCAAGCGATTCCTGATCTTTCAAATATCCTGCATAACGGATATCGTTGAGCGCCACCTGAATCTCGCGCTCGTCGGCCCACTCGCCGATTGATCGATGAATGAACTCGAAGAGTTTTTCCGAGTCGCAATCCGGTCGGCGCGCAAGATAATCGAGCTTCTTTCCGGCCAGGTTGTCCGCCGCGCCCTCAAGCCCAAGCCCGTCCAAAAACTCGCGCTCAAGCTCAGTAACTTTCACGCCGGTCATATATTCTTTCACCCGTGACACCGCCGACTGACGCCGCAGGAATGCCTCGTAATCTTCTTCATCAATAGAGCCGATCTCGCGAGCCGCAGGTGTAAGGCGCTCGTCCGCATTGTCGTAACGAAGCGTGAGTCTCATCTCGGCGCGCGACGTGAACATTCGATAAGGTTCGTCCGCGCCTTTCGTGACCAGATCATCAACCATCACGCCGATGTAGCTCGCCGCGCGATCAAGAACAAGCGACTGACGACCGAGCGAAGAGAGAGCCGCGTTGATACCGGCGACTGCGCCCTGACCGGCGGCTTCTTCATACCCGGATGTGCCGTTTATCTGTCCGGCGTGAAAGAGACCGCGAACTTTTTTCGTTTCAAGCGTGGAGTAAAGCTCGCGCGGATCGACGAAATCGTACTCGACGGCATAGCCCGGACGGAGCATCTTCACTTGTTCAAGTCCGGGAACCGCGCGCACGAATTCCAATTGCACTTCTTCCGCGAGGCTCGTCGATATGCCGTTCGGATAGACTTCGTAAGTTTTGTATCCTTCGGGTTCGAGGAAAATCTGATGGCGCGGCTTGTGACTGAACTTCACCACCTTGTCTTCTATCGAAGGACAGTAGCGCGGCCCTATGCCTGTGATCTCGCCGCTGTAGAGGGGCGATTTATCGAGATTGCGCCGGATACAATCGTGAACCGATTCATTGGTGTAGCCGATGAAGCAATCGATCTGCTCTCGCGTAATCGAGGCGGTCTTGAACGAAAACGGCACAGGGCGCTCATCACCGGGCTGGCGTTCGAACTGTGAATAATCAATCGTGCGACCATCGAGTCTCGGCGGGGTTCCGGTCTTGAGGCGACCCATCCGAAAGCCGACATCGCGAACACAGGCGGCAAGACGAACAGAAGCCTGATCGCCCGCTCGTCCGGCCTGAAATGTTTTCTTCCCGCAGTGAATCAGCCCATTGAGAAAAGTGCCTGTCGTCAGCACGACCGAGCGGCCTGAAATCTCAGCGCCGTCGGCAAGCGCGATGCCGCGGGCCTCGCCGCCACGAATTTTTATCTCATCGACTTCGCCTTCGATGATCGTGAGATTCGGGGTCGAAGAAAGACGACGGCGCATTTCAGTTCGATAGAGATTGCGGTCGGCCTGAGCGCGCGGAGATTGCACGGCCGGACCGCGGCTGCGATTGAGCAGGCGGAATTGAATCCCTGTTGCATCGATGACCTCGCCCATTATGCCGCCGAGGGCGTCGACTTCGCGGACGAGATGGCCTTTCGCTATCCCGCCTATAGCCGGGTTGCAACTCATCTGCCCGATGGAGTTGGCATCAAGTGTGACAAGCGCGGTGCGCGCGCCTATTCGAGCGGCTATGTAAGCCGCTTCGCATCCGGCGTGTCCCGCGCCTATGACTATGACATCGAAAAGCTTCTCGCTCATACTCGTTATGTCCGTGCAGAAACCGATCTCGTCAATCAACTGCTCGTCTGGCATAAATAAGGTACAGAATCCGCTCGAATTTATCCACCTTTCAATTTTGCTGATGCTAACGGATTTTGTGGTCACTCGATGGGTTTTCAAATCTCTCAACCCTGACAGGGGGAGACGCCGAGTTTAGGCAGAGGAAAATTCTTCTCTGCGAGGTCTCTGCGCCTCTGTGACTCTGCGGTTTATACCCCTCTCGCTCGTGATAACTTCGAAGCTCACTGCGGCCCCCACAAAATCCGTTAGTACCAGCAATTTTGAAAAGGCAGACGCAGCAGTTGGCCTTCGTAAAGGATGAAGAGATTTGCGCTGGCTTCATTCACCCACATCGGGAAGCTGTTGAAAGAGTATCGCCGGTTGATGAGCGAAACACAGACGACGCGCAACGAGTTGAAGCAGGAGTTGATGAATGCCTTGACGACAGATGAGCAAGCGGATGCCAGGGCTAAATAAGCTGTGATATGATTGGCTGCGGAGAAAATGTTATGACGCCTGAAAGATTACTCGATTCGCCTCTTTGGAAAGAGTTCGAGCGGCAAACGCGCAGAGAAAAGAAAAAGCCTGCTGACGTGCTGGCAAAGTTGATGCCCGAATATCTGGAAATAGCCGAAGATGTAAAACTCAATGCTGCAATGAGCTGTCAGGCAAAGCGCAGCGGTTACACGGAAGCCGATGCTGTCAGATTAGTGAAAGAGCATCGCGCCGCCAAGAAATGAAGAAAACGGAAGTTCTACCCGCCATCGAGTTTAACTCCATTCCTTTTGATCTGCCTGAAGGCTGGCAATGGGCAGGATTAGGAAGGCTTTCAAGAATTACTGAGTATGGCACATCTGAAAAAGCCTCTGAGGTCAAGTTATATGTGCCTGTGCTTAGGATGAATAACATTGAAGGCGGAAAAATCAGGGCGACTCGCTGTAACAGAAGTGTCGAACTTTTACTTTCCGATACAGAAGGTCATCTATCTCACTAAAGTCTTTTAATAGAATAGTATACAGCAAAGCCTGCTTTTCAAGGTACAAATAAGATACAAAAACTGCGAAGACTCGCTTGATAGTTACTTCGACTTTCGTTTCTTCGATGCTTTCGCCTCTTGCTTGCTGCGATCCTTTGGTGGTCGACCTGCCTTGCCATAGACAGTTACAGAAGCCAAAGCTTTCCGCTCAATAATCCACTGCTTACCTACATGCTTGCCTTCCAGCTTGCCTTGAGCCAATAGTTGCTTAACCCGCGCAACACTGAGACCCAATATCTCGGCTGCTTGGTCTGTTGTCAGTAGTTCCATAAAGCGCATTCTACTTGAAATAAAAAACTAGCGCAAGCGAAAGTTTTATCTTGACATAAACTAGCGTTTGCGCTATATTTTGTTTGTAAGGTTGATGGTTCTTTGATAACTGAGCGCGAAACCGAAAGGGTCTGGTAGTTGATTAAACATGCCGTGCTGAGTAGGCGACAGGCGCAAAGCAGGAACGAGTAAGACACTCACCCGCAGACAACACGCAAGCGAAACCACATCCAAAAACAGTAAAGGCCGAATGTTGGAAGCATCCGGCCTTGAATCTCCGGCCTGTTGGTAGCAGGCCAGAAAAGGTAAAACAATCATGTCCAGCATAGACAACTTTCTCTCTGAAGTCTACAGCGAAGAACTCCATCAAGTCAGTGAAAGCGAGTTTGACGAAGTGATGATGCTCGCCGCTCAGAATGATGAAAGCGAGTGGGCAGGCTACGACGAATGGTCTGAAGGCGTTGAAAACTTCGAGATCATCGACGGTCGCCCTCATCACAAGCCACAGCCGAAGTCTAACGGCTTCATCGGAGCAATTGAGATATGAATTGCGCTCTGTGCAGGGGCGCAATTCTGCCGGGTGATGAAATCAATCTTCATCATCCGGTTTATCGAAGCGAAGGCGGAATAGACGTTGAGCCAACTCACAAGGCTTGTCACGTTGCCTTTCACAGTCGTAAAGGTGACTTCAAGGCTTGGGGCAGACTCTCAGCCCTTACCCGCCGATGGGCTTTCAATCTCAAGCACGTTAAAGACAATCCCGCTTATGAGTTTGACCGTCAGTATTACCTGATGCTCTACGCGGAATAATCGAGCAAGGGCAGGGCTTCAACGCTCTGCCTTTTCGCTTTTGATGGAGGATGAACCATGCTGAAACCGCCGAAATATGATGACCCATACATAGGATCAGATGAAGCTTATGATTCTTGGAAAGATGAACAAGGCCCAGACCATGTGCATCTGTGCGCCGTGTGCCGAGAGTGGATAAAAGACTGCTACAACTTTTGGTGCAAAACCCGCTACAACGAAGAGACGTGCGAAGCGTGCAAGGCGAGGGCTGCCGCAGCCTAACAAAACCTAACGGCAGGGCTGCGGCTGCCTCAACAACGCAGAGAAAGAGAAACAGCATGTCAGCGACAACAGCAGCAAGATTTCCGCTAGGCCGGATGGTAGCGACTCCGGGCGCAATCGAAGCCCTAGCGCGAGCAGAGCAAAGCGCATTCGAGTTTATCTCTCGGCATCAGCGTGGGGACTGGGGCGACCTGTGCGACGAAGACAAAAAAGAGAATGAGTTTTCGGTCGACAAAGAGCTTCGCATCTTCAGCGCCTATCATACTCGGCTTGGTGAAAAGCTATGGATCATCACGGAAGCCGACCGCAGCGCAACGACCATTTTGCTACCAAGTGAATACTGACTCAACAGGCAGGGGCGCGAGCCTTAGAGCTTTAATCTGCCTTATCAACGCGCAGAAAGAACGATTCAAACTTGTAGCGAGAAAACATTATGTTTGCCATTCGTAATATCAGGATTTTCTTGCTGATGTAATTAGGCAATCAGATGTAGCTATCGGTTCTTGCTCTACTCCACTTCTTCTTGACTTTGAATAGTTATACGCCATACAATGGCGCGCATTTCATAGTAACAAGCCCCCTATTGAGGATAATAAATGAAAGAAGGATTCGGCGGAGATAGATTTTGGAAATTCTCACTTTGGATTTTCTTCAAGAAACGTCAACTATTTTTGCGATCCCATTTGTCTCACCTTCTCGTTATAGTGTTAGGGATATTCGTTATTATTCGGGAGGGGCCTGAAATCGCGCGTATGCCTGGCCACCCGCTGAGTGGCTTGGACTGGTTAATTTTAATTATTACGGGAGCGACTTTCGTTTCTGTGATTTGGGAAATATGGGGCAATAAGTTAAGCACCTCTCCGCAAGAAATAAGGTTTGCAACTGCAATGAGAGTATTACTAGCGGAGCTTGAGATATTCGCATACGGAAAAGACAAAGAGCCAAACGTAAAAAAGAGGCTTGAAGATTTCATCAAATCTTTTCTTGATCTAACCAGCGAAACTCTGTGCGGGAAAAAGAGTATTGCGGCTGGCCTCATGCTTCTCAACCCAAACACCAAAAAACTTGAGCTAACAATGGCATCGTCAGCAGCAGACTATCCTATTCGTCTCGAAATCCCACTTCCCGACGATGAAAACAAAACCATGACAGGGCCAGCAGGCCATGCCTATCAAAGAGTCAAGATCATTTATATGCCCTTGAAAAGTTGGGGGTATAGCTTTCCTTTTGAATTGAGCGAAGAGAGATGGGAACCATCAGAGCCAACAACAGGTTGGATATTAGCATCGCCCCCAGACAAAGAAAAATTTCACTCTGTTCTATGTATACCAGTGGCTCTTTATCATGAGAAGAATAAGAAAGATCGATATGCCGTCTTGAATTTTAGTACGAAGCGCCTTGATCCATTTGTAACAAGGGATTTTCTCATGGCCGAGTGTTTCGCTAGTATTCTTGCACAAGCCCTACATCTAGCAAAGCAGGAAGTTGGTTCTGAATCTACAGAAACGCTTCCCAAAACTCAGCCTCAGCCTAACACTTCCCCCCAGCACGACGGGATGGCTTCTAAAACGGCAGAGATGCACCCAACTGACCTGCACCCCATTCCAACCAAAGCTATTGGCAAAAAGAAGTTACGAGGCGGGCGAAGAAAATTCAAGAGAAGATGATGTAGACTAGAATAGACCGGACAAACTACTGCTGTTAAGACAGTGGTGCCAAATACGATAGAGGCTCTCCAGCCTAAGCCATGCAGCCACTAAAAATGCACAAGACACCCAATTAGCGGGGATATGTACTCCCCTTCAAAAGTGACAGATCAATTATACTTCCTAATAAGTAATTCTATTCTTGGCTCTTAGAAAATTTCTTTTTGAAGCCCTTATTGGCTTCAACCTTCGCCTCAAATTGCTCTTTTATTTCCTCCACACTTTTCCCTCGAGTTCTCTCAAAAAAATCCTCAGTTCGAGCATCGACTGTACTATCTTGAAGCACTAGCAAATCAAGGACTCCATTATTATTGGTCGGTGATCCATTTTTCACTTCTTCTTCGATGTAACGTTTCGGTTTCATTTACAATCTCCTTCAGAAGCTTGGAAACTCTTAAAGCAAGCCTTGTACCAATGGGGCATTTCCTGCTTCCCTAAACTCCTCTCATAATTTGCCGACTTTAAGATGCTGATGAAGTGCCATCTGGTAGCAAATTAACCCACAGTTCCATCGCGTGATGTAGCACAAAAGTACAGACACTCTTATTTAGCAGAGCCATTAACCGTTTCCTTTTGAAGCACTATAGGGCGCTGTACTTCACCACGTAAAACAGGGAAGGCACTCTCAAAAAAGCGCCTATGCGTACCGGATTATATCACGACTGTCAAGCCCTAATTTGTTTTTCTCCTCATCTCTTACTCTAACTACTAGCTCGGCAATTGCATAATACGTATAACATAGAATGCAGTGTTTCAAGGGAATTGCAATACGATAATTCCTTTGGCCATTAGCTATATGATCCATAAGACAACTCAATACCTCCTGGCTATTAGAAAGTACCTGAACCTTCCACACAGTGTGAGATGTAATACTGCGTGAAAAACGGCGTAGCGGCTTCTGAAACCAATGCTCATGCAGCCCCCTTATCATAATCCATTTTGAATAATGTTTCGCACAGCCACTTCTTGAATTCAGGGTCATCTGTGAATTTCCTGTAAAGCTCTGTCTGATCGAAAATGATTTCCTGAAACTTGTTCTCAACCTTTCTTCGATAAGTTATTTCGGCGTTCTGTCGGTCAGAGTATTTCTTGGCGTTTTGGTATTCCTCATCTCCGCCGACTTCGTTAGGCAGGTCTTCAAAAAGAAAACGTTTAACCCTGTCGTTGTCTGTCCAGTCTGTTCCGAAACGATCATTGAAACTTTGTATGATGCGGCTGAGATAATCCAACTCAGGCTCAATTTTTCCGCCTCGCATGTCGGTTGGTGTCGGCTCTAGCTCTTCTCCGCCTTCGAGCTTTATTGCAATCATAGCCTCTTGCTCAACGCGGTAGCTGTCCATATCAACGCTTTCGAGCAAGCCCTTTGCTAAATCTTCATCCTTCGGTGGGGGCAGTTTGGCCAGAAGGAATTTCAAAAAAGTGTTTAAGCTCTCCCAATAGGGATTCTTGAACGGTAGGATTTGAGACAAGAATTGATAAGCCCTGACGAATGATTTTGCTTTTGTCTTGAAATCGATCTTCTGATCTTCGCTCAGGTCGTCTTTGTAGATTTGCGCGCAGCCGTCAAGTATCGGGTCTAGCTGGTCACGCTTCGCGCCGTTCAGGTAGCGCGTCATCAACTCGTTTACTTCATCTCTTGAGTAAGCCTGAAACCCATCGAGCGCGTCTTGCAAATCATTCAAGCGGTTCAAGTCTGTCTCTTCACTGAGGATCGTTGTTTTGTAGTAAGGCTCGAAGGCTTCCTTTATAGCTTCTGACGAGTTCACGAAATCCAGCACGAAGGTTTCTTGCTTGTAAGGCTTGTATGCGCGGTTCAATCTCGAAAGCGTCTGCACTGCTTTTATGTCGCTCAAAGGCTTGTCGACATACATCGTATGCAATAGAGGCTCATCAAAGCCAGTTTGGAACTTCTCCGCTACGATGAGAAAACGATACTCATTCTTCTTAAACTCTTTCGGTATCTCCCCGCTCGGAAAGCCATTCATCAAGGACTCATCGTAATTCTTTCCGCCGTCTTCTTTGCTGCCCGAAAAAGCTACGATAGCTTTGAATGGCGATTTGATTTCTTTCAGGTATGCGTCGAAAGCCAACTTGTAGCGAATCGCAGCGACAATCGAATTTGTCACGACCATTGCTTTTGCCTGCCCGTTGATCTTCCGTTTCTTAATCACTTCGTCAATGAAATGGTCGACCATTATCTCGGCTTTCTGGCGAATAGCATATTCGTGCAATTCCACAAACTTTCTCAGTTTTTTCTGAGCGCGGTTAGTGTCAAACTGCGGATCATCTTCAACCCGCTTCAGCAGCTTGTAGTAGCTGTTCAGTGTCGTGTAATTCTCCAAAACGTCCAGAATAAACTCTTCTTCGATAGCTTGCTTCATCGAATAGATGTGGCACGGATAAAACTTGCCATCTTTCGGATTCCTGATGCCGAACGTCTCAAGCGTTTTATTCTTCGGCGTAGCAGTGAAAGCGAAATAGCTTGCATTGGTCAGCATCCTGCTCGATTCGATGATTCGGTTTATCTTGTCTTCAATCGTTTCTTCCTCGCCTTCTGTTACGGCAGACAAAGCCACATTCATTGCAGCCGCAGAATGCCCGCTCTGGCTTGAGTGCGCTTCATCAATCACAATCGCAAACCGCGAAGCCTTCAACTCTCCAATCTCATCAACGATGAATGGAAATTTCTGAATAGTCGTGATGATGATTTTCTTTCCGTCTCGCAGAGCCTCTTTTAATTGCCGAGCGCCTTCTGTGATCGCTTCGACAACGCCTTTGACTTGCGCAAACTGCTTGATGTTGTCTCGAATCTGCTTGTCTAAAACTCTTCGATCAGTCACGACTATGACAGAATCGAAGACGGGCCTTTCATTCGTTGCGTCGGTCAATTCAACCAACTGATGAGAGAGCCAAGTTATAGAATGGCTCTTGCCTGACCCGGCAGAGTGTTGAACGAGGTAGCGTTGCCCCGCGCCTTTCGCTTTAGCATCGGCGAGAAGCATCCGCACTAAATCGAGTTGATGATAACGTGGAAAGACGAGTTTCTTTTTCGTCTTTCCGTTTTCGTCTGTCTCTCGGATACTCTGAGCATACTTTTCAATTATGTTGCTCAGGCTGTCTTTGCTTAGAATCTCTTTCCAAAGATAATCGGTCTTCAATCCCGCATCGTTGACGGGATTCCCCGCGCCGTGATTGAAGCCTTTGTTGAAAGGCAGGAATGTTGTCTGTCTGCCTTTCATCTCAGTGGTCATATAAACCAACTCATCATCAACAGCGAAATGCACAAGGCAACGCGCAAAGGCAAACAGCGGCTCTCTTGGGTCACGGTCGTTTTGATACTGGCGAATAGCATCTTTGACGTTCTGCTTTGTCAGGCTGTTCTTTAATTCAAACGTAGCAACAGGCAGCCCGTTAATGAAGATGACCATATCGAGCGCAAGCCGCGTATTGTCTTTGCTGAATCGAAGCTGCCGCGAAACGGAAAAGATGTTGCTGGCATAGCATTGCGCGGCTGTCTCGTTGAGATTTGAGGCAGGCTTTTTGTAAAAGACCGTTAGTGAAACCTCTCCGGCCTTGATGCCATTTCGCAGAATTTCAACTATGCCTTTGGCTTGAATCTGGTCATAGAGCCGTTTGAGAAACTTGTCTTCAAAGAGATTGCCATAAGACTGTTCGAGTCGGGCGATTTCCTGCGGCTGCGTTGCGCGTAGAAAGCGGAGCAATTGAACCTTGTCAACGCAATATGCCTTGTCGTAGTCGGCAGACTCGCCGCGAACATACTTCGCTTCGTTGATGAGGCTTTCTTCGATTAGAGCCTCAAGCCCTCTTTCGCTGGTGTCGGTTGTAGTCATCACCATACTACTTTCAGGTGCTTTTATTTCTTGTGATGAGTCGGCTTTCCGAAACCTGTTGGAATAATTCTGTTATCTCGCAGCCAATCGAGACCTTCGAGCCATTCCTCTTTAGGTATCTTTCGCTTGTCTTGATGCCAATTATCCAGCACTTCAGACAAGATCGCTTTGTCTGTTATGGCCTTGCCTTTTAACATGAAATCATTCCAAGCAGCATAGAGCGTGGCAACGATTTCACAATGTTTTGTTTTCTTAGTTCTGAGAAGATTGATGATTCTTTGAATAGAATCTCGTTTTGATCCCCAATATCTTTCAAATAAATCCTGATGGTTTCCGGCTTTTTCGAGAGGGCGATACTTATGACCTTTTACCTTTCCGTTTTCTTTTACTTCGATAGTCTCATACCATTTTGCCTTTAGCATTTGGCTTTCCACTGAATGGATCAAGCGGCTATCAAACGGGCCAGCAGCGGCTTTGATGTAGTTGCTTTCAATCTCTGGCAGTTCAGCATGATACTCACAGAGGTAAAGCAGTTTTTGAAGTTTCACTCGCCCGAATCTCTGCACTTCGTGTAGTTGATAAACAATCTCTGCTGCTAAGACAGCGCGTTTGAAAGCAGGAGGCGCTTGGGGCGTTCTTGTTATCAAGGTTTTCTTGGTTTGCTCTTCTTCGACTTGCACATCTATCTTGCCTGTAACCGCTTCAGAAATAAGCGCGGTGCGATACTCTTTAATCAGCACAATCTCGCGCTCTGCTTTGGCAATAGCTTCTTCAATCTTTAAGCCGTCAGTTTGGATTATTCTTACAATTCGCTTTTGCTCATCGATAGGAGGTAAAGGAATTAAAAGGCGAGATAGAATCCCTGTGTTAAGGTTGTCCATAGTTGCTCCTACAGACATCAACGACAAATAGTCAGCAACCCGCTGGCAAGAAAGTGATGTTACGAGAAAATTTGCATCAACCTCATCATGTCTTGGTCGCATTCGTAAGCTCCCAGTTCCACATAGCCACCCGTCCTCATTTTGACTTACTAAGGCGCAGCGGCCCATCTCTCCGCGTCGAGCAAAGACAATATCACCTGCTTTCAATGCGTGACGGTTAAGCCTCTCCCAAGTTTTCAAATTCACAGCGCAATCCATATCAGGCACTATTCTTGATTCCTTCATGTGCGAAGGGTTTATAACAGGGATACCACCGGGCGAATAGTCATAAGAATGAAGCTGGCTACCAAAAGGGCCTGTTTGCAATGATTCAGACAATCTCTGTATTGCCACTACTGTCCAGTGTGCTGGAATATCACCGAGCCATTTGATCCCCGAAGGCTTGAGCTTCACATCAGGGTTAATGCCCCGCGTGACTGCGCGGTTTATCATCGCAGTTTTTTGCTCTTTCAATAATGCGATCAGCTTTTGCTTGTTGCTGATGAATCGGGCGATTTCCTCTAACTTGCGGTCAAGAAATGTTGTGATAGCTTCTTGTTCTTCGGGTGGTGGAGCAGGCAATTCTAAATCGGCAAATTCATTGTATCTAAATTCGCTCGACCTCTCTCTAATTCCTTTCGCTAATGCCAAGATAAATTGCCTCTGCGCCATTAGTCTTAGCAGATAGCTGTAGTAATAAACATTCGCATCTTTGATAGGTCTGCAAGCCGAATAAACAGGGGTTGATTTACCATCAGAATCGGACACACCAATTGCGCCCGCAAAAGCATCCATAGCATGAATAACAAGGTCGCCTTTTCGGATTCCTTGATAGCCAATTTCCTTGAGTGAATTGGTGAAGCCTTCCGTTCGCCTATTGCTCCGCAAGGTTACTGTCCCGTCTCTGAATGCAGTTATTATATCGTCTTCATCTCTGACAGGACGGTTCATTCTTTTGAAGAGTCTTTTCCCTTTGAGAATTTGCCAATGTGCGGGAATGTCATCTAACCAAACCGAGCCTGAATTTTTGTATTTAGGGTATTTCTTCATCGCCTTTTTGCGCTCAATGAGTTTCAACTATCTGATGAAGCAATCCTTCTGTTTCTTTTTCGAGAGCGAAAATATCTGCCGTAATTTCTTCAAGGCTGCGGAGCGGCTGGTATTTGTAAAAGTATTTTGTGAAAGAGATTTCATAACCTGTTGTCGTCTTTTCGTGGTCAATCCATGCATCAGGCACAAATGGCAAAACCTCGCGGGTGAAGTATTCCTCTATGCTTTCTTTGAGCGGCACATTCTCAGAGTCCCGCAAGTCCGGGTCTGGTTCATAGTCGATGCCTTCTTTCGACTTGCTCTTGATAACACGCTCTGCCGTTTCATCTTTTTCAGTGAATATCGACCAGATCAGTTTTAAGTCCGATGCTTTCAGCTTGATGCTTTTCTGTTTCAGGTAATCGCCGAAAGCCTTTTGCACTTCGTTGAAGTCCTTGTGCGGCTGCGATCCAAAGAGCGATTCGAGCGCGTCTAAGAGTGCGTGCAATCCTTTCTCGGCTGTCTCTCTGAAAAGCTTGATGCGTTCGGCGGTTATCTGCGTCGTGAGTCGCAAAGGACGCTCAACCACGATTTTCTGATAGCCGAAATCTTCATTGTCAAAAATCTTTGAATGCTCAGTCTCTTTGAAATCGAGATAGGTTTGAGTGATCAGCTTGATGTGTTCATCCGTGAATTGATGACCCTTTTGACCAAGATTCTTTCGCATCTTCGCGTACCAGTCAGCGGCGTTGATGAGTTGCACTTTGCCGCGCCGATGCGGTTCTTTGCGATTTGAAACCAGCCAGATATATGTGGCGATGCCCGTGTTATAAAACATATTCAACGGTAAACCAACTATGCACTCAAGCCAATCGTTTTCTATGATCCATCGGCGTATGTTGCTCTCGCCGCTTCCCGCATCGCCTGTGAATAGAGCAGAGCCATTATGAACAGTAGCAACGCGGCTGCCTTGTGGTGTTTCCTTTTTCATCTTGGAAACCATGTTGACGAGAAAGAGCAACTGCCCATCACTCACGCGAGGCAGGAGCGAAAGAAACTCGCCTTGATGATTAACGCGAAAGCGCGAGTCAACCACTTCTTTCTTTTTGCCGTCAAACAGCGCGTCCTGGTCAACTTTCCACGCTTTGCCGTAAGGCGGATTGGCGAGGCTGAAATTAAACTCCATTCCCGAAAACCCGTCATCCGAAAGCGTAGAGCCGAATTTGATATTTGCCGGATTCTTGCCTTTGATGAGCATATCCGATTGGCAGATAGCGAAAGTTTCGGGGTTGACCTCCTGCCCATAAAGATCAATGACAACATGCTTGCCCGTCTCTTCGGCCAGTTCTTGCATAAAGGCTTCGGCTTCCGTAAGCATCCCGCCTGACCCGCAAGCATCGTCATACACAAGATAGGTTGTACTTTGCAGCTTGTCCTTGACCGGCAGAAAGACAAGATGCGTCATCAGCTTGATTATGTCGCGGGGCGTGAAGTGTTCGCCTGCTTCTTCATTGTTCTCTTCGCTGAATCGGCGTATCAATTCTTCGAAGACGTAGCCCATTCCGAGATTTGAAAGTCCTTCGTGAATTATGGTTTCGTCTTCGGCTTTCACAGGCTCAGGGCTGAGGTTGATTTTTGAAGACAGAAACTTATCGATGAGCGGGTAGAGTATTTTGCTTTCGACAAGGGTTTCAAGCTGATTGCGAAGTTTGAATTTGTTGATTATCTCCTGCACGTTCTCGCTAAAGCCGTTCAGGTAGTCCTGAAAGTTCTCTTTGATATGGCTCGGCTCATCAAGCAATCGCTTTAAGGTAAACTTCGATGTGTTGTAAAACGGGTAGCCAGATGCCCGCGTCAGAGCAGCAGCCTGTTGATAGATTTTCTGCTCATCCAAAAAGTTGTGGCGCTTTAGAACCTCATCCTTTGTCGGCTCAAGCAGGCAATCCAGCCGCCGAAGTACGGTCATTGGCAAAATCACATCACGATATTTGCCGCGCACGTAAACATCGCGCAGTACATCATCAGCAATCCCCCAAATGAAATTGACGATGGCGTTGTGTGTGGTGTGGTTCATCAGGCCGGAAGCACTCCTTTATGATCTACAGCGGGAAGCCTCGCTGTGTGTTTGATGCTACAAGCCCAATATGTGCGGGCAGAAAATAGTTTTTCAGTATGACCGCGATGTATACCATAAAGGCTTGACCTTTTCAATCAACCAGCGCATTCATCAACGCCACCATTTCGGCCTTCGGATTCGCGGCGATGAGTGAGAGGCTGCCGATGTAGTGAGCCGAAATAGAGGCAGATCGGGCGGCAATAACAGCACTCTTTCAAAACGAAACGCACCGCAGCGGCCAAATGCGCGACAGCGGGGGTGATTTTGAAGGCAGGCTATCATGAATCGGTGCGGCCTGTTGCCCTATCTTCTCGATTTTTTCTCTCGGCTTGCAGTCTCTCGGCTTCAGGCTGGATTTTGTTCCCTATCTCGTCAAGCGCCTCTCTCTCAAAATCTTTGATCTCTTCATCGCTCATCACGTCCCTTAATCGCGCAAACTCTGATTCAATCAGTTGGTTCAGGCCCGCTGATACTACCCGCTCGCGGCACGATTTCGGCTGGTATGGCGGCAGGCTCCCCCATCTGCCCTCCGCAATGGCTTCCAATTCCTCATCACTGAGGCTCTCAAGCCACTTTCGGGTTTCTTCATCATACGAACCTATAAGTGCCTCCAACTGCTCGTGAGTAAGGGTCTCGAAATCAATGCGCCTGAGTTGCTCATCTGTAAGGCGGGTCACGTCTAACGCTTGTATCTGCGCGAGCGTAAGCTTAGAGACATCAAGCATCCTCAACTGTTCGCCCGATAGCCGAGTAACATCAATGCTTGCCTCGATTCTTTCGACTCTGCTTTTCAGAGTCATTTCTTCGGCTCCAATAGTGCTTCAAGCTGCTTCACCCGTTCGGCCAAATCTTCAACCTCAACAGCCTTTATAGCAAACTCAATGATGGCTCTCGCAGCCGACACACGAGCGGCAGCCGTTGCTTCTTTACCGTTCATCACTTCGCGCAACACATCGACCGCTTCGCCTGATGCTTGCTGCAAGTGGGCAACAGCCTGTCTTACGCTTTCGCGTCGGGCCTTCATATAGGCTGACTGGAAGTCATCGTTTTGCAGCCATCGCCAGAGTGTAGGAACAGAGACGCCCGCCGATGCCGCCGCATCTTTCATACTCGGCTGGGCTAACAGGGCTGTGATAGCGGCTTCCTGTTTGCGAGTCAAAGCGCCTGAAATCTTTTCATTTGTTTTCATTTCATTTCATTTTCATAAATCGCCACGTTGCGCGTACTCGCGGGGCTGCAATTCGCGCAGTACCAGGCAAAGCCTGCCGGTCGACCTTCGCTCGCACGGTATCGCCAGAACGCAGAGCCGCCACACTTTGGACACTCTTCAGGGCATAACAAGAGCCGTTGGATACACTCAGGACATCGACCAGTGAGAAAAGCAGGCAGACGCGAACAGTCAGAGCAAAGAGCCTGCGCATGTTCGTCTTCGGAGAGACGAAGCGATTTGAAAAGCTCACCCTCTGGACACTCCACCTTGATGAAGTCTTTTTCCGGGTGAGAAAGCACAAGCAACGGCTTGAGACAGTGCGGGCATGGGCCGATATTCTCGCTCACCAAAAAGCCGCGATGATGTACGGCTTGATGATATTCCTGCTTGGCTTCAATAAAGCCATCTCTGTTCAACAAGGCTAGTAGTTCGGCTTTGTGCCTTGCAAGGCTCTCTTTCGTTTCCTGATTCAGCGCGCCGCGCGGCGCATCGATCCGCAGTCGGTCGCCGTTCACTTCAACCCGTACACCTCGCGCTCGAAGGTCGCTTAAAAGCTCAACTGCGGTCATATCTCGAATACCTCCCGCTCATTATTACCTGTTCCATCCGCCACATCCGCCACATCATCTGTTTTCACAGCGTTAGGGTTGCATTCATCCGCCACAGAACTATTACCGCGTGGCGTTTGCGATTCGTTGTAAGCCGTTGAATCTTGAGCGTGTGGCGTTTGTGGCGTTTCGATTCTGAGGTATCTGGCAAAAGCATCTTCAAAGTCGCTTCGATCATAGCCCCGCTCTGTAAAGTTCCCATCCCGCCATTTGGTCGGGCGAATCTTGAATGGAGCCAGAAGACGAGCCAAGCCGGTTTTGGTAATCGGCTTGCCGTTGCGCCATTCGGCCCACGGCTGGCCCTCCATTTCGATGAGAGCTTGAACGATTTCTTCAGAGGGAAGCACATTACTGCGCTCATCGAAGATCAACCTGATGTCTTTGAGTAGGAGCGTTCGCTTTGAATCGGATTCCGGCTCTTCGCTGGCCATCGCGCGGGCTGCCTCTCGCGAGAGTCGCGGCCAGTCGCCTCCGGCAGCGTCAGCAATGGCAAGCAATGGTCGCCAGTTGTCGCGCGCCCGGTCGTTTGTGATTTCGGGCGGAATGTCAGGTTCGGCAGCGCGAAGCTCTTCTTTCAGGTCTGATGCCCAGCGAGCCGCGCGGCTGCACATTGGCTCGAATTCGCCCATACGGTTTGAGCGAAGCCTCTCTTTTTTTTCATTCGCGCGCTTGCGTTCAAGTCGAATGATGATCGAGCGATCTTCAAGGGTGTCCGGCAAAACTCCAATCAAGGCTATCGCCTTCGGACACCAAGTAAAAAACATTCGTGGCTCATGCTCTTCGCCTGTTGTGCGTATCACATAGGCACTGGCCTTGCGATGACCGCTATTGAGAATCCCTCTCAACTCTTCGTTGTCTTTGAGAAACGAATCAGCTTCATCGATTAAAAGTGCGGGGCTGAATTTCTCAACCGTCCTGAAGAGTGCGCTTGAAGTGATGTTAGAAGTAGAAAGCGGTCGCGGGACAAGGGCGAAGAGCAAGGCCAGAAGTGTAGTCTTACCGCATCGTTTCTCAGGGCTTGTAATTGCCAACAGCGGAGAGATATCGAAGCAATCGAAGGCATGAGAGTAGATAATCCAGAGCGCAACAGCATTGAAGATGTGATCCTTTGCCGATATAAAGCGACGAATCAAAGTGACTATTTCATCAAGCAGGGCCGCGCCGTCGACTGGGTCAGGCCATAGATCAGGGTCGCGCAAATCAAGCCTTTTCGTTTGTCCTTGCCCGTCTTTAGTTTTGGGCATCGCGGCGTCGACCAGTCGCGCAGGGCTTGAGCATCCGCGCTCTTTGAGAATCCTGATAGCCTCCTCGCGCGCAATTCCTCGCGCGAGATCGTCAAGCGGTTTTATAGCCTCAGTAAAAGCCCTGAGTGCTTTTTCAATGTCGGGCATCGTCGCGCCTTCGCTGAGACTGCGAAGCGATGCCAGAGGATTGTCGATGTTCTTATCATCGGCCTGAGATTGGCCGCTTTTGTTGTTTGGTCGCTCAGGAAGTCCGAACGATTGGAGTAATGCAGAGTGAGAGCAATCTTTCAGGCATTTGACCGCGCCGGTAGCAGGATTGAACATAATGCCTGTATCGCCTTTGGGATCATGGCAGTGTGCGCGGCAGTGGTAGAAACCTTCGCCGTTTTGCTTTGTAGTTGGATCATTCATGATTCGCCGCCTGAGTTCGGCGTGAAGATCATCCCATGTTGCATAATCTAAAGTTGCATAATCTGAATTGGCGTTGCTGTCGTTGCTTGCCTTTGAATCCGGCTCTGACGGTTCTGTGATTCTTTCGATAACTTCGCGCCAGTTCAGAAGCTCACCATCAATAATGTGATATTCATAAGGCGCATCGGGCGAAGCCTTCGCCGGTGTGTAGAACAGGCGAGAGACATCTTTTGCTTGTGCATCGATCTTACCGCCTGAGATTCTTGCAGCCCATTGCCAAAGTTTGGCAAAGTGCGGTGCTGGTATTGGTTCGGAAAGCGGAATGATGATGCGAAAACGATCTTCCGCGTTTAGGTTTGAATCAGTAACGCGCCTATGCGAATGCGTGGTATAAACGGCAAAGCGAATGCCGAGCGAACGCCAGCAAGAAAGGTCATCAGCAAGAGAGGCGTGATGGTCGTATTCGACTACCAGCATCGAAAGCTCGACAACATTGGCCTTCTTTCTCTCAGGCGGATTGAATACGGCAGGAGAGAAAAGCGGGCCATCCTTTTCGGCTCTGACGGCTGGGCTTTCGAGTCGCTTGCAAATCTTTTCCCATGTGCGTTCGACTTTTTGCGGCTTGGTATTGCGCTTATGCTTGAAGAGCGAAATGGCATATCTCATCGCGTAGCCCTCTGCTCTGCGCTCTTGCGCTTCTCTTTGTCGGAAAGATAGCCATCCGCCTCAGCTTCAATGTCAGCAATGGTCTTGCGCTTGCCCTGCCTTATCCAGTCAGTCAATTCCTTCCGTGAGAAATACAGCTTCTTTCCCCGCTTCATACATGGGATTTTGGATTGAGCGACCAGACCATAAATCGTCGGACGTGCAAGGCCGGTTATCTCTTGCGCTAAGGCTATGCTGCCGATTTCGTCAGCTTCAGATTGAGGGAGAGGTAATACATGCTGGCTTAGGACAGCTTCTATTTCTTGTCGGAAGATCGTTCGAAGTTCCGGGATGCTGAGTTGGGTAAAGACGACGTTTTCCATTCGCGCTTAATCCTTTCACTACTATCTCGCAAAAAAGATTAAGCGCAGGCGAGTAGCTGTAACGTCACAGTAACCGTCACAACTTTTGACGAGTGTTAGCTTTCTGCGCTCAGTTCGTTATCGATCATCTTGACAACCTCGCTCAATCCTAGAGCCTCGAAATGCTTTCGGACATACTTCATATCTTTTTCCCACTTTGTATAGTTTTCCTCTTTCGTCTGGTATAAGTGGGAAAGTGTCTGTCGAATTCGCTCCCGGCTTTTGCCTGTTAGAAAGGCGATGAAATCAGCTTTATCGGTGTTGGGGCATTCTGCTTTTGCGTATTGAAGCAAGAAGTACATCGCAAGTGTTTGCCTTGCCATTGTGAATTCACGGTTGCGTGGAGAAACTTCGTCTCTCGACTGCGCGTCAGCTTTTAGTCTGGCCTGTGAATCTGTTTTAGGCTTCAATGTTTTTTCGAAATTTTCCAATCTTAGCAACTTCAGCATTTCTAATTTGCATTTATCGTCAAACGGCACTCGCGCAAGATCAAAAAAATCATCTTGTTGCTGGTATTCTGTGGATATTTCAGTAAGGTATTTAATCTTTGCCTTCAAGTCGGGCAGGCTTTCGATATGTTGTTTCACTCTATTGAAGTCAAACTTTTCTTTCAGCGAATCTGTTTCAGGTTCCTGCTCAAATAGCGATTCCTCAAGTTTGCTTATTTCTTTGTTAATGCGGTCACAACAAACCTCTAACTGTTTGTCCAATGCGATATAGCCGGTTTCGTTGCTAGGATAGATGATATGGTTCTCTTTCCGAAAAAGAGAAGAAAGTCTGTCGAGAAGAAACCATTTCTGATCATCAGTGAGCTTCAGGCCAGTAAGGTGCTTAATGACTGTGAGAGGCTTGGCTTTGTTTGCTTTGACAAATTCATGCTGGGCATAGAGCAGTCTGAAGAATTCCAACGGTTCAAAAAGCCCCTGCTCGTTTCCTTCTATCAACTCGTCGTAAATCTCCACATTGAAATCATCCGTAAGATAGCTCTCAAGCTCTTCATTGCGATCCTGCCCTTTTCTTTTCGCCATCTCTATAGCTCCAACTTGATTTTATTGGCGGCCTCTACTTTCTTCTGATCAACGATCTGAGCGTATACCTGTGTGGTTTTCAGTTCTCTGTGTCCGAGCATTTTGGAAACCGTGTAGATGTCAGTTCCCATAGTCAACTGCAAAGTTGCAAATGTATGGCGGAAGCAATGAAAAGTGACGCGCTTCGTTATGCCTGCTTTCATCACCCATTGCGCAAGTCTCACGTTGAGCCAAGCTGAATACTTCAGTCCGTTGAATACCTTTTCGCCCGGTTCGCCTCTCGCGCCGAGAAGCCGGTAAGCCTGCTCTGAAATCGGCAAGGTTTCCATGCCTTTGGTTTTCTTTTGAGTGAAGCGGATGAAGCAACCGTTTGCCTCACTGTGTTGAATCTCAGACCAGACCAGCTTTTCAATATCGCTCCATCGTAAGCCTGTCAGGGCTGAGAACAGCGCCGCGCGCTTCAATTCGGGAATCTCGCATTCTGTCGCGGCGAGAGCTTGCAATTCCTCAAGCGTTAGGAACTCTTTATGCGTTTCAGCCTGCTTGATGCCTTTGATCCGCTTCGCTGGATTATCGGCCATCAGCTTATCGTTGAAGGCTTGCTTCAACGCAGCCCTGAACTTGTCGAAGTAGGAGACGGCTGTATTCTGCGCGAGCTTGGCCTTGTAGCTCTTCAGGCTTGGACTACTGAGCAGGAATTCTTTGAAGTCGCTGCAAAACTTTTCGTCTATGTCTCCGAAGGCGCAATGTCCGTTTGTGAACTTCTCAAGATAAGCGTAGGTACTCAGCCAGTTCTCATAATTGCTTTTCGATCCTTTTCGCTTCTCGACAAGCTCTTTGAAGTAGGCCAGAAAGTCTTTTCGCTTGTTTGCCTGATTGTGGAAACCATAGCTGCCTGCCTGTATTTCGATCTGACGTTTTGCGCGGATGCTCTCAGCAAGGTTTCTTGTCTCTTTGTTATGTTGCTTCTCAAATTCATTCTTCGGGCGCTCATAAACATAGAGTCCGAGAAATTCGCGTCTGGTAGTTTTGCCTGTAGGGAGTGTGATGGCCGGATAGAAATCGAGATAAAGACTTCTGCGCCCGCCCGCGATTTTCTTCTCTCTCACTGTTGCCTTCATAGCTTTCCCTTCACGCAAACAAGGATTCAATGTTTGCTCGCTTGATAATGGTTCGCCTGCCCAGCTTCGTTGACGGGATTTCTCCGCTTTGCAAGAGCCGGTATACGGTTCTTTCACTGAGTCCGAGCAGTAAACAGGTTTCAGCAATGCTCAGGTATTCTTTCGTCTTTATCTCTTCCAAAGGCTTTTTGCGAATCGCCTCTGTCTCAATGTTGGATCGTTCGATCTTGGCCTGTCGCATTCGCACCTTGTAGGCACGTTTCGCGCACATATCGCCGCAGTATTGAGTAACCGTAGTTCTGGCCATGAACTCATTCCCGCAATGCTGACAGATGCGCTGAATCTTTATTTTCGTGGTCATTCCTTCTCTGCCTTTATTCGTCACTAGCTGTCACTGACTGTCATTAACTGCCATCATTTCGCCCTAAGCCCGATTTTTTGTACCTCATTTGTACCTCGCATCTATAAGGTACAAGAAAGGTACAAAAAAGTACAGACAAAAGCGAAAAATCCATAAATAAGTATTACAGAGAGAAGATCAAAAAACGGTTTGTTTTGAGGGTTTATAGCGAATTGTATGCAGTTTGATGATGGATGTTTATGGTGGGTTACTTTCCGATACAGAAGGTCGAGAAAATCTCGTTCAAAATATCTTCAGCCAATGTCTCGCCAGTCACTTCGCCAAGCGAAGAGAGAGCGCCTCGGAGTCTGAGCAGAATTACCTCTTCAAACTCGCCCTGAATTATCAGGTCTCGCGCGCCTTCGAGTTGTTCAATCGCTCGGCGCATAGCTGTGTGCTGACGGGCGTCGGTTATCATTATGTCATCGCGCTGCTCGCTTGCTGTATCCCCGCTCAACCGTTCGAGCATAGCCGTGGTCAACTGATCGAACCCGCTGCCTGTGAGCGCGGATATGTGGATCGCAGCGATGACGGAACTTTCCATCTCGCGTGGAAGATCGATCTTGTTGAGCGCGACTATCCTTCTTTCAACCGGAACCTCCGTGAGCAACCGGCTGTCATCCTCGGTCAAGGCTTCTGAAGCGTCCAGCACCAATAGCGCGATGTCTGCCTCCGCGATTGCGGCGCGGCTGCGCTGAATGCCGATGGTTTCAACAATGTCGGATGTTTCCCTGATCCCTGCCGTGTCTATGAGCCGAACCGGCACGCCCCCAATCGATGCGCTTTCGTAGAGCGCGTCTCGCGTGGTTCCGGGAAGAGGCGTGACTATAGCCCGCTCGCTCCCCGTCAATCGATTGAACACTGACGACTTGCCCACATTGGGACGACCAACTATGGCCAGATCGAAGCCCTCTTTGACGAACTTGCCGAAAGAAAAACTCGCGGCGATTTCGGTCAAATCAGCTATCGCCTCGTTCAACTTCTTCAGCAACAGGGAAATCGTTTCCGTAGAGATATCGTCTTCGACGAACTCGACCGAAGATTCGAGGTGAACGATTATCTCGATGAGCGATTGTTTCGTGGGCGCGAGTCTTTGCGAGAGCGCGCCCTCAAGCTGGCGCGATGCGACGCGGGCCTGATACTCGGTCTGCGCGTTTATGAGATCGCCGACGGCCTGCGCCTGAGCCAGATCCATCCGGCGATTGAAGAAAGCGCGAAAGGTGAATTCGCCCGGCTCGGCTATTCGCGCGCCGCAGGCGATAACCGCATCAAGCGCGCGCCTCAAAATGACGGGGCTTCCGTGGCAACTCAGTTCAACAACGTCTTCGCCTGTGTAGGAATGAGGCGCTTTGAAAAAGGTGAGAACTATTTCATCGATATGATCGCTGGTTGCAGGGTCGGCTAAGTGACCGAACAGCGCGCGATTCGGATCGCTGACAGATGCGCGCGACCTGGATTGAAAAACAGTGTTCGCTATTTCAAGCGCGCGAGGGCCGCTCAGGCGAATGACTCCGATGCCGCCGCGTCCGGGCGGAGTCGCTATGGCTGCTATCGTGTCGTCGCGGAACATACAGGTGACAGGTGACAGGTGACAGGTGACAGGTAACAGAAAATTTTCCCTGTTCCCTGTTCCCTGTTCCCTGTTCCCTGTCAAGCGGGATAAACGACCACTTTTCGGTTTTCGCCTCCGCCCTGGCTTTCGGTTTTAACCGAACTATCCTCGGCCAGAGCCAGGTGAACTATTCGCCTCTCGGATGGACTCATCGGGTCGAAGGTGAAAGGAATCCTGGTGGTGCGGACTCGCTCGGCGGCTTTTTCGGCCATCAGTCGAAGCTCTTTTTCGCGGCGAGCGCGATAATTGTTCGAGTCGAATACTATTTGAATCTCCTCGGCGCCGTCGCGAGCCAGAAGGCGGGTGGCCATGTATTCGAGAGCTTCGAGCAGTTCGGCGTTATGGCCCAGCAGGATGTTGATGTCGCTGCCGCGCAATTCGATGCGATAGAAGTCTTCGACCTTTTCAGCCGTCGCTTTCAGGTCAAGCCCGCTCTTGCGGAGAATGCGATTGGTGAATTCGATTATTTTGCTGATCGCGTCTTCCGACATCGCTTCTTTCCTCACGCCTGTTGAACGACTCTGCGTTCTTTAGCCTTCTTTGCCGCAGCGCCTTTCCCCGTCGTCGGGGTTTCGGGCTGAGGCGGCTCGGCTGTTTTGCGGTTTATCACGATCTGAATCGCAACGCCCACGATGTTGCCTATCATCCAGTAAAGCACCAGGCCGCTCGGAGCCGAAAAGAAGAAAAACCAGGTCAGCATGATCGGCATCAGCCAGATCATCATTACCCGCTGCATCTTCATGTTCGGATCGTTGGCATTGGGCTGCGGCATCATCCACGACGAGGCGATCATCGTCACGCACATCACTACCGGGAGGATGTACAGAGGATCGGGCGAAGAGAGGTCTTTTATCCAGAAAATCCACTCCTGCTGACGCACTTCGAGCGAGACTGTGAGATAAATGAAGAACGCCCAGAAGACGGGCATCTGCAAGAGCATCGGCAGACAGCCGCCCAAGGGATTGGCTTCCTTCATCAATGCCATCTGCTCTTTCTGAAGCTCAAGCATCTGCTTTTCGTTTTTCTTGGGATTTTCCTTGAGCTTCTTGAGTTGTTCCTGAAGCTCTTTCATGCGGGGCTGGTGCTTTGCGGCCTGCTTCATCTTGCGCGAACTGTACCAGCGCAGCGGAGAGAGAGCCAGATTGATGATGACTGTCACCACCACTATCGCCCAGCCGTAGTTGTGGAATATGCCGCTCAGTCCGATCAAAGCCCAGCCTATTGCCGGTATGAGCGGGCGAATGATGGATGAGAATATGCCGTAATCGATCAGCGTATCGAGATTGGCTCCCGTCTCCTGGCTCACTTCAGCCAGCAAAGCGCGGTCTTTAGGGCCGACGAAAATGCGAAGAGAGGATTCGGCGGGCAGAGCCACCGACGGATAATCGCGCGGCTCTTCCTGGTCAGGGTGCTTGACCTTGATGCTCGTCAGCGCGATCTCATCGAACGGGCGCGACGGAACGACCACCATGGCGAAATAGCGATCAACCATTCCCGCCCAGCGAAATCCCTCGCGCAAAGTGTCCGCGCTCTGAGCCACCTGGCTCCCCACTGAAATGCTTTCCGGCAGATGGTCGAGAGTGAGCCTTGTGCCTCCCTGCTGGCGCTCGACGACGCGAGCGTAACCGATGAGCGTCACCCCGTCGCCGCCGACTATTTTGATCTGATCGACATCCGAAGCCAGAGGCTTTTCGATCTGGATTTGATTCTGCTCTCGACCAAACCAGATGATGTTGGCGAAAGGCGGAGTGATGTACGCGCCCATCACCCTCACGCTCGAATCGGTTCTGGTGTCAGCGACCACCTGTGTGGGAACGCCGTAACTGCCCTGCTGATGGTCGGCCTGATCTCCGAAGCGCGGGCCGAGGACTAATTCGACCATCTGCGGCTGACCGTCTGTCGCTACAGCGATGGCAGCGTCGAAGAGAAAGCTGTCGGAGTAGAACTTGAACACCTTGCGCGCTGTCACGGAGCCTGATGAATGAGTGAAAACGATTTCCTGCGACTGACCCGGATCGAGATTGATCTCGCGAGTATTTTCCGCGACGCCTTCGATGCGGAAGTTGGTCTGGTTGAGTTGAGCGGCAAGCTCAGGCGTAGAGGGAGCGCGAAGTCGAAGAGGAGCGCCCACCGTATCGAGGGCGTCTTTAGGTATTAGCTCAAGGTCGCCGCCGTTGGCCGCATGAATGTCGCGCACGACGCCGTTAGACTTTTCTTTCTTCAGAACCCACGAGGTCGCGACCGCGCCGCGGTTTGAAAATTTGATTCTCCAGTAAGAGGTTTCAACCGTGATTTCGCGAAACTTCTCCTCGGCGGTTGTCGGGACAGGAGGCTGAACTGCGGCTACTGGTTTCTTGACGCTCGGAGTCGGATTGCTTTTCGCTGGTTGCTCTTCGGTCGAGGACTGAATCGGAATGAGTTCTTCGGGCGAAGGAGGATAGAAGTAGTCCATCACTCTGGGCCAGCCGACCAGAATCAGCGTTGCAAGAAGCATTGCAGCAAGTATTCTTATTCGATCCATCAATCACACGCGGGCGCGTTGGCCCGTCCTCTCATCGAGCTATTTAACAGGGTCGTAGCCGCCGCGGCAAAACGGCTGGCAGCGCAAGAGCCGTCTCACACCCATATACATCCCGCGCAGAGCGCCGTATTTTTCAATCGCTTCCATCGTGTATTCGGAGCAGGTAGGCGTAAATCGACACGCTGGCGGGAGCAGCGGCGACAGGATCAGTTTGTAAGCTCGCAAAAGATAAATCAGCGCAAACTTCACCGAGACAACCTTTCCGCGAAAGCCTGAAAGTCCGATTCGAGATCGCTGTAACGGGCTTCCATCAGAGAATTCTTCACATTGATGACTATATCAACGCCCGCCGGGACGAGCCACTTGTTTCGACGGAAGACTTCGCGCACCATACGACGGGCGCGATTGCGACTGACCGACTTGCCGAATTTTCGCGTCACCGTGATGCCCACCCTCGCGCGGTCTAAAGAGTTCGGCAGAACGAAAGCGGTGAAGTATCTCGCCTGAACTTTCCGGCCCTGATCGTAAGCGCGGCGGAACTCGTCGCGACGGAGCAGCCGATTGGTCTTTGGAAACTTTTGAGATGCCTCACCCATGTCAGTTTTCAGTTTTCAGTTTTCAGTTTTCAGAAGGACTCGGCTGAAAACTGAAAACTGAAAACTGGAAACTGTTTTTAGTAATGCGCTGGTGTAAGGCGCTTTCGGCCTTTGGCGCGCCGTCGTTTTATAACGAGGCGACCACCCTTCGTGCTCATGCGCACGCGGAAGCCATGCGTCTTGGCGCGGCGGCGGTTGTTGGGCTGAAAAGTTCTACTCATGCATACACCTCTCGATAAATGTCTCTATAGAAAAGGAGAAGGCTATAGGAGCGCGCTTGGTGTTGTCAAGGTTGGCCGGGATTCGCCTCGTATAGCGAAGCCTCTCGGAAAAATTCCGCGATCAGTTTTCCGACTTCTTCAGGCGCGTCGAGCGGCGACCAGTGGCCGCATCGCCGAATGGTCAGGAGCCTCGCCCGCGTCAAATGTTTCATAATAGCGCGGGCGTGAGCGAGAGGAAATATATCATCCTGCTCACCCCATACGAGCAGGGCGGGGCAGGTGAGATGGTCGAGCTTTGAGCGCAATCGCCGCAGATGACGACGCGCGAAATGATCGCGGCCTCTGATGAGTCGCCTTCGCGTCCAGGGCGCGGCCCACATCTCGATGACAGACGGATCGAGCGTGTCTCCGCGCTTGAGCGTGCGAGGGAGCGCGCGGCGAAGCATCTCCCGGCCAAAAATCAGATTGGCCGCATAAATCAAAAAGCTTACGCGAAAGCTTGCGGTTATCGTGGTCGATAAAATCGCGAGGCTGCGAACTCTCTCCGCGTTATCGACTGCCCACTGAAGTCCTAACACGCCGCCGAGATCATGAAGAAGGAGATGAAATGATCGCGGCGGAACCTTTTGCATGAACGCATCGAGGTGACGCGCATAAGCCGCATGATCGAGCGGCCCCGCGGGAGTTGCGGTCAATCCCTGCCCCAGAAGGTCAGGCGCGATCAGGCGATGATCGTTTAGAAAAGGAAGCAGCGGTTCGAAGAGCGCGGAAGAAGTCGGGATGCCGTGAAGCGCGACCACCGGCTCGCCTCTGCCCGTGTCGAGCCAGGAGGTGGAAATTCCGTTTAGAGATTCGCTCTCTCTGTTGAGGGATTTGTCGAATGTCAGAAGCATAAGGAAAGAAAGCAAAAGGCAAAAGTAAAAAGGCAAAATGAAAAAAACAGGAAAACCGTCTCAACGAGAGAGAATCGCCATCCACGACACACCTTTTCGTTTTTGCCTTTTACCTTTTGCCTTTTTACTTTTGCTATGTCCTCGGCGCATCGCGGACGACTCTCTGCCTCCGCTCGTCGAAAAACAACACGCGGCCTTCTCTGTACGACTGCACTGCCATGCTGATGACCGCCTGCGCCTTGTAGGCCGTCATCGCGTCAAGCACGGGCTTTTCCCGCGTCCGCACACATTGCAGAAAATTTTCCATGTGCGAAGGTCGCGGCTCGCATTTGACCACTACTTCCGTCGATTGATACTTCTCTTCGAATTCCTTTCTGTAGATGCGCTGCGGCGTGATGGTGATTTCGTCGACCCTCCCCTCGAAGCGACCGTGAGAGACTATCAATATCGTCCCGTGCGAGCCTCTGATGAGTCCCGGTATGTGCGTGTCGTTTGCCATCGAGGAAGTAAGCACTACGGTGTGGCCACGGGCGAAGTCCGCCGTCAGAGTGAAAGTGTCAGGCACTTCGCGCCCGTCTTTGAACATATAAATTCCGCCCGATCCGGTCACGCGAAAAGGAAACTGCGACTCGCCCCAGCATAGCTGGAGCGGGGCCATCACATGATAGAAAAGATCAGTCGCCACGCCGCCCGAATAGTCCCAGTATTTTCGGAATCGGAAGAAACGATCCGCGTCATATTTGCGACCGGGCGCATCGCCGAGCCACATCTTCCAATCGATGAAATTATCGCCCTTCCCATCAGGGCCGGCGTCCGCATCGATCTTCCAGTTCCATTCGCCCTCACGCGAATTGCGATGATAAGAACCCTGACTCATTATGAGCTTGCCGATCATTCCGTCCTCGATAGCCTTGCGCGCCTTCCACCACTGATCGGAGCTTGTAGTCTGCGAGCCGACCTGAAGCACGCGACCCGTTTTCTGCTGAACCTCGTACACGCGCTTCGCTTCTTCTACGGTGTGCGTCATGGGCTTTTCGAGATAAACATCCTTGCCGCGTTCCATCGCTTCGATAGCCATTCGAGCGTGCCAGTGATCGGGAGTGGCTATGATGACCGCATCGATATCCTTGCGCTCAAGCGTTTCGCGATAATCCATCCAGCCCTGACATTTGGCTTTTTCTTCCGCAAGGTGTTTGCGTTTGGCATAGACATCCGAGACGGCGACGACCTGAGCGGGAGTTTCAGGTTTTTGGCCCTCGCTCATGACCCAGTTGAGCAGGCCCATGCCTCGCCCGCCTGCGCCGATCAACGCCACGTTGATTCGATCATTCGCGCCAATCACGCGGCCCTGCACTCGTGTGTGAGTGAGCGCGGACGCCGCCAGTGAGGCTCCCACAGCCGTTTTGACGAAATCTCTGCGATTGAGTTTCGAGTCCGACATGATAATCTCCGATCAGCAGGAAAAAGTTGCTCGTGAAAACTCGCGGCGACTATATGACATCCGTGCGCGAACATCAAGGGGGGCGCAAAACGAAGCCCTGGGAGCGCAGGCATCCTTGCCTGCCAGACCCTCGCATTCGGGCATCCGGTGACGCTTGAAGCCTTGCACGCTGGAAGCGTGCGCCCCCAGAACGAAATGCGCGACGGCCTCATTTACGTTTTACCGTTTACGCATTATTATCGAATCTCGTTCGATTCTGAAATCTCGCAGGAAAACTATGGCAAGTCAGATTTCTTTCAATCCCGCAATCGATCAATATAACGCGGAGGACGCGCCCGCGCCGGAAGTTTCCATCGTGATGCCGTGTTTGAATGAATCCGACACGCTGGCCGTCTGCATAGAAAAAGCTCAACGCGCGCTCGCCGATCATGGAATCGAAGGCGAAATCATCGTCGCAGACAACGGAAGCACGGACGGTTCGCAGGAAATCGCTCGACGAATGGATGCCCGCGTAATCGATATCGAAGCGCGCGGATACGGCTCTGCGCTGATGGGCGGCATCCTTGCTGCGCGCGGCAAATACATCCTCATGGGCGATTCCGACGACAGCTATGACTTTCTCGAAGCGCCGCGCTTCGTGGAAAAACTGCGCGAAGGTTACGACCTCGTTCAGGGCTGTCGATTGCCTTCGGGCGGCGGAAAAGTGATGCCAAAAGCTATGCCTTTTCTGCATCGCTGGTGGGGAAACCCGATGTTTTCCAAACTCGCGCGCTGGTGGTTTCGCGCCCCCATCAATGACGTTTACTGCGGACTGAGAGGATTCACGAAAGAGTTTTATCTGAAACTCGATCAGCGATGCACAGGCATGGAATTCGCCACCGAGATGATAATCAAAGCGAGTTTGTATGATGCCCGCATAGCTGAAATTCCCGTAACGCTTCACCCGGACGGTCGCAAAGCGCACGCGCCGCATCTCCGATCTTTTCGCGATGGCTGGCGCACGCTGAGATTTTTTCTGATGTATAGCCCCCGCTGGCTCTTTTTAGTTCCGGGCGCGATTTTGATTCTCGCAGGACTCGCGGGCTACGCGCTGGCGATGCCCGGTGTGACCCTGCGCGGAATCACTTTCGACGCGCACACCCTTTTGTTTGCAAGCCTCGCCATACTGTGCGGGTTTCAATCGATCATCTTTTCAGTCTTCACCAAAACGTTCGCCATAAGCGAAGGTCTGATGCCCGAAGACCATCGGCTCACTCGACTCTTCAAGATCATAAACCTCGAACGCGGACTGATAGTGGGAGCCGTCTCATTGATTGCCGGAATCGCACTGCTCATCATTGCTATCAATCAATGGCGCGAAGTCTCGTTCGGGCGATTGGATTACAGTCACACCATGCGATGGGTCATTCCGGGAGCAACGCTCACGGCGCTCGGATTTCAAACCATCCTGTCGAGTTTTTTCATAAGCATTCTCGGAATGCGCCGACGATGATGGAACAGTTCTCCTACACCAACGCGGAGTTCGACGAGTACGCCGCCGGTTACGACGCGGCGCTCTCGCAGGGTCTTGCGGTTTCGGGCGAAGATAAAACCTTCTTCGCTCGCGGGCGCATTCAGTGGCTTCAGAGGTGTCTTGCGAGAATCGATGCGTGTACAGATCGCGTGATGGATTTCGGATGCGGGATCGGATCGGCTGCGCCTTACCTTTTAGAACTGCTCGACGCGACTGACGTGACCGGAGTCGATGTTTCGGAAAAATCTCTCGCCGCCGCAAGACGTATGAATGGATCGGAGCGGGCGCGTTTTTTTTCGTTCGACGAGTACAAGCCGCGGGAAGAAATCGATTTGGCTTTCTGCAACGGCGTATTTCATCACATACCTGTTGAAGACCGCGCGGCGGCTGTCGGTTATGTTTATCGTTCGCTTCGCCCCGGCGGATTGTTTGCGCTGTGGGAGAACAATCCTTTCAATCCCGGAACGCGGCTCGTGATGAGCCGAATCCCGTTCGACAAAGATGCAGTCACTCTGACATCGCGGGAAGCGAAACGATTGCTTTGCGCCGCGGGGTTTGAAATCCTGCGAACGGATTTCCTGTTCATTTTTCCGAGAATTCTCCGAGGGCTTCGATTCATCGAGCCGCTGGTTTCAAGTCTTCCTCTCGGCGCGCAATATCAAACGCTTTGCCGCAAGCCGCTAAACTGAATGCCCCAATTGCCTATCATCAAGCAAGCCTTACGCGCTGGCCTGGCTTCACTCGTCATCCTGCCCGTCATCATCTCGATCATCTTCACAGCGCAACACGGATGGCGAACTATCGCGATCATAGCTCTTCCGCTCGCCCTCGCTTTGCGATTCGGCGCGAGGCTGTTTCAGAAAATCCAGTCGCTGTTTAACCGTATTGCTCGACGCCGCGCCCTTGCCGTAGCGATGGTCGGACTCTTTGCGTTCGCGGTAAGCGTGACACTCTCTGTGTGGAAAGGCATTCGCGATCCGGAAGTGACTGACGAATTCAGCTACCTTCTTGCCGCAGACACTTTCGCGCATGGACGACTCACGAATCCCCCGCACAGAATGTGGGTTTATCTCGAAGCCGTGCATGTGATTCATCAGCCCGTTTACGCTTCGAAGTATCCGCCCGGTCAGGGGTTGATGCTTGCAGCAGGCTTGATAATCGGCGGTCACGCGATAGTCGGAGTGTGGCTCAGTATGGCTATGGCTGCGGCTGCCGTTTGCTGGATGTTGATGGCGTGGATGCCGCCGCGATGGGCAACACTCGGCGGAATGATGACGGTCTTTCATCCTATGTTTCTCGAATGGAGTCAGAGCTACTGGGGCGGCGCTGTGGCTTTGTGCGGAGGCGCGATTGCGGCGGGCGCATTTCGCCGCATACTCAGAAAGCCGCGCGCACGGGATGCGATCCTGATGGGCGCAGGCAGCGCCGTTCTTGCCAGCAGCCGCCCTTATGAAGGAGCGATTCTGAGCCTCTGTTTAGGCGCGTGGATGCTTGCGTGGATGTTCGGTCGCAAGGGGCCGACGGCGCGAGTCTTTATTCGTCGCGTAGTAATGCCCTTAGGATTGATGCTTGCGCTCACGCTCGTATGGACAGGCTTTTACAACTGGCGCGTGACAGGCGACCCCGTGCGGTTGCCTTACACGGTTCACGAAGAGGCTTACGGCATCGCGCCGCTTTTCCTGTTTCAAAAACTCCGCGCGGAGCCAAGCTACAATCACGCGGCGTTGCGCGATCTTCACTCAGGCTGGGAACTCAGCAACTACCTCGATCAACAGACGTATGCGGGAGTCATCAGAGTGGTCGGGGTCAAGCTCAGAAATCTCTTCGACTGGAATCTTCAGAGTTTCGCTTTTCTGATACCGCTTTTGATGTTGCCCTGCGCTTTGAGCCGAGATCGCTGGGCGCGGGGCGCGCTCATCGTGATTTTGATTTGCGTCTCTGCGATTCTGCTCGAAACGTGGCTCTTGCCTCATTACTCTTCGCTGATTGTGGGACTCCTGTTCGTGATAGTTATGCGCGCGATGAGGCGATTGCGCGCGATTCGTTGGCGCGGCGCGCGGATAGGCATTCATATACTGCGAGCGACGATCATAATGGCCGCGGCTCTAGCGATTGCATCGTGGACAAGCCAGCCCGCAGCCGGTCGCGGCGAGTGGAATTCCGAGCGAGCCAGAATGATCGAAGAGATGAGAGAGAGCCGCGAGCGGCATCTTGTGATCGTGCGCTATGGGCCGCAGCATTGGATTCATCAGGAGTGGGTTCATAACGAAGCCGATATCGACAGCGCCCCGGTCGTATGGGCGCGCGATATGGCGGACAACGGCCCGCTGCTTGAGTATTTCAGGGATCGCCGCGTGTGGCTGCTTGAAGTCGACGCGGGCCGCGCCACGCTCAGTCCGTATCAGTGATGAAATGCGGTTTTTGGGTTAAGAAGAATCTTGTTTCGTATTATGGATCAAATCGTTGGCTGACGTATAACCGTGGTTCTTTCGCTTAAAATTTGTCTGAATTCTTTTCTTACAAGGGAGGACACTTTGACCTTTCCATCGTGAAAGCCATTCTTGAAGGTTCTGATTTCGGAATGAGCATAGTTGTCATCCTCTGGCACATGCGTGACTTTGAATTCGAATTTTGTTCCGCTTTCGGAGGTTAGAGATTGAGGAACATGCACAACCTTGAACGTAGCTATCCCAAAATCCAGCCAGTGCGGTATCAACACATCTTCAGGTTCGCTATGTTTGCCTCTGTTCACTGAGCAGTCAGGGAATCTGATGCTTACTCCCGACAGGCGATTCCCTATAACGTCGCAAAGTCTGCACCGGATATATAAATCCTCAAGAGGATCAAAATCCGGGTCGATAGGACGACTGCGACGAAACATTCGCTCTGGACGATCAAATTCGTAGGTAGACACGGATTTGTTCTAGAGATCGCTTGATTTCTCCCCGATCAGGGCTAACGCTCCAAACATATGGTCTGGCTTGTCCGCTGGAAGTTACGGCTAATATCTCGCCTGTGTTTAAGCATTCAATATCCGCATACAGGTTATCCTTAGCAAAAATAAAACCCACCCCTCCCTCCGCAGAAGGAGCAATCCGGCTTGGATAAAAACTCGCTTCAGAAAGAATTTCAAGAACTATCTGTGCCCAATAAATGGATGTTGAATTAGGTGGGTCTGCATCATAACTATTCCAACCTGAAGCTAGCTTTCCCAAACGGTCTATCTCTTCCCGGAGTTCAGCAAACCGGCTTCGCTCAGATCGAGAAGCAGTAAATTCCCATGTAACGGTATGTTTCTTCGAAATCTGTTCCCCACTGTCTTTCAGGAAAAAACGGAAACTTTTAGTTGAAGGAAATTCTTGTTTGTAGGTATTCCGGCTTCTGTGTTTATAAGCTTTCCGGCTCTTAGTACCGGAAGGTAATGTGGTAACTACGTCTGTTGTTCGTATTTTTTTCATTCAGCATCCGCCTTATACAGTTCTTCGAGGCGCTCTATCCTCTCTTTCAGCCATACAGAAATAGCTCTGGCAGTGTCCATATCCATGACTAAATCCGCCTCAACCTCTCTAACTATCCCTTCACGAGATATTCCTTCCACTATGGCACCAAGACTGCCATCAGGCAATATTTCTTGGATCAATTGTTGTGGTATTGGTCTGCGCTCGCTGTAAACAGCCATTTGAATATTAAGATCTGGAGTTATTGCACCCCAAGCCCCATCAACGTGAATGACACGAAAATGATGGCTCTTTATAAAGTGTATTTTCAGCGTCTTGGATTGAATCTCTTCAGGTTCCAAAGGCTTTTGTTCTTCACTCATAGCTCTGTCCACCCAGAGCCATTATGCGTAGTCGGAAAGTGTCCGTCAATACGCTTTATATCTTTCCTGTCGTTGACTCACTGCGGGCGATTTGATATGACTTGCCTGATACAGAGCAAGGGGAATCGTCATGAAAAATCTCGTGGATCGCGTGGCCATCATCGGCATGGGCTGCACCAAATTCGGAGAGCACTGGGACAAGTCTGAAGAAGACCTCATCGTTGAAGCAGCCTATGAGGCAATGGAGGACGCAAACATTCAACCTGATCAGATCGAAGCCGGGTGGGTGGGGACTCTCACTTCGGGCATATCGGGTCAGGCTCTCTCGCGCCCGCTCAAGCTTCAATACATTCCCATCACTCGCGTCGAAAATATGTGCGCGACCGGACAGGACGCGCTTCGCAACGCGGCTTTCGCCGTGATGGCCGGAGCTTATGACCTCGTGCTGGTCGTCGGATTCGAAAAGCTCAAAGACACGGGTTATTCAGGACTGCCCGGCGCGGCCAATTCCGTCATCGGCGCTGGCAACACCGCGCCCGGAGCTTTCGCGCTTGCGGCCAATCGATACTTCCACCGCTACGGCGCGGGCAAAGAAGAGTTGGCCAGAATTTCAGTCAAGAATCACTACAACGGCGCGCGAAATCGCAAAGCTCATTTTCAGAAAGAAGTCACCGTCGAGCAGGTCTTGAAAGCTCCCGTTATCGCTTCGCCTCTCGGACTGCTCGATTGTTGCCCGACGACCGACGGCGCGGCGGCGGCGATAATCACTCGGACGGAGCTTGCGCCGCAGTTCACGAAAGACTATGTGACGGTCAAAGGGATGGGGCTTGCAGTCGGCCCCGGCACAGGAAGGATGGATACGGATTTCGACTTCACTTCTTTCCCGGAAACGAAAGCCGCCGCGCGTCAGGTTTATGATCAGATCGGCATACGCGACCCGCGAAAAGAAATCAGCCTCGCCGAAGTGCATGATTGTTTTTCGATAACGGAGATGATCATCTACGAAGACCTGGGATTTTCTGAACCGGGCCGGGCGAAAGCGGACATCGACGCGGGCGCGTTCACGCTTCAGGGCGATCTGCCTGTGAACACTGACGGGGGACTCAAATCGTTCGGGCATCCGATAGGCGCAAGCGGATTGAGGATGCTTTATGAGATTTATAATCAGTTGCTCGGACGCGCCGACGAGCGACAGGTGAAAGATATGAAGCTTGGGCTTGCTCATAATCTCGGCGGCAATCCCGGATCGTTCACCTGTTCGATAATCGCGCTCGGACATCAGTGAGCAGCGGTCGGTTATTGGGATCGATCATTGCGGAACCTAAGATATTCACTGCGAGCGAGGCCAGGACTAAGCTCCTCCACGTTATTTCATTTCAACGACTGATTGGCAGACGCGCCACCAATCAAAGAGAAGGTATTTATCGACTGACCACCGACTACTAAGCTATGAATCAAAGCGGCGCAGGATCATATCAGGAGCATCATTTCAGGCGCGTCATCCGCGGCGATATGGAATCGGCGTGCCGAGCTTTGAGTGACGCTTTGGAAGAATTCAACTACATCGTCCTGAGTGAGCAGCCGATTCAGGCCCGTCGCAGCGCGCAAAAAAATCTGATGTCAGCCAACGTGCTTGAATATGACATGAGGCTGACTATCGCGCTCAAATCGATCAGTCCCGCTTCGACTGTCGCCACTTTCAATTACGAAGTCCCGTACCTTTTCACAAGAGGCGAAAAGCTGGCGATGGAACGCGAAGCTGAAGCGATAATCGCGCTGGCCACTGCGCCGCTCATCCACGCCGCTTGTCCCGCCTGCGGAATGGAAAACACCAGCGCCGTCCGTTTTTGTCGCGCCTGCGGAACGCCTATGTCGCGAAACCGCCTTCCCGCAGAGATCGAAGTGATGCGATTGACCGCCGGATTGAGCAACGCGGAAGTGGGAGTGACAACCGGCGTAGTAATCCTGTTGCTGACTTTACTCGTCACCCTGCCGATGATACTGCTGGGCGGTGAAAAGGCGACGAAAATCGGATGGGTGCTTTTCGCCATAGGCAGCGTGCTGAGTTTTCTGACTCTCATTTACAATATGCGGGGCCTGCACGTTTTGCTCAATCCCGCTGCCGCGCAACAGGAAGAGCAGCCCGACCTGCGCGCGGTTTCGATGCCTGAAAGAGAATCTCTACAGCCGCCGCCCGCTTCCATCACAGAAAGCACGACTGAATTGATAGAACCAGTCTCTGTGAGAGACACGAGCGATATGGATTGAACACGCGCTTATGAGAATTCTCACCGCCGTGCTATGATGCGATCCTTCGAGAAGTCTGGCAGCGCAATGCGGTCAGATTGCGCGTCCTGAAAGTGCGATGATTTAGAGCCACGCAAGCTCGTCTTGCGTCACTTTTTCCGAGGGCAAGCTATGGCATACATACTCAATGAGGAAGAACAACTCATACTTGCGACCGTAAAGAAGTTTCTTGAAAAAGAAGTCGCGCCGGTCGCTACCGAAATGGAGCATCACAACGAGTACCCGACGGAAATCGTCGAGGGCATGAAGCGGCTGGGACTCTTCGGCGCAAACATACCCGAAGAATACGGCGGATTGGATTTGAGCTACACAGTATTTGCGATGATCTTCGAAGAGATTTCGCGCGTGTGGATGGGGCTTGCCGGAATACTCGGCACGCACACGGTTCTCGCAGACGTGCTGACGCGCTTCGGCACTGAAGATCAGAAGCGAAGATTCCTGCCCGTGATGGCTCGCGGAGATAAGCGCGGCGCGATATGTCTTTCAGAGCCTCACGCCGGAACTGATCTTCAATCCATACGAACGACAGCCGAACGTCGCG
This sequence comes from Blastocatellia bacterium UBA7656, assembly GCA_002483445.1. Lineage (GTDB taxonomy): Bacteria > Acidobacteriota > Blastocatellia > UBA7656 > UBA7656 > UBA7656. Next base: position 43,581 of record DLHY01000163.1, read on the forward strand.
GCGATTTTTATCATATCAACGGCTCGAAGATGTGGATAACCAACGGTCGCCGCGCTGAAGTGATGCTCATAATGGTCAAGACCGACAAAGACGCCGAGCCTGCGCACCGGGGCATCAGCGCGTTCGTCGCCGAGAAGGGCGAGCCGGGCCTCACGGTCAGCCGTGATATAGACAAACTCGGATACAAAAGCTTGGAGACGTGTGAGTTGCTGTTTGAAGACTTCCGCGTGCCTGTCGCGAATCTGATCGGCGGGCGGGAAGGTGAAGGCTTCCGTCATGTGATGACGGGGCTTGAGGCCGAACGATTGAACGTAGCGGCTCGCGGACTTGGAATCGCGCGAGCGGCTTTCGAAGAAGCCATCAAGTATTCACAGCAGCGGCGCACATTCGGAAAACCTATTTGCGAGCATCAGGCTATACAAATCAAGCTGGCAGAGATGGCGACGAAGATAGAAGCCTCGCGGCTATTGATTTACTCTGCGGCTGAAAAGAAAGACAAAGGCGAGCGATGCGATTTGGAAGCAGGAATGGCGAAGTTGTTTGCGACCGAGACGGCGCAGGAATG
>DLHY01000163.1:44169-141905 GCA_002483445.1 Blastocatellia bacterium UBA7656
CGCGACGCGCCGCTACTTATAATCGGCGGCGGGACGAACGAACTTCAGAGACTCATCATAGCGCGCAATCTTTTGAAGAAGTATTCTATTGGGGATTCATAGCTGATTCGGAATCATTTCTCGATAAGAATGGCGAGTCGGCGCATGTGTTTCCATTCCCCTTCGAAGTCTTCTATCGAGAGAGAAATTTCACCGCGCGTCGGGTCAAGTACTTCCACCTCGCTTTCGCCGACTTTCACTACAACGACAGCATGTTTTTGAGATTGACTATCAGGGTGAAGCCGCGCTTCAACGAATACGATTGGATAAAGCCCCAGGTCAAGCAATTCTTTTAACGAATCGATGTCGAGATTGTGTTTCGCAGTTTTGGAGAATCCAAGATTACGAGCGGCAGCTACGGCATCCCCGGCTCTTGTTCCCCAAACGGTGCAATCGCATAACGCGCGCAAATCTTCTTCCGATATTGACGAGCCAAAGTGAGCAAGTACCATTCTCATACAGGCAGGAACACAAGAGTGCGCAGTCTCTTGAAAGTAATAGGGCGGTCTATCCGGCATGAAGGATTCTCTCAGCAATGGCTTTGCCTTTGCTGTACAACTCTTCGATGGGAGTGTGATGAATTATCTTGCCGTTTCTGGAATCTATTATGATCTCGCCAACAGGCCCGCCCTCGCCGCCTGTATAAACCAGCCATAGGGGGACGCGCCAGTGTCCGGTCGCCGGATCAATCTCCGGGTCTTGAGGGCAGAAACGATCCGGCAGGTCATTGTATTGGGTCCAACCCATGGCTATCTGATTGGCTTCTTCGGACGAAACGTCCTTTTGAAGAGATTCGTCTATCAGGTCGACCAGGTCTTTCGGCTCTTCAAGAGCAAGCTGTTGTTTGAACCGCTCAAGCCGTTGAGTAAGATGTTCCCGCGGCTGCCGAACATAATCCTCGAAGCGGTAAACAATCTGATTGTCCAACACCTCAAAACGAACATCTACAGGTTCCTTAAAACCATTTCGAATGTGCCGGACAACTATCGGGTTTGCCAGTTCAGCTTTTTCGAGATGAACCATTACGGAACCTGTGGGCAACTGCTCGCCAAACAGTTTTATCTGACTTCCGATAGCACGAGAGATTGAGCCACAGCCGTCAAAAGGAGGCTTGGTCAAATCAATATCCGACGGCGGCATTGATGGAAAGGTGAAGTCAGATGCTCTTACACTGAATTCGCCTTCGGTGATTCCTCGAAAAACAATCTCAAGGTTACTCAAATCTTCGGAAGAGAATATATCCGGGAGCGAGAATCTTAAATTAAAGACGGTTTCTATGAATTTCAGCTTTCTGGATATTCTTGCGAGTTGAAAGAAATTTTTATCGAAGTCGATTTTGAACCTAGACCCTATCTCATCGCCTGAGTCGGCTAGAATGGAAAACGCGCCTGCTTTAGCAAGCAGAAAATTCACACGAGTGTACAACAGCCATCCGTCAACTGAGTCGTCCGCCAGATGCAATGCGAAATCTCTGCCTTCCAGGTTTGAAGAGAATTCAATATAAATCTTAGGCCAGGAATTTGTAGGCTGACTTTCAACAATGATCTTATCCCTTACGCGCCTAAACACGAAAGTCTGTTCCGGTATGCTGAAAGGCTGATCGGGTATTATCAAATGACCTGAAGACTCAAAGCGATCTTTTGCCAGTTTCAGCCATTCCGACGACACATTGAAGATTGATGACTCAATGCTGGCGGAAGATGTTGGAATCGTCGTTGTACTCACGTCCGTTATTATTCGGCAAAGCCCTTTTCAAAGCAAGAAACTTGCCCGCTCGTTTTGCCTGCTCGCGCTTGACACCCGTTTCTTCAAATCATATAACGCACTCATCCCGATTCTTTTCCTCTGGAGGTGCTATGGCTCGCTATCGATTCGCTCTGATCGCATTGCTCACTGTTGCTCTTTCATTTTCAGTCGTGCCGCGCGCTCACGCGGACGGCTTCTCGCTTGAGCAGGTCATGAGTTCTCCCTTTCCCTCGGAACTCATTGCATCACTTGCAGGAGATCGCATCGCATGGGTGTTCGACGCCGAAGGCAAACGTAATATCTGGATCGCCGAAGCTCCCACATTCAAAGGGCGGCAACTCACGCGCTACACCGACGATGACGGACAGGAAATCACCTCGATAGTTTTTTCGCCCACCGGCGCGGGCATAGCTTTCGTCCGCGGAGGCGAGCCTAACAGCGAAAAAGAAATTCCGAATCCTACGAGCGATCCAGCGGGCGCGCGTCAGGAAGTCTGGGTCGTAAACGCGCGCACAGCATTAGTGACGCGCATAGGCGAAGGATCGAACCCTTCGTTTTCCCCTCGCGGAGACAGAGTTCTCTTCTTTCGCGAAGACGGATTGTGGAGCGCGCCCGCATCGGGCGGAGCGGCGAAAAAAATGTTCGAGGTTCGCGGAGAAGTATCCTCACTCGCGTGGTCGCCCGACCAAAAGCAATTGGCCTTCGTCTCATCGCGCGGCGATCACAGCTTCATCGCTGTCTATGACCCGGCGGCGCAGCGCATAAAATTCATCGAGCCTTCCATAGATCGCGACACCTTTCCTCGCTGGTCTTGGGATGGAAAACGAATAGCCTTCATTCGAATCTTCAACGTCACGGACACTTATTCGCCGGAGCGGGAAAGAATAGCTCCGTGGTCTATTCGCGTCGCCGACGTAGAGACAGGAATGGGAAAGGAAATCTGGCGCTCGGGCAATGGGGAAATGGATTCCTTCTCGGCGCGGCTGGGAGAGAACACTTTGCAGTGGGGGGCAGGCGACCGCATAGTGTTCAATTCCGAAAAAGACGGATGGTCGCATCTCTACTCTATCTCTGCGAGCGGAGGCTCTGTCACCGCGCTCACCGAGGGCGAGCATGAAGTCGAAGAAGTCGCGTGGTCTGCGGATAAATCCTATCTCGTCGTCGCATCGAACGCTTCGGATATCGACCGCCGTCATTTGTGGAAAGTCTCTGTCACGGGCGGGCAACCCTCGCAGATAACGCGGGGCGATGGAATCGAAACGTACCCGGTGATTCTCGCGGGCGGAAAACAGATAGCTTTTCTTGCATCCACTGCGACTGAGCCGTTTTTGCCTTTCATCTCGGATGCTGACGGCGGGAATCGCCGACAGATAGCGCCGCGGGCTCTCGCTACGGATTTTCCGTCGAAGCAACTCGTCGCGCCCGAACAGATTATATTTCGCGCCTCGGACGGGATGGAAATACATGGTCAGTTATTCAAACCGCGCAACATGAGCGGTCGTCTGCCTGCGGTGGTCTTCCTCCACGGCGGCCCTGTCAGACAGATGCTTTTAGGCTGGCATTATCTCTACTACTATCACAACTCTTACGCGCTCAATCAGTACTTGGCGAGTCGCGGTTACGTCGTTCTTTCGATCAATTTCCGCAGCGGCACAGGCTATGGTCGAGCATTTCGCGAAGCGAAGAAGCGCGGCCCGCGCGGGGCAAGCGAATATCAGGATGTTGTTGCTGCGGGAAATTATCTGCGCTCGCGCGACGATGTGGATTCAAAACGCATAGGACTTTGGGGCGGGTCTTACGGAGGATATCTCACGGCGATGGGGCTTGCGCGAAATTCCGATATCTTTGCCGCCGGAGTCGATATTCACGGCGTTCACGACTGGAGCGCGAGAGTCGGGCGCGCGCCGTGGGCTACAGGCGAATTGATAAGACTTGGCCGCGATTCATCTCCGATCAGTTCTGTAGACAAATGGAAGTCGCCTGTGCTGCTCATTCACGGAGATGATGATCGCAACGTGGCTTTCTCTCAAACGGTCGATCTTGTGCGGCGATTGCGCGAGCGTGGAGTCGAATTCGAGCAGATGGTTTTTCCCGACGACGTGCATGATTTTCTGCGCCATGAAAACTGGCTCAGGATTTACCGGGCGGCGTCGGATTTCTTCGACCGCAGGTTGAAGAAGCGTAACGACTGACTTTCAGTTATCGCGACGGAGTTTCATCCAGAAATCGGCGGCGGGAAAATCCCAGTCGACGCCTTCGTAGCGCGCGAATAAATCTTCGGCTTCAAGCACGTGACCCTGAAGCCAGATATTGGCCGTGATGATAGCGCCCGTGCGAGGCCGCCCGCGCAGAGAACTGCGACTGACGAGAATTTCGATGTTCGTCTCTCCCGCTTCGACGTAGAGCCAGACCAGTCGGCTTTCGGTCACGGGGTTTTCAATCTCGCGCCACGCGATCACGCGGCCTCTTATTATATAGTCGCTTTCGCAGGCGTCCTGCTCGAATTCGGGCAGCGTCTCGGCAATCTCGAAACGGGGCGCGACCTGTTTTGTCGAAGGGTGTATCTGCGCGCTGTAGGCGAGGCCCGCGAGCGAGACGTGCAGATAAGAGTGTTGAAACATGGAGGGCGGCAACTCAGTGAGATTTTGAAGTTCGAATATGAGATCGATTTTGTCATTGACGCGCCCGCGTACCAAAGCTTCGCCGTCTTCGTCGAACTCGACCAGTTCCCACGGCTGAACGTGATAAACGTAGCGGCCTCGAAAAGCGGGGCGGCAGTCAGCGTGATACATCTCGTCTTCGTGTTCGTACAAAACCGACCATACTTCCAGCCCTTCGCCCAGCTTCCAGCACCATCCGTGCACAGAGGTATCGCCGCGATGCGCGCAGGAATGCTCGCCGCTCGATTCGGTGTGTTCGGCCAGCATACTGTAAGAGTCTTCGTCGGGAACATCGAAGCCGACGGATTGAAATATATCAACGACCGGAGGAGGCGCGGGCGGCTCGAAATACTCAGGTTGTTCTCTGGCCGGTTGTTTCATTTTGAGTAAAACAGCGAATCTTTAGACCTATTCAGAATTGTGTTGCGCGACATATTCCCAAATCGCTTTCAAATCCTCTTCGGCTGCGGCAGCGACTTTGACGGTACGCGTCATTTTTCCCCTTGAGAATCCCGTCTTTCCTGCGCCTGTTTGATGATTTCATCGGAAAAGGCTTCGAGTTCAGAATCGGAAGAGTAAGAGGTGAACCGCCCTTGTTGAATGTCTTCGACGCCCGACAGGATTTCCCGGCGCAAGGCTTCCATCCCATCCTCCTGAGCTTTCAGGAGGCGCAAACTCGCCATAATAACTTCATCAGCGGATTTGTAGGCTCCGCTTTTGACTTTTTCATTAAGGAGTTCTTCAAGCTCATCAGTCAGTGTGATAGTCATAGATTCACCTCATTTGCGGTTTGCTCGTCCAGCGCAGATTCAACATCACCTGCTATTTTGTACGGCAGAAGTATCTGGCGCAACTGGGGCTGCCGTATCAAGCCAGCATGAGACGCCTTCCATTAGGCGGCGGGATCGAGTCGCCGAATTCGTTAGCTGTGTCGATCCATGGTTCGATGGCGTCCTGAACATTCTTCAAAGCCGCTTCCCGCGTATCGCCATGCGCCATACAACCGGGCAACTCCGGCGCTTCAGCGATGAAAACTTTGTCTTCGCTGCTCCAGTAAAGAATGATCTCGCACTTTTCCATTACTTGCCCTTCGCCTCTTCTCCTATCTCGGCGCTGATGGTGTAGGGCTTCCCGTCGCGCATTATCTGAATCGAGACTTTCATTCCCGGAGCTTTGCTGGCGATGATGCGATTGAATTGAACATAAGAAGTTATCTCCTCGCGATCGACAGTCGTGATCACATCGTCTTTTCTGAGTCCCGCGCGCGCTGCCGGAGTGCCGCGCTCCGCCCTCTGAACGACGATGCCTTTTTGATCAGGCGTGAGCTTGAGCGCGCTGCGCGCTCCGGGATTGAGATCGAAGGTTTCAACTCCCAGAAATCCGCGCGCCACCCGTCCCCGCTCGATCAGTTGCGGCAGGATGGACTTCAAAGTGTTTATCGGTATCGAAAAGCTCAACCCCTGAGTCCGCTCAAGCACCAGCGTGTTGATGCCGACGATCTTTCCATGAGCGTTGACCAACGGGCCGCCCGAATTGCCGGGATTGATGGCCGCGTCCGTTTGAAGAAAATCATCGAACTGTCCGCCGAATCCCGTCCTCCCCTTCGCGCTCACTATTCCAAGTGTGACTGTGTGATCAAGCCCCAGAGGGTTTCCTACGGCGATGACCCATTCGCCTACTTTCAAAGAATCGCTGTCGCCAAGTTCGGCCACCGGCAGAGGCTTGCCGTCTGTGACTATTTCGAGAAGCGCAATATCGGTGGCTTCGTCATAGCCTTTGACCGAAGCCGGAAACTGACGACCGTCGTTGAGCGTGACGGAGACGTTCGTCGCCAGTTTAGTCGCTGGATTCTGCTCCGCCTGCGCCGAGGGGCGTCGCGGCGGGGTGTTGGAGATGAGGTGGAAGTTGGTGACTATCAACCCGCGCTTATCGATTATGAACCCGCTGCCGAGGCTCTCGCCCCCTTCTGAGTTCGAGCGCACATTGACGACTATCTCGTTGACGCGCTCGGCTATTTCAGTGATGTCGAGCAGCACGGTTTTAGGTTTCTGCTCCAATTGCTGATCGGCAAGCGAGCTATAAGGCAACGAGAAAATGACGAGCAGGGAAAGCTGAAAGGAAAAAAATCTTCTAGTCATTTTGAGAACCTGAGTAAGTATTTTCATCGCTCTTGTCCTGAGCGGGGGCGCGCAGACGCGAGCCTCGAATGTTGCGGGCCGGCCCGTAGCGTGGCTGCTGGCCTGAGCGTACCATCTCGGCGAACAGATCGATATCATAATCGCACTCGCGCGACATCTCTTCGCGGATGGCGTGTAGCTCTTCCAGAAATCTCGGCTTGCGATACATCTCTTTTAGTCCAGAGAGTCTTGAGAGTCCGTAGAGTCTTGAGAGTCCGGACTCGCCGACTCTCAAGACTCTATAGACTCACTGGACTCTTTAGAACTCCGGGCTTATCAAAAACTCCGGAGTGACGATCATCGGGACGAAGAACCCGGCCATAGTGTTGAACAACTGAATTCGCGCCTGACGATGCACATTGGCCAGATGTCCGAAGTCCCAGGTTACTATCATATCAGCCTTGTTGACCGAGGCTACGGCTACATGCAAAGCGTTGCTGATGTACTTGCGGTGAAATATGCCGCGCGCCACATAGCCGTCTGCGAGTATCGCCGCTTCCTGGCTGATTTCAAGTCGCGGCACATCGCGAATCAAATTCAAATAAGCGGCCCGTCGCGGTTCACTCATCCGCTCAAGCTCGCGCACGACGAGAGGCGAAACGAACGGCGCGTAGTCCGAAAGCTCATGCTCCCACCAGCGAATGGTGAGGTCGCGGCGGAACGGCTCGCCGTTGTCGAGATACGCGCCTATGACCGATGTCTCAAGGTAAAGCGTCTTTTTCATTATCGTCGCAAAAGCGATTCTAACATAAAAGACAAAGCGCGGCTTCGCCGCAAGGCAAAAGTAAAAAGGCAAAAGGCAAAAAACGGAAGCGCGGACTATGAAAAGCGATTCAGGATGATCGCAACACCTTCCTTACTTTTTCATTTTGCCTTTTTACTTTTGCCTTTCCATTTGCTTCTTTTCCACCACAGAAGAGTGAGGCGTGAAGGCGACCTGCGCGCGGGCGAAATCGATGGTGATTCGGAGATTGCGGAGGAAGTCGCCGCCGAGTATGCCGCTTTGCTCAAATCCGCTCGTTTCGTTTATCGCATTGAAGTCCAGAACCAACGCGCGCATATTGGATTGCTGGAGGTCGGCGACGCGACAGGTTTTTATGAAGAGCAGTTCGACGTTATCTGAAATTCCGCCCGCGCCTATGACCCTGACTGTCTGCCCCTTGATTATGCTGTCTCGCATCTGCAGCCGGTCAACGGCGGCTGAAGAGATGACCGTCGAGCTTGCGCCCGAATCCAGAATCGCGTTTATGCGATGAGTGCCTTCAAGCTCGGTCTCGATGCTGATCAGACCGTTTTGAGTCGTGCGAAACGGAACGATCGTGGCCGCAGGGACGACTTCGATCAGAGGCTTGTCGTTTTCGCGAAAGAGGCGAATGAAGTTGTCCTTGTAGTCGATCTCGGTCAGGAAGTGAGAGAGAATCGAAAGCCCTATGAAGCCGTCTGATTGCTCATCGCTGGGCCGCTCGGCGTGGCCGTGAAAGGGGCGAACGAAGCAGGGGACGGATCTGATTTTGAAATCGCCGATCTGAATAGTGCGGATCAACCCGTAGACGATGGGAAACTTGCCGCTCCCTCCGACTCCCTGCGACACGCCGCCCTTTGCAATCTCCGACACGCCGAATCGCTTCGCAGCGTCTTTCGAGACGACCGTAAATCCTGATCCTGTGTCGATGACGAAAACAGCGTCGCGACCATTGAGCTTGAGCTTGATATACGGCCTGCGGTCGCTGCCGAGTTGAAAGGAAATGTGCGAGGACTGAGGGCCGCTGAGTTGATGAACATCAAGCCCTGCCAGTTGTCGGTAGAAATTGATCAATCCGCGAATGCGATCCCGTCGCTCGACATCGGTTTTGGGAGCGATGATGAGGAATTGTTCGTAAGCGTCGGCGGCTTCGGCGAACATCTCAAGTCTTGATGAGGCGCGCGCAATCGTTATCAGAAAGTCAGGCTCCTGAGAATCGAGCGAGTATGCCTGAAACGCCTTCGTGCGGGATTCTCTGGCGCGGCCCTCGTAGTAATCGATCTCGGCGGCGGCCCCGTAGGCGAGCGGTTCTTTCGGATCGAGTTTGAGCGCCTCTATCAACTCAGCCACCGCATGGCCGACGAATCCCGACCTGAGCAATGACATGGATGCAAGCGCGTGCGCCCGCGCGTTTGAGGCGTTTATCCTGAGCGCGAAACGGGCGTGATCATAGCAGAGTTGATAATTCTGGGATTTCAGATGGGCCAGCGAGAGGCCGAGATGCGCCTGAATATGCTGATCGCTTTTTTCAAGAAGGTCTTTGTAGATGGAGATGGCTTTGTTGTACTCGCCCGCGCGTATGGCTTTGCGACCCTGCTTGAGCGCGTCGTTGATCTGACCGGAAGACAGTCGTTGAGGAAATGTTTCTGCCGGAGCAGCCAGAGCCATCACGAGCAGCAATGCCACGAGACAAGGGAGCCACTGGATGCTTTTGAACTTCATTTAAGTATTTCCCCGGTCTTCGTGTACCACAAAAGCAGATCAAGCTCATCGAAATCGATGCCGATCTGAGAGGCGAACTGTTTCATGCTTTCTTCCAGCGCGATGTATTTCTTTTTCGAAGAAGGCGGCTTCGCGCTTTCGATCACCGAGAATTCCGCGAGCCGCGCTAGTATGTGTTTATCGAGGATCGCATAGCCGCGAAAGCCCACGTTGCGCAGGTAGTGACTCGCTTCCTTGTAACCGATGCCGCGCACGCGGGGATTGGCCGCGAAAAAATCCCGTCGCGCGTCCGCAGTCTCAAATCCCGCCAGCAGTTCGCGCATTCCGAGGCCGCAATGCTCGCGCAGATACTCGCGGGTTTCAAAGACGTAAGCGCCGCGAGCGTCGGGCCAACGGTGCTTGCGCGCAAGAGCGAGTTGAATATCTTCAAGAGAGCCGGTCATAAGTACCGGCCTGACACTCGTGACGCATCTCAGCCCCATGCGGGCGCTCGCGCCTGCGGTGTATATGCAGAAGGTGAGTTCTTCAAAGAGCCTTTCATCCGCAGCCTCGCGGCCCACCCAGCCGAACTCAGCGAGGGTGGCCCGGATTTCCTGACACTTCTCCTGATAAATCTCCTTGAGTTCTTCGATATTCACGTTGACTTGCCTGGTCTAAGATGGACACCGAAATTCTAGGACTCAGAGGATCGAAAGTCAATGAATTGCAATTTCGCGATGTAATCGCCAGACGCGATTCAAAGTGAGATACCTCAACTTCTGTCTCGCCCCGGAGGAGTCGCCCGGTAGAACAGTCGGCCAGCCTGTTGACGCGCGGAAAGTATGAAAATCGGGGAACCAGCAGGCTGGCAGCCCGCTGTACATGTTCCGAGGAGTCTTCCCTTTCGTCAGAGGCGACGCCCTGAAAGTATGAAAAGGCGGGAGGCGCGAATCAATCACAGAATGCGCACACATTCTGACTTCTGACTTCTGACTCCTGACTCCTGACTTCTGACTTCTGTTTTCTTTTGTGTCATCCCTTCACTGCGCCGAGCGACAATCCTCGAACGAGATATTTCTGAACCGAGAGCGCAAAGACAAGTATCGGCATCATCGCGACGACGCCCGCCGCGCTCATCACTCCCCATTTGATTTCGTACTGAGTCACTCGTCCGGCGATGCCGACGGGCAGAGTCATCGCGGCTTCCGTTTGAGTAAGCACCAGCGCGAGCAGAAATTCATTCCACGACACGATCAGGCAGAAGACCGCCGTCGCCGCCAATCCTGGAGCCGCAAGCGGCAGCACTACCCGTCGGAGCGCGCCGAGCCGTGAGTCGCCATCGACCATAGCCGCTTCTTCCAGTTCGCGCGGAAGCTCGCGGAAAAATCCGATCATCATCCACACGACGAACGGAAGATTGAACGCCGTGTAAACAACGACGAGCGACCCTATGGTATTGAGCAAACGAAGATCGCGCATCATCAGAAAGAGCGGCACGGCAGTCACTATCGGCGGAAACATGCGAGTCGAGAGAATCCACAGCGACAGCCTTTTGTTGAGGCCCGCAGGCAATCGAAACCGCGCCAGCGCATAAGCGGCAAGAGTTCCTATAGTCATCGCGCACAGAGTGGAAAGCGCGGCGACAATTGCGCTCGTCAAAAGAAAGCTGCCGAAAGATCGCGTCGAAAAAGCGTCGATGTAATGAGCGAGAGTCGGAGAGAAATCGAACCAGCGAGGAGGCGAGGCAAATTGATCGACTTCCGTTTTGACGGATATGGTCAACATCCAGTAGACCGGCGCGATTGCCACGCAGACGGCCACAGCAAGCAGCGCGTAGCGAGCGACGCGCGTGAGCGAAGATCGTCGAGCGTGATTTGCGGTAGCCTTCATGCGGTCTCCTGTCGTTGAAGCAATCGGATATAGGCGTAGCTTATGGCGTTCGTGAGCGCAAGCAGCACAAACGACATCGCGGCAGCGTAGCCGAAATCGAAAAATCGAAACGCCGCGCGATAGATGTAGAGGCTCACGGTTTCGGTGGCGAATCCCGGCCCGCCTTCCGTGAGTATAAATATCTGATCGAAGACGCGCAGCAAGTCCATGGTTCTCAGTAGAAGCGCGATCAGTATCGCCGGTTTGAGTAAAGGAAGCGTGACGTGAAAAAAAGTCTGTCGCCAGTTTGCGCCATCGACCATCGCAGCTTCATAAGGCTCCTGCGGAATGGCCTGAAGCCCCGCGAGCAGGATCAGAAACATAAACGGCGTCCACTGCCACACATCGACGGCGATGACTGACGCGAGAGCCAGCGCAGGCGATGCAGTCCAGGTCAGAGCATCGGTGTTTGCGCCCATGGATTTGAGAGTGCCGTTGATTGCGCCGAAGTTCGGATTGAACATCAATCGCCAGACTACTCCGACGACTACGGGCGGGAGCATCATCGGGATGAGCAGGACGGCTCGAAAGACATTGCGCCCGCGGAGCGGACGATCAACGAGGAGGGCAAGGCCGAGGCCGATGAGGAATTCGAAGGTGAGCGCGACTATGGCGTAGATGAGAGTGTGAAGGAGCGCGTCTCGAAAGAAGGAGTCTGAAAAGAGCCGGGTGAAATTCGATAGCGACCATTTGATCGATTCGCCCGATCCGGTCTGGAAGCTGATTTTAATGATGTAGAGCAGGGGATAAATCGAAAGCGCGAGAAGCACGGCGATTGCGGGCGCGATCAACAGATAGGGGAAAGCTTTTTCACGCCAGTTGAAGAATTTTCCACTGTGATCAGATTTATCAGAATTCATAATGACTGAGGGCAGCATCTGCGCAGGCGATCAAATATGCTTGCGCTGGCGTTTGAATCTCGTTTATTTTGTGCGCGGCTCGATAATCCTTCGCATCGAGAAAGATTCAGATGAGCGAAGAATTTGAAGCGGCTGCCTGCATACCTTGCGCGATTCACCCGGACGGTTTCAATCCGCAGGCTGAACTTCCTTTTTCAGCATAGTCAATTTTGGGATTGCCTCACGACTCATCTCGTAATAATCGAGGTGTCTTTCTATACCGATGGAACTCAATCCCAGGGCATTGGCTGCCGCAAGTGTGGAGCCTGATCCCATAAACGGATCGGCTATGATGCCTTCACCGAGAGGAAGCGCAGCCTGAACGATCTGCCGAAGAAAAGATTGAGGTTTGAGGCTCGGATGATTTGCGATATCTCTTTCTCTTCGAGGCGTGCGCTTGCTCATTATCACATCGCCGAGCGGCCTGTCATCTTTTGTGCGGCGCAGACCGCCGGTTTGAAATTTTCGCAGGCAATCGCTCACGGTCATTCCTAATGGCAGCGGTTTTCGGAAAATCCCCCAGGGTTCGTAACACCCACGCGCCATTGATGACACGTCGGGAAATTCTTCTTCGGCGTTTTTCGGACGGTCGCCGCCGCGAAGCGTCCGCACGAGACGAATCAACTGACCGCGAAATTCCAGTCCGCCTTCGACCAGAGCAGAGAAAACCATGACGGAAAGAAAGCTGTTGCTGGCAATGAAAACATGTCCTCCGGGACGTAACACTCGCACGCTCAACTTTGCCCAATCGACAAAGAATCGGCGCAATGATTCGCGCTCCCGTGAATCAAGAGCAGTGAATCGGGGAAGAGGCGCGCGCTCATGCCCGTCATACGATGGTGGTATCCTCCAGACGCCGCCTTTTCCGTTCGCTCTTTTTTCAATCTGATCGAATTCGTATTCCTTCACTCCATACGGTGGGTCAGTCACTATGGCGTGCAGAGAGTTTTCCGGGATTCGACCCAGCCACTCAAAACAATCTGCAAGCACGATGCGCGAATGGCTCACGGTCTCCGACCGATAATCGAGCGCCAGCGACGACATTACATCATCCGTTTTTGCGGATTGTTTTCGCGGTTGCTGCATAAGGCTCGCGCTGTTTTCCTGTCTCTCAGTACGCCATTGTAAAGCCAATGAATTTGTCCAACAAGCTGTTGGACAAACCTCTGCGCCTCGCCGTCTCAAGCCTTCATGTAAATCTCTGAGCCGAATTGTCTTATGCTTCGTCCGCTTCATCAAGCAGGCGTTGCAATTCATCAGGCGATGGGAGAGCCTTTGACAATGCGGCGGGCAGTCGGGCTGTCGCCACGCCCCGAGGCTTGTTCAAATCGCGCAGGGCGTATTCGGCAACCGTCCGGTTTTTGCCTTTGCATAAAACTATGCCTACCGATGGATTATCACTCTTATGCCGGACGAGATCATCGAGAGCCGAGAGATAAAAATTCATCTGCCCTGCGTCAGCCGGTTGAAACTCGCCCATCTTGAGATCAATCGCAATGAGACAGCGCAACTGATAATGATAAAACAACAGATCGATATAGAAATCCTGCCCGCCGACTTAGAGATGATACTGGCTGCCGAGAAAGGCGAATCCTGCGCCAAGCTCAAGCAGAAAGTCACGGATGCGCTCGACCAAGGCGCGCTCAAGTTCGCGTTCGTGCGCGCCCTCGCGAAGAGTGAGGAAATCGAAGATGTATTCGTCTTTGATCGTCTGCTCGACGAGATCGGAATGCGGAGGCGGAAGAGTGGCGGCGAAGTTCGTAGACTTTTCAGCTTTGGCCTGACGTTGATAGAGCCGGGTTTCGATGTGATGGCGAAGTACGTTACGCGACCAGCCATACTGGATTGTCTGCTGGATGTACCACTGGCGCTCGGCGGGGTCTTTGAGCTTCTCGATGATAATCTGGTTGTGTCCCCAAGGGATTTGTCCCACAAGCTGTGGGACAAATCCTGACTGGTCACGATGGGCCAGGTAAAAAGCTCGCATCCGATAGAGGTTTGTGCGCGAGAAGCCTTGCAGATCAGGAAAATCGCGTCTCAGGTCTCGACTCAGGCGAATCAAAACTTCATCGCCCCAGCCTGCTTTTTCCTGCCGCTCCACGATGCCTTTGCCGATTTCCCAGTAAAGCTCTATCAATTCACGATTGACTGAAATCGCTGCCTTGATCTGCGCCGAATGAATTCGCGCCTTGAGGTCGTTGAGAAATTCCTCGTATCCGGCGAGCAGTTCTTTCGCGCCCCGCCGCGCTGGCTGCTGCTTTTTTTCCTGTTTCTTTTTTGGCGGCATCTCAATCATTCGATCAAACGGAATTTGTCGCACAACTTGTGCGACAAATTCAGGATTTGTGCAGCAACTCGCTGCACAAATCCTCTCAAGCGATAAATCAAGCCTTCGTGTAAATCTCCGAGCCGAGTTGGACGAACTCCTGAGCCTTCTCCTGCATACCCGCCTCAATAGCTTTCTCCTCTTCAAGCCCATGAGTTGCCGCGTACTCGCGCACGTCCTGCGTGATCTTCATCAAACAGCAGACCACAACCTTAATGTGCGTCATGGAAGTACCGCATCATTTTGGTTCCAGAATGAGCATAAGTTCTCTGGTATGCCTGCGCGCTGCACGTCCAGTTTCATTATCGCGTTCATCGCCCGTGCCGCCGAGCGTACTGAAAGCGCTTTCGACCTGTTCTTCCTGAACGTAAAAGAACTGCATGGCAGCCTCACGTACCAAGTCCCCACTGAGCCCGTTTGAACAGTCATGGTCTGGGAATGTCAGAATAGCTCGCGCACCGCGGGTACTAACTTTTTCAAGAAGATCACGAATCGCTTCAGCAGATTCTGAACTGACACTGTATTTGGAACGCGGGCGCTTTTCGCGCGCCGGGTAACGACCGATGCCTGATACTTCGCCGCAATCGCCATCAGCAATTGTTTCGAGTACATGGTAGAAGCGGCTGTAGTGTACTCCTGAATAAGGCGGATCAATGAAAGCCAAATCATTTTCACGAAGCCGTGATGCTGCGAGATTAGCATCATCAACCTTAGCCTGTCCGCGCCGTTTTGCGAATAGGCCGGATAAAGATTCAAATGTGGTTCGGGTTTTACTGACAATATCTTTGCTCCAAGCTTCTTTGAGAAACCGCTTGGCGGTGCGTGTAGGTTGAAATGGCTGTGCCGTGTGTCCGGGAGCCGCTGCGCATTGACTGGCAGCCTGGATCAAGGCAGCGAGAGCCACCGTTTTAGTTGGCTCGTGCTTCGGTACACTGACGCGGAGTGAGTCTATCCACACAGCCTGCTTAGGGCTGAAGTAGTGGCCTCCATAAGCATGGGTGATAGGAAATTTAGTCTGTTGATCACACCACTCCCTGAAATTGACAACGATAGCTTTCGTGAGATTGTCCGCTACTGGAATTTTGCAGGTGTTGAAGAGCGACTTGGCGCGGCGATGCCAATTTCTCCAATCGCTCTGCCAATCAAGATTCGTCTGGCGGTTGATGATCGCATCTGTGAGTATAACGCTATAGCGTTGAAGGTCGAATGCAAGGACTGGAATCGGAAAGCGCATTGCGACATAGGTAGCAACTGCGCCCGATCCGGCGAAGAGGTCTACGAAGCGGCGCGTGCCAGCCAACTCGCGGCCCAACAACTCGCCGAGACCGTTTTGCAACATGGCTCGCTTGGAACCCATGTATTTCATGCGATTGAAGGCGACTCCAATCTTGGTTCTTCTACCTGAAACAACATAATGTCTCTACACCAATCAGGTCTTCGATGTGTTCGCCAGAATCGATTCGTTGGAACTCGTTCGTCAAGAAAATCGTGAAAAGCGACTATTCGCTGGAAAGCAAGGATCTGAACATTTTGAAGATCTGGATAGTCATCTCGTGAAGGCTTGTCTACTGAATAGAGTCTAATGCGACTTATCTTCTCTATGTACTCAGCGATCCATTTAAATTCGGGAAATTTGATAGGAGTGAATGAATTAACGTGATCTGTGTAATTGGCGAAAGTTCGATGAGCAGAGTCTGAATGCTCATCTCGCTCGCTATTCTCACGGAACAAAGGATTCGAAGCGAAATCAGGATGCTTTTTAATAACCTTCCAATAGAAGGCATGTTCTCCACCTCTGATATCGACCTGTGATAAAACAAACTGCCCGCTACGATCCATTACAACCTGAATCGCTGCTCGTTTAGTGAAAGACTTGAAGAACCCCATCGAATGCGCAAAAGCACGCATTACGAAATGGCTTGCGTAATAACCGCTGACGGAAGCCCACAAGGGACTGGCTTCGGTTAATGCAACAGACCAGAGAAAACTGTGAATCGCCCGATGCCACATCTCCACACTTGCAGAAGCAAGTAACTGGCACTGATTATGAGGTAATACAGGAGGGTGCGTTCCAATTGGAAGCAATGTCTTAAACTCATTCGACAAAATTCCAGGTTCCGGGAAACCCATTCTCGCCTGTCGTCTGTCAAGTTTCCCGAAAGATAGTTCAAAAACACGGTTGGCTGAGTCGTAGTCAATTGGCATATTACTTGTAGAGAAGCTGATTGACTTCGTCGCGTGCTTGATTTGCTTTTTCAGCTATCTTTTCTGGTATTGGATTCCTAATCTTTCGCTTTCCAAAGGCCGCTGCCCAAAGAAGGTTACGAAAACGACTTATGCCCCCGCTGCCGAGGAAGCCCTTCTCCCTGAATTCGTTTTTTGCTACAAACTGCTCCCCATCCAATAGCCCAGCCCGTTCAATCGCACCACGGAGCCATGTAGTAATCTCCTTTCTTGCCTTATCTGACACGAAGGGAATTCCTTTTTGCTTCAGGTGTGCCAATACCGCTGGAACTAAATCAATGACTGACACAAGAACTCGCCCCTGATAGACAACATTTTGAGGATTTAATTCAGAAGCCCCCTTTTCTTCGGCACGTCCCGATGCTTGTAACCAGCACCCAAGGAATTCAGAAAGGAACGATGTCTGCGCCTCAAGATTGGTGATGTCACATTTATCTAGTGTTGGAATCACTCCTTCAATCGCTGCATTCAGAGTGGCAAGAGTGACCACATCCTTGACTCCATACCTAATCCCCGGTATTTGGATCATTCCAACGAGAGGGCCAGTTTCTAACATTAGCTTGCGGCCAATGTCTTGCGCACGATCTTTTCGATCCAGAGGTTCGCGATGACCACGCGCTAGTGGGAACAGGTCATGCACTAATGACCGGTCGACTTTCTTTTGATTGAGGTTTACATCAATGAAGATTTGAGCTTGGCGGATTGGCGGAGCTTTCGCAGCATCAAGGTTCAAAAAGACTTCGGCAGGCAATTCAAACTTGGCTTCTGGATCGGTTTCCCGCCGAATCTGCAACGCGAAGTAAGCGCCATTAATTCTGTGCTGCCCGTCAATAACTGTGAAATAAAACTCTTCCTCAGTCGGATCTAAGCTCAAATGTGCTGTTCCCTTAACCTCTGGTATTTTATCAAGCTTTGCTCCGTTCACATGAACAAGCACGTTGCTAAGGAAAGGAAATGAACTCTTCGAGTATTTAACGATGCCCCTGATTTTCGGGGGCCACTCGCGTCCGGGTTCGTTCTTTTTAGGTTCGTAAATTGGACCGAATACCTTATCCATCCACGCTCCTGAATCCTCAATCTCTTGCTGTAGAAGATAGGCGGCAATCTGAGCGACGCGCTTCCAGTCGAGGAAACGCTGAATATCCTTTACTTTGTCGGGATCAGGGTTTGGCCTGTGTGGTAAGCCGGGCCACCATTCCATAAGCCTCTCGACATCGAGTGCGCATAAACAATGATCCACTGATTCGAGACCGGATGGCCTAAATGGGTTGACCGGAACAACAACCGAAATGCGTTCGATCTTTTTTTCTGTACTCATTTGATTATCAGAGTGGCGGCTAACAAACGGCTTCGCCAGCCGCCGTTGATTCTAATTCATTGGTCGGTACATTTCCAACATTTCTTTCTTAGCGTTTCAGCTTTGAGAAGCTTGGAGTTTCACATAAATCTCTGCGCCCGACTGCTTGAACTCCTGAGCCTTCTCCTGCATACCCGCCTCAATAGCTTTCTGCTCATCCACGCCGTGCGTCGCCGCATACTCGCGCACGTCCTGCGTGATCTTCATCGAGCAGAAATGCGGGCCGCACATCGAGCAGAAATGCGCCACCTTCGCGCCCTCCTGCGGAAGAGTCTCGTCGTGATACTCGCGCGCGAGATCAGGATCGAGCGACAAATTAAACTGATCCTCCCATCGAAACTCGAACCTCGCTTTCGACAACGCATTGTCCCAGTGCTGCGCGCCGGGATGTCCTTTCGCAATATCAGCCGCGTGAGCCGCGATCTTGTAAGCGATCACGCCGTCGCGCACATCCTGACGATTAGGCAATCCGAGATGCTCTTTCGGCGTGACGTAACAAAGCATCGCTGTGCCGAACCAGCCTATCATCGCCGCGCCTATCGCCGATGTGATGTGATCGTAGCCCGGAGCGATGTCAGTCACGAGCGGGCCGAGCGTATAGAACGGCGCTTCCTGGCAGACTTCAAGCTGGCGATCAACATTCTCTTTGATCAGGTGCAAGGGGATATGCCCCGGCCCTTCGATCATCGTCTGACAGTCCATCTCCCAGGCGATCTTCGTCAACTCGCCTAGCGTATCAAGCTCGGCGAACTGCGCTTCATCATTGGCATCGGCTATCGAGCCGGGTCTGAGTCCGTCGCCCAGAGAGAACGACACGTCGTAGGCGCGCATGATCTCGCATATCTCTCGGAAGCGCGTGTAGAGAAAACTCTCTTCGTGATGAGCAAGGCACCATTTGGCCATAATCGATCCGCCGCGCGAGACGATCCCCGTAGTCCGCCTTGCGGTCATCGGGATGTAGCGAAGCCGGACGCCCGCATGAATCGTGAAATAATCCACGCCCTGCTCGGCCTGCTCTATGAGCGTGTCGCGATAAATCTCCCACGTCAGTTCTTCCGCACGGCCTCCGACTTTTTCGAGAGCCTGATAGATAGGCACAGTGCCGATGGGAACGGGCGAGTTGCGAATTATCCACTCTCGTGTGGTGTGAATATTTCTGCCTGTAGACAAATCCATCACCGTGTCCGCGCCCCATCTGATAGACCAGCGCATCTTTTCGACTTCTTCTTCAATCGATGACGCGACCGCCGAATTTCCGATGTTGGCGTTGATCTTCACCAGAAAGTTGCGACCTATTATCATCGGCTCGCTTTCAGGGTGATTGATGTTCGCAGGTATGATCGCCCGCCCGCGCGCTACTTCGTCGCGCACGAATTCAGGCGTGATCAATCGCGGAAGGCTTGCGCCGAAAGATCGGCCCTCGTGCTGAAAGTTGAGCGCGCTGCGATCTGAAGACGCTTCGTAAGCAGCGTCTCGACCGAGGTTTTCGCGGATGGCGATGAACTCCATTTCAGGAGTGATGACGCCGCGCTTTGCATAATGCATCTGCGTGACTGCGCGCCCCTGTTTTGCGCGAAGCGGACGGCGGCGCGGCCCTGGAAACGGCTCCAGGCGCTCATTTGCGAGCGCGTACTCCCGCGCGCCCTCGGTGAGATAACCATCATCCTGTGGATGAATCTCGCGGCCTTCGTATTCTTCAACGTCGCCTGAAGCTGTGATCCATTCGCGCCTTATCGCCCTGAGGCCATCCGTTATCGCAGGCTTTTGGTCAGGGTCGCCCCACGGGCCGCTTGAGTCATATAGCCTCAGCGGATGATTGACCTCGATTGATCCGTCAAGGCCCCGTGTGGGATTCAGAGCGACTTCGCGCATAGGCACGCGGATGTCGGGACGGCTCGCGGTGATGTAGACTCTTTGAGAATTCGGAAACTGAAATGTTTTGTCGATTGTCTGTGCTGACTTGCTCATGGCTTCACCTCGTTGCCGAGGGAAGAAAAGATAAGGCAAAAGTAAAAAGGCAAAAGGCAAAAACAAGGAATCACTTTTTCCTTTTAACTTTTTCCTTTTGCCTTATTCAAGCTCTCCCTTCGACGGCATTATCCGTATCAGGTTCAAGGGGTCTCCCTTGCGGGACTCTCAGCCTTTCAGCTCCCCCGGAAAATCATTGTGCGTCGCTTGATAGCTTACATACGTGAAGGCCGTTCAGCAACCGGCTGACTGAACAACTTTGATATATAATGCCCGAATGGATTTTCGTTGAGAAAGTCTTCGAGGTACAACCGTTGGCCAGACTGTTGACCTGAAAGCATGAAAATTTGAGGAAGCAGCAGGCTGGCAGCCTGCTGTACATTTTTCGATGGGGGCTTTCGAATGACACGATTTCTGCAAACCGCTTTCGTCTTGATCTTCACGGCTGCTCTTGCCGCGGGGCAAAGCGCATCCACGCCAGTAACCGTTATCGATTCGCCCGCACGAGCAGCGAGCGGAGAGCCTAATCTTTTTGCCGACTCTCGCGGCAAAGTCTATCTTAGCTGGATCGAAGCCGCGGGAGAAAAACGTCACGCGCTTCGATTCAGCATGTGGGAAATGGGTCGATGGACTGCGCCTGGCACGATCAGTGAAGGCGAAAACTGGTTCGTCAACTGGGCTGATTTCCCCTCGCTCATCGCCGCAAGCGACGGCACGATGGCAGCGCACTGGCTCGCAAAAAGCGCGCCTGACACTTTCGCCTACGATGTCAAACTCTCGCTCTCGACCGACGGCGGGCGGACGTGGAGCAAGCCTCTGACGCCTCATAGCGACGGCACAACGAGCGAGCATGGTTTTGTTTCAATGGTCGAGTTGAGCAAAGGTCGTCTTGCTGCCGCGTGGCTCGACGGGCGCAATTTCAAATCCTCGCACGGGTCGCACGGATCAAAGCAAGACGAAATGACTCTGCGATTCACGACCATAAGCCGCGACTTGCGAATGACCCAGGACCAGGTGATCGACGAGCGCGTGTGCGAGTGCTGTCAGACCTCGGCGGCGATGACTTCGGAAGGCATGGTGGTGGTTTATCGCGACCGTTCGGAGAAAGAAATTCGCGACATTTCCATCGCTCGTTTTATACGAGGGAGATGGACTCTGCGAACCGTTCACGCCGATGGCTGGGAGATCGAGGGCTGTCCGGTCAACGGCCCTTCAGTCGCCGCTAAGGGTAAGCGGGTCGCCGTCGCATGGTTCACAGCGGCCAAAAACACGCCGCGAGTCAATATCGCTTTTTCTACAGACGCAGGCGCGACCTTCATAGCCCCAACGCAGGTCGATGACGGATCGCCCGTCGGTCGCGTCGAAGTGTTGATGCTGGATGACGGCTCGGCTTTCGTCGTGTGGATGGAGCGCGCAGGCAAAGGCGCAGAGATAAAAGCGCGACGAGTTAAGCAAGGCGGCTCGCGCCAGCCGTCAATAACGATAGCCGCATCTTCAGCCGCGCGTTCGAGCGGGTTTCCTCAGATAGCGCGATCAGGGCAGGATGTATTTTTCGCGTGGACTGAATCTTCAAATCCTCAGCGCGTGCGCACGGCGATGCTGAAAATTCCTGATAAGAGGTGAAAGATGAAAGCAATCGTAATGAGCCGATTTGGCAAGCCCGAAGTTTTGACTTATATGGACGCAGAAAAACCGTCTCTCAAACCGGGCGAAGCTCTGGTCAAACTCGAAGCTGTTGGAGTCAACTACATCGATGTTTACCATCGCACCGGGCTTTACCCCTTGCAGCTTCCCGCGACTCCCGGAATGGAAGCCGCAGGGACAGTCGAGATGGTTGGATCAGATGTTACAGAAGTGAAGGTGGGCGACCGCGTAGCCTACGCTATGACGCCGGGAGCTTATGCCGAGTATGCTGCCGTCCCGGCGTGGCGACTGGTAGCGATTCCTGCGGGGCTGGACTCGCGCGAGGCCGCCGCTGCGATGCTTCAGGGGATGACGGCGCATTATCTGATCACTTCGACTTTCGCCCTCAAGGCGGGCGATACGGCGCTCGTTCACGCGGCAGCAGGCGGCGTGGGATTGCTTCTGGTTCAGGCGGCGAAAAGAATCGGCGCCCGTGTGATCGGCACGGTTTCAACAGAAGCGAAAGCGCGCCTCGCCCGCGAAGCCGGGGCTGATGAAGTGATACTTTACACTCATCAGGATTTCGAGCAGGAAGCAAGACGCATCACCGCAGGCCGTGGCGTCGAGGTGGTTTACGATTCTGTTGGCAAAGACACTTTTCTCAAAAGCCTCAACTCGCTAGCTCCGCGAGGTATGCTCGCGCTCTACGGCCAGTCATCAGGCGTGGTGCCGCCTTTCGATCTTTCGCTTTTGGGACAGAAGGGATCGCTTTTTGTGACTCGGCCTTCGCTGGCTCAATACGCGGCAACGCGCGAAGAGTTGATGTGGCGAGCGGGCGAAGTGCTTGAATGGATCAGGTCGGGCGAGATGAAATTGAGGATCGAAAAAACTTTCCCGCTCGCCGAAGCCGCTGAAGCGCACAGTCAGTTGGAAGGAAGAAAGACGACGGGCAAGCTGCTTCTGATTCCCTGAAGAAAGCTCTTGACCCTGGAACGCATTCCAGAGCTTATACTCACGAGCGTGGCTTCGATGAAGGCGATAAAAGCATATCTGAGATCAGGCGAGATGGCCCGTCTTGCGGGCGTCAGCCCGGACACGCTCAGACACTACGAGCGCAAAGGACTTCTGCCTGCGCCGCGCCGCTCACCGAATGGCTATCGCGAATACCACAGTTCGCTGCTTGACCGGGTGCGGATGATTCGCCGCGCTCTATCAGTCGGCTTCACCATCGATGAGCTTGCCAGCATCTTTCGCCAGCGCGCAAACGGCGGCGCTCCGTGCAGGCGCGTGCGCGCTCTGGCCGAAGAGAAACTCACGGAAGTCGAAGCGCAACTCATGGAGATAAAAACTCTGCGCGACGATCTTCGATCTATGCTTCGCGACTGGGACTCTCGACTTGCGCGCTCTGCTGACGGCGAGCGCGCAGGGTTGCTTGAATCGCTTGCGTCGAGCCGCCGGGAGGAAAAGCTTTCGCCGCTCGCTCCTTCCGCAATTCGCAGAAAAAAAGTCAGGAGTCGTTGATGTGGCGCAATCTGTTAGATTGCGCACGCCCTGAAAGTATGAAGATCGGGAACCTCGCAAGCTAACAGCTTGCGCCACTTTTTCTAAGGAGGAAAAGTCAGTGAAGAAATTTTTCTTTTCGATTATTGTGTCGGCGGCTCTGGCCGCAAGCGTCGGTCAAGCGCGCGCGCTTCAGGATCAGAAAGCGATCGAGTCCTGCCCGCTTCACGAACAGCACATGAAAGACCGTCAGGCAGAAAAGAAGCATCACGCCGGGGTCAACCGTCGCGGCGATCACGAGATGGGCTTCAGTCATCTCGCGACCGCTCATCATTTTCGATTGTATGAAGACGGCGGCGCGATAGAGGTCGAAGCCCTCGACGCGGCGGACACTGCGAGCCGCGATCGGATCAGAGAGCATCTTTTCCTGATCGCCCGCGTTTTTGCGGAAGGCGATTTCGCAAAGCCTCGCGCTATTCACGATCAATCAGTGCCAGGTACGCTTGCGATGGCTCGACTGAAAGCGGATATATCCTACAAATTCGAGAACACCGAACGAGGCGGGCGGGTTCGCATCTCGACCACGAGCGGTGAAGCTCTCGCGGCCATTTACGAGTTCCTGCGCTTTCAGATTCAGGATCATCGGACGGGCGACAGCCTTGAAGTCGCAAAGAAGCAGTAGCAGTATTCTCATCCTCGAAGAAGCGGTTGGCGTCTTTCATCGAAGTATGCTGACCGCTTTCTGCTTTCTGTTGCCTCGTTTTCGGTTGCCAGACGCGCCTTTTGCGATTATTTTAGCAGGCAATGTCAAAGGTCATAGCAATCGCGAATCAAAAGGGGGGCGTAGGCAAAACAACCACCACTATCAACCTCGGCGCCAGCCTCGCCGTTGCTGACATGAAAGTATTGCTCATCGATGCCGACCCGCAGGGCAACAGCACCAGCGGGCTGGGGCTGAGAGGAAGTTTTCATAAAAGCCTCTATCACTCTCTCGTCATAGGCGAACCGATAAAAAACATCATACTCAACACGGAGCTTGAGAATCTCAAAGTGGTGCCGTCGGAAAAAATTCTCGCCGCAGCCGAGATAGAGCTTGTCGAGGTCGAAAACCGCGAGTTCATGCTCAAGCAGTTGCTCGAACAGATAACAACTGATTTCGATTATATCCTCATCGATTGTCCGCCGAGTCTGGGGTTGCTGACGCTCAACGCGCTTGCGGCGGCCACAGCCGTGTTGATTCCGATTCAATGCGAATACTTCGCTCTGGAAGGCGTGTCGGAGTTGTGGGACACGTTAGTTAAGATCAGACGCAATCTCAACCCTTCGCTCACCATAGAAGGTTTTCTTCTGACGATGTTCGATGAGCGAACCAATCTTTCGAATCAGGTCGTATCAGACCTGAGAGGTTTTCTAGGCTCTCAGGTTTTTTCGACCATCATACCGAGAAACGTGCGGCTGGCTGAAGCGCCCAGCTACGGAAAGCCTATAGTGCTTTACGACATAAAATCGAAAGGCGCTGAAAGCTATCTCAGACTGGCGAAAGAGGTGATAGGCAATGACAAGAAAGGCGCTGGGCCGGGGGCTTAACGCGCTCTTCACTCAGACATCTCAACTGGAGAGCGAGCTTATAGAGATCGCAATCGATCAGCTTGATCCCACTGCGGATCAGCCGCGTCAGACGTTCCGCGACGACCGGCTCGATGAGCTTGCCCGCTCGATGAAAACCAACGGAGTGCTTCAACCTCTCGTGGTGCGCCGCCAGGGCGAAAGGTTTCAGATAATCGCGGGCGAGCGACGTTGGCGAGCCGCCCAGCGGGCGGGCCTGCACCGAATTCCCTGCATAGTCAAAGACATTGCCGAAGATAGTATGCTGGAGATATCGCTCATAGAAAACATCCAGCGCGAAGAGTTAAGTCCGATAGAAGAAGCCCGCGCCTTTCGCAAGCTCATCGATCAACTCAAAGTCACGCAGGAAGAAGTGGCTCAACGAGTCGGCAAGGATCGCTCCACGATTACCAATTCGCTGAGGCTTTTGAAACTTCCGGCAGACATTCAACGCCTTGTCGAAGAAGAAAAGCTTTCCATGGGACACGCGCGCACGCTGCTTGCGCTCGAATCCACAGAGCAGCAGATGACGGTCGCAGCGCGGGTCATCAGTCAGGAGCTTTCAGTCCGCGAGACTGAGCGACTGGTCAAGCAGATGCAGGAGAGGGCCGGGGGGCAGCAGGCGAAGGCGGCGAAAGTGGAAGACCCGAATGTGCGCGCAGCCGAGTCGAAGTTGAGCAAGAGGCTTGCGGCTCCGGTGAAGATAAAATTTGCGAAAGAGGGCGGAGTCATCGAGGTCAAATTTTCCTCCAATGATGATCTCAGCCGTCTGTTCGATCTTATGGTTCAATCCTCGCGCAGCGCTGAATAACAAATGAGTATAGTTGACCTCAAAATCAAGACAGATTTCCGACCATTTTTAAGGTGGATTTTGCTCCTTTCATTTTGATCGGCAAAAGCTTCTGTTCTTTCTCACTCGTGTTTTACCAATTTGGGAGCGCATATGTTGGGCTTCTTAGCATTCAGGCCACAGCATATTGTACAACCCCGGAATTATGGGCAGGTTTTGCTTCTCTCTGAATGTCGCAAAAGCCCATTTAATATCCTGGCTGTACGCAGAATCAACAACTTAATGAGTTCAAAATGGTAAAACACGAGTTCTCAATTCAATGTCCGAAATGAACCTCTGCTGGTGTTCGATACTCCAACGCTTGATGCGCTCGCTTCGAAGGCCCGATTGACTGCCACGAGTACAAAATCGACTTCCAGACTTTGGGCTAACTCCCAACTCACTACATAACGCGAATACCAGTCGATGATGGCAACCAGAGCCAGCAACCGGATGTAAGTAATATCAGCAGGGTTATATTTCATAAGAGACCTACCTGCGGTTCGGTTTGAACTACATTATGATATTGAATCGAGTAATGTCTTATCTTTTCAACTGTCAAGCTACTTTGCAGGAACCCTGCTCGAATCGAAGGACACCGCTTTCGTCAAGCATCAACGCTGATTCCTATCAGTTTTTCGCCGTTGTGCAACTCTAACAGAGATGCATCTGCGAGGGGCAGAGTGAAAGTCAGTTTCGATCCTTGCCCCAGTTCGCTTGTGGCAAAGACTTCGCCGCCGTGAGCCTGAACCAGATGCTTGACTATCGCAAGCCCAAGTCCTGAGCCTTCGACGCGGCGCGAGCGCGATTTGTCGGCCCGGTACAATCGCTCGAATACGCGGGGCAAATCCTGAGACGAAATTCCTATGCCGGTGTCTTCCACAGAAATGATGGCCTCTGCATCGCTGCTTTCAGCCTTCACCCTAACCGTTCCGTCGGGCCTGTTGAACTTGATCGCGTTGTCTATGAGATTGTAGAGAATCTGTTCGAGCCGCATCGGGTCGGCCAGAACGCATAAATCTTCCGGGACTGAAACCTGAAACGTCACAAGTCGCTCGCCTTTCCTGGCCGAGGCCAGAGCTATCACTTCCCCAACCGCGCTGCTCACTTTCACCGGCGCAGGCGCAAGCTTCACGTCGCCCGACTCGATGGCGGAAAGATCGGAGATATCGGCGATCATCTCACTCATACGCGCCGCATGTTTGTGCAGCCTTTCGATGAACCGCCCGCTGTTTTCGCGATCATCCATGGCGCCCGCAAGCAGCGTCTCCGAGCAGGCCAGAATGGCTGTGAGCGGAGTGCGCAGTTCATGCGAGAGATTGGCGAAAAATTCGCGGCGAATTCGTTCGAGCCGTTCGAGCCGGGTGATGTCGAAGAAAATGCCCACGGCAAGACCTTCGCCCAGAGGCGACACATTGAGTTGATAGCTGCGCAATTCGCGGTCAGCCATCTCGACTCGCTCTTCTACCTGACGGCGCTCTTCTATCGCGCGGCGAAACGCGGCATGTATAACAGGCTCGCGCGTGGCATCTACGAGCCTGACTTTGCGAGCGGGTGAAGAGGTGAAGAGGTGAAGGGGTGAAGAGGTGAAGAGGTGAAGAGGTGAAGAGGTGTCACCCTGTTCGTTCGCTCGCTCTCCGTTTTCTTTTTGAGATGCCCCGGCAAGTTTCACTATTCGAGTGGCGGCGTTGTTGTAAAGCAGTATGTTCATCGCCGAGTCGACGATCAACACGCCCTCCTGCATGGTTTCGAGTACGCCTGAGAGTAGATGATTCATTTCTTCAGTCATTCCCGTCTGCCGTTCTATCTCGGAGATCGCCGCGCTGTAGCGGGCCAGCGCATAGCGCGACACGAAGAAGGTCAAAATCCCTGCGACTATCACCGTAATCACGTGAGAGGTGATCACGGACATATCGGGGTGGATGACCGTCTTGATCGATTCGTAGATAGCAAAGATCGTCACCGATGCCGCCGTCGCCATCCAGACTCGTCGTGCAATGTCTTTCATGTTCAGTTTTCAGTTTTCAGTTTTCAGTTTTCAGTTTTCAGTTTCTGGCAGAGAACGGGTTCTACTGAAAACTGAAAACTGAAAACTGAAAACTATTCTTTATTCTTGTCGCTCAGACGATAACCGATTCCTGTGACAGTTTCTATCAGCGATGCATCGCCGAGTTTGTGGCGAAGGCGGCGGATGTGAACGTCGAGGGTGCGCGTGTCGCCGTAATAATTCAGCCCCCAGACGCGATCAAGCAAAGTCTCGCGCGCCATCACCCGTCCTGGATTTCGCGCCATCTCGGCGAGCAGAGCGAATTCCTTGCGCGTCAGTTTTATTTCATTCCCGTGACAGAGGACGCTGAATGTGGCCGGGTCGATGGTCAGCGCGCTGCTTTGATAAACCGGGCGATCTATCTCGGTGACGCCTGCGCGTCGCATCGCGGCCCGAATGCGCGCGACAAGCTCGCGCATACCGAAGGGCTTCGTGATGTAATCGTCCGCTCCAAGCTCAAGGCCCAGCACTTTATCCGATTCGTCCGCTCGCGCCGTCAGTATCACTATCGGCAAGCGGGACGTAGAGGATTCAGCCCTCAGTCGACGGCATATTTCAAGGCCGCTCATGCCGGGCAGGTTCAAATCGAGCAAAACAATGTCGGGCGGTCGGTCGAGTATGAGATTGATCGCCTGCTCGCCCGTCCCTGCGATGCGGACCCGAAACCCTTCGCGCTCAAGGTTGTAACGAATCGAATCCGCTATATCCTCGTCGTCCTCGACAATCACTATGCTGCGCGTTCGTGTGTCTTCTATTGTTACCATATCTTGTGCTTGATGACCTGTCCCCGCGCCATATAGACGATCTGCTCGCAGATGTTGGTCACATAATCGGCTATGCGCTCAAGGTGTTTGAGAACGAAGAGCCATTCGGCTCCGCTCGTGACCGCATCGGGGCTGCGCTTCATCGCTTCGATCACTTTTTCATAAAGCCGATCATAGAGCGCGTCGACTTCGTCATCGCGGGCGATAGTGGCGCGGGCCTTTTCCGGATCGCCCGACGTGAATGCGTCCAGCCCTTCGACGAGCATCTCCTGAACCACGCGGGCTATGCTCGAAAGATCGACTCCCATTTCAAGCTCAGGCGAGTTGTTTAGGGAAAGGGCGTGCTTGGCGATGTTGACTGCGTGATCGGCTATGCGCTCTACGAGCGGGGCGGTTCGCGCAATCGAGACCACGAACCTCAGGTCGCTTGCGGCAGGCTGCTTCAGCGCGAGAACATCGACGCATACCTGATCGATTTCAAGTTCCATCTGATCGATGGCGTCGTCCTCGCGGATGACTCGCGTCGCGAGATCGCTGTCGCGCTCGATGAGCGCCCGCGTGCAGAGCATTATCGCCTTTTCCGCCGCGCCGCCCATGATCAGGAGCTTGTCGCGCAGAAGAGTGAGACTGTCTTCAATAAGTCGTTTGTGCATATCAGTTTTCAGTTTTCAGTTTTCAGTTTTCAGTTCCAGGTTCAGGCATTCTTCTGAAAACTGAAAACTGAAAACTGAAAACTGCTTCAACCGAATCTGCCGGTGATGTAATCTTCCGTCATCCGGCGCTCCGGTTTGGTAAACATCTTCTCGGTCGTGTCGAACTCGATCAACTCGCCGAGCCAGAAGAAAGCTGTCATATCCGAAATCCGCGAAGCCTGCTGCATGTTGTGCGTCACTATTACGATAGTATACCTCTCTTTTAGCTCGACGATCAGTTCTTCTATCCGCTGAGTGGCAATGGGGTCGAGCGCGGAGGTCGGCTCATCCATGAGAACTATTTCCGGCTCGATTGCCAGCGCCCGCGCGATGCACAACCGCTGCTGCTGTCCGCCGGAAAGACCCTGAGCAGGTTCTTTCAATCGGTCTTTCACTTCGTCCCAGAGGGCCGCCGCCTTCAAGCCGGATTCGATCCTGTCGGCAAGCTCCGTTTTCGATCCGGCCAGATCGTTGATCCTGAGTCCATAAGCGATGTTTTCAAATATCGAGCGCGGAAACGTGGTCGGCTTCTGGAAAACCATGCCTACGCGGCGGCGCAACTCGACCACATCGGTCGAAGGCGAGTAGATATTTTGTCCGTCAATACAGACCTCTCCTTTGACCGATGTATTAGGTATAACGTCATTCATGCGATTGAGGGTTCGAACGAGAGTCGACTTGCCGCACCCCGAAGGCCCGATGAAGGCGGTCACCTTGCTGGGTGGAATAGTGAGTGAAACATCCTTCAATGCGCACACGCGACCGTAGAAAAAATTCAGCCTGCGGATATCTATCTTCGTTTCAATTTCGCTTTTCGGCTCTGCAATTCCTTTCATCAGAGTCGGGGTTGCGATTTCCGAAATCATATTTGGGCTTTGCATATCCTTGCTCGTTTCTCGCTCTTGCGGATCGTCCATAAGCGGATTCCATACTTGCAGGCTGAAATTTCAACCGAAGTCTCCGGTGATATACTCGTTCGTAAGTTTGTTTGATGGATTCTCGAACATCTTCTGCGTGCGGTCGACTTCGATCAATTCGCCGAGGTACATAAACGCAGTATAATCGGATACCCGCGAAGCCTGCTGAAGATTGTGAGTTACTATTATGATCGTCACCTGTTCTTTAAGCTCATCGATCAACTCTTCGATGCGCGATGTGGCAATGGGGTCGAGCGCGGAGGTCGGCTCGTCGAAGAGCAGAATCTCCGGGTCTGTGGCCAGCGCCCGCGCGATGCAAAGCCTCTGCTGCTGCCCGCCCGATAGCGCGTAGGCCGATTCTTTCAATCTGTCTTTGACCTCGTCCCAGAGGGCGGACGATTGAAGCGCGCCTTCGACTTTTTCTTCGATCAACCGCTGGTCTTCTCCTCTCAATCGAAGCCCGAAGGCCACGTTCTCGAAAATCGATTTGGGAAAAGCGTTGGGCTTTTGAAAGACCATGCTGATGCGCATTCTCATTTCGACAGGGTTGGTCTCTGCGCCTATGATATTCACCTCGCTCGGATGAAGAGTGATCTTTCCCTCGTAGCGAGTGTCGGCGTAGAGATCGTGCATTCGGTTGAAGCAGCGCAGCAGGGTTGATTTGCCGCATCCTGACGGGCCGATGATGGCCGTCACGCGGTTTTCATAAAAAGTCAGATTGATATTTTTGAGCGCCTGAGCTTTCCCGTAGTAGAAGTTCAGGCTTTGAGCTTCCGCTTTGATCCGAGTCGGCGCGTCTTCAGGTTTCGCTGACGGGTCGCTCTCGAAAGCAAGGCGGAGACGATTTTGAATTTGCGGTTCGGCGTTCATCATGACTTTCACCACTTGATATTTTTTCGCATACGGTATCGGATCAGTATAGCTACGGCGTTCATCGAAAGCGTCACCACGATCAGCACGATGCCTGCCCCGGCGGCGTTGGTAAGAAACTCTCTTTCGGGCCGCGAGACCCAGTTGAACATCTGTATGGGCAAAACTGAAAACGGCGAGTTCACCCACTCCAAAGAAACGAACGGAGCTTCAGTCTGGACAGGCAGCGGAGGGAGGAATGCAATGAAGGTCAAAGCTCCGATGGTTATGAGCGGCGCTGTTTCTCCCACCGCCCGCGACAAGGCGATGATTATTCCCGTCATGATCCCGCCCGTCGAGTAGGGCAGCAGATGATGTCGAACGACCTGCCACTTGGTCGAACCGAGCGCATAAGCGGCCTCGCGAATGCTCTGAGGAATCGTGCGCAGCGCCTCGCGTGTGGCGACTATGACAATGGGCAGAATCAGAAAGGCCAGCGTCAGTCCGCCCGCGAGTATGCTCTGTCCGAGATGGAACTGATAGACCAGAAGCCCCAGCGCCATAAGACCATAGATGATCGAAGGCACGCCCGCGAGGTTGGCTATGTTGATCTCTATTATGTTCGTGACCCAGTTCCTGCGCGCATATTCTTCGAGATAGACGCCTGCGGCCACGCCCAGAGGCACAGCCGTCGAAGCTGTGACCAGCATGATCAGCAGCGTCCCGACCCACGACGACAGTATCCCGGCGCGTTCGGCGAAGCGCGACGGGAAGGAAGTCATAAACTCCCAATCGACGCGCGCAAGTCCGTCTATGACGAGATCGCCGAGCAACGCAAACAGAGTGACTATGCCAATGAGCGTGCAGGCTATGCCCACTATATTGAACAGGAAATCCTGTCTCTTCCGACGGGAGATGATTTTTTGAACCGCGCTCATTTCAGTACACCTCCCGGAATCGCTTTCGCAGCCCATAGCCGATGATGTTGAAAACGAGCGTCATCACAAAGAGCGTGAGTCCGGCTGCGAAGATCGATTGATAGCCGATTGATCCGTGCGGCAGATCGCCCAGACTGACCTGAACTATGAAGGCGGTTATCGTCTCGGCGGGTTGCCTCGGGTCGAGAGTAAGATTAGGCTGCATACCGGCTGCAATTGCCACGATCATCGTTTCACCTATCGCGCGAGAGATGGCCAGAATGTAGGACGCCACTATCCCTGAGAGCGCCGCCGGATAAACCACCCTCACGGCGGTTATGATCTTGTTTGCGCCGAGCGCGTAGGCTCCTTCTCTGAGCGACATGGGAACTGCGCGCATCGCGTCTTCGCTCAGAGAACTGACATAAGGGATGATCATGATTCCCATTACTACGCCTGCGCTCAACATGCTGAAAGTCGGCAGGCCGGGAATTATCTTTTGCAGCATAGGGGCGACGAACTGCAACGCGAAATAACCGTAGATGACAGTCGGGACT
Organism: Blastocatellia bacterium UBA7656; assembly: GCA_002483445.1. Taxonomy (GTDB): domain Bacteria; phylum Acidobacteriota; class Blastocatellia; order UBA7656; family UBA7656; genus UBA7656. The sequence continues at coordinate 76,258 of DLHY01000163.1, forward strand.
GCGCTGAGAAGTTCCATGACGGGCTTGATGACTTCGCGCACGACCGACGGCGCAAACTCGCTCAAATAGATCGAAACCACCGTGCCGATGGGCAAAGCCACCACCAGCGCCACGGTCGTCGTCACCAGAGTTCCGGCAACCAGAGGCAATATGCCGAAGCGCGCGGAGGCGAACATCGGAGTCCACATCGTGTCGGTGAGGAAATCCGTGATCGAAACATGCGCGAAGAAGGTCGAAGACTCGTAAATGAGTATCCCGACTATACCCAGAGTGATCGCTACGGAAGAAAAAGCCGCGACGAAAAGCAGCGATTCGATTATTCGCTCTTTCCATCGGTTCAACTGTCTGGCAACAGAATCTGATCGGCTGAACAGAGGAGTTTGTCCGGCGTCGCCGATTGGTATGGAAGGATTTGGAGAGGCGCTGTCTGCCATGATTTTTTGTCCCGCGCGAAGATGTAAGATGTCAGTGGTCATCCTCGCTCACTGACATCCAGCATCGAACCTGTTCGTTTTATGAGTGAGGAGGTCTGTTGAGTATTTCTTCGACCGTAAGGCCGACCTCCGGCACGCCGCCAAATCCGCTGCCCGTCTGAAGGCTGCGGAATCGCGTTCCGGCCATCTCATAAGCTTTATCGGGAAGCGGCAGGTACTTCACTTCTTTTGCCAGCGTCGCAGCATTCTTGAGTAGGAATTCGATGAACTCCTTAACTTCAGGCTTCTGCACGGATTTGAGGCTGATGTAGATGAAGAGCGGACGCGACAGCGGGTTGTAAGTTCCGGCAAGCACATTTTCCATCGTGGGGAAAACCGGCTCTTTGACTTTGTTCTTCTCCCATTCGATAGATACCGCTTTCAGCTTATCAGTATTGGTCGAGTAGTAGGCATAAGAGAAGTATCCGAGCGCGTACTTGTTGCCCGATACACCCTGCACCAGCACGTTATCGTCTTCGCTGGCGGTGAAATCGCCCCGGCTCGCCTTGGCCTTGCCCACGACGGCCTCTGTGAAGTAATCGAATGTGCCGGAATCTGCGCCTGGGCCGAAGAGAGCTATTTTTTCATTCGGCCATTCGGGTCTGATCTGATTCCAGTGGGTGACCTTGCCTTGGGCTTCCGGCTCCCATATTTTTTTGAGATCGGCAATGGTCATCGAAGCGATCCATGTGTTTTGTGGATTGACCACGACCGTCAGAGCATCGAAGCAAACGGGCAGTTCTATGAACTCTATGCCGTTGGCCTTTGCCTGTTCCATCTCTTCCTTGAGTATCGGGCGCGAGGCATTGGATATATCCGTCTCGCCGCGAATGAACTTCTTGAATCCGCCGCCAGTGCCGGAAATCCCTACCGTCACCTTGACCTTGCCCTGCTTCTCTTTCTGGAATTCCTCGGCGACTGCCTCTGCGAGAGGGAAGACTGTGCTTGAGCCATCTATCTTGACCACGCTGGCTCCGCCTGCGCCGCTGTTTCCTTTATTTCCGCAGCCCGTGATCGCAAGCAGGACGGCAAAAACAGATGCGAACATTAAACTTGATCTCTGTTTCACGGAATTCTCCTTTGATCGATGCTGATTGTTATTAGTCCTTTTCAATCCCTTGCTGAAAATTCAAATTCAATTCAAAACTCATAATTCAGAGTTCAGAATATAAACTCGCTGTGTTACACGGAGGCAAAGAAAATGTTAATTCTTTGTGAACGAAAAGAGAGCAATTACATGAATGAAATCAGATTGCTTCATTTGTGTAATCAGAATGGGCTGATTATGGTGGAAGTTTTTATTGGGCGCTTTGTTGTGTATAGATGAGTCCCTCTTTAATCCTATGGTCTGTTTTAACCCCTTTCTTCTTTGGGCAGATTTGCCGGATTTGTTATGCTTACCGCGTTATACGAAGTTGCGGCTATCAGGAGGTTGACATGACGGGCGAAGAAATGGAGAGAGCGATTGAGTTTCTGATGAATCATCATGCTCAGGTGAGTACAGACATAAGCCGCCTCAAGGAGGTTCAAGAGCAAAGCAGCAAGGACATCATTGCGCTTGATGAAGCTCAGGCCCAGACAAGTCGGGATGTGCAGGCATTGGCTTCGAATATGGCCGGACTGACTGGTGTCGTAGTAGGTCTGGCTGATGCTGTCTCGCGCCTGGAAACGCAGATGGAAATGCGCAACTCTACATCCGCGAAGCAGCCGAAAGCCACGAGCAAAAGAGGGTGGCATGAGTTTTTTTGTATCGAATCTGGTCAGACCGAGCTTCGCCGCGATGCCCCCCCACGACTAGACAGCAAAGCCGCTCAATCACCCTAACTGCGAGCGCATCACACCTGCACAAAAAAGGCGTTGAAAAATTTTCGATAATTCTGCGCGCGGTTTGCGTCTTCTATAACAGGGGGATAGTCGAGCGAATCATGCCGTTCATTTATCGAATAGACCGCGCCAGCCGATTCGTACACACAACCGTTCTGGAATCCGTTTCCTGCCCTGATTTCGAGAGGCACGTAAAGAAGAAAGTGTTGCATGGCGCAGAGTCTTATCTTGAGTTGATTGATGCCAGAGCCGCGAAGGTGAAGTTTACGCCCGCCGAAGTTCAGGAAGTCCTCGCCTTTCTCAAAAAAGCGGCAGAGGCTCACCCGCTTGGGCCGGTAGCGATTCTGGTTGATGATGATCTCGGCTTCTCTATGATGCGGATGATCAGCCGCTCCGCTGAAAGCGCCTGCCCCATCGAAGTGTTTCGCAACCCTGCGGAGGCTCAACGATGGCTTCAGGCGCGCAAAGCACGCACTGCCTGATAGCACCGTTGCGCCGCAAGGCCAAAGTAACTCCCCGCCTGTTCGCAAAACTTACTGCTCGAAAAACAGGAAACCGGGATTCTGCACAACAGCGACGCGATTGAAGCGTCGCGCCTCGAAACGAAAAAATTCCTCGGACAACTCATACCTGCTCTGCCATTCAATTCGCTCCTATAGGATCGCCCGCAGGCGTAGCCAGAGGCGAAGTCTTCTTTCGCGGCTCGTTGGGGCGGGCGAGGAATCGCTCGATGTCTTCCTGTACGGCCCGACGATGCGAGGCGTCCGCTGCTGGAATCTTCAGCATCGTGTGCAGTTGTCTGAGAGCTTCTGTCGCTGTGGCTCTCACCTGCGGCGCGGCGTCAGAGTCGGCGGCCAGGTCCATCAACCGCGTCGCGACGAGGCTTTGCACCGCCTGCTGAATGGCCGCGTGATGAGCGTCCTTCGACGCGGCAGCTTTCCATGTGCGAGCGATGAGCGCCGCGACTACTTCCTTGAAATCAGGATTGGCATGATTTCGCGAGTGGAAATCGATCAGGCGAGCTGCGCGATTCGGCTCAAGCAAAGAAGTGATCGCAAGATCAGCCGCGATGGTGGCCGCGCCAATCGGATCGAACACCGGATCGGTGCGGGCGGAAAAAGTTTCAATCGTGCCTCCCCCGTAACCGAAAGCTCGCGGGGGAATCAATTCGAGAATCCGACCTGGTATGGCAAGTTCTTCCGTCTTGATCGTGTCGAGTGCGGCGTTCAACGCCTCGCGCTGGCGCGCAGCCGGGACTATCTCCTGAACGCGCGCCGGACTTGGCCCTGATGAAGTCTTTACGGCGTAGGTGTAATAAAGTCCGCCTACGGATTTGATCGCCGCCTGAAGCTGATAGCGATGATGAAGGTAGAGCGGGAGGAATTTGGCTTCGAGCAACCACAGCGGCGTTCCCTGGCGGATATTTTTAAGTCCGAACTGCTCAATGCCGATTCGTCGCACCTGCATTTCGTGGCGAAGCATCGCCACCGGATCGCTTCCGTTGTCCCATAAACTTGCCAGAGGATGAGCCGCGCCGAGTGGCCGCGCGTCTGCGTCCGAGATGAAAAGCATTCCCGCGCTCACTCCGTCGGTCAGAATTTTTTCCATCTCCGCCGATTCGTTCGCCCCTGCCGCAAATTCCGCATAGCCATATTTGATCGCGAACTTGTCGTATTCGCCGATGCCTTTTGAATAAGCGTTCGACAGATCGAGATGTCCGTCCTTGATTTCGATCATCGGCGCGGGATAATCCATCACCGAAGCGCGACCATAACTGCTTGCGGCGAAGTTGTGCGCAAGCCCTAACGTGTGTCCCACCTCGTGCGCTGATAGTTGTCGTATGCGCGCAATCGACATCGCCGCAGAATCAGCAGCCGGATCAGCGAAAGCCAGATAATCTGCGTCGGGCAGCGCGCCGAATTCGCACATATCCGCGGCGTTTGCGTAAGGCGGCACAAGGCCCGTGAACAGAAGATAATCCTGACGCACGCGCAGAGAGCCGAGCGTCACATTACCTTTGATTATTTCGCCCGTGCGCGGATCGGTGATGCTGCTGCCGTAAGACCATCCGCGCGTCGAGCGATGCACCCAGTTGATCATGTTGTAGCGCGCGTCCATCGGGTCTGTGTCTTCGGGAAGCACCTTGACCTGAAAAGCGTTTCTGAAACCTGCGGATTCGAAGGCCGCGTTCCACCACGACGCGCCTTCGATGAGCGCGCTGCGAATGGGTTCAGGCGTGCCGTTATCGACATAATAGATGATCGGTTTTACTGGCTCGGACACGGCGGCTGCGGGGTCTTTCTTTTGAAGGCGGTGACGAGCGATCCAACGCTTCTCGATAGGATCGGTTATGGGCGAAGCGTAATCGTAAAATGTTCTGCCATTCATGCCGACTCGCGGATCGAGTTTGCGCGGTTTGTAATTGCCGTCAGGCAGTTCGACGAAAGAGTGATGCTGGCGAACCGTGACGGCTTGAGCCGTCGGCGCGGTGCTGCGAACCAGCGGGCCGGGATCGTCCGATGTGAGAGTGATTATGGTTTCGACCTCGCTGTTTTTCGGAAAGCCTTTCGTGCGCGGCAGGTAAAACGCAGAGCGGCTTTCGTCGAAGCGAAACTGCCCCTGTCGCGTCTGGCGCAATCGGTCAGCGGCTCCGTGCGCATCGCGCAGGAAGAATGCAGTCGCGTCAACGAGCGCGCGGCCTGCTTCTTCTGCCTCGACTTTGAATCCCCAGATGATTGAGCGCGCGAATGATTCTTCGACGGCTCGTCGCTCCGACGCATCATTCGAGATTGCGCGATATGCATAGTTCGGCTCGATCATCAGAATTTTAGGGCCGATGCGCTCGAAGAAAATTATGCGCGTTTCTCCGAGTTGGCCGCGATCAAGGCCTATAGGGTTAGACCCTAGCCCTGTGGAGAGCGAAACCTGATAGAGAATCTCGGTGTTGAAACGCGAGATTTCAAGGAAGAGTTTTCCCGTCGGTGCGTCCCAGTAGAGCGGCACGAACCCATCGATCTTCTGCATACGAGCAGTTCTTGCATTGATAGTTTTATCCGCCGCTGCCTGCTCCTGCGCCGAGACCGGCAGAGCGAGTATAAGAAAAAAGAAGGCGAGAACTTTGTGTGACATAATCAACCTCTCAAGAGCGAAATGATTCGAGGAACTCTTCCACTGGGAGGTGGCTCGTGAATTTGCGAAACGAGAAGAGAATGCTATGGCGAGCAAGCCGCCAAGTCAAGGCGACGCAACCCTTCGAAACGAGACGACCGACTGCTTAACCGACTTGATAAGCTCAGGCGGATGAGTTTATCAATAATCCATGAAACTGATTTTCATGGATACGCCCGAATTCGCCGTCCCCTCGCTTGCTTGATTTGCTATTCAATTTCCGCGAGATCAATCGTCATATCGACTTCACAGCGACTCTGATCGGAAATAGCTTTTTCCTGACAGAGCGACTACACTCGGTTTGTTTAACTGTGTCGAGTCTACGAGGTTGTTTATGAATACTCCCTCGCGCGGCGACATAACTCGCTTACTCATTGCCTGGAGCAACGGCGACCAAGACGCTTTCGATCAACTCGCGCCACTGGTTTACGATCAACTGAGACGCATCGCAAGAAGCAAGCTGAGACAACATGGCTCAGACGGAGTGCTTCAACCAACCGCGCTCGTGCATGAAGCCTACATCAGACTCGTCGATCAAACCCGCATTGAGTGGCGAGATCGCGCGCACTTTTATGCCATCGCCGCAAATACGATTCGCCGCATCCTCATTGATGATTATCGCCATCGCACTGCCGACAAACGCGGCGGAGGCGCAAGCCTGGTTTCGCTCGACGAAAGCGACGCGGTCTCCAGCGCCCAGAGCGTGGATTTGCTGGCCCTCGACGAAGCGATAGAGAGACTCACAACGCTTGACCCCCGACAGGCCGAGATAATCGATATGAGATTTTTCGGCGGCCTGACCAATGATGAGATCGCCCTTGCGTTAGGGGTCTCGGTTAAAACAGTTGAGCGCGAGTCACGCGCAGCAAAAGCCTGGCTTCGCTCACAGCTTGAATGACGCCTGCGGACTTTATGAAAAAGCGGTGAGGGATTTTCGTCGCTTTTTGCGACTTAACAGTTGAGGGCAAAAAACGGAGATTGACGATATGGCCGAAAGAGAACGATTCCTGAAAGCCAAAGAGATATTCCTGCAAGCCGTCGAAAAAGACGCGGACGAGCGCAAGCGATACATCGCTGAGGCTTGCGCTGACGATGAGGCTTTGCGCCTGGAGGTTTTGCGTTTGCTCGGAGGCGACAGTCAGGCAAGTGAAGAATGGGAAGATACGGTGCGCCTTGAAGTTGAAGAGCGATTGCAATTCTTTCAATCAGCCGAAGCCACAGAGTACCCGATTGGAGAGATGTTCGGCGGCAGATATCTCATCGAATCGAAGCTCGGACAGGGCGGCATCGGCGCGGTCTATCTCGCTTCGGACACACGCTTGTATTCCCGCCCCGTCGTCGTAAAGCTCCTGCTCGACACATCGAGCCGGAATCAATACCTCGTTGACAAGTTCAAACACGAAGGCGAGGGGCTTGCGCGCATCAATCATCCGGGCGTGGTGAAGGTTTATGACCTCGGCGAACTGGCAGACGGAAAGCCTTATCTCGTTATGGAGTTTGTCAAAGGCAACTCGCTCGCTTCAGAAATCCGGGCGGGCGCGATGGATTTTCAGCGCGCTGCCCTGCTTATTCGCCAGATCGCTCAAGCCCTCTCTGCCGCGCATTACGAAGGCGTGATTCACCGCGATCTCAAGCCCGCCAACGTGATGATTGAAAAACTCAGCGACGGCGCCGAGCAGTCCAGGCTGATCGATTTCGGTATCGCCCGACTCGCCAACCCGATATCAGCAAGCTCAACGCAGATGCCCGTCGCCATAGGCACACCCGATTACATGGCGAGCGAGCAGATTGAAAAAGGCGCAGCGTCGTCGGCAAGCGACATTTACGCGCTCGGAGTGATGGCTTATGAAATGCTGACTGCGGATCGTCCGTTCCACATCGATTCCGCATCCGTGCCGGAGATGCTCAGGCTGGTCACTATGCAACGAACGGGAGTGAGCCGAAAGCCGAAACAGTTGCGCGCGGATTTGCCTGACGCGGCACAGGAGGAGATATTGAGAGCTTTATCTTACGATCCTGATGATCGTCACCAGAAGGCATTCGAGTTGGGAGAGCGCCTCTATCGCGCCCTGACTGGCGAAGATCGAATCGAGCCATCGAGGATGTATCTGGGTACCGTGCATGAGTTGCAGTCCATTTCCAATCGGATCGAGCCACCCGGAATGCGCCAGGCACTGGAGGAACTACTGGGTGTTGCCACTCGCGGGATGGGCGCGAAGTCTGTCAATCGAGCGGTGCAGGCATTTGAGCGATTGTGGTCAAGCGCGGTGCTGACAGACCGCATACGCCCGCTCTCGATTGAAAGCGCGAAGGAAGAGCGCACACGTCAGGTTCGCGGAATGGGCGCAAAGCCAAAGAGAGCGGAGTACGCATATCGTCTGGGAAGTCGGGTATGCCTCGCGTTCGACATAAATCGAGATGGGTATTTGACGCTGCTTGATGAAGGCCCGGAAGGCATAGTCTATTGCCTCTGCCCATCGCAGTTTGCGCCGAGCGCGCGGCTCGAATCGGGGCGAATTTACTTGCCGCAGGAAGGCTCGCCCCACGAAGCATTCGAGATGACGGGGGCGGCTGGAAAAGAGAAGTTGCTGGCCGTCATCAGCGACGAGCCGTTGGGACTGGACTGGCTGCCGAAGGATGCCGACACGCCTGCGCGAGAATTGAGCAGTGATGACATCGAACTGTTGTTCGCTCGACTTCAAGCTTTAGGCGAGGGGCGATGGACAGCGCTCGCGTCTTACTTCGAGGTTGTGGCATAGATGGACTGATTGCTGCGTGTTCAGAGCAGGCTTATACTTCGACCATCGCCAGACTGAATGCGGTTGCGACGGGGTGAAAGTCACGGCGGCAAGCTTGGGATCAAATGGGATCAAGAGAGGATTAAATTTATGGCTGTACAGGAAATTGAACTGCGGGTTGCGGCGCTGGAAGCTGAGGTGGCGCGACTGAAAGAGCAATTGGAAAAAGTAGCTCCTTCGAAGGGAGACTGGTTGGACGAAATCTATGGGGCTTTCGCCAACGATCCGGACTTTGAAGAAGCTATGCGTCTGGGCCGGGAATACCGCGAGTCTCTGCGCCCTAAAGCGAACAGGAAACCGGTTCGTAAAACCGCAAAGAAAGCTGTAAGGAAATCTGTGAAAGGGCGCAAGGGTTGAGATGTACATCCTCGACACTGACCATCTCAGTCTGTTGGGACGAGCTAGCAGTATGGAAGCGCAGCGGTTGCGCTTCCGTTTGGCTGGATTGAAGTCAGAAGAGAGAGTTACGACCATCATCACTTTCGAGGAGCAAATGCGTGGTTGGATGTCACATCTGGCGCAAGCTCGTTCGCTCGCCCGGCAGGTTGAAGCTTATCGGCGGCTCAAGGAATTCCTGGATCGTTATCTGAAGATCACCGTGCTTGAATTTGACGAAGCGGCAGCCGCCGAGTTCGAGCGGCTGAAGCAATCGCGCCTTCGCATCGGCGCGATGGATTTGAAGATCGCCTCCATCGCTCTGGCGCGCGGCGCAACGGTGCTGACCAGAAACCTCAAGGACTTCAATCGCGTGCCTGACCTGAGAGTTGAAGACTGGACAGAGTGAGATGCCGCGTCCTGCGAAGCATTCGAGATATCGGGGGCGGCAGGAAAAGAGAAGTTGCTGGCCGTCATCAGCGACGAGCCATTAGGATTGGACTGGCTGACGAAAGACACAGAAACATCGGCACGAGTCTTGAGCGGCGATGACCTTGAATCGTCGTTCGCTCGACTTCAAGCATTAGGAGAAGGCCGTTGGACGGCGCTCGCGTCATACTTCGAGGGTAATGCCTCAGTTCCGGGAGGTACAACAGGCTGGCAGCCTGTTGAGAGCCTTGAGGTCTCTACGACTGTAGGGCAGCCTATCGTACTTTCTCCTCCCATAACTGAGCGATTACCTTCGAGGTTGTGGCATAGATGGACTGATTGCTGCGTGTTCAGAGCAGGCTTATACTTCGACCATCGCCAGACTGAATGCGGTTGCGACGGGGTGAAAGTCACGGCGGCAAGTTTGAAGCAAACGGCATCAAGAGAGGATTAAATATATGGCTGTACAGGAGATTGAACTGCGGGTTGCGGCGCTGGAAGCTGAAGTCGCTCAGTTGAAGCAAAAGCTTGAGTGCGTGACCAATCCAGCCAGTCCGTGGTGGCGAGAAATCTACGGAACGTTTGCCGACGATCCGCTCCACGAAGAGGCGATGCGACTGGGGCGCGAGTACCGCGAGTCGCTGCGCCCAAAAACTGGCAAACGAGGGAGGACCTGATTTATGGCTGTACCGGAGATTGAGTCGCGCGTCGCAGTCCTTGAGGCTAAAGTCGAGCAACTCCAGCGCAAACTGGAAGCCGTCGCCCCTGATGCAAAACCCTGGTGGGAACACATCGTGGGGGCTTTTGCCGATGACCCAGCCTTTGAGGAAGCGATGCGCTTAGGACGCGAGTACCGCGAATCACTTCGCCCCAAGCCTCGTTCCAAACAAACCAAACACGCACAATCTGCCAAAGCGAGGAAACGGTGATATGTTCGTACTCGATACCGATCATATCAGCCTGATGGAATGGAACACAGGCTCCGCGCGGCAACGTCTGTTGCGCCGACTGAGCGCAGTTCCACCGGATGAGGTTTTCACGACCATCGTGACTTACGAAGAGCAGACGCGCGGCTGGATGGCTTACACGGCCCGTGCGCGCACGACCGCCCAGCAGGTCGAAGCGTATCGCAAGCTGGAACGCCATCTTGATCTCTATCGTGGTATTCAAGTGTTGGGATTCGATGAGCGTGCCGGGACTGAATTCGATCACTTGCGGGCCTTGCGTCTTCGCATCGGCGCGATGGATTTGAAGATCGCCTCTATCGCACTGGCGCACAATGCGCCAGTGCTGACCAGAAACCTCAAGGACTTCAGCCGTGTGCCTGACCTGCGCGTTGAAGATTGGACAGAGTAAGTAGCCGCGTCCCACGAGGCATTCGAGATGACGGGGCGGCTGGAAAAGAGAAGTTGCTGGCCGTTATCAGCGACGAATCGTTAGGATTTGATTGGCTGCCGAAAGACGCAGAAACACCGGCACGAGTCTTGAGCGGCGATGACCTTGAATCGTCGTTCGCTCGACTGTAGCGATCAGGCGAAGACAACTGGGCATCGCTATCGCCTTATTTCGAGGCCATTGCCTGACGAGATGCGCTATTAGGCGGATGGCAATCGCAAACAAACTTAGCAAAGGAATGTCGAGTATGAATGAAGCTCAACAACGAATTGATCAGCTAAGTTCTATGGTTGTTTCGCTCTATCAGAGTGGACAGTATGAAGAAGCAATCAAGTACGCTACCCAGTCTGTTGACTTAACTCGACATATTTTTGGCGAGCAGCATCCAGACTTTGCCCAAAGCCTCAACAACCTGGCTGGGTTGTACTACTCAATGGGCGACTATGCTGCTGCCGAGCCGCTCCACAAACAGGCGATGGAGATTTATCGAGTCGCGCTTGGCGAGCAGCATCCGTCTCAGCAGCAAGCGACGAACGAAGACATCGGCATTCAATTGCGCGAAGCGATCTTTACTCCGCTCCTCAAAGCCATCGGCAATCGAAAGCGGTTGCTGATTTCTCCCGACGGCGACCTCTCGCGGTTGCCCTTCGAGGTCTTGCCTGCACAAGACGGGCGGCGATTGATCGATGAATACCGAATCAGCTACCTGGGCGCAGGGCGCGATGTGGTTCGGTTCGATTTCAAATCAAACCGTGAGCCTGCTCGCTCGCTCGTCGCAGCCGATCCCGATTTCGATTTCGGCGCGAAAGTTACTCATGCCGAAGCTGCGGCAGGCACGGGCCGCCGCTCGCTCGATCTCAAACGCGACGCGATGCGCTTTAACCGCTTGCCCGGCACAAGGGTCGAAGGCCAAAGCATCGCCTCCATGCTCGATGCCGAGCTTTGGACTGAGGACGCGGCTTTAGACGCTCGTCTGAAGCGTTGCCGCTCGCCCCGCATCCTGCACCTTGCAACGCACGGCTTCTTCCTCGAAGACCAGAAACGCGACCCGAACGAAGACCGTTTCGGCATGGGCGCGATGAGTTTCTCGGAAACCGGGATGGAGCGGCTCACAGGTTCGCGTTTGGAAAATCCACTGCTTCGCTCAGGACTCGCGCTTGCAGGCGTGAACACATGGCTTGAGAAAGGCGAATTGATGGAAGAAGCCGAAGACGGGCTTCTCACGGCGGAAGACGTTTCGGGGCTTGACCTGCTCGACACAGAGCTTGTCGTCTTGTCTGCGTGCGAGACGGGACTCGGCGAAGTGCGCACAGGCGAAGGAGTGTTCGGACTCCGCCGCGCGTTCGTGCTTGCGGGGGCAAGGACGCTGGTGATGAGTTTGTGGAAAGTTCCCGATGAGCAGACACAGGAGTTGATGGAGGATTTCTATCGTCGCATTCTCGCGGGCCAGCCTCGCGCCGATGCACTGCGCGAGGCTCAACTGGCGATGAAAGCAAAGCACCCGGAGCCTAAGTATTGGGGTGCGTTCATCTGTGATACTGCTGGCGAATTTGGGAAATGTCCGACAAGCTGGCAGCTTGTCGCGGGCTGCGCAAAGCGTCGGTGGCGGGAAACAACGACAAGCTGGCAGCTTGTCGGACATTGCGCAGCGCATCTTCAGGCTGACTGAATTCGCCAGCAGTATCATCTGTCAGGGTTACGACGGGCCGCTTCTACCGCACGCTTCGATTTAAATTGGCGGCGGCAGACAAAGCCATGACTCTGCCGTATGATTAAGCGGGTTGCAGATGAGACATTCTACGGAAAGTTTATCAAGGAGTTGATTGATGCATAATCGAGCGAGCCGGAACGAGGCTGGAGATGTTCAGCGAATCGCGTCACCGCAGGCGCTCACTCCAAGCCAGCGGCGGAAACAGATACGACTCGTGTGTGATGCGATTGCTCGTGAATTCCATCCCGAAAAAATAGTGCTTTTCGGCTCCTACCCCTGCGGCAAGCCGCGCCCCGACTCGGATGTCGATCTGCTTGTGATTATGCCTTTCGAGGGAAGCCCGTTTAGGCAGGCTTCTTTAATTCTAAGCCATGTGGTGCGCGCAGTGGGCGTGCTGCCGATGGACTTGCTCGTGCGCACGTCGGAGCAGGTCGGAGAGAGATTGCAGATGGGCGACAACTTCATGCGCGAGATCGTCGAGCGCGGTAAGGTTATGTATGAAGCCGACCACGCTTGAGTGGATCAGCAAAGCGGAGGATGATTGGCACGTCGCCGGGATGAGTTATCGCGCCCGCAAGCATCCGAGCTATGATGCAGCCGCCTTTCATGCCCAGCAGTGCGCAGAAAAGTACCTCAAAGCCAGGCTGGAAGAAGCAGGCATCGCCTTCGCCCGGACGCATGACCTGCGTGCTGCATCAGATGGTTCTCGCTATCGAGCCAGGATGGGCAGGCTTGCAACCCTTTCTGATCTCACTCAATCCTTTTGCTGTCGCATATCGCTATCCCGGCATTTCGGCTACCAGAGCCGATTCCAAAGATGCGCTGAAGAACTGTCGTGAAGTGCGTCGCGTCATCCGAACGAGCTTCGGCCTGCCAGTGTAAGGCAATTGAAAACCAGGCTTGACGAAAACCTCGCGCGGTGAGTTTATCAATAAGCTATGAAACTGATTTTCATGGGTACACCCGAATTCGCCGTTCCCTCGCTCTCTCGTCTCATCCTTGACGGTCACGAGGTCGCCGCCGTGTTCACTCAACCCGACAAGCCCGCAGGACGCGGCAACAAACTTCATCCGCCGCCTGTCAAAACGCTGGCGCTCGATCACGGCATCGCTGTTCATCAGCCTGCGAAAATAAAAACAAATGAAGAAGTGCGCCGAGTGTTCGAGCAGATCGCGCCGCGCGCCTGCGTGGTCGCGGCCTACGGTCGCATACTGCCTGAATGGATGCTTGCTATCCCTGAGCTTGGCTGCATCAACGTCCATGCATCGCTGCTGCCGCGATACCGGGGAGCAGCGCCGATCAACTGGGCCATAGCCCGCGGCGAACGAGAGACGGGCATCACCATAATGCAGATGGATGCGGGTATGGACACCGGGCCGATTCTCGCAACGCGCGCAACCCCGATAGGCGAGGAGGAAACCGCGCCTGAACTTTCAGTCCGGCTCTCTCAAATCGGCGCAGAGCTTCTTTCACAAACTCTGCCACTCGTCGAGCGCGGCGAGATCAAGCCTGTCAGTCAAAACTCGGACGAAGCCACTTACGCGCCTATGCTCAAACGCGAAGACGGCCTGATCGACTGGCGAATGACTGCGCAAGAGATAGCCCACAGAGTGCGAGGCTTTCAGCCCTGGCCCGGAACCTTCACCTTTTTCCGTGGTGGCAGATTGATGCTCTGGAAAGCGCGCGAAGCTGATTTTCAACATCACGCCGAACCCGCGACTATTATCCATCTGGAAAAATCCGGCGTCGCTGTGGCGTGCGCCGATGAGACGGCCCTCGTCATCGAAGAGATTCAGATCGAAGGCAAACGAAGGATGTCGGCTAAGGATTTTATAAACGGCTCTCGCCTTTCGGTCGGTGACCGCATCACTGACGAAAGCGCGTGGCGCGAAAGCAGGGGCGAAAAATCGACGTCTTGACATAACCGGCCTGCGCTCGATTATAATGATCACGGCATTTTAGATAAGGGGAGTAGATCACTCTACCGATGAAGTCGTCAGGACGACCGCCCAGCCAGGCGGTTCGGCTCATCGGCGCGGGCAGCAGATGCCCACGGATCGAGACCTTTTGCGGCAATTCGCAAAAGGTCTTTTCCTTTTGCGCTAAAGGAGAATGTGAGTATGAATCGAATCAAAACCGTTATGCTGCTTGCGGCGCTTACGGCCCTCTTTCTCTTCATCGGGCAGGCGCTCGGAGGACGGACGGGACTCATCATCGCCATCGTTTTTACGGGGCTGATGAACTTCGCGAGTTACTGGTGGTCGGACAAGATAGTTTTGCGAATGTATGGCGCGCAGGAAATCAGCGAATCGGACGCGCCCGATCTCTTCCGCATCGTGCGCGAACTCGCTTTGCGCGGCAGTATGCCTATGCCAAAGGTTTACATTATCCCGGAAGAAACGCCCAACGCTTTCGCTACAGGGCGCAATCCTCAACACGCCGCCGTTGCAGTCACACAGGGACTACTGCAACTTCTCAGCCGCGAAGAGCTATCGGGAGTCATAGCTCACGAGCTTGGACACGTTCGCAATCGCGACACGCTGATTATGACCGTCGCGGCGACAATCGCGGGCGCGCTCAGTCATCTGGCAACGATGGCGATGTGGGGCGCTTTCTTAGGCGGTCGCTCGGATGATGATGATGACGGCGGCAGTCCTTTGGGCGGATTGCTCTCGATCATACTCGCGCCGATAGCAGCGGCTCTGATTCAGATGGCCATCTCGCGCTCGCGCGAATTTATGGCCGATGAAGAAGGCGCGCGTCTTTCGGGCAATCCTTTGGCTCTCGCCTCCGCGCTTCGCAAGATCGAATCGTGGAGCCAGCGTTTGCCGATTCATTCAGGTTCGCCCGCGACGGCGCATCTGTTCATCATCAATCCGTTTTCGGGCGGCGGGATGATGTCTTTATTCAGCACGCATCCTTCGACCGAGGCTCGCATAGAGCGGCTCGAAGAGATGGCCCGTCAGGGCATTGCGATGACAGCGCGTTAATATTCCTGCTCCGGCAGGTCTGTAAAAAACAACAGGGGAGTAGATCACCCTTCGCGGTTCGGTGAAATCGTCAATACGGCTGCTGCCACGCGGCCCGGTTCACCGGCAAAGGATCGAGACCTTTTGCGGCAATTCGCAAAAGGTCTTTTTCTTTTGCGAACAAGAAAGAGAGGGTGGATTGGCAAAAATTTTATGGAGCAAATTGCGAGTCGCGACGGGATTGCTGATGATCGCGCTCGGCCTGGTGGGGCTGTTGGTGCCTATCATGCCGACCATTCCTTTTCTGTTTGCTGCCGTCGCCATGCTCGGTCGAGATCATCCGGCTGTTCGCCCGTTCACATCGCGGCTTGACCGATGGCGCGACCGTCGTCGCTCGCCGCGAACGGAAACTAAACTTTGATTCGATCATCGCGGGCCGCTGGCCCTGCGCAGGTTTAACTCATAAGCTCGCTCGCGCGGGCTTCAACAGATTACGCGAAAGAAAGGTGAAAACTATGAATTGTCCTGCTTGCAATACGATGTTGAAGGTGTCTGACCGTCAGGGTGTCGAAATCGATTACTGCCCTTCGTGCCGCGGGGTGTGGCTTGACCGCGGAGAGTTGGACAAGATAATCCAGCGTGAATCGTCCGTTCGGCTCGATGATCGCAGAGACGATTATGATATGGACGACTCAGATGATGGCAGGCGCAGATACGGGAATGATGAGCGCGGAGACCGGCGCGACAGCTACGATAACAGGAAGCGAAAACGAGGGGGATTTTTCAGCGATCTGTTCGACTTCGATTGATCGCAACGATAACAGACAAGACCGGCAGCGCCGCATACCACTGTGAATGCGGCGCTGCAAAACACAGATATTTTATCGGAGCGAAATCGAATGCAAACTCATCTCTTTCCTTTTTCGGATTACTGGTGGTTTTACGCCGGGTTCACTTTGTTCGTCCTTCTGATGCTGGCGCTCGATCTGGGCGTTTTTCATCGCAAAGCGCACGCCGTCTCTTTTCGCGAAGCCGCCGCGTGGAGCGTCGCGTGGGTCGCGCTGTCGCTGGCTTTCAACTATCTGTTTTATCGTTACGCGCTGTGGAAGTTACCGCAGGACGCGCGGCTGATGAGCATTCCCGGTTTCGATCCGCAGGAAGCGGCCCGACTGGCGGGACTCGAATTCCTCACCGGCTATATAATCGAAAAGGCGTTGTCGGTTGATAACATCTTCGTGTTCGTTCTGATATTCGGCTACTTCGCGGTTCCTGCGATCTATCAGCATCGCGTTTTGTTTTACGGCATCATTGGCGCACTGCTCTTTCGCGCCGCGTTCATCGCCGCCGGGTCGGCGCTCGTTCAGTATCACTGGATCATTATAATTTTCGGCGCGTTTTTGATCCTCACCGGAGCGAAGATGCTGTTTATTTCCGACAAGGAGATCAAGCCTGAAAAAAATCTGCTGATTCGATTGTTCAAAAAACTCATTCCCGTCACGACTGAGATGCGCGAACAGCGATTCTTCGTGATGAGCGGCGGCGCGCTTCATGCGACCCCGCTTTTTATCGCGCTTCTGTTCGTCGAAACGACCGATGTCATCTTCGCCGTCGATTCCGTTCCGGCGATCTTTGCCATCACAAACGAGCCTCTGATTGTGTTCACCTCGAATGTGTTTGCGATACTCGGATTGCGCGCGATGTATTTTCTTCTGGCGGGGGCCGTGGACAAATTCCACATGCTCAAATACGGGCTTGCGCTGGTTCTGATTTTCGTGGGATTGAAAATGGTATGGCTCAACGGACTCTGGGATGGCAAGTTTCCCATCGTTCTTTCGCTGGGCATCATCGTCGCCATCATCGCCGCATCCGTCATACTCTCTCTTCTCTTGCCCCGCAGCAAAGCGGCTTCGCCCGCCGCTGAAAAAATCGTCGAAGGCAGCGATTGACGAAACAGCGGATGAAAGTGACTCTGCAAAGTCGCTTTCATCCGCTTTGAGCAAATCCATTTCGATTTTCCACACCTACAGGGCGCGAATCGATTTGCGCTCGCGGCTTTTCAATAACAGCGCGAGACGCTGAATATCAGAGATGCGCACAGTTCGAGCGGATCACGCTTTTTGAAATTCTGTCGAGAGAGAGAAGTTGCCCCACTGCAAAACGAATCGCCCGCCGCTGGACGAGTTTTCCAGTTTGATCGTAAGCATCTCAACCGGACTTTCAACCTTCTGATATTTCAAAGGAGCTTCCGCTGCTGTCGTCTTGTCTTCGGCCTGAACTATCAACACCCATTCGTGCGACGCGACGAATTTCGCTTTGAGAATGTATTTGCCCGGCTGAATGGTCTTCTCTCCGAATTTCAAAGCGACATCCGTCGAGAGAGTGGTTGCCGCATCAGCGCCCATGCGCCATTCCTGACCGGGTTTGATCATCGCTTCGATGTCGCGGCCTTTCAAAGCAGGGCGACCATACTCGACGCTGACTTTCCCGCCTGCTATTTCCAGAGAAGCATTGCCGCGACCTCCGTCGTGAGCGAACGCGCAGCCCATGCAAAAGACTGCCAGCATGATCAGTGAAATGAGTTTTTTCATCCTTTGTCCTCCCTTGATAAATGAATCTGCAAAGCTACTCGATACCTTTGAGGCTTTTCAAATCGCTCAAAACCTCAGCCGTCTTCCACTCGTTGCCGCGATAGAGTTTTACGAGCTTTCCGTCCGAATTGATGAGAGCCGTGCGCAGCGAATGAACTATCTGGTCTCCATCCTTCCAGTATTGCATACCGAAATAAGTCGCGATTTTTTTAACCTCGTCAGCCGTGCCGACGGCGAACTCCCATCGCTCGAATGCTTTCGCGTCGTCGGCGTGAGCCGCGCCGTACTCGCGCAGCACTTTCGGCTTGTCGTAATCCGTGTCGACGCTGATGCTGAGAAGATGAGCGCGCGGATATGAAGCCGCGTCCTGTTTGATGGCCTTGTTGATTTCGGCGAAGCGATCCGTCATCAGCGGGCAGTAATCAGGCAGCGGGCAGCGCGTATAGATGAAGGTCAAAAGCAAAGCCTGTCCGCGATAATTTTTCAGACGGATTTTTTTTGCATCCTGATTCACGAGCGTGAAGTCAGTCACCTCGTCGCCCGGTTTCGGCTCATTGGCGTTGGGCGCGCTCGTCGGATCAGAGCTTTCCTGAATGACGACTACGCCCTCAAGCCACGAGCGTTCGCCATCTATGACGAGAGTAGCCGTCACCCGGTCGCCGGGTTTGAGAACATCGAGCGCCCACGTATCTTTGAGCTTGAAAGGCATCGTCATCGCTTCCATGAAACTCGGAATGGTTTCGTGCGATATAGTCACCATGCCCATGCCCTTATCGACCTCGAACACTTTGCCCTTGAGATCGAATCGCTGCTCCTGTCCTGAACTTTGTTTCCGGCAGGAGAGCAGGGTTGAGAGCGCAGCGAGGATTATAAAAACTGCTAAAATTTTTATGCGCATTTTCGTTTACTGCTTAACAAAAGATCGTTGCCGGATGTGTTCTATCTCGTCAAAGAAGTCGGCGAGTTTGCTTTCATCGAGTTTGCCGTCCGCGCGCACGCCGCTGCAAATATCGACTCCGAAGGGCTGCACCTCCCGTATAGCTTCTCGGATGTTTTCCGCCTTCAGCCCTCCGGCAAGAAAAAGCGGGATGCCGATTTCTTCGCGTATCCTCCGGCTTATGCTCCAGTCATGCACGCGCCCTGTTCCGCCAAGCTCTTTTACGGCGAGAGACTGATTGCCTGAATCAAGGAGGATAGCATCGACGTGATGCGAGACGGAAATCGCTTCTTCGATTGATTCTTCTCCCGCGACATGAACGACCTGCACCAGAGAGATGCCCGGCATCGCTTCGCGCAACTGGCTGTAGGAGCCGTTTTCAAGGCGGTCGCATATCTGAACGGTGTTGGTTCGACATCGCTTCTGTTGAGCGATGATCGAGCGCGCGTCCTGTTTAGAAGTCAGCAGAAAAGAAGACACCGAGGGCGGAACAGTCACGGCTATCCGAGCGATCAGTTCTTCAGAGATCACCCCCGGCCCGGAAGGCATCTCCGAGACAAGCCCAAGCGCCGCCGCGCCGAAACCGACAGCCATCCGCGCTTCTTCAACACTACTGACGCAGCAGATTTTCACTCTTGGCGATTTAGTCGGTTGCATAATGCTATGGAGGTCAGGAGTCGAGAGTCTGGAGTTTGGAGTCAGAATGAGACCACCGATCACTGACCGCCGCCTCACGGTTTGGCTTCCATCCAGTTTCGCCCCACGCCCGTGTCGACGACAAGCGGCACGCTTAGTTTATAGACCTCTTCCATCTCTGATCGCACCACTTCGCGCACTCGCTCTACTTCCTTTTCAGGCGCTTCCAACAACAACTCGTCGTGAACCTGAAGTATCATCTTCGCTCCGAGACCTTCGCGGTTCAATCTTTCATGCACGCGAATCATCGCCATCTTAACAATGTCGGAGGCCGAACCTTGAAGAGGAGCGTTGATGGCTTCGCGCTCGGCTCTAGCCCGCAGGTTATGATTGCGATTGTTTATGTCGGGGATAGGTCGTATGCGACCGAGCAAGGTTCGCACAAAACCCGTTTCGCGCACCTGTTCTGGAGTCTCTTCCATGTAGCGGCGCACGCCTGTGTATGTCTTGTAATAATCCTCGATCACCTGTTTGGCTTTGGCCCGCGAAAGGCCGGTTCTCTGAGCCAACCCGAACGGGCCTATGACGTAAGCGACGGCGAAGTTTACTATCTTGGCAAGCCGTCGCATCTCTTCTTCTTCCTGTTTGTTCTTCGCGCCGAAGACCGACCGAGCAGTGGCGGCGTGAATATCTTCGCCGCGCGCGAATGCCTCCGTCATGGCCCGGTCGCCCGTTATGTGCGCGAAGAGTCTCAATTCGATCTGCGAATAATCAGCCGATATCAAAACATAACCGGGCGAAGGCACGAATGCCGCGCGGATGCGGCGACCAAGCTCTGAGCGGATCGGAATATTTTGCAAGCCTGGATTCGTCGAACTCAATCTTCCCGTCGCTGCGACCGCCTGATTGAGGGTCGTATGCAGGCGACCGGTGCGCGGGTTGATCAGTTTGGGCAGAGCATCAACGTAAGTGTTTTTGAGTTTGGCTATCTCGCGATATTCGATTATGAGGCGCGGCAGTTCGTACTTCGCGGCGAGTTCTTCAAGCACATCGCTCGAAGTCGAGATGCGCCCGGTCTTGGTCTTGCGCCCGACTTCGAAGTTGAGCTTCTCGAAAATCTCTCCAAGCTGAACGGTCGAGTTGATGTTGAACTCTTCGCCCGCGAGTTTGTAAATCTCCCCGGTCAATCGATCAAGTTCTTTCTCCATCTCGCCGCCCGCCTTTTCCAACGCCGCGGTGTCTATGCGCACGCCGAGTCGCTCCATCTCGAAAAGAATTTCGACAAGCGGAAGCTCTATTTCAGAGTAGACCGTCTCAAGTTCCTTCTCTTCGATTTTCGCGCGCAGCACATCGGCGAGGTGATAGGTCAGATCGGCGGTCTGAAGCGCGCGAGAATCCGCCGGATCGAATCCATCGATTGAGTCGGCCATATCGAGGCCGAGATATTCGCGCGTCACTTCCTGAATTCGGTGACTGGCGCGATTCGGATCGAGCAGATATGCCGCAAGCATCGTGTCGTCTTCGACGCCTTCTATGCGTATAGCGGGCTTGAAATCAGGAATCGAGCCATCAGCTTTTTTCTTCGAAGACAAGTCGTCCCGCTCGGTGATGTATTTATCGAGACAGGTGAGCGCGCCTTTCCAGTCGTGGACGGATTTTTGAATGATTCCGTTTTCCATCACTTCTTTTAGAAGCTCAAGCGGATCTGCGTTTGTTTCGAATTTTTCGAAATCGATTATCACGGCGTTCATCTGCGCGGTCGAGACAGCCAGCCCATAAAGTTTTTCGTCGCGCTCGGCTGTAGCAATCGCGATGCGATCCATCGACCACAGCGAGCGAATGAATGATCTTAGCTCCGCGATAGTCGTGATGCGCTCATACTTCGCTTTGCCGGGGCGACGAGCCGCAACAGTCGCTATTGAATCGGGGCTGGCAGCGTCGGCGAACTCGCGGGTGAGTTGAGAGAATTCAAGTTCTGAAAACAACTCATAAGCGGCCCCTCGATCAGGCTCTTCGTAGCGCAATGCGTCGAGGTCTAAACTGATCGGCATATCGCAATGAATGCGCGCAAGGTCGCGCGACTGCAATATCAACTCGACGTTCTGCTGGAGGCTTTCGCGATAGGTCTTGCGCGAAATTTCATCCGCGCGAGCAAGAGCGGTTTCCAGAGTGTCGAACTGTTGAAGTATCTGTTTTGCGCCCTTCTCGCCCACGCCCGGAGCGCCGGGGATGTTATCCGATGAATCGCCCCAGAGAGCGAGCAGGTCAACAACCTGATCCGGTCTTACGCCGAGTTTTTCTGCGACGCCCGCAGCGTCGAGCAGTTTCATATCTCCGCTGCGCTCCGTTCTGAGGACTTTGACATGAGGGGTGACTACCTGGCAGAGGTCTTTGTCGTTCGTCACCACGATGACATCCAGACCTGCGGCTTCGGCCTTGCGCGCAAGCGTGCCTATGATGTCGTCGGCTTCAAATCCGGGCTGCCGGATGATTGGCACGCGCAGAACTTCGCAGACGCGATTGATATAGGGAAGTTGCGTTTCGAGGTCGTCAGGCATCAGCGCGCGATGCGCTTTGTAAAGCTCATAGGATTCATGTCGAAAAGTCGGCTCAGGGGAATCCAGTGCGATGCCGAGATAATCGGGTTTTTCGCTTGCGATCAATCGACGAAGCATCATCGTGAATCCATAGATCGCGTTGGTCGCAAGCCCGCTTGAATTCGACAGTCCGCGAATCGCGTAGTAGGCGCGAAAAATCTGCGACATTCCGTCGACGATGTAGAGCCTCTTTCTTTTCGCTTCAGCCATTACAATTCATACTACGGGCGGCAAAATTCGAGTGTCAATGCTGAAAACTGACCGGCTTTGTGTTAGCATGGGGTCGCCTCGAAACGAGCGCCAGCGTGTCAGACCGCAACGAGCGCACGGGAAAAGGAATGACATTTGAAGATTTCCAAAAAGCGTTTGCGGGAGAGGTCAAAGAATTTTTAGCTCGCATCCAGCGCCGTTACAGCGTCACGGATGAAGAGATGATCGCGGCCCTGCATTCGTCGGCGAAAAAGTATCTGGCTGACAGCTTCGATCAGACGACCGGAAATCCCGGCCCGACGACTGAAGCGCGACAGGCAGCGTCGAAATACTTTGAATCGCTCAACTGCGATGATCTGTGTCTGGCCGTGGCCTGCGCCAAAGGAGACGACGCGGCGTGGGAAGACTTCTTCCGCGATTATCGCAGCTATCTCGTGAACATCTCGCGCACGATGACGCAGGACGCCGGAGCTGCAGAACAACTCGCCGATTCGACTTTCGCCGAACTCTACGGCCTGCGCGAGACGGACAGCGGAAGGGTGAGCAAGTTTTCCTTCTATTCGGGGCGCGGCTCGATGCGCGGCTGGCTGCGCGCAGTGGTGTTTCAACTCTCGGCAGATTCGCATCGCCAGACAAGTCGCTTCGTTCAGACCGAAGAGCCTGAAGACATGGATCGCCTCGTCGGACTAAACGAGCCGGAGCGCGTAAGCCTCTCCGATCCGCAGTATGTGAGCGAGCGTTATCGCAGCGCCGTCTCGGACGCGCTCAGACGCGCGCTCACGGCGCTTGAGCCGCGCGAGCGATTGCTGCTGGCTTATTACTATTACGACGAGATGACGCTGCGCGAGATAGGGCAGTTGTTCAACGTGCATGAAGCGACCATAAGCCGGTGGCTGACGAAGGTGCAAAAGCGGACGCGCAAGCTGGTTGAAAAGAGCCTTGCGCGAGATCATCAGTTCAAGAGGCTTGAGGTCAGCGAGGCGATAGAGCTTGCGGCTGAAGAGATGAACATAAGCGTGCGCGATTATCTGGTCGAGTCGGTGGAAGCCGATTCGGCGCGCGGCGCAAGAGGGGCAGTAGCTCCAAAGACATAAAAATAAAAATTTTCGCAAACGCGGCATCGGGTCGCGTTCTCTTGGAGGAGAAGGTCCAAAGCCATGAGGATGTTCTGGCAAACTGAAGATAAGGCCATTGAGAAATTGCTCCGCGCCCGCCGCATCACTGACGCCGCGTGCCGCGGATTCGATCCTGATCTGGCCTCCGCTTATGTCGAGCGTTCGCTCACTTCCACTGAGCAGGCGCGCTACGAAATCCACCTTTCCGAGTGTGCCGGGTGCCGAAAGACCACTGTCGCCTTGATGCGCTCAGTCGAGGCCGATAAGCCCGATGCGGTAAGGCGGGTTGAAAAACCGGGCTGGGGCGATGCGCTCAAAGGATTGGCCGTCGCTTTGGCAACCCCCCGATCGGCCATCGCCGCCACAGCCGTTATAGTTATTGCCGCAAGTTTCGCTTTTGTTGTTTTGCGACAACCGCAGACGGCGGACACCGAGCAGGCTCGCGCCAATCAGCCTGAACAGAAAGCAGAAGCGCAACCAGCGCAGTTATCATCCGTAGCCCCCGCAGAAGACCAGGCCCCCGATGCTCAATCGGGCCGTTCTCTCAGTGCGAAAGCAGGACGCGCTGAGAGAGAGCAGGAAAGCGAAGATGCCGAGGAGAAGAAGGACGCGACGAGTGAGCCGCCTGCGCCGCCCACGTCACAGCCGACTGTAAAGGCAGCCGAAGGAGATGCTGCGGCGAAGACCGAAGAGATGGCGCGCAAGACTGAAAGCGAGAAATCAGATTCCGCCCCGCCGCCGCCGACTGAAGATAAGCCGCTGCCGAGAATCGAAGGCGCGCGCTCCGTACCGGGCGACGGCAGGGACGACAGATCGAGAGTCAGCACGCTTCGTCCCGGTGTGGTTGACGGCGAAGCGAGAGAGGGCGGAAAAGAGAAGAAAGTCATTCGCCCTGATGATGCCGTCGCGCGAGGCGAGGCCGCCTCGACGAGCGGCACGGCTGGAAGAATAGCATCTCCTCCGGCAAGTTCGCGCCTGCGCGATTTGAAAGACGAGGCGAAGTCTCGCCCTAAAGGAACGCCTGAGATCAGAGTCGGCGGGAAGAAGTTTTACTTTCTCAACAATACATGGACGGACAAGGACTACAAACCCGAAAAAGAAATGCCTGTCGTCCCTGTAGTTCGAGGCAGCGCGCTTTACAAGGAATTGCTCACTAAAAACACCGGACTGAAAATTTATTTCGAGTCCGAGCGGTTCGCTGAAGAGCGCGCCATCATCGTCTACAAAAACACCGTCTACAAACTTTCTCCGCCGGAGAAGTAGCCACAATCCTCATCACTGCAACCAGAAGCCGCTCCCTTGGGGCGGCTTTTTATTTTCGCCCCAACCGATCTGATCTTCGCCTTTCGCAGAAAACGAAACAGCGGATGAAGGCGACTCTGCAACGTCGCTTTCATCCGCTGTTTTTCACCAGAGCGATTGAATCAGAACAATCGCTTGATCTCTTCTTCGAAGACCTCCATCGGGCGCGCGCCGACGAGCTTGTTTACGACCTGTCCTTCGCGGTTGATGATGTAATTGGTCGGTATTCCCTGGCTCACATCCCAGCCGCTGAGGGCAGCCGGGTTGTTCACAAGCCAGACGGCATAGTTGATGTTATTGCTCTTCATAAATGAAGCGACCGCTCCGGCTCCCTGCCTGCTCCCCGTTATCGGATCGACCGAGACGCCTATCACCTCAAGCCCCTTATCGCGATACTTGTTCTGCAAGGCGATCAGTCCCGGTATCTCCACCCGGCAGGGGCCGCACCAGGTGGCCCAGAAATCGAGTATCACCACCTTGCCGCGATACTGCTCAAGGCTCTTCTGCACGCTTTCGGTGGCAACAGGCGTTGCCGAAACCGCGATAGCTTTGTTCGACCCGCTGCCATTGCCCGACATCAACGAGCAGCCTCCAGAAAAAATAGCCACCGCAAGCGCAGCTATAAAAAAGCGACTTCTGTTCAGCTTTAAGTTTATATTTTTTCCCGACATGATTTCCCTCAACACCTGACTTCTCGAAACAGGTCACAGCTTAACACGAATGCTCGTTCGGTTGCATTGTCAAAACCGGCGGCGAAGGCGGTCGCGCTTGTCGTCGACGAAGCGGCAGCGTTTCTCTTTTACTCGAACAGGCTGCGCGCCGGAATGACGCCGCTCCAGAATTATCCGGCATACGATGAGCGCGATCAGCCGATGCAGATAACGCGCTTCCCATTTCATCGAGGGCGTGACTTCTATTCTCACGGTGGTCTGAGTCCGGCGATCAGAATCGAAGCAGAAAATGAGCAACGTCGATTGATAAAATTTCTTGTGAACCGTTATCGAGGACTGCGAGCGAAGCGACCCCCTTCGACTGCGTTCGAGACAGAAATCATCGCCTTCGGCCATCTCTATGATCAGGCGGTCGCGATTGGGATTCGCCCGCGACCGTCGGATGAGGAAAGACTCGCCGCCGTCGGCGCAAATGATCGATATGCGGCGATCCAGCGCGCCGACGCTTATTTCGAATTTCGAACCGTCAGCTTCATAAATAGCGTGCCGCAGCCCGCGCCACTTGAGTCGCCCGATGCGGCGACCATCCACTGTGAAGATATGGCGGACGCGGCTATGACCTTCGCGCCGGACGATGATTTCACTCGCTCCGATGAAATCGCGCTCGAACGTTTCGCCCGCCGATTCGATTAAAGCTGCATCTGCTCTCATAAAAAGTATTTCACGCTCCAATGTATCGCGCATACAGCCCGCGCGCTATGGCCTGATCGGTAGTGCCGCGAATGATGCTGCGCGCATCGCGAAAAACTGTTATGTCGTAATCCTCGACGCGAAACCGAAGGAGAAAATCGTTGAACTCGACTTTGCCCAGAGGCTTCAACCTGCGGGCGAGATCGGTGAAATCTATCTTCGTTCGCCCAGAGCGGGCTATCTGCACACTGTTGCGCCCGCAAAGAGTGGTCGTCACCTGACGCGCAGAGCCGATGAGGAATTCAAACTCCCTCCGCCCGCACGCCACGCACGCCGAGCGATCAACGATGCCGGAAAGATCGATGCGGCTGATCGAGAAATCCCATACATCGACGCGGACGAGCGAGCGATGCAGTTTGTCTTTCTGCGCGGCCATCAGTTTCAACGCTTCAACGGATTGAATAGAGGCGATGATGGAAATTATCGGCATTATCACGCCCGCCGTATCGCACGTCTCTCCGCTTCCGGGTTCGGGAAGGGATTCCAGCACGCAGCGGAGGCACGGCCCTTCGTCGGGCGTGATGGTCATCGTCAATCCGTAGCTGCCCACAGCCGCGCCGTAAATCCACGGCACTCGCGCCCTCACGCAGGCATCGTTTATAAGAAATCGCGTTTCGAAATTATCCGTTCCGTCCAGCACAACGTCAGCGCCCCGGATGATCTCTTCGATGTTGTCGAAGTTTACGTCTTCAACAACCGGCTCGACTTCTATCGAAGAGTTGACTCTGGAGATGCGGCGGGCGGCGGCTATGGCTTTAGGCAGACGATTGCGAGCGTCGCTTTCCTCGAACATTATCTGGCGTTGCAGGTTGGATTCTTCAACAAAGTCGCGGTCTACGAGGGTGAGGCGGCCCACGCCTGCGCGGGCAAGGGTTTCAGCCTCGATTGCGCCCAGCGCGCCGCAGCCTATGATGACTGCGCGAGAGGCGGCAATTCGCGCCTGCCCATCACTGCCAATGCCGGAGAAGAGTATCTGTCGCGAGTATCTTTCTTCGATTTGCATACCCACCAGATGAATGAGCGGCCTCCGCCAATTCAGAGGCCGCCCTGAATGCGATTTACTTCTTTTGCAACTCGGCCAAAGCCGACAGCGGTTCCTCTCTGTGCGGCATAGGCTTGACCTTGAGGCTCACCATCTTGCCTTCATCGTTAGAGAGCTTGAAATCGGGGGCTGGTTTGCCGACCTCAGGCGGATCGATCCAGGCTCCGACGCCGGGAGCGATCCGGGACAACATAACGGTGAGCGAAGAAATCAGCACGGGTCTTAGGTTCACTTATTTCCTCCATGGAAACTGGCTGGCCGCTACCCACCAGCGCCCTGGCATAACCAAAATGATGTAAGGCTTGAATGATAACATCTCATGGCAGAAAATGCAGGCTGATGATAGCTTCTATTCGCATTGCGCGTTGTGTGCAGCATCGGATATATTTTTGCAGCCAGTATTATGTCTAACGAAAAAGTGGCGGCGACCAACAGGGAAGCCTACCACAGCTATCACATCCTTGAGACCTTTGAGTGCGGCGTCGCGCTCACAGGCACAGAAGTAAAATCTATACGCGAAGGCCGATGCAACCTCAAAGACAGTTATGGAATGATCCGGCAGGGCGAAGCCTTTCTCCTGAACGCTCATATCAGCCCTTACAGCCACGGCAATCGCGAGAATCACGAACCCACTCGCGCGCGAAAGCTGCTCTTGCACAAGGCTGAAATCCATCGGCTCGCCGGAAAAGTTCAGGAAAAAGGTCTCACCCTCGTTCCGACACGGATGTATCTGAAAAACGGTCGGATCAAAATCGAACTGGCGCTGGCAAAGGGAAAGAAACTTTACGACAAGCGCGAGACTGAGCGTCGCCGCGAGGCTGATCGCGAGGCGCGAGCTATGATGAAAGGAAAGCTCAGAGAATGAGCAATGAGATGTTAGATGTTAGATGTTAGATGTTAGTAGCTGAACCAGTAACAGACACAAGCAATTGTCTCTGACATCTTCCCGCTAAAATCCAACATCTTTTTTGAGGAACTGTTTATGTCGTCATTGACGACGGGATGAGCGGAGATCGAGGAGTTGCTTGCGCGCCGCCGATCTCACTAACATCTACTCTCTAACATCTAACATCTTTCGCTGAGGAGACACTATGGAAGTCAGAGCGGAATTCGGAAAATTTTATGACGTTGAGGCAGACGCCCTGGTAGTAACCGTTTACGAAGGCGAGAAGGCCGACGAGGGCGCGCTCAAGGAATTGGACGAGCGCACAGGCGGAGTGTTGAGCGAGATCACGGCAAGCGATGAGATGCGCGGCAAGCAGGGAGATATGGTTTATATTTATCGCGCTGGTGACATCCGCGCTCGCAGGCTGCTGCTCGTGGGCGGGGGAAAGCGCGAAGATTTTTCATTCGACACCGTGCGGAGAGTTTCGGGATCAGCCGCAAGATTTCTCCGCAGCAAGGGCGCTCGCTCCATGGCTGTGCTTCGCCGCTCGCAACTCGATTTGGAAAAGAGCGCACAAGCCGCAGTCGAGGGCGTGCTTCTGGGGCTGTTCGAGCCTGATATGTACAAGACCGATCATAAAGAAGAGCGATATATCGAAGAACTCATCCTGCTCACAGCCCAGCCCGGAATGGAAGAAGCCCTTGCTCGCGGAGTCGAGCGGGGTCGAATAATCGGCGAATCGGTCAACCTCGCCCGCGAGCTTTCAAACGAGCCAAGCTCTACGCTCACTCCTTCCGAACTTGCCGAGCGCGCAAAGGAAAACGCTCAGAGATTCGGCCTCGATATCGATATACTCGACGAAGCTCGCATGAAAGAGCTTGGCATGGGCGCGCTCTTGGGAGTGGCACGCGGGTCGGACGAGCCTGCTCGACTGGTCGTGCTGCGCTACACGCCCGCAGGCACAGAGCCGATGGGCAATGACGCGGATGTGATCGCAATAGTCGGCAAGGGCATAACATTCGATTCAGGCGGAATATCGATCAAGCCCGCCGAGGGCATGGAAAAGATGAAATACGACATGTCGGGCGCGGCGGCGACTCTTGCGGCGATGTGCGCGATAGCCCAACTCAAACCGCGAGTCAATGTGATAGGACTTATGCCTTCGACTGAAAACATGCCGTCGGGACGGGCTTACAAACCGGGCGACGTGCTGAGGGCGATGAGCGGCAAGACCATCGAGGTCATCAACACCGACGCCGAAGGCCGTTTGATTCTGGCCGATGCCATCGCTTATGCGCGCAAGCTGGGGGCGACGAAGATAATCGATCTTGCGACTCTGACGGGAGCGGTCTCGGTCGCGCTCGGCCCCGTGCATGTTGCGATACTTGGAAACGAGCAGGCTTTCATCGATGAAGTGCGACAGGCTGCGCGCGAAGTCGGAGAGAGAATGTGGCAGTTGCCTCTGGATGAAGATTATCGCGATATGATCAAGAGCGACATCGCCGATATAAAAAACTCAGGCGGTCGCTACGCGGGGACGATCACAGCGGCATATTTTTTGAAAGAGTTTGCCGAAGACACTCCCTGGGTTCATCTCGACATAGCGGGAACGGCGTGGGAGAACGAACGCAAGCCGCACATGTCGAAAGGCCCGACGGGAGTGGCGATCAGGACGTTGATCAATTACGTCTGCAATCACGCAGCGGAATGATTATGAAGAGGTGAAGAGGTGAAAGCCTCGCGCCTTTCACCTCTTTGCTTTTTTACACCTCACCATTATGGGCTTGAGCCGTTCACAACAAACGGGCGGGTTGCTGATTATTTTTCTGCTGCTGGCTTTGCTGATTTACAGATTGAGTTAAAGAAAAGTCCAGAGAGTCTGGAGTCAGGAAAAGGATTTGAGCATTCGGACACTCCAGACTCGATAGACTCCAGACTCGTCTATTACTTTTCAGGCTCCTGCTTTTCGCAGCCTTTGCCTTTGCGCTGTCGAGTCCATTCTTCGATGCTGGCGCGTATGAATTCTCCCAGGTCTTCGATATCGCGTCCGGCCCTGACCCAGAAGTCTTTGAACGTTTCAGGATCGATGTGAATTCCATAAGCCCTGCCCCACGACGAAGACCCTCCAACTTCGTCTTCGTAATAAGCCGCAAGCTGGCGACAGGCCATCGCCGCTACCGAAAGCGAGCTTCCCGCAGGCAGCGGATCGAATACGGGAGCCACATCAGCGTCGATCTCTTTGAGCCGAGCAAGCACCCGGTTGTACTGCTCGACGCAAAACGCCGCCGTGTCTTCGTTGCCGCCAGTCCATTCGTACTGCATCGCTGTGCGCGCAGTCCGGCGAAGCACATTCACAAGTTTCGCAATCTCTTTTTCGCGTTCCATAAAATTTCCTTTTGAAAGCAGTCTGGAGTCTGGAGTCTGGAGTCAGAAGTCAGAAGTCAGAATAAAACAACCGACCACCGACCACTGACAACCGACTACTGCTTACCATCCCACATATACGCGCGCCCCGCAGCCGTGACGGGCGCGACGATGTTCGCTATGTTCGCGCCGGGGTTCGTCCTCGAAGTAAGCCGCAAGCTCGCGCGCTGCCATGCGAGTGACCATGGGCGATGTGCCTTCGGGAAGCGGCGTAAAAAGTGGCGCGACCGCAGGCTCAATTTCGGTGAGACGAGCCAGCACCTTGTTATATTGCGTCACACAAAACGCGGCGGCGTCTGATCGCTGAGGTTGCCACGCCGCATAGTCAGCGCCGCGCGCAATGCGTCGCAGCACATTGATAAGCTTCAGGATTTCTCTGTCTTTTTCCACTTCATACCTCCATCCTTCAAAAGTTCAAGCTGCTCGCGCAGCAACTCCTTGCCGCGATGCGCGCGCCACTTCACGGTCGAAACCGGAAGGCCCAAAAAAGCCGCTATGCGCTTGAGCGGCATCTCGTCGAGGAATCGCAATCGCACGACGAGCGCATAATCGTCGGGCAGATTTTCAATCGCGAGTCGGAGTTCTTCCGTCTCGCCTTCGCTCACCAGCGGTCGGGCCAGCGAGCCAATTTCTCTGAGCAATACTTCATCCAATCCGACCTGGCTTCGCTCGCGCGCAAGCTCCCGTTGGCTCAGTCTCAGAGCGCGATGTCGCGTGATGGCTCCGAGCCACGCGGCGAAACGCTTTGGGTCTTCAATCGAAGGCAGCGCCTTGAAAGCCAGCAGCAGCGCATCCTGAGCGACATCTTCGGCATATTCGCGACCCACTATCGATTGAGCCGCGCGCACCGCCGCCGCCCGATAACGGGAGGCCAGTTCGTCAAATGCTTCGAGGTCGCCCAGGATAGACGCGACTACCAGAACTTCATCAGGCGGTTCGTGTACAAGCTTTCGCATTTGCGCTCCCGCCACCATCCCACATGTGTATAGAGACATAATAGAGCGGAAAAGTTAGTCGAGCGCGAAAAGTTTTCGCGTACTCATCTCGCCCGCCCGTCCTTGCAACTTCTGTGAGCCTTACTGTATTTTACCGATTTGGTCGAAGGGCCGAAATTTCGACATGAGCATCAACAACTGAGAAGGGAATAAGTTCAATATGCAAGCAAATGATATAAGGCGCGGGATGATAATTATGTACAACAATGCGCCGCATCGCGTGCTGGATTTTCAGCATCGCACGCCCGGAAACCTGCGCGCCTTCGTGCAGGCCAAGCTCCGCAACATCCGCAACGGATCATCGACCGAAGTCCGATTCAGTTCGACCGAAAACATAGAACGCGCCGCTCTGGAAGATCATGAGATGGAGTATCTCTACAGCGACGGCGATATGTATCACTTCATGAACACCGAAACTTATGATCAGATCGGATTGGACAACGAAACGCTCGGCGACGCGATGAATTACCTCGTCGCCGGGACGAAGATCAAGATTCAGATGTTCGAAGGAGCGCCGATAGGAGTCGATCTTCCTCCTTCTGTGGAATTGACGGTCGTCGAGACTCCGCCGGAGCTAAAAGGCGCGACCGCATCCAACAGCCCCAAGCCCGCGAAGCTCGAAACGGGCGTGACTGTTCAGGTCCCTCCTTTTATCAAGGAAGGCGACCGCATCAGGGTCGATCCTTCGAAGGGCGTTTATCTGGAGCGAGCCAAATAAGCGCGCATCACCTGCTCGCAGGTTGAGACGTGAAATCGGCTCCCGCAGCCGGTTTCACAGGCGGGCATCAGGCCATGTACCTCCTCTACAGCCTCGCTCTTTCAGTTCTTTTCCTCGCGCTGCTGCCATACTTCATCTATCAGGCCATCCGACACGGCAAATACTCCGGCAGTTTCACTGAGCGCATG
Organism: Blastocatellia bacterium UBA7656; assembly: GCA_002483445.1. GTDB lineage: Bacteria > Acidobacteriota > Blastocatellia > UBA7656 > UBA7656 > UBA7656. The sequence goes on from DLHY01000163.1 coordinate 108,459, forward strand.
GGATGGCTGCCTGATTCGATCAGGCGCGACGCGCGCACGACGATCTGGGTGCATACGGTTTCAGTCGGCGAGTTCAACGCCGCGCGCCCTTTGATCGCGAAAATCCGGGAGCAATGGCCCGACCATCGCATAGCCGTTTCGACAACGACTCTGACAGGTCAGCGACTCGCTCGCGAACAGGCAGGCAGAAGTTTCGACGCGGCTTTTTATTTTCCCTTCGACTGGTCGCTGACCGCGCGCCGCGCTCTCAACTGCATGAATCCGCGGGCGGTGATAATACTCGAAACCGAGTTGTGGCCCAACTTTCTGCGCGAGTGTCGAAGGCGCGATACCAGAGTGATTCTGGTCAACGGACGAATCTCGCCGCGCTCGTTCGCGCGCTATGGGAAAGCGCGCCGATTCATAACTCGCGTGATGAGCGATCTCTCACTCATCGTCATGCAATCCGAGGCCGACCGGGAACGCGCTCTACAACTCGGTGCTCCTCGTGACCGTGTGCGAGTGTGCGGTAATTTGAAATATGATTTTTCGCTTGATGAAATGCGCGACCGGCTAGATACGCTTTGCAGAGAAATAGACGATCAATTCGCGCTCTCCTCCTCGGATCATCTCATAGTCGCGGGCAGCACGGCGGCGGGCGAAGAAAGTTTATTGCTCGACGCTTTGAAAGATGCGCGCCGCAAACCGGGGCTTGAAAAAACCCGAATGCTGATAGCTCCGCGACACCCGGAGCGATTTGAAGAAGTCGCTCGATTGACGGGCGGCTCAGGCTTTACGCTTGCGCGTCGATCTGAAAAGCATTCATCATCGTCTGATGTGATACTGCTCGACAGCATAGGCGAGCTTGCTGCGGTTTATCGCTTCGCGTCCGTCGTCTTCGTCGGCGGAAGCCTTGCGCCGGCGGGCGGGCATAACATCATCGAGCCTGCCGCTTATGCAAAGCCGATAATAGTCGGCCCTCACACCTTTAATTTTCGCCAGATAGTTTCAGACTTCCGCGACGCAGACGCGCTCGTGGAAGTCGAATCGAACGAGCTTGCCGAGGCGTTCATTCGATTGCTTACTGATAGCGACGAGGCGCGGGGCTGGGGAGAGCGAGCGCAGGCGATCATCGAGCGAAATCGCGGCGCGACCATTTGCGCGCTTGCGGCCATCGAGGAGGCTATCGGCGGTGATTGATAAAACTGACAAACTCAAGCGCGCTCTGCTGTGGCTCCCGGCGAAACTCTATGAGCTTGGTGTCCGCATTCGCGTGGTCGCTTATGAAACTGAACACCTGAAATCGAAAAGTCTTAGATCAACTGTCATCAGCGTCGGCAACATCACTCACGGCGGCACAGGCAAAACTCCTATGGTCGCTTACATAGCACGCTATCTGGCTGAAGAAGGATACAGGGTCGCGATACTGACTCGCGGATACTCGCGCAAATCCAAAGGCAGGCGCGCGCTCAATTCAGGCGACGAGACGACAAACGATTACAGAGAATATGGAGACGAGCCTTTGATGCTGGCGCGCGCTCTTCCCCGTGTGCCGCTAGTCATCGACCGCAATCGATACGAAGGCGGATCATGGGCCGAGCGCGAATTTAGCGCGGACGCGCTCATACTCGATGACGGCTATCAGCATCTCGCTTTAGCGCGCGATCTCAATCTTTTACTGCTTGATGCGACCGATCCGTTCGGCGGATTCGAGATGGCTCCATTCGGTCGTTTGCGCGAGCCGCTCTATGGACTCAAACGCGCCGACGCGGTGATCGTCACCCGCGCAGACCGCCCCACGGATCAGGCGCAGATGGCGGCCATCATAAAATATTTCTGCGGCGAAAAAGTTCCGGTCATGTATGTCTACTCCGCGATAACTCACCTGCGCCATCTCGCGACCGGAGAGGTTTACGACATTCAGGAATTCGCGGGCTGGAATGTGGCGCTGCTTTGCGGCATAGGCAATCCGCAGGCTTTTTCAGCAGACATTCTGCAAACAGGTATGGGAATAACGAGCGAGCATTTTTTCGACGATCATCACGACTACACACAGGGAGAACTTGACCGCGTGATCGAGTCGGCGCAACGCGAAGGGGCCGATGCGATAGTGACGACAGAAAAAGATGCTGTGCGACTCGATGGTTTCAGGCACGGCGAGGTGCCGGTTTATGCTGCGCAGATGGAAATTCAGAGCGAGGATGAAGTGAGGCTCAAGAGCCTGCTGTTGAGGGCGATGATAAAAAAATGAGGCATGAAAAACTATTGCCGGTCAGGCAGCGCTCGACCGGCAATATCACAAAGAGAGAGGTTCAAAACAATTCGTTTCAGTTGCGGCGTCTGCCACGTCGGCGGTCGTCCCGATCATCATCGTCGTCGTCATCATCTCTGTCCCTGTCTCGTCTTCCGCGACGATCACGATCACAATCATCGTCGCGATCACGGTCGCGACCTCTTTGCCATCTGCCACGACGACCACGATTCCAATCATCGTCGTCGTCAAATCTGTTGCCTCTCCAGCGACGGTCGCGATTTCGGTCTCTGTCTCGATCTCGCTTATCTTTTCCGTAAGCGACAGCCGTGCCTGCGCCCGCGCCAACGGCTGCGCCGATGAGAGCGCCTTTCTTTCCGCCAACCAATCCGCCTATGACCGCGCCTGCTATAGCACCGCCTGCGATATACTTGACCTTATTCGTTTTCTTTTCTTTCGCGCTTGCGGGCATCACAGCCGCAAACAAAAATGTAAGACTCAATATCACTGCGCCAATCTTTTGACTGATCTTCAACATTATCCGTTCCTCCGTTCTTTCTCTGCGGCTTCCGACCGCCGCCTCTATCTTTTGCAATAGCCGTGCCGCCGATTTCAGTCGCTCGATATCAGCAGCAAAGGCTTTTGCCTGCGCAGCTTAAATGATTTCTATTAAAGGTCGCTTCGACGTGGCTAACCCATTTGGTGTTATGGTCAGACGAAGCGGGGCAGAGAATACTGTTTTTCGCCCTTATGGGCTGTGCTATCATCAGGCCGATTATTCACAATCCGCGTTTTGCCCCTGCCAATTCGAACATGGCGCAATCTGAAAATCATGCGTCAGCCGCAAGGAGAGTTATCATGAAAACCCTTAAACTTTCTCTTCTCTTTATGCTTTGTTTAACACTCTCGTCCTATCAGATCGCATCCGGTTTCTCATCTATCGAACATCCGAAAAATGAATCCGCTACTTCGGGCAGCGCGACGCTCGAATCGCTCGTTCCGCGAGACGGCCTGCGATTTTATTTCGAGGCGCGCAGCCGGGGGCTTGCGCAACTGGCCGAATCGCAGTCTGCGCTTGAGCAGGTGATGAAACTCTTCGAGTCTTCCTCGAAGCAGATAACAACGGGCGAGATGACGAGTTTTTTGACGAGAAATTCCATGGCGCTTTCCGGCGCGAGGCTGGCTCTTATCAGCTACGGGCCGGGCGAGTCGGCGTCGCTCCTCGAAGCCGCAAGCCCCGTTGATGCAGAGCGTCTCAAACCGGAGATTGCGCGACTGCTTGGCGCGGGCCAGACGCAGGGCGCGCCCGATCTGACGATGGACATAAGCTCGCGCGGAAGGGTAGTGCTTGCGGGCTTTCGCTCGACGATCACGCGGCTCACCGAGGCGGATTACTCGCTCACACTTGTCGAAGACCAGACCTTTCTTCGAGCGCGGTCGCGCTTTCCCAATGAGCCGTTCTTCGTCTATATGCAGGCGGGCGGATTGCCTGTCCCTGTGATGGGCAATGCCGCTCCCAATGCGGCTTACGCGGCGATGTTCAATTCCCTGAGCAGCATTCCTCAGTCAGTCGCGATGGGAGGCACGCTTCAGGGCGATCAGATTTCGCTTCGCGCTTTGATGTTTTCAAACAAGGATCAAAAGGACGCCTTCTCACTGATAGTTTCCGCCTCGCGCGCAGGTCAGATGGCAGGCGCAAGTTTCGCTTCGCCTGACGCTGATATGCTCGTCGATGTGATGATCGATTGGGACAGGCTCTATGATTCGGTGCAGTCATTGTTCGATATGTTCATAAGCGCGACTGCGGGTTCGGCAGGAGCCAATCCTTCCGCCTATCAGTCGGGCCGCGATCCGAATGAGTATGTCTACAGAAATCGGGATGCGCAGAAACTCGGATTGATGTCGCCGACGGAAGCGTCTCTCGGTTTCAGCATAAAGAACGACTTGCTTCCGACTCTGGGCAATGAGTTGGCGATAACGATTTCAGGCTTGAGCAGTCTTTTCCCCGCACACGCCGCGCGCCCGTCGCGACCCGCGCCGCCGCGATTCCTGCTTTTGATCGGGCTGCGCAACCCGGCGGGTTTCGAAAAGCTGCTTGGCCAGATTCTCAATCCACGTGGGCGCGCGGCCCGTCCGTTCGCTCACGTCGCCTATCGCGGCGCGAGGATATGTTATCGAAAAGACATGGCCTATGCGGTAACGGGCGGCTACTTCATCGCGGGCGGAAACCCTGATGCGATAAAGCGCGCGCTGGACGCGCGTTATTCGGGCGCGTCTCTGGCTTCGAGCGCCCAGTACAGAACGGTTATGGGCAATCCGCGTCAGGCGATGATGCAGATGTTCATATCCTCGGCGATGGCCGGTCTGTTTTCTCAAATGTCTCAAGCGGCGGCAACGAAAGGCGCGCCTTCTGCTCCCGCGCTCGCGCCGTCAAAGCAGCCGTTCGGATTCGTGATGACCCCGGATCAGGACGGGATGATGATCGATATGCGCGCCCCGGCCAGCCTGACCATAGCCGGTCTGTCATCCGCAGCGACGGGATATGGTATGACTTCTTCCCCCGGCGGAACGCACGGGCGCAAGCCGCCACGCCTGACGACTGAAGACGTAAAGATTCGCAGACCTTAGAAGAGGAAAAGTCATTTGATAAACGAGCGAATCACTCCGCCGATGGAAAAGACCTCGCGCGGATCGATGGTCTCGTTGACTATTCCGCTCAGGCACGCCTGAAGATAGCGGCTGCGGCTGACTCTTCGCGCGACAAAATCATTGAGCCACGGGCGAGCCAGCCATCGCTCGGCAAGCAGATAACCCGTGTACTTAGGCATTAGCTCGCGTTCGACCGAGCGCGGAAACTCGCCGAGACGGTCGAAGTCGCCCGTCTTCAATGCCTCATCCGACAAACGGGCTGCGATCTCTCCTGTCTCCATCGCCTTGCCTATGCCTTCGCCGGTGAAGGGAAATGTCGCGCCGATGCTCTCGCCGATGACCAGAGTGTTTCCCGCCCCCTTGGGGCGCGCGCCCGCAAGTCCGCATCTGAGCATAGCCCCGCGCGCAGGCGTGATCGATTCCACACGGCTCATAAGCTCTCTGGCCATCGGGAAACTTTCGAGGAAAGAGCGAAGCGCGTCTTTGATATTGACGCGATAACCGTTTTTTCCAAGATAGCGAAGTCCGCAGCCCACGTTGTATTCGCCTCTGCCGAGAGGGAAAATCCACGCATATCCGGGAGTGATCGAGCGGTCATAAGAAATAACCAGCGGATCAATCGCGACCTTCGAGCGCACATAACAGCGAAGCGCGATGGCCGAAGGCCGCGGCTCGGTGATGAGTCCGAGACGAGCAGGCAATTCGACGCTTGCCCCTGTGGCAAGCAGAGCTATCCGCGCTCGAACATCTTCATTCGATCCTTCGAGGGCGATCACGACCGATCCGTCTTCTTTCGCTTTCACGTCGGTTACTTTGGATTTAACAAAGATCGCGCCTCGCTCAGTTGCCTTTCGCACTATCAGGTCATCAAGCGTCATTCGCTTGATAGTTAAAAACTCGCCCGCGACATCGAGGCGCACACGGGAAGGAGAAAACACCGACCCCAGAGAGGTTTCATAACCGCGCCGTCGGACTTCCTCGTAAAGTCCGGCTCGTTTCAAACAGCGAATCGAATCGGCGATCAAACCGTCGCCGCAAACTTTATCTCTTGGAAAGTTTTCTTTATCTATGAGCAGCACTCGATGACCGTTTGCTGCGAGATGAATGGCGGCGGTTGCGCCCGCAGGTCCGGCTCCGACTATGGCCGCGTCCCACGTTTTGTTTGTGATTGATGAGATGGAGTGTTGCTCGGTGATCACCAATCGCCTCCCCTCTCGTTCGGTTGAGTAATGAGTGATGAGCCAAACCCATCACCCATCACCTATCACCCATCGCCTGCCCATCACTAATTACTATTGTTTCTCGCTCCGCAGTTTGGTTATGGCTTCGCGGACGGCGGCGGCATTTTTGGCGTTGGGTTCAGCTTTGAGAAAGTTTTCAAACTCGCGGGCAGCGGCTTCCCTGTTGCCGCGGCTCTCATAGATGCGGGCGCGCTGAAGATAAACTTCCGAGAGTCGATTGCCGCTCAGTTCGAAGGCGCGGTCGAGTTCTTTTTCAGCTTCGGCGAGGTCTGTCTCGCGCTGAAGCTTTTCGTCGCGAAAGCCAAGCTCGATGAGCGTCAGTCCGCGATGAAAATGCGCCCCGGCGTGGTTGGCGTTGAGGCTGAGCGCCTGACGGAGGGCGTATTCCGCGACGACGAACTTGCGCTGCTTGATCATCACAAGTCCGAAGAGATAATAAACCGCTCCTTCACGGTCGTTTATCCTTCGCGCCTGTTCGAGCGATTCAATCGCTTCACTGTATTTGCTTGTTCGATAAAGCTCGTTTGCCAGCGCGAGGTGAGCGTGAAAGTAATCGTTGAAAGCCGCTATCGCCTCGCGCAGCAAGCCCACAGCCTCTTCGGATTTTCCCTCGCGCAGACGGGTCATAGCTTTTTCATAAAAGGCGCGCGCCGACTTAGGCACATCCTGAACGAAGTTGGTTGCAGGCGGGCCGGTCGCCAGGTCGTCTATCTTGGGGCGAATGATTATTTCGACGTGCAGCACCTCCTGAAAGCTCGATCTCGGCCCGTGATTGAAGCGAGCTAACTGAATACTGGATTCATAGCCCGCGAAATGGACTTCTATCTCGTATTCACCCTGAACGAGGTTAGTGAAAGTGAAATCGCCGTCGCCGCGAGTGGCAGTCTGACTGAGCATAGGGCCGCCGCTCTCGCGCAGTTCGACTATGGCGTTGTTGATGGGAGTGTTGTTTGCGGCTCGCACTTTTCCGCGAATAGTATTGTTGTTGTTTTGCCCGTATGCGTGAGCGGTCAGCAGGAGCAACGTGAGCGCGGGCAGGATCATAAGTTTTTTCATAAACCCCTCCGTCGCCTCGAAAGTGGCCGCATTATAACGCAAAACACTCCAGCCATCACAAGGTTTGTCAGCAAAAAAACGACTTGAGCGAATGCGGCTCCGCGAGTAGCATGGGCGACGTATGAGCGCGATGGAACCGATTGAATTCTGTCCCAAGTGCAGGCTTAGGGCCGGGGGCGCAAACTTCTGCCCCGCCTGCGGCACGAATCTCGCCGCTGTATCGGCTGCCCTCGCAGACCCGGGTCGCACGCGCCGACTCGATCAGTCACGCAGCGCGGGATCGACGCTCGGAGTTTTTAATACAAAAACCGTGTCGAATGAAACAGGCTTGCGCGGCGGTCACAGCGCAGTGGCAGTTTTCGGCACGGTGACTATTGATCTGACAGCCGACCAACTGCCGCCGGGGGAGACGCGCATAAATGTTTACACGATATTTGGCAACGCAGACATTCTCGTGTTCAATGATGTAGGCATTCGAGTGACGGGAGCGACCACGTTCGGAAATCTGAAGGTGCGAGGCGAAAAGATCGGCAACGGATTTTTCAACGCCGATGAATATCGCTCGCCGAATTATGAACAGTCCGAGCGACGGTTGCACATCGACGTGGTGACGATTTTCGGTGAATTGAAGATCAGGCGGTAAGCGAATAAGAGATATACGGTGAGAAGAATCAAATTTATCTACACCAATCCCGAATGCGACAGGAAGCATCGCATCAACGAAGATGATGTTTTGGTTGTATTGAACCGCTTACCTGAAGAAAAATGGCAGATGCTACGAGCGGTTCACTTCAAGGACCGTGGCTTCGGCGCGCGCATTCTTGGATATGTAAACAAAGGCCGTCGTGAGATTTCAATCTGCGCTATCCCACCACGCATCAGCCTTGCGAGGTTTCTGGTCAAAGGACAGACTTGCGAAGAGTTCGGAGCAAAGCGCGGCGCGCAGTGGCCGTATCTGTCTGTCCGCAGGTATCTGCTTTACGATGTGTTTCTACACGAACTCGGTCATTTGCAGATGATCAGAGAAAAAAGCAGAAGTGAAAGACTACGATTTGCGCGGGAGAAATATGCTCAGTCATTCGCTGACAAATGGCGACGGCAACTCTGGTCAGAATATTTCGATCATCCTGATCCAGTTCACAATGCTCCGATTTACGATAAACTTATCACCCGCCAATAAATGACATCGTGCGCGGAGGCTGGATGAAATCCGGCTCGTTGATGCGGTGGCCCGCTTCTTTCTTCAATACTGTCTCGATCATGAATTCGGCTATCTCGTCGCGCGTGTCTCCTCGTCGAATGCGATCACGGATGTTGTGGTCGGTCATCGAGAACAAACACGTCCGCAAATTCCCGTCAGCCGTAAGCCGCAGCCTCGAACACTCGCCGCAGAAGGCCATAGTCACGGGGGCGATTATTCCTATCTCGCCGGGTGATCCATCGGCAAACGCATAACGAAGCGCAGTCTCGCTCAGGTTGTCGCGACTCGTGGGAACGAGTTTGTGACGCTCCTCGATGCGCTGCAAAATCTCGCGCCCGCCGACGAGCAGATTCCTGTCCCACTGATGCCCGTTATCGAGAGGCATGTACTCGATGAATCGCATCGAGACTCCCGTCCTTCGAGCGAAGTCCGCAAAGTCTGCGACTTCCGCGTCGTTTAGTCCGCGAATGACTACGCAGTTGATCTTTGGCGGAGGAAATCCCGCTTTCATCGTCGCATCGATTCCGTCAAGCACGGATTGAAGCTCATCGCGGCGGGTGATCTGCTCGAAGACTTCGCGCTTGAGGGAATCGCAACTGATCGTGATGCGACTGAGGCCCGCCGCGCGCAAGCCAGCGGCGCGCTCGGCAAGCCCGTGCGCGTTCGTGGTAAGCGCGAGGTCGCGCGCGCCGGGAATCCGTGCGAGCTTTTCGACGAGGAATTCTATATCGCGTCTAACTAATGGCTCGCCTCCGGTGAGACGGAGTTTTTCGACGCCGAGGTGAACGGCGACTTCAGCGATGAGGATGATCTCTTCGTAGGTGAGAAGTTCCTGACGGCGTTTCCACACGATGTCTTCATCGGGTATGCAATAGAAACATCGAAAATTGCAGCGGTCAGTGACCGATATGCGAAGATCGCGAATAGTGCGATTGAATTTATCTTTGAGCAGCCCCTCAGTCATTGCCCTGATCTTAACAACCGGCGAGAGACAATAGCAAGATTGGCGCACTGCCCCTTGCGATGCTATCCTCAACATAACGGCGGGCATCAATATCGAGTATCATCGCATGAAGTGAAATGGATAACGCCAGCATGAAAATCAGAGTCGCGTGAATCCGCCAATTCATGCATTATGGATTTGATTATGGGCATGAGAATCGCCGTGAAAAGCGAAGAGATAATCCGCCGTATGCGCGAGCCTCTCGAAGCCTGGGAGCTGGTCGGCAACACTCCTCTTTTGAAGCTGCGCAATCTCGATCTTCCGAACAGCAAAGTTGAAATCTACGCGAAAGCTGAATGGTTCAATCCCGGCGGGTCGGTCAAAGATCGCCCCGCGCTGAACATGATTTTAGAAGCCGAACGCGCGGGGCTGCTCACTAAAGATAAAACGATTCTCGACGCCACGAGTGGAAACACCGGAATCGCTTATGCGTGGATAGGCGCGGCGCGCGGCTACAGGGTCAAACTCGCTTTGCCTCAAAATGCCAGCGAAGAGCGAAAGAAAATTCTTAGCAGCTACGGCGCGGAGCTTGTGCTTACCAATCCTCTGGAAGGCTCGGACGGAGCGATTCGCGAAGCTCGCCGCCTGTACGCTGAAAACACGGATCTCTATTTTTACTCTGACCAGTACAACAATCCCGCGAACTGGCAGGCTCATTATCAAACGACCGCGCCTGAAATCTGGGAGCAGACCTCGGGCCAGGTGACTCACTTTGTTTCAGGACTTGGAACGAGCGGCACATTCGTCGGCGCAACCCGGCGATTGAAAGAACTCAACCCGGCGATCCGCGCGATTTCGTTTCAACCCGATTCGCCTTTTCACGGACTCGAAGGACTCAAGCACATGCCTACGGCCATCGTGCCGGGGATTTACGATCCCGGCACGGCTGATGAAAACCTTGAGATCAGCACCGAAGAGGCTCATCATTATGTCCGACAACTCGGCAGGCGCGAAGGCCTGCTCGTTGGCATCTCGGCAGGAGCGGCTCTGGCAGCCGCTTTGAAGGTCGCGCGAGAAATAGAATCAGGCGTGATCGTGACCGTTTTTCCCGACAACGGCGACAAGTATCTAAGCGACCGATTCTGGGAGGAGTAGTTTTCAGTTTTCAGTTTTCGGTTTTCAGTTGAGAGAGGTTTATGGCGATAAGAGTCAAACGTGAGCATCTTGATCAGATCAGAAAACATGGCGAAGAGACTTATCCGCACGAGTGCTGCGGCTTTTTGTTCGGCAGGAATGAAGATGGCGCGAACGTGCTTTGCGAAATCTACCGCGCGGAAAACGAGCGCGAGGATTCGCGTCACAATCGATATCTGATAACGCCCGATCAGTACAGGCGGGCTGACGCTGAGGCGCGCGCGCGCGGGCTTGGCATCATCGGTTATTATCACTCGCACCCGGATCATCCGGCCCAACCTTCAGGCTTCGACCTTGATCACTCGTGCTGGCCCGGTGAGTCTTACATCATCGTTTCCATAGAGCAGAGCAAAGCTGCCGCGCTCAACTCTTTCACTAAACCCGACTACACTCGCTTCGAGCAGGAAGAAATCGTCGTAGAATGACCCGTGGCGTGTGAAATGGAACTCGGAGTACAGTTCGAGAAATTGATGGCTGGCTCTTGTGGAGCGGTCACCGCGAGTATGATAAATTGGTCGCGTGGCGAGGCACGAAAAAACGCTGCTTCAGGTTTTGCGAGGCGCTTCGGATGCCAATGTTTCCTTTGATGATCTATGTCAGTTGCTACGTCAACTCGGTTTTGACGAGCGCATTCGAGGCAGCCATCACATCTTCACCAAAGAAGGGGTTGATGAAATATTGAACCTTCAGCCCAAAGGCGCAAAGGCGAAACCTTATCAGGTGAAACAGGTGCGTGGAGTGATTCTCCACTACAAACTGGCAGAGGAAAGTGATGAGCAATAACTACAGATTCGAAGTCATCATCTACTGGAGCGATGAGGATCAGGCGTTCATCGCTGAAGTTCCGGAGTTACCGGGATGCGCCGCGGATGGGGCAACATATGCAGAGGCTCTGGCGAATCTGGAAATAATCATTCAGGAATGGATCGAGACAGCGAAGGAATTAGGCCGCCCGATTCCTGAGCCTAAAATTTATGCATAGAATCTCAATGGTCAATAAGCCCTCATAAGATCAATCGCCTCTCACATCAATGGCTCTCTTGAAAATCGACGGAGCGGTAGTATGAAATGGATATACGCTTTGCTTTGCATTGCGGGCTTCGCGCTGCCCTATTATTTTTTCACGCCCTTCGTTATGGAAAACGGTTTGAACATTTCGCTTTTCTTCAGCCAGTTGTTCGCAAACCCAGTTTCATCTTTTTTCGGCGCAGACGTGATCGTGTCGTCTTTAGTTCTGTGGGCGTTCATCTATCACGAAACCCGCAAGCGACGGGTGAGACTCTGGTGGCTTTGCCTCATCGCGAATCTGGCAGTGGGCGTATCGCTCGGCTTGCCGCTGTTTCTTCTTCTGCGAGAGGTCGAAATGGAAAAGGAAAAAGGCGAAGGGTAAAAGGCAAAAACTCGATTAGCCTCTTCCGGTCTTGTGTTGGAATAGCAATTCAAAGATCATTCATCGAGTCGTTGATGTAGAACAGGCTGGCAGCCTGTTCATATCCTGAAGGCATGAACATTTGCAGAACAGCAGGCTGGCAGCCTACTGTACGTCGTCGAAGAGAGATCATCATGGATATACTTTCCATCCTGCATGAAAGAATGCCGCCGTTTTCAAAACTCCTCGGCATTCGATTTCTCAGCGCGTCGCCCGAACAGGTGACGGCTGAAATGATGGTTAGAGAAGAACTCTGCACGACACCGGCAACTCTTCACGGCGGAGCGATCATGGCATTTGCCGACACGCTCGGCGCTTGCGCGACGGTGCTTAATCTCCGGCAGGGCGCAGGCACGACTACTATCGAATCGAAGACGAATTTTTTGGCCCCTGCGCCCATCGGCACAAAGGTGATCGGAGAATGCTCGGCTGTTCATCGGGACAGGTTACAGGGAACAGGTTACAGGGAACAGAGTTGATCGCGCTTGCCCCCTGTCACCTGTTCCCTGTAACCTGTCACCTCTTCAGATTCAATGATCGAAATTCAATTCAAACTGCTTGACGAAAGCCTGCCGCCGCCCAGCTATCAGCACGCGGGCGATGCTGGTTTCGATCTTTCGAGCCGCATCGATCTGACGATTGATCCGGGCGAGCGGGCAATGATTCCGACAGGGCTTGCCGTTGCGATTCCGCCTGGATATGCGGGACTGGTTCTTCCACGCAGCGGGCTTGCAGCGCGACACGGCATCGCGCTTGTCAATTCTCCGGGGCTGATCGACGCGGGCTATCGCGGCGAGATCGCGGTCATACTCATCAACACTGACCTGCGCGAGCCGTTTCAAGTCAAGCGCGGAGACCGGATAGCGCAACTGGTAATTCAGAAAATCGAAGAGGCTTCTCTTTTTCAGGTCATCGAACTTGATGAGACCGAGCGCGGCGCTGATGGTTTCGGCAGCACCGGACGGGCGAGCGAGAGTTGACCGTCAAACCTTCGCCAGCGTCAGCCCTTTTTGATCCTGATATTTTCCGCCGCGGTCGCTGTAGCTCGTCTCGCACTCTTCGTCGGACTCGAAGAACAGTATCTGAATGAAGCCTTCTTCAGCATAAAGTCGGACGGGAAGATTCGCGGCATTGTACAACTCGACAACCAGCCGACCGCACCAGTTCGCTTCCAGAGGAGTTGTGTTGGCGATGAGACCACAGTTATGGACGAACACTCCTGCGGCTAATGCGAAAGTACCCGCTTCGGGCACTGTGAGGCAATAAACATCGTGTTCGCCCTTTAATTCGGAAACCGCAACCACTTTATGATTCTTTTGAGAGAGACCTCTGAAAGCCTGAATAACATGAGGAAACCGGCGGAATACAGTACGGTCGCACTGTAGCAACCGGGCCGCCCCTCTTATCGAGCCGGTTTTATCAAGGGCCGTTCTGACAACCTCTTCTGTGATCTCAAAGCGCGTATTCATCTGCCTTGCTATCTCACGCTGGCGGTTACGGCGCTCCTCATCGACAGATGCCCAATACTCTTTCGATTTTCGGGAAACGCATTCACGACGCTCTGGATGCGAAGCCCAAAACTCTTCCTGCCTCAGGCGATGTTGTTCGCGCGCTTCGGGAGTCCATTGCTCCTGACGATAAGCCATAACCCTGAGTCGAGCTTCTGTGTAGGCATCATCGTTCCAGAATCGAATAGCTCTATTACTTTGCGTCTGCGAATAACGATTGCGCCATTCATCATCCTGGCGCAACCGCTCGAATGCTGCGCGAATCGAGGCGCTATGCTCTTTGGGATCGAAGCCCGGCCCGTAGCTTATGCTGTTATGATAGCGGATGTGTTCGCCGCTCTTCATTCGCATGATATTCCACGGCATATTGTTTGTTCGATTCTCGTCTATATGATGACGATGTGTTCCGGGAATATCCTCATAAATCCCCAGGCGGATGTTCCATTCATCAGCAAGGCGATGTGTGGGAACCAGATGCCCGTTTATAGGTTGAAAAACCACTTCATAGCCCCGACTTAAATGTCGATACAAAGGCATAAGCGAATCGCCTGGTCGCAAACCGTGAGCCTCAGCGTTACGGCCGTCTCTGCGAAGGAAGACATGATCAGGAGTGCAGAAGATGGACTCGCCATTGTCGAGGATGATTCGCATCAACGCATCGCGCCCGATATATCGCGGAGCATCCAGCAGGGCGGCGATAATTCTGCCGTAAGGCCCGATGCTGTAGCCCCAAAACAATTCACCCTGTTCGGCTCGACGAGCCATTTCTTCGAGCATGGGATATGTGCCGTCAAGCAAAGCTACTCGCGTGTCTCCGCGAAAACATCGCGCATAAGTACTCTTACCGATTGCCAGAGCAGTAACGTTGCGCGGCATCTGGAAACGCTCTATCGTCACCCCGAGCGCGTAAGAATGCGGCGGCAGAAGCCAGTATTCCGATCCGTCCTCTGCTTTTCTTAAAGGCACATCGAGGAGACTGCTTGCGTCAAAGTTCTTGGGATCGATCTCTGTTCCTGTCACCGGCGAAAAGACTTTGAATTCATCCCTGGCAAGGCGACAGTCATAACCGTAGCTCGACAATCCGCAGCTTATGATTTTTCGGTCGCCGACTCTGCGAACGAGCGTTTCCTCGAACGGCTCAATGAGTCCCTGCTCTTTGCACATCCGCTTGATCCATAGATCGGATTTGATTGACATCCGTCCTCCTGAAATTATTTCGCGCGCTATTTTGAGTCGAAAAATGTAGCCGCGCCTCTCTTCAAAGTCAAACAGGGCCGGATGTTGCTTTGCGAAAAGACAGGGATCAAATCGATTCGTCAATCGCTCTCGCCGCGGCTTCGACGGTCATCCGTTGATAAGCGGGTACGAGCAGGTCTGTCGGATTTTTTCCCGCAATCTCTACGGGCGCGGGGCCGAGTTGCCTCAAAAGCGCGTCAGGAATCAGAGCAGCCTGCGGATGAATTCGAAGGCCGGTGAAATCATCTCTCATCTTCCAGAAATCGCTCAGGCATTCTTCCAGCGGCGCGACTTCTTCGAGTGGGATTATTTCCTTAGCCTCGCCTGCTTCCTCTTCGCTCTCATCTATCGCGCCGCGCAGCGTGCGCAGGTTCTCTATGATCTGATCTTTCGCGCGGCCTCGCCACGCGAAGATCAAAAACGGGTCTTCATCGAATTGTTCCGCAAGTATGTAATATGTGGCCGCGATGTGCTTGCACGGATTCGACCAGTCGGGACACGAGCAGTCGGTCTTCATATCTTTCTTCGATGAAGGAAAGAGCGCGAGGCGGCAGGCGGTGAATGCTTCTTCGATCTCGCGCGGCATCTCTCCTGCGAGCAGCTTCGCCATAAACAACGCCTGACTGGCCATCTCCTTTTCAACGCGACTCCACTCGCTTTCCGAAAGCGGATCGATTTCTATGCGAATTTTGTAAGGAGCCGCGTAAGACCCCTGAACCTTCGATGTGACGAGGCCGGACTGGATATCGATTTTCAGAACATTCCCGCCCCGCGCATAAGAGCGACCGCGCGAGAGTCGCGCCCCTATGTCGAAAGATTCCAGTATGGAAATGAATCGCTTCGACCACCACGTTTCGCCTATCTCGCCTCGTTTGCTTTTGGCCTTGATCCCGCCGACTGGTTTGGGGCGAGGTCTCCGCTCATAATTCCACCAACTCATGATCTCTCCTTCATCCTTCGGAAACCGCATCAGTGGACAACGCGACCATTTCGCGCAGCCGCGCCGTCGATAGCTCGGTGAGCCACGCTTCGCCCGCGCCGACTATGCGCTCGGCCAGTTCTTTTTTCTGCTCGATCATCTGATCGATTTTTTCTTCGAGCGTGCCGACGCAGACGAATTTGCGCACCTGAACATTGCGCTTCTGCCCTATGCGGAAAGCGCGGTCGGTCGCCTGATCTTCAACCGCAGGATTCCACCATCGGTCGAAGTGAATGACGTGCTGCGCCGCCGTGAGGTTGAGTCCCGTTCCGCCCGCTTTGAGCGAAAGCAGGAAAATCGGCGGGCCGTCCTGGCGCTGAAATCTTTCGACCATCTGATCGCGCGCTTTCCTGCCAGTGCCTCCGTGAAGAAACAGAGCCTCGCGCCCGAATCGCTCCTGTAGATGAGATTTCAGCATGTGTCCCATCTCGGCGAACTGCGTGAAGCACAACGCGCGGTCGCCTTCGGCCAGTATCTCTTCGAAAATTTCTTCGAGGCGGGCCAGCTTGCCCGAACGGTTTTCCAGACTCGACCCGTCCTGAAGCAGATGTGCCGGATGATTGCAGACCTGCTTGAGTTTCATCAGCCCCGACAGCACCGCGCCCCTTCGCGCCATGTCTTCGCTCTGTTCGACTTTTTCCATCATCTCCTCGACGACCGCCTGATAGAGCGACGCCTGCTCTTTGGTGAGATTACAGAATGTCTTCATCTCGATTTTATCCGGCAGGTCGCGGATGATGCTCTTGTCGGTCTTGAGCCTTCTGAGGACGAACGGCCCTGTAAGACGTTTGAGAAGCGCGGCCTTCTCCTCATCGCGGTATCGTTCGATGGGAGCGGCGAAGCGAGTGTGGAAATCGCTGGCCGAGCCGAGCAGTCCGGGATTGAGAAACTGCATGATCGACCATAACTCGGACAAACGATTTTCAACCGGCGTTCCGGTCAGCGCCACCCGACGAGAGGTTTTGAAACTGCGAACGGCCTGCGTCTGTTTGGCCGAAGGGTTTTTTATGTTCTGCGCCTCGTCCAAAGCTATGCGCGCCCACTCTATGTCTTCGAACAATTTCCTGTCTCTGGCCGCGAGCGCGTAGGTGGTTATCACCAGATCGTTTTTCCTGACCACTGCGGCGAATTTGCTGCCTGACAATCTCTCGGTTCCGTGATGAACGTAAAGGCGCAGATGGGGCGCGAACTTTGCGGCCTCGCGTTGCCAGTTGCCGACCACAGACATCGGGCAGACGAGAAGAGTCGGCCCCGGCTGCGAAGTTTTCTTTCGCCCTTCAATCTGTCGCTCCGCCACGAGCAGGGCCAGAAGCTGTATGGTGTTATGACATAGAATATTGTTTGCAACGAAGTTATGGTGTCCCTCGACTTCGAAGTCGTAGACCCATCCATCATAGTCAACATTTTCAATGCCTTTGATCTTGCAGTAGTAGATCTCCTGATCAAGAAGGCGTTGCAAACAGTCTTTCGTTGCGCTGAGACGCTCCTTGTCCAGCCTGGTATAGGCATCAAGCGTCTGGGCGGTCCACTTTGAGGGCATCAGCATTCTATATTCTCGTTCAGCTTCGCCAGTGAGGATATTATCGACCGAAGCGACCACTCGTTCCAGGCTGGATCGCGAGAATTGTTGCGATCCGTTTATGTAGATCGTGTTGTGCATACCGAAATGGCGGACAGGAAGACCAGTATCGGCAATCGCGTCGGCAACGACTTCGGAGGCAGGCACGCCTTCGACATTAGTGTTGCTCTTCTGTTGGCAGATTCGCTCCAGGCGCTTTTGCTTGTTTGTATCTCCGAATCCGATTTCCCGATAAAACTCTCTTGCGGCATTTCCGCCCATAATGCCTAAGTGGTAAGTGCGAAAGATGCGTGTGCCGTTGGTCGCGCATTTCTTCCTGGAAGATATTCGCATCCAGATGCCGAACCTGCGGAGAAGGTGAGCAAGCTGCTGAATAAGCAGAGGCGAAGCTGTGCTGATCTCGATGCTTTGCATACTCTCAACGGCAGAGGCTTCCGCATCAAAGTAGTTCCTCAAAAACAGGCGCACGCTATCGATGTCGGCCTGCATGACGAAGGGCGGTATTGATTTCCCGCGCGACAGATTGCCCCACTCATAACCTCTGGCTTCGAGAAATCGCTTGTATTGTGCGCTGTTAATCCGCAAGCAGGGGACTCTGCCATTGCCAGGAATCAGAATGGAGGGATTGTTGATTTTGATCCCGTGCTTTTCGCCGAAGCGGCCTATGCATTCTCGCAGTTCCTCAAGCACCGAGGTATTCTTCTGCGTTATAGCCACTCTGGCCACTTTACGAAACTCATATCCTTCCGCAATCTGCCAGGCTAAAAGTTTGATCAGTTCCCTATCCACCGGTTCGCCTTCCCATACTGCCTTCGCTGGCACGCAAACGTAGTCGCCCGGATGAAACTCGTTCGTCCATCCTTTATTGGTCAACAGCTTGTGCTGTCGGGTTATGGTCACGCTGCTTCCATCCTCCAACCTTATCTTCCGCAATGGCTCGTTGACTCTCTGGCGATATAGCCGCTGTATCTGAGTCTGCACTATCCGACCGTCTCTCTCGTCAATCGAGTTGGTGAGCAATGATTCTGTAGGATCAGCCCAATAGCCTTCGCCATCGAATGAGACTTCGCCGCTATGACGATTCCAGATGTCCTCAGCTTTGACCAGTATTCCATTGACGGCGATCAGCGCATCCGCGCTTAAGCACTTTCCCAATCCCATGTCGTCCGCAAGGCACGCGCCCAGTCCGAGACCGTTCAGAAATGAAAGCCACGAAAGCCCGCGCTCCTGATAAGGGCGCAGGTTGCCCGCGAATCCGGCGGGCGTTTTGACGGACTTGAGGCTCTGCCTGCCGTCGGCTCCGAGAATGTTTTTGATCCAGCCTTCTGCTTCGACTCCCGTCACCGGAAGCCCCACCTCGGAAGCGCCCAGACCAAGCCCCATTCGCATGGCTTCGCCTGCGGTCATCTCTCCTGCCTGATGCCGCTTCTTGAAAAAATCAAGCGCAGCCTCGATCTCTTCCGGTTTGAGTTCGACCCACTGGCCTCGAACTTTCACGAGCGGAACCTTGAGGCTCGCCAGTTTCATGAAATCTTCGAAGGACAACTCTTCATCGCCCAGCGCGATTCGCCATTCGTATTCGACTATCGAATCCAGTCCGAGCAATCCCGAAGAGATGATTTTTTTGCTTTGCGGTTTCGTCTTGAGTTTGACGCCGAGTCTCGACGCGGGCTTCTTCCACCACACAGGCACCAGCACGCCGAAGCCCGATTGTTCCAGAAGCGGCGCGGCTTCGCGCAGAAAACCGTAAGCGCCGCTGGCGTCCAACTTCATGACGGCGGGCTTTGCGGTCTTCAAAGCCGTCTCAATCTGAGGATAAAGCCTGGAGGCGCGTCCGAGGTCTCCGAGCAGTTTCTCCTGCGGGTTTTCGAGCTTTCGCGTCGAGAAGGTGAGCGCCCGACCTTTTGTCTTCCATACCACATCGGCAGGAACGAGCAGGCTCTTGTCATCAGTGGCCTGAAGCAGGAATTCCATTCGCCATGAGTCGTCAGCTTTTTTGCCTTCGCCGGTCGGCTCAGACAGCCGAAAGCACGTTCTGAGCGAGGCTTGAGAGGCGGAAATCGCAGACCGGCTCCATTCGCTGATCTGCTTTTGAAGCTTGAGAAGCTCGCCTTCATCCGCATCAATCGCGCCGTCGCGGGACGTGAGCGCGGCAAGCCATGCATGGCCCGCGTCGCGTTTCCTTGCGCGCCCTCTCGGCTCCGCGACGAGCGGGTTATCTCCGAGCGAGCGGCGGATTTCGGCATCGACGATTCGTTCGATCAGGTCGTTGAGAATGTCGGAAGGCATTCGGCCTTTCATATCCCCGTCGATGGATTCGGCGCGACAAGAGGCGGGCATGGCGCGGGCGAGCGATCTCACTCGCTGGGCGTCGTCTTCGTTGTCGGCCACCGCGCGCCACACGGCGACGAACTGTTTATCGCGCTTTGCCATCCCCGGTATCGCTCGCCCGCGAGCCACAAGCTCAAGCGAGAGCTTGGCCGCTTCGGCGAAAAAGCGCAGAGATTCTCCGATCAATATTCCGGGCGGATTTCCTGTCGCAAGCGAGAGCAGAAAATCCATAGCTTCCAAAGGCGCGAGCGCGAGGGCAGGCACGCTCCACGAAGCAAGCCTGATCTTATCTCCGGTTGCGATCTCTTCGTCGCGGAACATATAAGGCGAAGACACAGGCGCATCACCGACAGAGGGAAGCAGCAGGGTCAAACCGGATTCGGATGGATTATCCGTCGCCGGATTTATCAGGCTCAGGCTTTCTCGCAGCCACTCCACGTCGGAAGCGAACGGATGAGGGGGGGGCGTTTTTGCTTTGGATCGAAGAGGCTTTCGTTTCGGCGAGCGCGCAGGGAGCGTGGAATCCTCGCCCCAGATTTTCAGCGCCGCATCGGACGCCCATATAGCATGGAGGATTATCATGAAATTCTTCTCTCAGGTGAATTGCCTGTCACACAATGGCGTTTCGTGTGGATGATAACGGCTCTGATCGCTCAAGGCAATTTCAAAGGCTCGAAACAAGTAACAAAAGATTTGCTTGACTCTGAAAAAGAGTAAGCGTAATATCGCGTCGTCTCCGGTTCCCGTAAACAAGTCATTGCCGAGCGCAGACCGGGATTGGCTTTCCTGGTAGCAACTCTCTGATGTTGTTGACATAACTATCCGCTTGATGTATCCAGCGGAAGTCACTGACAATATCTGAATCCCGTGCTTCAGAAAAACAGCCTGACCAACTATTGATATTGAGAGGTCTCTGGCATCAGGCAGCACACTCTGAAAGAAGGAGATCATGTGATGACGAACTTCCCCCAGTTCGATTGCGAGGAGATTCTTGTGCAGGCATACCGGGAAGCTCAAAGCCTTTACGGCCCTCTCGATCTTTCTACTGATACTTACCTCACTCATCTTGTTTCAATTATTCGCAGGTATCTCAGCGAAAGCCCCAGTAAGAGGGAAGTCGTCGATTTTCTTGGCAAGACTCACACAACTGATCTTTACCTCACGATTGCCTGTGAGCACGGAAGCGAAGCTGGCTGGGAGCGGCTCTTCAAGCTTTATCACAGCTTTGTTTGCGGTCTTGCCGCGCACTTCTGCCCGACCGAGGCTGTCGCTCATGACCTGGCCAACAAGGTCATCACTGATCTGTTTATGTCCAGTCGATCAAAGCGACCGCGAATAGCATCCTATGATGGTCAATCCTCCCTCTCCGCATGGCTGCGTGTCATCGTATTACATCGTGCAATCAACGAGCGCGAGCGCAAGTGGAATCTGTTGGAAAGCCTGGACGATTTGCCTGAAATGCACGATGACCGAGGGCTGGAGAGGATTGAGGCATCGTTAAGATCGAGCAGGTACAGGCCGATAATTTTGAATACCTTCAGGTGCGCGAGCCAGAAGTTAAACAGCAGGGAGCGGTACATCCTGCTGATGATCCATGAAGAGAAGCTCAGAGCGAAAGAAGTCGCCAGGCTCCTCGGAGTTCATCCATCGAGCGTGACGCGACAACTTCAACAAACCCATAGGAAGATCCGGCAGGAAGTCATCTCAATCCTTGCCCATCAGTATAATCTCAGCGAGGAGGCTATCAGAGAGTGTCTCACAGACATTCTGGAAAGCCCTGAACACTCGCTGCTCGATATTCTCAAAGCAGGATAGCATCGCTCCACTGCATCCCTGCAAACAGACAGATAGAACTAAAAATTGTCTCCTGCGCTGTGTCTGAAGTGTCATAGCAAGCGGTTTGTTCGTCTCACCGAGTCAATCTTCCCGTTTTGATCTGTCTATAAGGGTGAAGGTATGCAGCACAAATTGTAATCATCACTGGACAGGAGGGACAGTTGAGAAACCCGTGCCCGGAAACAGAGATTCTGGCGGCATATCTGGAGAACAATCTGCCTCTCGAGCTGATAGAGCAGATGGAAGCACATCTTCTTGAATGCAGGCTCTGTCGCCGGGTAATCTCTCAGGCAATCAAGAGCGAGTCGGCAGTACCCGACCCGATAATACACCGCAAATCTCTCTCATAGTCACTCGACTCGAAATCCAATCCGGCTGCCGAAAAAAAATATTCCTGCGGAGACGCGCAATTATTCATCGAGCGTCTGTCTATATAGCATGAGAGAGAAGTGTGAGCCTGAAGTCAGAGGGCGAGCGCTTCAATCAGCACAGTCACAGGTGAAGATCGAAGCGAAGCGGAAAACCCGCGCGCCCGGTCGAGGTGTACACAGGCGAAGGAGAAGCGATGTCGAAGAAAAAGTCTCGCAGGCAATCAAAGCAAACCGCGCAGCCTCGGAGCAGGCGCAAGCTGGCTGCGGTCATCGCCTTGATGATGATTTTGGCGACGAGCGGAGTGATCCTCGCCCAACGAACATCGCTATGGCCATTTGTCAAACCAGTAACAATATCTCCCGAACCACTTCCTGCGCCTCTACCGCCGCCTTCTTCGCCGACAAAGGAATACGTATATGCAGGAGGCAGGCTCCTCGCCACTGAGGAACCTCTAGCCGCTTCGATCACGACGCTTGATCCTTCTTTAGCTTTTCCGGGGAACACCATATTGCTGACTATCACCGGCTCCAATCTAGCGGGCGCAAGCTCAGTCAATTTCACCCCTTCGACTGGGATCAATGTCAGCAATATTTCTTCAACCTCAAATCAGGTGACGGCGACTGTTTCCATATCAGAGCCAACCGGTACGAGAAATGTTTCAGTAACAACTCCGTCCGGCACATCAGGCACACTGCCTTTCGTTGTTGGCAATCCTCCTCCAGAAATATCGAGCATAAACCCCAACACCATAATGGAGAACACCACTTTCACTCTTACAGTCAACGGCACAGGCTTCATCAACGGTTCAGTGATAAGGATAAACGGCGTTGGTCTGGCAACCGCATTCAACACCGATAAGATATTGACGGCCACCGTATCGGGTCAAACCGCAGGGTTGAAAGATATCACCGTCTTCAATCCCGCGCCTCACGGCGGCGAATCCAACATGATAAAACTCACTGTGAATTCAGGAACGAACAATCCTGTCCCTCATATCGGCGGCATCTCGCCCTCAATTGTCACAGCGGGCAGCCCAGCTTTCATTCTAACCGTAAACAGCGACAACAGCAGCTTCCGAATGGGATCTGAGGTAAGAATGAACGATATTCCCAGACCCACCACCTTCGTAAGTCAATCTCAGTTGACGGCAGGTATATCCGCATCGGACGTAGCAACTGCTGGAACCAAAACCATTACTGTCTTTACTCCAACGCCAGGTGGCGGCATTTCTAACTCGTTTATGCTCACAGTCGGAGGGGGTATGGTCGGCACCGGGCTTCAAGGCGATTACTTCAATAATACTTCGCTTTCCGGCACTCCCGTTCACACAAGAATCGACCCTCTCATTGATTTCAACTGGGGCGAAGGAAGCCCTCACCCGCTGGTGAATCCAAACCAGTTCAGTGTCCGCTGGACAGGCCAGGTCAAGTCGCTCACGGCAGGCAAGTACACATTCATCGTCAAGCACAATGATGGCGTCAGGCTTTGGGTGAACAACCAGCAATTGATCAATGCCTGGTTCGATTCAAGCGGAACCAAGAGCGGCACCATCAAGCTGTTAGCCGGTCAGATGTACGCCATCAGGCTGGAATTCTATGATAATCAGGCCACAGCCAGAGTGCATTTGAAGTGGCGCAAGGGGACATTGACACCATCGGGAGATGAGATACCAGAGCAGGTCATTCCCACAGCACAACTCTTCGCGCCTCCTTCCGGGCCAACTCCGCCTCCGCCTACTCTTATGTATCAAGGAGTGCATGAGGGAACCAACTGCACAACAATCTACGGCTGGGCAGCAGACGCAAATCAGCCTAACACCTCGATCAATGTCGATATCTATAACGGCGCTGCGTTGCTGGCTACAGTTCCAGCGAACCAGCCTCGAACAGGCATTGCTGTTCCCGGCAACCACGGCTTCAGCTATACGGTTCCGGCGAGCCTCAAAGACGGGCTGTCGCGTTCGATCTCGGTCAGGTTCCCAGGCACTACGTCCAATCTTTCCGGCTCTCCCCAAACTCTCTTATGCAGCGGGACCAGTGTGCCTAACGCACCCAGCGGATTGATGGCAACGGCAGCCACCGCAACGCAGATCAACCTTAAATGGACTGATGCCAGCACCAATGAGGACGGCTTCGCTATTAAACGCAGCGAAGACGGCGTCAACTACGGGGATATAGGCACGACTCCTGTCAACGTGACCACCTATGAGGACTTGGGTCGAACTGCGGGCAGAACCTACTACTATCAAGTGAGGGCATACAACAGCGCGGGCAGTTCGGCTCCTGCGCAGACCAGCGTAACGATTCCAGGCCAAACTGGCGGGCCTCCCGTCGCGCCGAGCAATGTCGTAGCGACTCCTGTTTCCAGCACACAGATCAATATTAGCTGGACTGACAACAGCACGAATGAAACCGGCTACACTGTGCTGCGGAGGAAACCGGGCGGCACTACATACTACCCAGTCGGCACGCTTGGCGCGAATGTGACCAGTTTCTTTCACAAAACTCTCACTCCCTCAACTCAATACTGCTACAGGGTCGAAGCCTTCAATGATTCGGGTAAGGCGAACAACGGGTCGGATGTCTGCGCGACTACTCTGAGCGGCACGAAGGCGGCGGCCTTTGTGGCTCTTCTTTCGGGCGACGGCGCTGCGGGCAGTTACGGCTACATCGAGGGTCAGGGAACCGTAGCCAAATGGAAAAACCCCGGCACAGGCGCAGTCGGCATCGATCCGGTCAGCGGGCTTACAGCCTTGTTTGTCGCTGATACTTACAATCATCGCATCCGCATGGTCTACCTCGATGGCCCTGTCGCGGGCAACTCGATCCTGCTGGCCGGAAGCGGAGTGGCCGGTTACTGGGAAGGCGACGGCGATCCTTACTCAGCCCGTTACAACTTCCCCCGCGGCATCACTGCCATCAAAAACGAGGATGGTATCGTTGACGCTCTCCTCGTCGCTGACACCGACAACCACACTATTCGTATGCTGCTGCCTCCTCTCGGCTCTACCCGCTGGAGACCTGAAACTTTCTCCGGCTTCCAGGCAAAAGTCGGCTATGCCGACGGCACCCCTAATGTCAATTTGTACAACTCTCCTTATGGAATCACCATCGGGATGGACGGCTTCATCTACGTCGCTGATTCGAGCAACGGAGCCATTCGCAAACTCGACTGGGAAGGCAACTCTTCTACTTACCTCAAGCAGACCACCTGGAAAGGCTCCACCTTCAGGCCCATCGGCATCACCTCAAGCGAGGCCAGCCAATGGATTTACATCTCTTCGCATAACAGCAACTCGATCAACCGCGTGGCGGGAGGAGTGATCGAGATACTGTCGAGTTCGACACTAGGCTATCAGGACGGCACGGGAGGGGCGTCGCGTTTCAACACGCCTTATCACATGGTGTGGTCTGATACGGGAGGAGTCGGCTCGCTGTACATAGTCGACCTGGCCAACAACCGAATCCGACAGTTCGATTTGCAGGCCAATCAGGTCACGACCTACGCCGGGTCAGGCACGTCAGGCTACACCAATGGCGCTGGATCGACTGCCAAATTCAACTCCTCGACAGGTATTGCCATTGGAGTGTCGAACGATCTCTACATCATCGAGACCGGCAATAACGGAGTGAGAAAACTCAGCGAGCAGTGATGAGCAGTGGCCAGTGGTCAGTGGTCGGTTGGCACAAGTGTCAACATAAGACAAAGGGCGAAGGACGAATGACAAAGGACAAACAGTTATGAGAAAGCGATTTTGGATAACAGGAGTGGTGGTTTGTCTGCTTGGGGTCGCGGCGTTGAGCAGACCGGGAAGAGCCGCGCTCACGAGGATTTTCTCAACAGAAAAATCTGAGGTGACAGCGGAAGCCGCCGCGCCACAGAGCGGACAGGATATCGAACAACGAGTGCGAGCGCGTCACGGCTGGAATGCCAGCCTGCAAAACTCAGTCATCACCGGAGAGGTCACTTACTACGATCGCGAAGGTCAGACGCGAGGTCAGGCCAACTTCACTATCTATCGAAAGTACCCGAATCGCTTGCGAGTGGTCATTGAGCGAGGCACATCAGTCGAGACGATAGGAATAGATCAGGATCAGGCATGGAGTACAGGAAGCCGTAGCCTGAGCGAAGCAGAAGCGCGGGACATAAGAGCGTGGTTGAGGTTGTGGCCTGAGCGATTGTTCTCGTCGAGGGATAGCGGGGCAGCATACAAAGAGGCAGGCCAGCGGGTTGAAGAGACCCGTCCGGCGAGTCCGTGGCAAGAGTCGGCGAGGCTCAATCAGCCTGCTGTGCTAGAGCAGATAGAGATAGCCGACACGATCTCAGCGCCGGATGGACAGAGGGCAGGAGACCGAAGGTCAGTCTACTACTACATAGACAGCGAAAGTCTGTTGATAAAGTCGGCGAGGTGGATGGAGCCGGATGATCCGAGAAGGGCAGACGAGTTGGGATCAGCGAAGATGGACTTGCGAGTAGATTTCGGGAACTGGCTACAGCAGGGAGGAGTGATGTGGCCGATGGAGATAGTGCGCTGGCTGGGAGGGAGAGTGGAGTATCGGATTCAGGTGAGTGAAGTGAAGGTCAATCAAACGATGGCAGACTCGCTGTTTGCGAACCCCAACCGATAAAGCGGTGATGTCGGTTGTCCGTTGTCAGTAGTCAGTTGCAACGGACAACCGACAACGGACTAATTCGTGAGGTGAATGATGAAAAGGCTTCTTAAAGTTTGTTCGTGCATTTTCAATTTCAAACCACTGGCGGCGAATCGGTTTGTTCGCCTGATATCGTTCCTGATTACAGGCGCGCTGATTCTATCTGCCGCGATTATGTTTGCTGCTCAGGCATACAACTGGCGGGAAGAAAATAGCAAACTCGCCCTGGAGCAACCGAAATCAACTGCTCCTGTCGAGCCATCTTCGCAGCCATACTCATTGCGGGCTGTTCCTCAAGGTCAGCGCGTGGAAGCAGAGTTGATCACCGTTCTCCCGACCGGATTCGACCCCAAGGAAATCAACCGGCCCGCTGGAGCTTTTCTCATCGCGGTCGAGAATCGAAGCGGCCTTGATGAATTGGAGTTGCGCCTTGATCGCGAAGCGGGAAGCCGTCTGCATCAGGTGCCAATGCCGGGTCGCAAACTGAATTGGAAACAGGGAGTCGATTTGCCTCCTGGCCGTTACCTTCTGACTGAAGCAAATCATCCTGACTGGCGCTGTCGGATCACGATCACTCCGTGAGCCTGACAGGATTCATAAAGGTCATTCCGGTGTGAAGAGATGAGACAGGTTTCTCCTGAGGAGAGCAAAATGATGAGAGTCGCTATTGCTGTTGACACAATCTTTTTATCTGCGCTTCGCCGTTCGATGGGCGCAGTTATGTTGCTGATGCTGTTGACAACCGTTGCCAGCGCGCAAAGCTCGACAACAGGGCTGACGCCGCCTGCCCTCACTCCCGGAACACCGTCCGGGTCATATCCATTGAGCAATCTTGACAGCATCAACCTGTTCAACGGCAGTCTCAACTTTCATCTGCCGCTGTTGAATATATCGGGTCGGGGCGGCGCCGGGATGCCGATAGTTTTCAAGATCGAGCAGCACTGGCGGATTGAAGAAAGCTCTCCCTGCTCTCCCTGTGGTTCGTTTTTCTACCCGACTTATAACTGGTGGACAGGCATCACTCCCGGCTACGGGCCTGGCGTGATGCAGACCAGAACTCTCACTCAAGGCCAGCAGGAATGCCCTTCCGGCAGCACCTACCCGGAGTATGCGCTCACTCGAATAACATTCACTACATCATCAGGCACCGAGTACGAACTGCGAGATCAGATCAGCAATGGTCAGCCCAAGTTTGTCACTCCCTGCAATGGCTCATTCGGCTACTTTAATCGCGGGAGGGTATTTATTACTGCTGATGGCACTTCCGCTACCTTCATCTCCGACACGGACATCATTGACAACAACTCAGCCGAGTACCCGACAGGCATTTTCATATTACGCGATGGCACACGGTATCGAATCGAAAATGGGCTGGTCAAATGGATGCAGGACAGAAACGGCAACCGCCTCAACTTTTCTTATGACCCAAGCAGTCGGGTTCAGACGATCACCGATTCACTCAATCGTCAGGTAACGATTGGCTACGATGTTAATGATGTTGCGCCTTACGGCTTGTGCGACAGGATTATTTACCAGGGATTCGGCGGGGCCACGCGAATAATCCGAGTGTCGAAGACGAATCAGGGCAGCGCATTGAGGGCGGGGTATTCGCTAAGAACCTACGCCTCTCTTTTTCCTGAACTGTCAGGGGCTTCAAGTTTCACACTCTCTGATCAGCCAGTAGTGTCAGCCGTGTGGCTGCCAGACGGGAGGGCATACAGATTCAAGTACAACGACTATGCAGAGCTTGCGCGAGTGGAACTGCCGACCGGGGGAGCAATCGAATACGACTGGTCAACAGGCATCGAAGGAACATCTGAAAGCGGCGCATCCGGCTGGCCCAATATTTATCGCAGAGTCATTGAAAGACGAGTCTATCCGAATGGCAGTACCGGGGCGAGTTACGAGAATAAAACTACATATAGCAGGGCTGAAAGAGTCGTCGGGGGAAACTTGGAAAACCTGGGATATGTTCTGGTAGATCAATTCAACCTGGCAGGAACGAGGTTATCGAGGTCGAAGCATTATTTCTATGGCTATGCTTCTTTTGCGCCGTTCAATCCGTTCAATCCGGGAACGCAGATCATCTATTACACCCCCTGGAAAACAGGCAAGGAGTATCAGACCGAGTTGATGGATTTCAATGGCGTAACGGTTCTGCGGCGAGAGACGAACACATTTCAACAAAGAGAGCCTGTGTGGTGGTGGTCGGGCATCCCCGACGAGGAACCGCCCAACGACCCGCGCGTCGTGTCTACAGTCTCGACCTGGACTGGCACGAATCAGGTGGCGAAGCAGAACTTCTCTTACGATCAGTTCAACAACCGCACCGTTGTCGAAGAGTTTGATTATGGAGTGGGAGCGCCGCCGGTTTTTCCCGCGCGGCGCAGCGAGACAGATTATGTCGTGACCGGCGAGGTCAACGGGCTGGATTACACTGGCACAAATATTCACCTGCGCAGCCTGCCTAAGGAATCGCGGACTTTTTCGGTCAACACTTCGACGGGCGTATCGACCCTGCAAGCAAAAGCTCATTTCTATTACGACGAGTTCACACTGACAGACCGACCCGGACTGATAGTCTACAGCGCGCCTGCCACTGCCGGGCGAGGCAATCTTACGTCAACAAGTCGATGGCTCAACACGACAGGCGGCTGGATCACCTCCACGCAGAAATACGACATCGCGGGTCACGTCATCGAAGCGACCGACGCGCTTGGCAACACTTCGCAGATGGAATTCGCTCCTGCCGGGAATTCCTATGCTTTTATGACCACGATGAAGACGCCCGTGCCTGATCCGACGGGTCAGCGCGGATCAACGACCCGACTGCAAATGACGGTTGACTATGACTATGCAAGCGGCTTCGTCAATTCCTTCAC
The DNA here is from genome assembly GCA_002483445.1 of Blastocatellia bacterium UBA7656. GTDB lineage: Bacteria > Acidobacteriota > Blastocatellia > UBA7656 > UBA7656 > UBA7656. Next base: position 137,777 of record DLHY01000163.1, read on the forward strand.
CGACCCGAACGGCAACACGACTTACGCTTTCTACAATGACACATTGGATAGGTTGACAAGCGTGGTGCGACCAGCAGGCGGCGGGCAGACCAGCTATATTTACTCGGACACACCGGGCAATCTGTTCGTTCGCACGCAGACAACGCAAAGCGCGACGCAGACTCTTGAAGCGACAGCCTGGTTTGATGGGCTGGGCCGAACTTTCCGCGCATCGCAATCGGAAGGCGCTACATCGATTCTGGCCGATACTGTTTACGACGCTCTCGGCAGAGTTTCACAGGTGTCGAACCCTTACAGGTCAGGCGACACGCTTTACTGGACGACGACACAGTACGACGCGCTTGGAAGAGTCGTTGTAGTGACGTTGCCGGGAGGGGCGCAAACGACAAGTACCTATAGCGGAAACTCAGTCACTGCCACCGATCCGGCAGGTAAGGCTCGCAAAGCCATCAGTGATGCGCTCGGAAGAGTCGTGACGGTAATCGAAGACCCCGGCTCCTCACCTCATCTCAACCTTCAAACCAATTACATTTATGACGCGCTGAACAATTTACGAAAGACAGTGCAGGGCGCTCAGGAGCGATTCTTTCTCTACGACTCCCTGAGCCGGTTGTTGAAATCGAAGAACCCCGAACACGATGCCAATGGCAATCTATCTGAGACTGATCCCCTGACGGACAACAGCCAGTGGTCTATGAGATTCTTTTATGACAATAACGGAAACACTTTGACGGGAACCGATGCCCGCGACATCAACTGCACTTTCACCTACGATGCTTTGAACCGGATGACGACTCGAACTTATTCCAATGATCCGAATCAGACCCGTTCGATTCAATACAAATACGACGGAGCGGGAGCCACGATTCCAAACGCTTTGGGAAAGCTGACGGCGATCACGACATCCGGCTCATTCGTCTCTGCCTGCACTTATGACAACTTCGACGCGATGGGGCGATTGCTTCACAGCACTCAGACCACTGATAATCAGCCCTACGGCATCAGCTACGAATATGACCTCGCTGGCAACCTCACCAGACAGACTTACCCTTCAGGAAGAGTTGTCGAAACGGCTTATGATGCGGCTGGAAGGATAAGCCAGGTCGCAAGCGGACAAACAGTCTATGCCTCGTCGATCAATTACTGGCCGCACGGCGGAGTCAAAGACCTCAAGCTCGGCAATAACCTCTGGGAACATTCCATCTTCAACGAGCGGCTCCAACCGACTGAGATAGGGCTTGGCTCGACTCAAGGCGGAACGGACAAGCTGAGGCTCAATTACACCTACGGCACGACTGCAAACAACGGCGATCTGTTGAGCCAGACTATCACGATCCCCGCAGGGCCGACGCTGACACAGAATTACACCTATGACGAACTGAACCGGTTGAAGACTGCGCAGGAGAACAACGGGACGAGTTGGAAGCAGACATTTCTGTATGACCGCTTCGGCAACCGAACGATAGATGTGGTCAACACCACTCCGGGGTATGTGGGGCCGAATCCTTCGATAGACTCGACGAGAAATCGAATCGCAATGGGCCAGGGGTTCAACTATGACGCGGCAGGGAATATGACCTCGGACAATGTGGGACACAGTTATGGATATGACGCAGAGAATATGCAGGTCAATTTCGACAACGGCGCGGCGAGGTATTACTACGATGGCAACAACAAGAGGGTGAAGAGTGAGACGAACAGTGGAGCGGTGACGACGATCTTCGTTTACGACGCGATGGGGAAGCTTGTAGCCGAATACTCCACCATGAGCAGCGGAGGGAGCGGGACGAGTTACCTGACGGGTGATCTGCTGGGAAGTCCGAGGATAATCACGGCGGCGAATCAGTCAGTGAAGGCGCGGCACGACTACTTGCCGTTTGGTGAAGAGATAGGCGCAAATGTTGGCGGACGAACAACAGGACAGGGATATGTTGGCGACAACGTGAGGCAGAAGTTCACAGGCAAGCAGAGAGATGGAGAGACGGGACTGGATTATTTCGAGTCGAGGTATTACTCAAGCAGCTTGGGAAGATTCACGAGCGCGGATTCGTTCAATGGATACACCGTCAACCCACAGTCATTGAATCTGTACGCATACACACAGAACAATCCACTGACTCTGATAGACCCGACAGGGCATGACCCGTCTGCGGCTGATGATGTGGATTATTACGATGATGAGGCTCAAGAGAAAGCACGCGAATATCAAGAGGGTGTGGAAGGATACACAGAAGAGATGTATGAGGCAAACCTTGCCCATACTCTCCAGGAGAAAGCAGACAGAGAGGCTGAAGAAGGAGAGGAATCATCCTCTGAAGCTACCAGTACCCAGGATTGGGCATATGAACCGTTTGTCGTCAGGAATGCGGATGAACTTGAAAAACAAGTTGAAGAGGGAACTCATCCGGGGTACAAGGATGAAAAAGGAATATATCAGTGCGCCCTTTTGTCTTTGGCGTGGGAAAATGATCAGAGATGGTTTTGGGAAAAATTGCTATTGGATTCTTCTCTCCGCCGAACGTCAAGATGGGTGATGGGAGATGAATTGAGTTATGGAGCAAATCTTAAAAAGGGGACCGTGGTGGCTACATTTAACAGAAAGACAGGACAATACGCACAGACTGGTCCCGGTCAAGGAGGAGAGAATCATACTGCTATCTTCTTAAGATGGGAGGAAAGAGATGGAAAGAAAGGAATGGTGGTTATTGAACAGGTCGGAGGGCCTCCTCAAATTCGTCATATCGCTTTCGACAATTCTAAACGATACCTCAGTAATGCAGGAGCCTTCAATGTAGTGCGAATCCCAAACGGTTGTTGCCCCGAGAGGCGAAAGTAAGAGTGAAAAAGCGCGAAGACTTGAGAATCTGCTGTTAGCCTTGCCAACAGTATTGTTGGCGCTTGAAGCGGTGGGAATGAGAGGAAAAAAGATTGGCTACGCAGGCAGGCTTCCAGTATCGATTAATGATCGCAGGCACTTCACTGACTGCCAGAGAGAAGATTGGTCTGCTGTTCAGAAAGGAATTTTGCAAAGTCTTGTAGACGGCGAGTCTACTCAGCAAGAAACATGTTGGAATTGCGGGCAGATTTGCTATAAAAAGTATTCTGGATGATTTGGCAAACGTGAAGCAGTTCGTTTGATTCAACTATAGGGTATACTTATCCAGTTGAATCAAACGTCATCAGATTCTTGGGATCTGGGGGATTCTTTATGAAGATTGCAAATAGATCGTTTCTATTTTTATCGTTCGCATGTGTAATCGCTTTGGTTACTTGGCAAGTGTGGTCAAATACGACCGCACCTGGAAAAGCTAATTCTCCAGAGGGTATAATCAGGATCGAACAAGAACAGCGGAAACAGACAAACGATCCGTGTTGGTTTATGACTCTCAAAGATAAATCTATACCGTATGAGATGATCGAAAAAAGACAGAATCAAACTATCTATGGCTACGCTACTGAGATTCCTCTTAGCGAAGCAATCAGAATGTTCAATGAAGAAAAACAATGTATGAGTCTATACGCAGAATACCCTCCTTTAACAGAAGAAGAATTGATCGCGGCGATCGTGGCTGGAGCGGATTACGGAAAACAGGGAGAGATTTGGCTAGCCCAAAAAGACGCATTGTGGAAGATTGCTTCGCAAAAAATGATGCCAAAAGGGGCGCTGCTGGTTGTTGAGAGCGGTGGTCGTGTTCAGGAATCACCCCTCAGACCTTTTGGAACAATTGCAGCCAAAGGGATAAGAATTACCCTTCTTCTCGGACTCAATGAGAATATTGATGGGATGAAAAGTGTTCGCAAGCCCGAGCAAACGCTCGTCATAAGGAAAACCTATTCTAAAGTTGAGACGATTAAATAAACGCTGATCATATATTGGAAAAGCATCTTCCCCTCTCCGCTGGCGGTCTTGAGGGTATCCTTGATTTTGTGTAAGCTGGGCCGCCAACCATCTAATGAGCAAGCTCAATACAGTCTCTCAATCAGCATTGCGGATAAAGATTATCAGCCCAAATTCTGATGTTCGAATTGAGAGGGCTGGCCAATTATATGAGCCGTGGTCATAAATCAAAATGAGTAGGTTCAACATTTATTCAACTTACGACCCTAGGCGATTTAACGGACGTTTAAC
>DLHY01000032.1 GCA_002483445.1 Blastocatellia bacterium UBA7656
CAAAACTGTCTACGAATCGGGGCACAGCAGAGGAATTCGCCAGCAGTATCACAACTCACCGCACTCCTGATGGGTTAGACCCAATCGCAGGCCGCTACAAATCAACGTAGCTGCCCGGCAATCTCGTTCACTTCATTGTCGCGCCGATGGTAGCCCATGCTCTCGATCATCTCTTTGGCCGTCTCCCAATGCTCGCGGGCTTTGTCGCGGTTGCCTTGCGCCAGATGAAGCCGCGCAGATTCCAGATCACAATCAGCGAGATGCAAACCCATGCCACTGCGCTTGGCGATGCGAAGGACTTCGGCGAGATCGCGCTCGGCCCGCGCGTAATCGCCCGTAAATCGGTGCAACTCTGCGCGCGCCAGTAGTCCGCGTGGCAAGTAATCCATCGTTCCCGCATGTCGTAGCCCTTCAACGGCGCGCTGCAAAAACTCCGCCGCCTTCGTGGTATCATTTGAACCTGAATGTTGAGCTTCAAGCAGCCAAGCGCGCCCTAGCAAAAGATTATCCAGTGCTATGTTGAGCAGTGTGTACCAATTTGGATCCTCTTTAAGTATGCAGGCGGCGCGTTTCCTCACTTCCTGCACATGCCCCTGATCTAGCAGCAGATCGCAGTACTGAAATCCCCTCAATGAATAAAGGAAGGGATATGCAGGCTGCAACTGCTTTTGAATCTCTTCAGCCTCGCGGAAGGCATCGGCGGCTTCTACAGTGCGCCCCGCCTGATGCAGCGTATTGCCCAGTCTTGATCGGGTGAAAAGCCGGTGAAACTCGTCACCGCTGAGATCCGCCAGTTCCACGCTCTGCTGGGCAAGCTTGAAGGCTTGAGGCAGATTGCCGATGGCCACGTAGAGTTCGCTGAGATTGTTCGCCGGACGGGCTGCTCCCATCCAGTCTTCTTGAGAAAGACGAACTTCCAATCCTGTCTGTATCGCTTGCGCCGCTTCCTGCAATCGTCCCAGCGAGCGCAAGTCGAAGCCAGCAATTTCCAGAACTAACCCTTTATCCGTTTCATTGAGCCCTTCCACCGGTTGTTCCCAGGTAGTTTCAAAGAAGTTGGATAGTGCCGCTAAATCAGCTCCCCAAGCACCAAGCTTGTTCACCGCGAAATACTCATCCCTTCTCTGAATCCGCTGCACATAGACCTCATCCAACGCCTCCTGATGCCTGCCTGCTGCGCAACCATGCAACACGGCGGAAAAGAGCGGCGACATCTCTTCTACCGTGTCGGGAAACTCTTTCGTCGTACTCTTGAGGTGTTCGTAGAGCCGATTGTTTGCTTCGCGCCATGCATCGGGGCGTTCGTGTTTGAGTTGTTGTTTGAAATGATCGCGTACCAGCGGATGCGCGTCTAGCGTGTCAGGCTCATTCACCGATGCTGCGGCCAGCAGCTTGATCCGCCGCAGGTTTGCCAATGCCTGTTTCCATTTCACTTCTCTCAAATTCTGCAACGCTTCAGTCAGCCCCTCAATCGCGGGTGCAGCGCGCAAGGCTGCGATGCAGGCTTTATCCGCAGGACGATCAAACAATCCCAGCAATCGCAGCACCGAAAGTTCCACGCCTTCACCGAGCCACTTTTCATAAGCACGCATCACCCGCTCGGCGTGGCGACCGTGCCGCACGTCTTCTTCCAGACTCTCGATCTCGTTGCGCCGTCGAATGTCGCCGCCGCAGACATCGGCGAGGTAACTACCCAGCAAGGTCAGCGCCAGCGCGTGACCTTCGTATTCCTTTGCTGCCTCTTCCAGTTCGTCATCATCGCCTTTGACGTTCAATGCCCTGAGAAGTTGCGCGCCTGCCTGCGGCGTCAGGTGTTCGAGGTCATGTTGTATGACTGTGCTGTTTTCAAAATCGCTCAGGTTGCCGACACGCTCGCGCGTCGAGATCACGCACAGCCCCGGTTGATGCGCTGCCAATTCGACCAGCATCGCCTGCAACGCTGCATCCTTCAACCGCCCCTCGTGATATCCCGGCGGATGTTGCAGCGGTTCGAGGCCATCGAGAACGAGCAGCGTCCTCGTTTGCTGGATGAAGTTCGCCAGCCGCTCGCCCTTGTCCCACGGCGAGCCTAGCGTCGGGTCTTGGTCGCCGAACCAGCGCAACGCCTGATCGATAAAGAGGTCAGCAGAAGCGGCCCGCTCGCTCGTACCCTGACTGTAAAACGACCAGCCATAGACGCGCTCTGCGCCGCGAAACCCATCCCGCACCATGCGTTGCTTCAACCAGTGATTGACCAGCGCCGTTTTGCCTACGCCGCCCCATGCTATGAAGGTAATGATGTTGGTGTCGGGACTGGCCCATGCGTCGTCGAGGAGTTGCAATTCAGAGTCACGGCCAAACATAAGGGAACCTCTCGTGGGCAAACGTGAGATGGAGATTTTGTCGCGAGACAGTGGCGGCGGCAACGTGAGGTTGAAAAACTCTGCCACGATGTCCTTGTGTTTTTTGACGAGCATATCAAGCTCGGTGCGCGCCCAGAATTCGCAGTCGTAGCCAGATTCGCCGCAAAACTCGCGCACCTTTTCGCGGGCTTTATCAGAGAGCGTTGCATTGGTGACGAAGACGACCCCGAAAGGCTTTTTCATCGGGTCAGCCTTGACCAAATCGTTGTACTTCTTGACTTCCTTGATGAGCGTCGCGGCGCTGATAGCCTGGAAACGCTTACACTGAAAATACCAGAGTTGTTCGCCGCTCGTGGTCGCGCGATAAGCGATCACATCGCGTCCCTGTTCGCTTCCCGCTGCGCCGAGATGTTCCGGGCGCAGATAACCTTCGCGTTCGACTAACCACAAGCATAAAGTCTCGAACTGCTCCGGCGACAATGCGTCGAAGGGTAGGGGGTGATTGGTTTTTGTAACGTCGGGCTTTTTCATCGTAAGCCTCGCGCGATCAATTGCGGGCCAGTAGCCGGAGCAGCCTCAGAAATACTAATCGAATTTTACGAAGTGGCAAGCGGAACTAACCAATGTGAGTTTTACCAGCGCGTTGAACTATTCACTTCTGATCGGACGCAAGCTCATCGATAGTGACAGGTGACGAGCGGGTGATGGGCAGATGTTAAATGTCAGAGTATCGATGTCAGCGGGGAAGCGACCACGAACTTCTGACTCCTGACTTCTGACTTCTGACTTCTGACCCCCGTCACTTCACGAGATGATACTCGGTCTGACGGCGCAGCACCCAGGAGATTCGACCCGCTTCATCTATCGCCGCGTCTTCTTCCTGCCCGACCCATAATTCCTTGCCGCCCCACTCAGGCACCGGAGTCGTCGCTTGAAGTTCTATTGAAAACCATGTTGAAGGAAGTATCAGCACGTCGCCGCGACCCGGCACGCCTTCCTGCCTGTCCCAAAGTCCCACGAGCGGCCCTGCGCCATGACCGTGATCGCCTACGGGGTGAGTGTAAATCGTCCCCTTGATGCCTTCAGCCTTCATCGCCGCAAGCGCGTCGGACAGGACTTCATTGCCTGATCGACCCGTCTTCATCCTCTCCATCAGGATGTCCTGAAGTCGATTGGCATTCGCCAGCGCGCGACGGATGCCAGCAGGAACGTCCCGCTCTCCTTCTTTCAGCACATAGCCCATGTGTTGCGTGTCAGTGTTTAATCTCATAGCCGTTATGCCGAAATCGACGTGCAGCACATCGCCGCGCTCTATCGCGATGGGCGCGTTTTCCGCGAGCAGATTGACGCCCGCGCTTGCGGGCTTCTGAACGCGAACCGATGGCTGAAACCATGTGCCGAGTCCGAGGTCATTCACCTGCTGGCGCAGCCACCACACGACATCCTGATCGGTAGTCTTTCCGGGCGTGATGACTTCATTTGAAAAAGCGCGGCTGATGAGCGAGTGAACCGTCTCCATCATCTTTCGATACGTAGGCATCATTTCAGGCACGCGGATCGAGACGTATTCGAGCGCGAGATTTTCTGCGCGAACCACTCGCTTGAGGTATTCAGGGCCGAGGACGGTTTCTAATTTTTCGCGCTCGCCCGCTGACAGGCCATCGGAAAAAGCGTGCGTGTGAGAGATGTTGACCGCGATTGTAGAGGGCTTGCGATCTTCGATGAGTTTTCGAAGCAGCGCCCACTGGCCTTCGCCATAGATTTCGCGGCCTTCAACTTCCGGGTCGCGATAAACCGTGTAAAGCCCTCCGTTCGATCCGCCGCCGAGCGCCAGCCTTTCGACTCCCTTCGCTTCGCCGCGATCAAAGAAGACATAGATCGTGCGTCTTCGCGCGGCGAACACGGTCGGCGAGACGAGCGAGTAAAAAACGGGGTCTTCGTTGTACTCGCGGCAGATGATTAGCCACATCTGAACGCCGTGCCTGCGCATCANNNGCCTGCTCGCGCAAGGGAGGAACAGGCTTTGGAGTTTGAGCGAGGACAGGAACGACGAGCAGCGATATACAAACGAGAAGTCGGAAGCGAAGAGCAAGTTTCATGATCATTACCTTTCTATCGTTTCTTTTGACGACCCACATCACCAGGCGCGCGTAAGGTGTTGAGCATAAGAAGTCCGCTTCGCGCGCTCCGTCTGACGCGCTTGTGGGATTGCGCCTCTGGCCCTGCTACTTCTTTTTGGCAGGCAGTATACGAACGCGCCACACATCGTTGTACTTCTCCATCTCGCCGTTCACCTTACGCTCTCGCGTTGTGTAGTAAACGGTGATGCTGTGTCCCTTGAACTCGGCGAGATCGGAGATCATGTTTGAGGCTGGCGGATTTGGCCGCCGCTGCATCCCGGAGCCAGCACCGGGCAGAATAGTCGCCGCCTTACCCGGCCCGGTGTATTTGAACGTCTGGTACTCGGATTGTTTATCGTAAGGAAAATCAACCACGCGGAAATTGCGAGCGTCGCGCCCCCACTCGTATGGGGCGTCTGGAATAGAAGCCACGAACGTCAGCGCCTTCTTGCCGCTGGTATGGGTCAAGGTCAATGTGCGCCGCTCATTATCGAAGGCCGTAACTTCGCCCGTCCATGTATCACCTGAATATCCCATCGGATAATAATCAGGTTCAGCCGTTCCTTTTTGTGCCACGGACACCCCAGCGCAGAGGATTAGGCAGGCAAAGGTAACAAATAATCTCTTCATCTTCGTTTCTCCAGATAAGATTTATCACCTCTATGCCTCATAGTTTTACACGTGGGCAACAGAGTGGCAATCTGACAATCGCGTCAATGTCTTTTTTCGAAGCGCGCAATGCATCGATGATCTTCGATCCGAGATCGCTGCGACCGTAGTGCGTATTTATTGATTGATCGCGAGCGTCCACATCTGTTCCTCAACGCGAAGCGGATCGCGCCTTCAAGAATCCTTCGACTATCTGAGTGACGGCCTCATCGCGCGTGATTTTGCCGTCGAGGTAAGCGATCCATACGGGTAGTTCTATCTTCGAGGGAAGCGGCACTCTTTCATAATAGCCGCTCACCTCGCCATAGTGTTTGTGCGCCGGATCGATTATGCGGCGTATGGTTTCCGCCGCCTGAATGAACATCAACGTGTGCGGCACATTTCTGAGGTCAGGGTCATCAGGTTTGAAACCTGCTTTCATCAGCCGATTGCGAATCTCGACGAGCGCGTTTCGCTCGCCCGCCGATTCGACATCGAGAGCGTGAATCGATTCATGCAATGCTATTTCGAAAAGCTGCGTTCCCGTGTTGGCCGTAACACTCATCAGGCAAACGCCACTGCCGTCTCTTTGCCGAAAGGTGAATCCTTCCGGTCTCGGAGCCTGATAGACGAGATAAAGCGGAACTGTCCCGGCGGCTTCGCTCATGCCGAGGCTCTTTGATATGTAAGCGAAGCACTCGCTCGCTTTCGGCGTGAGTCGTTGAGCGATCTGCAAAGCGGCTTTATCGATTTCAGCTTTGTGTTGCGGCCAGACTTTTTTCCTGAAGTCAGCTTCGATGCGGGCGAGGGCTTTCGCCAGCGCGACGGCTTTTTCGCGCAACTGAACCGTCTCGCCGTTTGCTGTCTCGATGGTTTCGGGCAACTGCGCGAAATCTTTTTCCAGTTCTGCCGCATTCGCCGAGAAAATCGCAGGCACGGCGATACGTCCGAACGTGCGTATCCCGGATACTACGCCTCGCAGCGGGCGGGCCGCCGCGGCTGCTTCATCAAGCCCTTCGAGTTCAGGCATCGTCCCTGACCCGAAAGAAAGTTTCAACACGGAGAAAAACAAATCAGCGAAAGGCTCGACACGGATATCGAGCCGCTTTGCTTCAGACTGCCCGTCGCTTTTCGCCTGAGTGAAAACCGCGGGCGCGACAAACATCAGCGCGAGAGCTATCACGAAAAATCTTTTCATAATCCAACACCTTACCTATGATTCGTTTACTTGAACGCGAGCCTGATCCTTGCGGCCCAGAGACGCGGATGCCCGAAATGAGTTCCCTCGAACGGATTGCCGAAGTTGTAGGCGAATCGCCTTCCGGCAATGTTTTGAACGTCGAACTGAATTTCCATTGCCACTTTTTCTTCTCTCAGCAACTCGACGCCTGTTGAAAAATCCAGCACCGTCCACGGCTTCACCCTGCCGCGCTCGAAATCTACGAGATCGGAACCGGGCGCTGATCGAAGATCGTCAAGCCTCTCCTCTTCTACTTCCAGAGGGACGCCGCTTTCGTGACGGCCCGCGAGCGAAGCCCGCCAGCCCGATTTTTTATTGTAGTAAATAACTCCGAATGCGCCGACGTTTCGCTGATCATGGTCGGGGATGAAACGTGTGCCTGGGCCGATCTCAATGAATTCATCAGTCAGAAAAAGCCCGCCGTTGATAGGGCCGGTTTGCAGGATTCTCTGATTCGTATAACTCAGATATCCCGACCATCCCTTTCGCTCCGGCACATCTATCCGCACATCGACTCCGCGAGCGAAGCCGCGCTTGACGCTGTTGGGAAAAATGATCGTCGTGTTGAAGAAAACATTCGGATCGTCGAAGTTCCTGAAATCGCGATGCCACCACGCGGAATCGAGTCTGAAAATTCCGCGCACGTCCTGAGAAAACCCGACTTCATAAGCCGAGATTTTTTCGGGCCTGATTGCCGCCCCGCCGCCCTGTTCGGCAAACGGCGAGAGACGCCGCGCCTCTTCGGAATCCGCGAGCAGAAGATTTTCCACCTGCGGCGGCTGATACAAGCGATTGAACGAGGCGCGCAGAGCGGTTCTCGTTTTCGGAATGTGATAGACAGCGCCGACGCGCGGGCTGTACTGATCGTCCGATGTGAGAAGATTGGTGTGATCATATCTGAGGCCAACGCTGACCGTCAGATTGCGGGCAGGAGAGAAAACATCCTGAACGTACCACGAGACCTGACCTCGAACCCTGCGGTCGCTGAATATGAAAGGATTCGCGAGATCGAACTCCAGGGCCGCTTCGCTGACTTCACGTCGTTCAGCCAACTCCTCATCCGTCACGGCGAAGGTGAAGAACTCGCGCGGGGTGACGCGCGCAGCTTCTATGCCTGCTTTGAAAGTATGACCCCGGAAAATGCGCGTAAGGCTAAAGATGATTCCCTGTCGCGTGTGGCTGCGATCCTGACTGGCAAATATGGGCGTATCGAGTGCGCTCCCGAAAAGTCGCGATTCATAATGCCTGCGAAACCACGCGAGGTTGCTCGCCATCGATGCAGACCACGCGCGCTGCCATGCGACTGACTGATTGTTGTCTCTGAGTTCCTGCCGCTGATGCTGGCCAGCCGTTTCCTGATCGAAATCGTTGGGAACGCGAAAGTCTGAGCCGCTGATGGAAAAATCGAACAGCAGTATGTCCCTCGATGACGGATGCCAATCGGATCGGACGGCGAGATGAGCCGCGCCTCCGCGATTGTGGAAATTGCGCGAGTCTACGGGATCGAGATATCTGTTCGAGGCGTCGAACGAGTTGAGAATGAAAAATCCCAGCCGCTTTCCCGCGCTCCCTCCCGCGTTCCATGCTATTTCGCGCGCTCGAAAATTTCCCGCGCCCGCTTCAATGCTGCCAGCAAGCGGCGAGTCGAGTCCCGATCTCGCTTGAACCAACACGACTGCTCCTGTGCGCCCGCCGAATTCCGCAGGAATATTTCCTGTGATGATGTTGAGCGATTGAATCATCCGGGTGTCGAGCGCGGTCGCCGATACCGCATCGACGCGGTCGCTCGAAGGCACCCCATCGACGACATAAAGAATCCCGTCATCGATGCCGCGTATGTGAAGGAGGCCGTTATTTTCAGTCATCCATCCGGGAGTCGTTGCGATCAAATCCTGCAACCCGCGCGAGACTATTGCCGAGGGCCTGCGACGTATGAGGCTCTGGTCTATTCCGGTTTGGGTCGTGGAAGAATCTTTTTCAATCAGGCTGCCACGGGATTCGACCGTCACCTGTTCGCTCAATCCGGCAGCCGTCATGCGAATGCGCAAAGCGACAGGAACATTCGAGCGCACGCTCACATCCTGAACGCTGATCCGAAAACCCGCGGCCTCGACTCGCAGCGCGTAGCTTGCGAAGGAGACGTTGTTGAATTCGAACTGCCCGCGACTGTCGGTCGCGACCCGTCGGCTATAGCCCGTAATAGAATTATCGAGCGACACTTTTGCGCCTGCGATAATGGCGTCGGTCGAGTCGAGGACTGTGCCTCTGACGGTGCCTATCTGAATCTGCGCTTCGCCGCGCAGAGCAAGCGAAGAGATGACGAACAGGATTGAAAGGGCTGTCTTCAGCATGATGTTTGAGAGCTTTATCATCACAGCAGAGGCGGAAGTAGAGCAAGGCTCGTTCAATCGTCGTAAACATCGATGAGACGAATCAGATCAGCGTAAATCTGTCGCATCCGTGCTCATCCTTGTCCTGTTCCCATCCTGAAAAATCATAAGCTCGCATCCTGCGCTCGACGATTGAATGGAAGTTCGTTTATCCAGATGAGTTTTTATTTTTTCTTCAAAAAAGCGAGTAACTCTTCAGCGTGCTGATCTGGTTTGACTTTCGGGAAGACCGCCGCGATCCGCCCCCGCTCATCGATCAGATAAGTCACGCGGTTCGTTCCCATGTACGTTTTGCCGTAGAGAGTCTTCTCGCCCCACACGCCGTAGGATCGCACTATGCGCTTTTCCGAATCGACGAGGAGCCGGAACGGCAGGTCATATTTTTGCGCGAATGATTTATGCGATTTTTCGCTGTCTGTAGAGACGCCGAGTATCTCGACCCGGAGCTTTTTGAATTTCGCGAAATCATCGCGAAACGCGCAGGCTTCCCGTGTGCAGCCGGGCGTGTCGTCTTTGGGATAAAAATAGAGAATGACTTTTTTGCCCCGGTAATCACTGAGAGAAACTCGTTTTCCGTCCTGATCGACGGTTTCAAACGGGGGCGCTTTCGCTCCGACTTCAAGAAGATTCATGTGTTACCTCGCAGCATGGTTTTTCAGGTCAGTTATTATTCGACATCTGTTTGCCTGAGCGCAACCGAATCGAACATGACAAAGCGGCTGCCTGCCATCTTAATGGCAAACAGCCGCTTCATCGCTTGCTGGTATGATCAGCCTCCGACAGCCCTGATAAAACGAATCGCTTTCACTTCGAGATGCTCGAAGCCCGCGCTTCGAGATCCGTTCGCACGAGGTTGCGCATCTTTTGTTGAACCGGTTGCGCGCCTCGACCATAGTTCGACATCACGATGGCCGTCCATCCAGTTCCCAAAAACATGTCGAGATTGGAACTGATTCCCAAGAACCCGCCGCCGTGACCGGCGATCTGCGATTCAGTCTCAACCTGAAAACCATAGCCGTAGCCCGGAGAATTCAACTCAGGCTTGGCCGAAAGCAGCATCTTCACATACTCAGCGCCGACCAGTTTGTTCGACCGCAGAGCGATGTCGAACCTGAGCAAATCTTCGACCGTCGAATACCCTCCGCCCTGCGGCCCTCCGCGCATAACGTGCGCGAAGATGTTGTTCGTGAAGGAAACTCCGTTGTCTGTGATTTGTTTGTCATAGCCGACTGCCAGATTCGGATTAACCTTATCGAGTTCATAGCAATCCGTGTTGATCATCCCGGCAGGTTTACTGATGTTTTCGCGCACATAATCGTAATAGCTCTGACCTGATGCTTTCTCCACGACCTTGCCCAAAACGAGCATTCCGGTATTGCTGTACTGCCACCGCGTGCCGGGTTCGAAGAGGAGTTTTTCATCAGCCGCAGCCCGCTTCATCATGTCATCTACAGTGTGATACATAGCGCGCGACGATTCGTTCCAAGCACGGCTGAAGTAGCCGCCCAATCCCGCCGTGTGAGTGAGCAGGTGCTTGATTTTGATTTTTTCCGCCGATGCCTTGTCAGGAAAATCCGGCACGAACTTCGACAGCGGATCGTCGAAGGAGAGCTTTCCCCGCTCGACAAGCTGCGCGATGGCGACTGAGGTGAACATCTTGTTCATCGAGCCGAGGTTGAATTTCGTATCGATCCGGTTCGGCGCATTGAAATCCTTGTTCGCTATTCCATACGCGCCTTTGAATATGGGAACGCCGTCTTTTGCCAGCAGCACTGTGCCTGAAAACACATCCGCATCGGCCAGTTTGTTCACAAATGCTTTGAGTTCCTGCGCAATTTGTTCATTGCTAAGTTTTTTCGATGGCTGCGCGCTGGCCGGAGGTTTGGGGGGTCTGAGTCCGATTCCGGCTATGCGATGGGGAGATTCCGGCTCGACCCTCACGATCAGAGCCACCCATTCGCCGGTCAGTCTGGCCTTGAGCAGCAGGGTCGCTTCATTCGGCTTCGCGTCCTGAAGAGAGTGAAACTCGACGCCTCGCGTGAAGTCATGAACAGAAGAGAAGAACCCCAGATGTTGTTCCATCGGGATATTCAGAAAATTCGGCGCGAAGTTTTCCTTTGCATAGCTTCTCAGTTCGGCGCGATTGCCCGAATCGATCAGGCGAGCGAATTCTTTCGCCCGACGTTCGGCAGGACTCTCCGATTGAGACGCCTGCGCGATTGCCAATGACGCGCAAAGGCAACTTATCAACAATGCAGGTGTGAATTTTTTGATCAGCCTCTTCATTGCAACTCCTCCTTTATCGTGGCGATTTCGCCGGTCACGAATTAAGTGTCAGGTTCGCTTCCATCTTACTATTGAACGACCGATGTGAAGATTCGATTTATGGATTGTGGTAATATCGGGCATTCACGTTATGAATCTGCAATCGATAGACCTGAATCTGCTCCTCGTCTTCGAAGCTCTGATGGAAGAGCGCAACGTGACGCGGGCCGCGCGCAGAGTGGGACTCAGCCAGCCCGCGATGAGCAACGCTCTGAGCAGATTGCGACGCACCTTCGATGACCCGCTGCTTGTGCGAACGTCGAGCGGGATGCAGCCTACGCCTGCGGCTCAATCGCTCATCGAGCCTGTAAGGGCTGCGCTCCTGCAACTTCGCGCCGCGCTCGAAGAAAAGCCTGCATTTGACGCGGCGGCATCCAAGCGCGCGTTTCGTTTTCTGGCAAGTGATTATGTGGAAGTGATCCTGCTTGCGCCGCTGGCAAGAGAGATCAGGCGTGAAGCTCCACTGTCAAGTATTCGAGTCCATCGCCCGACGAACGTATTTCAGCCGCCCTCGACTGCCTCGCTCGCCGATTCCTTCGATATCGCCGTAGGCTTTTTCCCCGACGCCTTGTCGCTCGATGCCGCGATTCGCTCGGAGGTTCTGTTTGAAGAGGATAATGTCTGCATAGCGAGCGGCGACCATCCTTCGATCAGAGGAAAAATTTCGATTCGCCAGTACGCCTCATCCGGTCATGTCGCGGTGTTTTACAAATCCGAGGGGCCGGGTGTCATAGACACTTTGCTTGCGCAAAAAGGTCTTGCTAGAAGAGTGGCCGTGCAGTCGCCGCATTTTTCGAGCGTGCCGTTTCTCGTCTCAGGCTCGGATTTGATAGCGACCGTCCCGCGGCGGCTGGCTCAGAGGTTCGCAAAGTCGCTGGGTCTTCAGGTCTTGGCTGTGCCGTTTGCGATGCCGCCTTTTCGACTCGCTATGCTGTGGCATCAGCGAATGGATGCGGACCCGGCCCACGCCTGGATGCGGCGACTCGTGATTGATTCATCAATGATTAAACAGCGATAGATGTCGAATTTCCATCTCACCCCCAAAAAGCCTTCCAATGAATAATGCCATGTGTATAATTGCATTGAATTCGTTTTGATATGCCCCTGATAGAAGGTCAAAGTGCGATGGAGAA
>DLHY01000015.1 GCA_002483445.1 Blastocatellia bacterium UBA7656
TTTACAACGAAACTCGTTTTTCGTATTGAGAATTGCTGCAGTTGCTGTGCCGTCACGATATTGCAAATACAGGGGTTTATGATCGCTATAAGCCTGAAATTGCCTGTCTGACACCGCAAATCCCAACTCCGAAAATGCGCAACCCCCTATATTTATTGGGCATTTTTTCCATATTGAGAATTGCTGAACTCTATCAGGCGATTCAGGCAATCGATAACAGCGGCAGTCAGCTTGATAATCGTGATCCAAGCGATGCGCGACAATCAGCCTGCCGCGTGTTGCGTTTTCTTGGAACCGAAAAAGCGGCAAAGGAGATGATCCATCGCTTAGGCGCTCGCGATTCTCCATGCGATCAGGAGTATTACTTTGGGCTGATTGGATCGCCGCACCGTCGATTCATAATCAGGGAAATGGAGGGACGATTGACTGCGCCTGAACAACCCGTGTCGTCAAGTTTCCTTTACGTCCTCTCGCTGTTGTCGCTCAACGAACAGCCTTCGACACACCTCCCGCCCTACCCCGATGGAGACGAGGCGAAGATAAAAAAGTGGGAGGCACAAGCGCAAAAGCGACGAGACTCTTTCGACGATATAAGGATAAAGTACACGGAGCGATTGGCGGCTGTGGTGTCTCGCAAAGAAGCTGAAGCGCGCGCAATAAGCCTCGCCGCCATGCTGGGCTTTCAGGCAAACATCCAGCGCGCGAAGAGGATAGAAGCAACGATCCGCATTCGGGAAAAAATAGCAGCAATGCTTCCGTCTGTTTTCTTATTTCTTCCTGCTGATACCCAATACTCGCTGTTGAGCGGCGGGTGGAAACCCATCAACAGTCCTGCGATGTTATCCGTAGTCCGCAGCATCTATGAAAGCCCGCCGCAAACGGTCTGGCCTATACGCGAGACAGCCCTGCAACGATTGTATGAACTGTCGCCGGATGAAGGACGCCGTTTGATACCTGATGAAATGCACAGCCCGCGCCCTAAGATCAGCATTAAGTCGCTCGGCCTGTTGCCGGAAAAAACATTGCCGGAACTGGATGATTTCCTCGCCGCGAAATTCGAAAGCAGTGATTCGGAAATCGGATATGAAAACCTGTGCGTCTACAGTTCGCTCTTAGCGCGATATGCGAGCGCAGACGCGCTGCCGCGTATCAAAGCCGCCTGCGAGGAGAAGACCGGCCACATTGCGTGCGCAATCCAGACACCGCTGCTCGCTTATTTTCTGCGCGTCGATCCTCAGTACGGAACGGAGATGCTGAAAAAAGCATTATCTTCCCGCAAAGATACAGGATGCTATAAATCCGGGTTGACCGGACTCGCAGCTTTATATATGTGTCCTGAAATAGAGCGAGCCGCCGTCGTTCACCTGAACGATTCGGAGCCGGGGATGGTCTCGCAGGCAGCCGCGACGCTTGGGCAATATGGTTCGGCAGCCGTTGCGGAATCGCTCTGGAACAGGCTGGAGCAGTGGCATCAGACCTGGGCCGGACGTGTGGATGAACTGGATGTAGGGGAAGGAGGCGATGTTTTGGCTTCAGAGGCGCACATCGAAATCGAGCTTGTGCGCGCTCTTAGCTTCGCGCGCGCGTGGGTGTTGAACGCAAAGGAATTTGAGCGACTGACAGAACTTTGCGTCACTGAAATGGGGCGCAAGGATGCGCGGAATCTGGCGAAGCAAGCCGATTTCTCACAATCTCCTCTTGAGATCAGTGTCCACTTCAATTCGATGGACGACAGCGTTTTTCACATCTCTGTCGGGCAGTACCAGATTCAATCTCTGAACGCTCTGCGAGAAAAGCTCTCACAGTATCCGAGAGGAACAGTGTTTGCTTGGAGGTCTTTCAATGGAGGCGAGCCAGCCGACCGTCAAGCTTTTGCAGAGTTGAACCTCTACCTTGAAGACAGAGGTATGAAACTGAACAGATGAAAGAAGGCGAAGTTTGATATGATACGTCTCTTTTCAGTTTCTTCGACATACTCACGGAGTCAGTCTCCAGAGAAGGCTATATTGACCCTTTCCGGCAACGGTGATAAAAGTCGCGGCGGACAATTAGCTGCTCGTCACAGAGCCAGCGTATAATCTGCCTGGTCGAAGTGATTCGAAATAAATCTTCAGCTAATATGGCAGTGTCATTCACTCAAGGATTCGACAGCGCGTCCACAAAAGCGAGGTGAATACTATGAAACCGAGGTTCGATGATAAGCCAGGGCTGGTAATACTTGCCAACAGATCGAAAGGCGACCTACAGATTCTGCTCAACGAATTCACCCTCACAAAACTCGATGAAGGGCTGCGGCTGGATGTTGCCGTAACGGGCGATCTCTACTCCATCATTGACCGCGCAGGGAAAAGAGATTTCTTCGCCGCAATCGAAGAAGCCGGGGGAAACGAAAGAGAAAAAACAGCGAAGAGCCTTGCGCAGTTCTATCGCGACAGAAAGGTTGTCGCTTACCGCTTCGATTGTTCCAACGCTCCGTTCCGCTACGCAAACGGCGGCGTGCTGCCGGTCGTAAGGCTGGATTCGACGGATTACTTCTGCCTGTTTTATCGTGACATTTACCCCATTGGATGGAACATCGCCAACGGAGGCTCAGACACGCTCGAAGAACTGCTCGATCCTCAACGAATCATATTCCGGGAGTTCGGAGAAGAACTCATTGTTTCCGACCATAAAAAGAGGCTGCTATACGCTTATGAGCCGGGAATGGAAGACACATCCTACGGGCTTCAGAACGAGGGGCTGGAAGCCTGGAAGATCAGGTTCAAAAATCTCGGCCTCGATCAGTACAGAAAACTCTCTCTGCCAGTAAAATGGATCGAAGGGCCTGACATCGTTTCAGCGACGGTCGGAAGGCGCAGGCACACTTCGCGCGGATATTTTCTCAATATCAACCCTGAAGACAACGGAATAGAAGTCGACCGGGTCGCGCTGATAAATTTGAAGGACAATATCAACATAAACGATGGGGAAATAACGAGAGGCGTCCTCTGCAACCGTTTAGTCGGGCTGTTTCAGGTCGATGTTCTGAGGCGGGAATTGAGAAATGGAAAGCTCAGACGAAATGATTTCAGGCCGCAAAAACTTTTCGGCTCATGTAACCAATTTG
>DLHY01000154.1 GCA_002483445.1 Blastocatellia bacterium UBA7656
GCGAGCGGCGATGGAGATGGTTGAACGATAGGAGTCAGAAGTCAGAAGTCAGAAGTCAGAAGTCAGAAGTCAGAAGTCAGAATAAAATAACCGACCCCTGACCCCTGACCCCCGACCACTGATCACTGATCCTGAAAGCGCCAGCGTGTGGCATCTTTTGGAAACTGCGTCCACGCCAGAACGAGTCTGGGCCGGAATATAAACGTCCCGCCAGATGCGAAGGCTTCAGGCGGGGGGCCATAGCCATACTTTTTAACAGAGCCTTCCGCCAGTTTAGCAGTCAATGAGCTATCAGGCTCTCGAAGTTCGCGGGCGTCTCCCTGAAGTATGAGTACATCCATCGCGCTCTCCAGATGGATGCAAACAGCCGAATTGGCCGCAAGGTTGCGATTGCGTCGGGTCTGAGGACTCCCGCCGAAATACAGTTGACCGTCAATCCACAACCCGTCGACCGGTGTTGAGTGCGGGCGACCTTCAGGGTCAACCGTGCTGACCCAATAGTGCATAGCCTCTGTCATGCGCTCGATGACATGAGACCACGGAAGCAATCCCTTCTTGTCTTTGGGTATTCCGTAGCCCGGCATGTAGGGGCGGCTCGCCTGCGGGCCTGCCTGCGTTTGTTTCTTCCTCGTTGCCAGTTGCGTCGTTGCCATGTTTCACCTCCCGGAGAAAATTCTTGTCGGCTCACATAGTTGATCTCCTGCTTCACCCGTCACCTTACTCTTTATTTCCTGACATCCTCTGTCATATTTCTGTGATAAAGTCTGAGCCTTGTTGAAAAGCGTCTTTCAGGGCAAAGACGACACCCTGAAAGAATGAAAACTGAAAACTGAAAACTGAAAACTGTTTCAGGAGGGAAGTATGCGCGCTGATCGATTGATTTCGATTCTGTTGCTTTTGCAGGTTCATCGCCGAATGACTGCGCGTGATCTGGCGCGTCGATTGGAAGTTTCAGAGCGAACCGTCCATCGCGACATGGAGTCATTGAGCATGGCGGGGATTCCCGTTTACGCCGAGCGCGGAGTCGGTGGCGGATGGGCGCTCGTAGATGAATATCGCACCAACCTCACGGGACTCAAGCGGGAAGAGATTCAGGCGCTCTTTCTTACGCAACCGCATCAACTGCTTGCCGACCTCGGATTGGAAAAAGCATCGGATGCCGCGCTGATGAAGCTGTTCGCGGCCATACCATCTACGAATCGCGGAGATGCGGAGTACGCGCGCCAGCGGATTCATATAGACGTTACGGGCTGGCATCGCCCCGATGAAGCGATCACCTTTCTTCCCTTGATTCAGCAGGCCGTATGGCAGGAGCGAAGACTTGAAATCACTTATGACCGGGGCGAGTGCGATGCGGTAGAGCGCGTGGTCGATCCTTTAGGGCTGGTTGCAAAGGGAAGCGTTTGGTATCTGGTGTCGTCAGTCGAGGGCGAGATGAGAAGCTATCGCGTCTCTCGCATTCGTAACGCGAGGATGACTGATGAAATATGCGCGCGTCCCGAAGGATTCGATCTCGCTCGATTCTGGGATCAATCAACGGCGCGATTCAAAGCGAGCCTTCCGCGATACGCAGCAACAGTGAGAGTCAGCCCTGAGATATTTCCACGCCTCGGTTTTGCGGGCAGGTTCGCGCGAATCGAAAAGACTAGCGAGCCGGACGAGGAAGGATGGTTGACGGTCGATATGCGATTCGATGTTGAAGAAATCGCGTGCGAGTATGTGTTGGGCTTCGGCCCGCAGATAGAAGTGATCGAGCCTGAGTCATTGCGCGAGAAGGTAGTGGAGATGGCTCGAAGCGTAATTGAATTTTATGAGCAGCGATCTGATTCGAAAAAGAAAAGGGCATCTCATCGTTTGTGAATCATTCGCGTTCTTGGGGCTAAAGGCCAATGAAGCAGCCTGTTGGTTTATGTGAGGCTTCATCACCTAACGTATCGCATCAGCGAGCGTGGCGCGGGACACTGAAGGAACCGTGTGAAATTCGCTCGCCGCACTTCACTGCATATGTTTGTTAGGCCCGTGGGCTTGGGGAGTTTACCTTGTCTCAAGTTTTAATATTCTTCTATCTTTAATATTGAAAAAATGCCCTCTCCTGATGGCTGTGTGTTCTCTTGAGTAGTTTCTCGCTAGGCAAACCGAATACTTGAAGATATTGAGCAAAGAGACTTGCGTTAAGATTGAGAGCCTGTCGCCTGCCCAATTCAGGGTAATAATATGTCCCGATCTTCTCGATCCGCTAACAGGTTCGTCTGCCAATATGCTTCGGTTATGAACCACTACTAATGGATACTCTACAACGTCGCCATATCTGATGTACCTTCGAATTGGATCAAAATCCTCGCTCATTACGAAGTGTGCGCCTTCCCAATAGGCAAGATAATTAAAGCCGATCTTCGCTATGGCACGACGAATAGTATCATCTATCTCCCTCTCAACATCACATAGCCACTGTTCCCTCGAATCTAAAGGAAGTTCCTGCCATCCTCCAGCTTGAAAAGTTATTCCTTTTTCAGCTAGAACCGGCTCGACAATCTGCAGGTGAGAGGCAAAAACAAAGATTGCATCTGGCAGGCCTAAGTCGAAGCCTGCCTTCTCTAACGAATCTCTGTCAGGGAGTTCATCCAATAAAAAGTATTTGTACTCCGACGACCCCGGTCTGAGAAAACCTATTTGAGGGAGAGGTTTAATTACTATACCTCCTCTCTCTTTTGAATACTCAGGATATACATAGGCACCCTTATTAGGGCCTTCGGCCAATTTCACGACTAGCTGGCTTTGCCTGCCAATTGATTGGAAATCTTTGGGTTGCTTAAGCCGATATTCGTATCTGGATACACCTTCAAAGGTATCTCGCGCTAGCTTGATTTCAATATCATCGCCAAAATACTGATTGCAATCGTCACATACTACTTGATTGAGTGTGAAGTTATTTTCAAAGCGCCCAAAGGATCGAGGTAGAACATGTTCAGCCTTTGTAAAAGAAGAACTGGCTTTATCAGTTTGACAGTAAATACAAAGCATCTGTGCATTTTAACTATATTTCGATGAGTTTTCGACTCGCTAACTGGATTGAAATGCAGGGGCTAACGCGGAGTTAAACGTACCCAGAAGCAACGAGCCACTGAATTAAGAACCCGATCGCTAGAAGAAACATTCCGACTCGAAACCACCAAGGGTGAATCAGGTATGAGAATTCGAATCGTTTTCCTTTTTCATTCTCGGTGTAACCACCGTTGCGTAACTGGCCAAACGATAAAGCCACCAGTACTGTACCAACGAAGTTTAACACCAAGCCTATCTGTGTGAGCTTCATTTTGTGTGCCTTGCCACCATAAAAATAGAAAATCAAACCTAACTCCGAAACTTGCGAATTCTACTCGTTCAACGTGTTCAAGAATGCGACGAGCAAAGGAATATCCGATTCACTGATTTTTATCTTCGCCAGTTCTTCATCAGCCGCACGCACCCGGCCTGCGCGGGCAAGAGCCGAGAGCCTCGCTGTTTCATTCAGCGCATCTTCGAGCGAGAAGAAAGCGCCGTTGTGCATGTAAGGATACGAGAAGGCCAGATTGCGAAGCGTCGGCGTCTTGAAAGTCCCGATCATTCGCTCAAGAAACCCATCGTCACTCTCTCCGGCGCGGCGCAGGGGCGAGTTCATCTTCACGAAATTCCAATGGCCCAGATCGATGTATCCCGGCTTGTCCCGATAAGGAATCTCGCGGAATTGAACCGAGGGGCGAGCGGCTGCCGTCACGCGCAATGCGGCGAAACTTCCTTCTCCGTGAAGGCGATCATATTCGCTCTGAGTGATGCCCGTGTTGTGAAAAGAAAAATCCGTGAAAAGCGGCGGCGTGTGACACACGGCGCAATTGCCCACTGACGCTTCGCCTCTAACGCTGAAGAATATCTTCATCCCCTTGAGCGCATCAGCATTGAAATCCTTCGCGAATTTGATCTCGCCTTTCGATTCCATTGAAGCCAGTCGCGCAAGCATTCGCTCGGCAAAAGCCATCGCTGTCTCACCCTGAGCCGGACGGTCAGAAAACTCATTAGTGCGAATGAATCGATCATAAGGCGAGTTCTTTTCCGTCTTGAGAGTCTTCACAAAATCTGAAATCGCGCGAGCCACAAGATTGATAACTTCATCGCGTTTGATCCTGTTCAAATCGACTGCATAAGCCCGACGGAACTGATCGCGATAAGGCGCGGTCTTTTCTTCTCCCTTGTCGTCGAGGATGACGCGCCATGCATGTTCTAATGCCTGCTCTTCTTCGCCCGGAAGCCACCCCAAAGTGCGGCCTGAAATCGTCCCGCGGACCAATTCTTCCATCGATTGAAACTCGCCGTCGAAATGCAGTTGCGGCAACTGAGAAGAATCGAGTATGGTCGGCGCGTTTCGCACTCCATCGCGACGAGGGTCTTTCGAACGCCACGAGACCCAGCTTCGCGCCAGAAAATCGGTGTAAGCGCGTCGGCCCTGCGGGTCTTCATTGAACATGTGACAACTGCTGCAACTCGATTGCAGGTCTCCATTGGGCGAAGAAAACCGATTGTCGCCGAATAGTCTCGCTCCGAGTTGAACGGACAATGAATCATCCATTCGCTGTCCGAGCGTCCAGTCAGCAATTTGAGTGAGCATCAATGCGGCAGGTATGAGGAGCGCGAATCGCTTGAGCCAGTTCGAGAGTTTCAACGCTGATTCCCTTTCCAATGATTTTTATCGAAGTCGCGTGAAATCTTAGCAGTGGTCAGTGGTCAGTGGCCAGTGGGTCAGGGGTCAGGGGTCAGGGGTCGGGGTTAGGGCCATTTAATTCTTCGAAGGTCGGACTGAAGATAAAAACCACAGATGAACACCGATGGACACAGATAGAGAAAAATCAAAGATTTCTCCGGCTTTTCTTCTCCCGTCTTATCCGTGTTTATCTGTGTTCATCTGTGGTTTCTTCCTTTCCGCTGAAAATTAAATGGCCCTAGTCGGGGGTCAGGCGTCAGTTGTTTTATTCTGACTTCTGACTTCTGACTCCTGACTTCTGCCCCCTCACAATTTCCATTGGCCGGAAAAGACTTTGCTCTGACCGGGCGGGATTATTATCGAGTCGCCGAACGCATTGCCGAATCGATTGAGCACAACTTCGTCCTCGCCTGTGAGTTCGATTTCGTACTCGGCGATCTCGACTTCCTGCTTCGAATGGTTGGTGAATCGGCAGAATACCGACAGGCTGTAGCGCGGGCCGAAATCGAATGCGCCCCCCGCGTCCCACTCCCTCGTCCAGATGACCTGCCCTTCGCGATCCATCAGAACCAGATTATATCCGGTCACTCTCAAAGCGGGAGGGGCCTGTGGTTCCACATTCGATTCAGCGCGCCTTCGACGGATGAAACTCGACAACGTGGCCACAAGGTCTTTGACTCCCCTGGGCAACTCGACCTGCTTTTCCATCACGCACCCTTGACCCTGAGTCTCTCTTCGCTGTCTGTAGATTGAATCTCTTCGGGCAAACGCGCTTCTGCTTCCTGACCCATTCCGACAGTGCCATTGAAGACAGCGCCTTCTTCTACGAGCAGCACGGGAGTCGTCATATCGCCGCGAATCCGGCTGGTCTTGTGAATCTCTATTCTCGATCTGGCTTTGACGTTTCCTTCGAGCGATCCCCGAATGATGCATACGCCGACATCGATCTGGGCCTCGACCCGGCCCGATTCCTCGATTATGAGCGTTCCCTTCTCGGAGGCCACCTTGCCGACGACTTTGCCTTCCACATGAAGCTTGTCCTCGAAACGAATGTCGCCGATCACTGATACTCCTTTGCCGAGCAGACCAAAGGCGGAATCGTTCCCATTGCTCTTGACTAGTTTCATTTTGAATCTCCACATAAGAATTAGTTCACACGCCATAGAGGATGGTCGTGATTAGTCAATGTGAGGGAAACGAATGACGTAACGAGGCGAGGGTTGCTGTTACGATTGGGCAAGCGTGATCATTTCGTGCGGCTGTCAACTAAGCAGGGCAGTCAGCTTTATATGCCCATTGGCATCGAAAGTCAAGTCTGGCCAAAATCGAATTTCGATTCTTCAGACGTGTTATGTTGAGCAGACAGGCTCAATACATGCCGGACGCGCGCCTCAATTCAGCGCGACGCCACGGCCATCATCTCCACCTTAAACTGCGGTCTTGCCAGTCGGCTTTCGACTGTGGCGCGCGCAGGCGGCTGGCCCGGAGTCACCCATTCATCCCATACCGCATTCATCTCGTCAAAGGTCGAGATGTCAGCGAGCCATACGTTGACGGATAAAAGTTTTGATTTGTGCGTGCCTGCCTCTGCAAGCAGGTCATCTATTTTGGCTAGTATCTGTCGGGTCTGACCGGCGACGTCCGCATTCAGATCGTCCGCCACCTGGCCCGCCAGGTATACTGTGTCATTGTGAACTACGGCCTGACTCATGCGTGGCCCTACCTTGATGCGCTCGATTGTCATTCTTTCGCTCCCTTCAGTGTATAGTTCCGATTGAGGTTGTCGATTATCTTACCTGTTGAAATCGACAGCAACCGTGTTGCCGCCGCTCACGAGGATGCCAACACGCTCTCCTGGCTGAGGCTGATACTGGCCGGACAGGAGCGCCGCAATCGCCGCGGCCCCGCCCGGTTCGGCAACGATTCTTAAAACTTTCCAAAGCGATTCCTGCGCTTTGCGAATCGCGCCATCTGTGACCAGCAGAACCTCTCTCACATATTTTCTGGCGATAGGAAATGCCTGTTCGCCGACACGCCGGGGTGCAAGCGAGTCCGCCGCGATACCGCCTGCTTCAGCATCGACCGGTCGTCCGGCCTCAAACGCCCTCGATAATGTCGGTGATGCTTGAGGCTCGACGCCGATTATGTTGATATTGCCAGCATACCAGGCGGCAATGCCTCCGATGAGTCCGCCGCCGCCGACGGCAACCAGTAGAGTATCAAGATCAGGAACCTGATCTTCAAGCTCCAGACCGACTGTTCCCTGTCCGAGCAATGTTTCTGTCTGATCGAACGCGTGGATCGGCAAGGCTCTCGATTCAGCCGCCCACAGTTCACTTGCAGCCAGCGCGTCTGCATATAGTTCGCCTCCCACAACGAGATCGGCTCCGTACCCGCGTATACGCTCTATCTTTGCAGGCGACGAAACGCTGGGGACAAAGATTCTCGCCCTTACACCGAGTTTCATGGCTGCGTAGGCGACCGCCACGCCGTGATTGCCGCCCGATGCCGCTACGACGCCTGCTCGCGGAATTTGCCGCGTCAGGAGGTTGGTGAAGGCCCCGCGCGCCTTGAACGATCCGGAGTGCTGAAACAGTTCCAGTTTGAGGCTCAGAAGAGCGGGGCTGAGGTTGAAGTCACCGCCCTCGACATTGATGACAGGCGTGCGACGTATATAGGGTCGAATCTTTTGCTCGACATCGGTAATCTGCTCACGGCTAATTTCGCGCTCGGTTATCGTGGTCATGACTCCTCCGCATCAGATCAGCAACCAGTTTGGTTTTGCAAGCATACCTCGCTTGCCTTACGATTGCGTTTCATAGTATAAGTGAAATTAGAGAATTAGGCAATTAGGGAATTAACTAAGTATGGATAAAAATATCACCCTGGCGATTCAGGCGCTTGCCAACGAGCGCAGGCTCCAGATATTGGAATGGCTCAAAGACCCTGCGGCGCATTTTCCGCCGCAGGTCGATGGCGATCTGGTCAAAGATGGCGTCTGCGGAGTGTTTATCGCAGAGAAGCTCGGCGTCAGCCAGCCCACCGCGAGCGTGCATCTTAAAATTCTATCCCAGGCGGGGCTTGTTCATTCCAAACGAATAAAGCAATGGATATTCTATAAGCGCGACGAAAGCCGTATAAGAGAGATCAAGAAAGCGATCTCAGCAGGCATTTAATCCCGCGCGCTCGGAGTATTTGAGGACAACATCCATCCGACAATTGCGCATTTCCCTCTCGCCATCTCCAACAAAGTTCAGCAGCTACGTTCATCCGAAACCGGCGCGCGGAAGTATGCAGCCCTTTTGCCGCGCATTACTTCCACAGTAGAGCTACGATAACTCGCGCATTCTATGGCGCGTCGCTCATCACTAAACTGATGTTGTGAGTGCGTCATAAAACTCTTAAACTGATGAGCATCCATGAGCCAGACTCTTGCAAAAGAATTGATCGCTGAAGGCACCGTGATTGCCCACTATCGCGTGATCGAGCCTGTCGGCGCGGGCGAAGTCTCGCGCAAGCACTCGAATTCGCAATCAAGCTGCTGCCTGCTTTGGTATAATCCTGACTCGAACTGCGCAACAACCGGATTAGAGGGAGAAATACCATGTCCCAAAATTCATTTGATGAGGTGCTTGCTCAAGTCAATCAGCTTCCGCTGACCGAGCAGCAAAAGCTTTACACGATACTTGGTTCCAAACTGTCGCCGATGAAGTCCCCACGCGCTAAGTTAGTCGTGGAGAACGCTGATTTCAGCAGTGAGTTGCAGTGGCTCGATCAACACAGAGACGAGTATGCCGGACGTTGGGTGGCGCTGAAAGGAGATGGCCTGATCGCACATGGAGCGACTGCAAAGGAAGTTTATGCTGCGGCCAACGCTGCCGGAGTCGAATTGCCTCTTGTGACGCGCGTCGAGGATCCGAACGCGCTGCCTTTTGCAGGAGTGTAGGATGACGGTTTCGATCACATTTGCCCACGTCTGGAAATACCCTGACGAAAGCGGCGGAATCACTGTGCCAACCCTGCTCTGTCACGGCAATCGGATCATCGCCCTGACAGCGAAGGTCGATACAGGAGCGGAATTTTGCCTCTTCGACCACGATTACGGCGAGCAACTCGGTCTCAAGGTTGAAGTAAGGATTGCCGATAGTGATGGAAACTCTCAGCGGCACCCTCGAAGCGTTCGGACACGAAGTGACCATACAGACTCTCGGTCTGGCTTTTCAGAGCGTCGTTTATTTCAGCAAATATGCCGGACTGTCGCGCAACCTTCTGGGGCGAAACGGCTGGCTGAGAAACATCCGTCTCGGAGTTGTTGATTACGAGAATCAGCTTTTGTTGAATGATTATGACGAGCTTTGAGATCAGCCCTCGCTTACTCGCTGAGTCGCCTCCATCCTTGCGCCTTTTCTGGTTTCTTCGCAAAGTCTCGCCGAGTTCATCCTCATCAACGAACTGATGTTGTGAGTGCGTCATAAAACTCTTAAACTGATGAGCATCCATGAGCCAGGCTCTTGCAAAAGAATTGATCGCTGAAGGCACCGTGATTGCTCACTATCGCGTGATCGAGCCTATCGGCGCGGGCGGCATGGGGGCGGTCTACAAAGCGCGGGATGAAAAGCTCAACCGAATAGTCGCGGTGAAAGTCCTCCCGCCCGATATGGTCGCTCACGAGGATCGCCGCCGCCGGTTCCTTCAGGAAGCGCGCGCCGCGTCGGCTCTGAATCATCCGCATATTCTCACCGTCTATGATATAGGCGAAAGCGATGGCAAGCCTTTCATCGCCATGGAGTACATCGAAGGCGAAACCTTGAGGCAGAAGATCAAGTCGCGCTCTATCTCTATCAGCGACGCTTTGGATATCGCCATTCAAATCGCTCAGGGACTGGCGAAAGCGCACGAACACGGAATAGTTCACCGCGACATCAAGCCGGAAAACCTGATGATAAGCCGCGACGGATTCGCGAAGATTCTGGACTTCGGCCTCGCCAAACTCGTCGAGCGCAAACGCGCAGCCCAGGCCGACAGCGGCGAAAAAACCATCCTTCAGATCACTACTCGTTCAGGCGTGATTTTTGGAACGGTCAAATATATGTCGCCCGAACAACTCCTCGGTCGGAGAGTCGATCTGAGAAGCGATATCTTCTCTTTCGGAGTAGTGCTATACGAAATGCTCACGAATCTGTGTCCTTTCGCCAATGAAAACGACATCGACACGATGCACTCAATACTGCATGACGAGCCTAAGCCGCCGCACGCCGTCAAATCGGATTTGCCGCGCGCCCTTCACCCGGTTCTCGTGAAAGCTCTGGCGAAAGAACCCCGCCAGCGTTACCAAACCATAAAGGAATTTGCCGCCGCTATCCGATCTCTCAAGCGCGACCTTGAAGCGGGCAAAACTTCAATGCCAGTCAAAACCAGACTGGTGCTGAAACCCACCGCGCAACGCGCCGCTAAGATCGATTATGAGCGAGAGCTTAACCCGGCTCAGTACGAGGCGGTGACTACAATTGACGGGCCGCTTCTGATAGTCGCAGGCGCGGGAACAGGCAAAACCCGCACGCTGGTCTTTCGCGTCGCGCGACTCATTGAAACAGGCGTTCGACCTGAATCCGTTTTGCTTTTGACTTTCACGCGGCGGGCGGCTCAGAGTATGCTCTCGCGCGCAGCCTCGCTCGCCGATGAACGTTGCCAGCGAGTGTCGGGCGGCACCTTTCATTCGATGGCCCACTCCGTGCTGCGCAGGAATTCTGAGATTGCCGGAGTTCATCGCATGTTCACGGTGTTCGATCAAAGCGACACCGAAGATTTGATAGACCTCGTGCGCCGCCAGACGGGGCTTACGACCAGAGACCGCAACTTCCCCCGCAAGCGTACCATCGGCGCGATCTTCAGCATGTCGGCCAATAAACTGCTTTCAATCGAAGAGGTCGTCAGGAATCATTATCCGCAGTTTTTTCACGCGACCGAGGATTTGGAAAAACTCTTCAAGGCATTCGAGCAGTACAAGCGCGAGCGACACCTTCTGACTTACGACGACCTGCTCACTCGACTCGTCGAGGCGCTCGAAGCGAGCGAAGAACTTCGATTGAAACTCTCTAACCAGTATCGCTATATCATGGTCGATGAGTATCAGGACACCAACCGCCTTCAGGCGCGGATCGTGCGGCTGATAGCCTCGTCGCACGATAATGTCGCCGTCGTCGGTGATGAGTGTCAATCGATCTATTCGTTCCGGGGGGCGAGCTTCAGGAACATGCTTGAGTTCCCTGAGCTATTCCCCGCGGCGCGGGTGATAAAACTCGAAGAAAATTTCCGCAGCGCCCAGCCGATACTCGATGTGGCCAACACGATAATCAGCGAAGCGAGCGAAAGTTATGCGAAGCAGTTGTTCTCGCGAACGGCTGACGGACCGCCTCCTGTGCTTGTCGAAGCGAGCGACGAAAACGAGCAGTCGCGCTTCGTCGTGCAACGCATCGAGGAACTGCGCGAAGAAGGAGTCCCTTTTCATGAGATGGCCGTTTTGTTTCGCGCCGGGTCTCATTCGTTCGATCTTGAAATCGAGATGGGCAGGCACGGAATCCCTTTTCGCAAGTTCGGCGGGATCAAGTTCGCGGAATCCGCTCATATAAAAGACGCGCTCGCTTTCCTGCGGGTGGCGGTCAATCCATCGGATACCATCTCGTGGTTCCGTATGCTCAAGCTCCTCGACCAGATCGGCGATGCTACGGTAGAACAAATTCTCGATCATCTCAGCGTCGAGAAAAAAGAGTTTCGCACTCAGCGCGCGCGCGAAGGATTGTTTAAGAAGTTGAAACAGTTCCCGGCCAGGGCAAGCTACAAGGATCAACTTATCAAGCTGGCTCACGTGCTTGGAAGCATAGTCGAACACAAGACCGTTCGAGCGCAGCTTTCAGCCGTCGAGCGTTTCTACCGCCCGATTCTTCAGGCAACCTACGACGATCATCCGCGAAGGCAGAAGGAGATGGAGCATCTGATATCGATAGCGAAGCGATATCGCAGCACAGAAGAACTGCTCTCTGATATTGCGCTCGATCCGGTGGAGACTGCGCTGGCGGAATCGCAGGCGCGCGGCCAGGGGTTCGTTACGCTCTCGACAGTGCATTCGGCCAAGGGACTTGAATGGAACACGCTGTTTACGATCTGGATGGCGGACGGATGGTTTCCGTCATCGCGAGCCTGGGATGCGTTTGAGGACTTGGAGGAAGAAAGGCGATTGTTGTATGTCGCGGCGACGAGAGCGAAGCAACATCTTTATTTCATCAGCCCGATGAGTTCTTACGACACCACTCAGGGAATCTCACACGGAGGCGTCTCGCGATTTCTCGATGCGATACCGGAAACGGTGCTTCGCCGCGCCACGCTTGCGGGAGAATAGAGCGGCGACTTGTCGTATGCCCGCGATTCCAGGCGTTGAGAGAATGGCGCGCATCAACTTTCGCCGGATCATAACAAGGGCTGTTGCAAAGTCGAAGGTAGATACTGTCTTGAAGATCAGGAGGCCAATGATGGATCAAAGGCTTTGCCCGACTTCAAGGCTCCATAGTTGATATGCAGTAGCTTGCGCATGGCCGCACTGATGATCTCCTTCGGTCGCTTGCCGCGCTCGCTCAACCGTTCGCAAAATGCCTTGATAATCGGATTGTATCGTTTGGCCACGACCGAGGGCATATACATCGCTCGCCTCAGTCGCCCCTTTCCTGTCTTTAAATCGGGTTCGCCCTCGTCTCCTCTCACCTGACTCTGGATG
The DNA here is from genome assembly GCA_002483445.1 of Blastocatellia bacterium UBA7656. Taxonomy (GTDB): domain Bacteria; phylum Acidobacteriota; class Blastocatellia; order UBA7656; family UBA7656; genus UBA7656. The sequence continues at coordinate 12,501 of DLHY01000154.1, forward strand.
GCGTGGCGTCAGCCCTGCGTGCGCCGCCAGTTGTCGGGCGCTGCCATAAGCCTCCACCTGCGCTTCGCTCAATAGTGTGGTCTCGCCGATGCCCGGAATGCTCATCAGCAACTCATGATCTCGTTTCAAGTGCGTCTGGCTCAAACCCTATTTCTCCTTATTTTTTCTATCAGAAAAATCTGTTTCATACTTGCAACGTTATTGCTTGTGTGTTATAGTCGGGCGGTCACAAAGGGTTCAGGAGGTGATTTATGAACGCTTTAGCGATTGAGGAGAAAGAGTTTCGGGCGATACTTGAAGAGTTGAGCAAGCCTTTGCCTGAAAGCGCGATTCATCAGCGAGTCGGATGGGTGGACTCGGAGGGCGAGCATTGGATCGATTACATCGACTGGCAGACGGCGGCTGATATTCTGGATCGCGTCTGCGGAGGCTGGTCTTATGAAGTCCGCGATGTGACGGTCATCAACGATATGGTTGCAGTGACGGCGGCGATAACCATCAAGGGTGTTACGCGCTGCGGGGTCGGGGTCGGATCGGCGATGGATGAAAAAGGAATCAAGCGAGGTGAGACCGACGCGCTTCGTCGCGCTGCCGTGAAATTCGGGCTTGCCCGCTCTCTCTACCAGCGCGGAGGCGCGAAGCGAAGGATCAGGGCGGTGTCCGATGGTCAGGGGCCTGCTACGGAGAAACAACTCGCAGCGATTTATGCCATAGCCAAAGCCAAATCTTTGGACGCGCCGCTGGAATCTCATGCTCTGTTTCGCGAGGAGCCTGAGAAGCTCACTCGCAGTCTGGCAAGCGAGTTGATAGATCATCTTCGCAATGTGCGCGTCCGCGCATGAGTTGCGCGCAAGAGTTGCGGCACGAGCAATCGGAGAACCGGATGAAAGAGTTGAAGTTGAATAATGGGATGGTTGCGCTGGTTGATGACGATGATTATGAACGCCTCATCGGACACAGATGGAAGGCGAAAATACTTGGCGGACGTTGGATAATTTTTGCGAAGATAAGCCTCCATCAGTTTATTATAAACGCGCCGATGGGTACTTTGATTGATCATAAGAATGGGGATCAGTTCGATAATCGGCGCGAAAATCTCGGAATCGCCAATCATCGCCAAAACAACCACAACACAGGAAAACGAAAGAGAGTCACTAATGGAACTCCGACATCCGTCTATAAAGGTGTGAGTCGGGGCGGAAGATGTAATAAACGCTGGCGCTCCGCGATCTCAATTCAAAGAAAGCAGTTTCATTTAGGTTATTTCGATTTAGAAATACAAGCCGCCAGATCATACGACTGTGCGGCACAACGCTACTTTGGCGAGTTTGCACGATTGAACTTACCACTCGTGAAGTTGCCTGGATATTAAGTTCTAAACAATGTGGCTGGAGAAGCAATCGGGGTTTCTTTCTTCGTGCCACTTCCCCGGGCCGGACGGACAATCCGGCTCGGGGCGATATTGTCAGAGTGACGAGCGACGAGTAACTCAGAAGATGTTAGAGGATAGATGTCAGATGTTAGCGGGGAAGCAATCACTAACATCTGGCCTCTAACATCTAACATCCTCTTCCATTTTCGTCACGCATCACTTGTAAGCATATTGAAAACCGATGGCGCTTTCTCAAATCATCACCGAATGCAAGCGATATGGCTGCATGAAAAATCTGCTGGCCTGCTATGCCAACTGTCGCTACAACACCCGTTGCGATGATTTGAAAACGGAACTTGCCGATAAGACCGATCAGGCTGAAAGAGACATCAACCAGTTTCTTCGTGAGCGAGGGCAGAAGCCGATTCAAATCAAAACGCTCACCCGCGGATTGAGATTCATTTCCATTTCGCCCGCTGAAGTGAAAAAAAGCGTGGCGAGTTTGAAGAAAGAAAAGCCTGCACGCGCGGCTCGGCCAGCGAAGCGACGAAAACAAAAAAGGAAGAAAAGACTTATGCCTGTAAAAAGCGAACCCTCGACACGCTTGCCCTCCGGGGCTGTGAGCGAGCAGCCATCGGCAGCGAAGAAGTCGAAACAGAAATCGAGGCCGCGCAAATCGAATGCTGGCTCTTCAGTAAAAGGGCGCGACGGAAAGCTCTACATCATTCTGGAAGGAGACTCGGCGACGATAGTCGATCAGCACGGGCTTATGCAGAGGATGATGTCGAAGTCTTCCCAATCGGCGAGATATTTCGAAGCTCACGAAGTCGAGGCGCGCATTCAGATCGTGCCTAAGAAATGAGCCACTGCAAACACCTGCACAGAAATTAACGCGGCGTTTCCACTCGATAAAAATCAATCCCCGCCGCCTGCTCAGGCACATCCACTACGGCTACGGTCTTGAGGGTTTGAAGGTCGATCACCTCTACGGTTCCCGGCTCTGAGCCTATGCCTTCGACTGAAATGAATGCATAGCGATCATCACTCGAAACGACCGCGCCGTGAGGCACTTTTCTCTTCGTTGCAAGCCGCGCCAACTCCTGACCCGTTTTCACGTCGTAAATCGAGATCGAACTGTCGCGCTTGTTCGTCGCTATCAATCGCCCGTCCTTCGTGACCGCGAGATTGTAGACTCCCGCCCGCGCCTGCAAACGGCGTTTCACTTTCCATGTCTGAAGATCGATTTCGACTATTTCATCAGACTTGTTACAGGCGATGAAAACCGAATTGCCATCGCTCGAAGGCTGCGCCCACGTGGGCGAGCAGGAAACGTCGCCCGGTTTGGGCGGCTCCGATCCGTGTCCGCCCGCGTCGTGACTTTGAGTCTGAGGCATAGCGTGCGAAGAAGGCGAGCCTGCCATCGCACGCTCTTTGCCGCGGGTCAGCATGAAATGGCGCGAGGCGCGAAGCGTGTTGGTATCTATCTCAACGAGCATATCGTTCATCATGCAGGCTGAATACTGTTTGCCGTTTTTCACGTTGATGCGCGAGCCATGAGGCATCACACAACTCGGCACGCGGGCCACTTCCATCATCACTTCAGTCGCCACTATGGAAACCGAAGACGGAATCATATCGCCGTGAAGATTGAAATTAACCACATATAAAAAATTTCCGTCCGGCGTGACATCCATCGTCGCAGGAAAATGGCCGAGCGTCACTTTGCCCACTACTTTGTTATCTTCAGCCGAGTATTTCCACACCGAGCCGAATGGCCTGCCGTGTCCGAGCGAGACGTAATAAAATTTTCGGTCGGGAGAAAAAACTATTCCGTGCGGGCCGTCGAGGTCGCTGGGCATCGCGCCAGTATCGATGAGTTGCTCGACTCGTCCGCCTGCGGGGCCGAATCGAACTATGGCTATCTTGTCTGCTGATTCGCAAACGACGTAAACCAGATAATCGCGCTCCGCAGCGCGGGGCGAAGTGAACGAAGCGATGAGTAACAGAAGAGAGAGAAGAATGCTGATCGGGTATGCAGCCATAAAGCCTGAATCCTTTCCTCCAGAGTCTTCGCTATTTTGTGAGCCGCTCTACGGCTTCTCTCATCACCCCTGTCACAAGTTCGATAATTTTCGGCCCGATCCATTCCTGAGCTTTCTGGAATGATTCCTGAAAGAGAGCGGGCATCACCTTTATGGATTTCTGGCCGGTCGGAGTTTCATAAAACGCCACGAGGTCTTTCAACTCTTCCTCGGTGAAATACTTGTCATAGAGATATGCCGATTGTTCCATGAATCCGGTGAAATCGATCTTCTGAAGCATCAACTCGCGAATTCTCTTCAACGCCCATGCGGATACCTCCGGAGCGTTTCGCGCTGCTTTCTCTTTATCCTCTTTTGATAATTCAGGCGCGTTCGCCAGCGCCTGAATTAGCATCCCCTGATACCTCTCCTCGAATTGTTTGAGCAATACTGATGTAATCTGCTCGGCGATTTTATCGGCCTGAGTGAGCGTCAGCATTTGCTTTATCAGCATGCGCTTTTCGGGCTTGATCGTATCCTGCGCGCGGGCGCTGGTCGAAAAAAGCAAGTTCGAAATCAGCAGCAGTGATGCGAGCTTCAATGTTTTTATCATCCGAATGTCTCCTTGCAGGTGTTAAAACCAGTCCGGGTCAATCAGGCGAGCGCGCAATGGAGTGTTACAATCTGCCGCTGCGCACGCTCTTTCAAAGCAAGCACATTACCTGTTGAATACCGGGCAGTGATGTAGTATAACAAAAAAGTCACTTCTACTGTTCTTGAATATCCCGATGCCAGGTTTGAACTGACCAAGTGGACTGAGCCGAGGCTTGGCCCGAAATCAACTCAGGGAGTATTCACGTTCAATTCCGAAACAGGAGACTGTATGGACAGAAAGTATAAACAGCGCGGCTATCAGCAGGATTCTGACAGCGAGCAGAAACGCCCCGCGTCTACGGTTAAGCCCGAAATTCGCTCGCCCAAGATGATGCCGTTTCGCGAAGTAACCCGCTGCGCTCTGTGCGGCACTCAGATAAACATCGAAATCGGTGGCATACCCTTCGACGCTCAATGTCCCAAATGCCACGCCGACCTGCGCACCTGCAAAAACTGCATAAGCTTCGATCCCGGCGCGCGGTTTCAGTGCAGAAAACCCGTCACTGTTCGCGTGGCCAAAAAAGATATTCGCAACGAGTGCGAACTCTTCGAACCTCGAAAGACCGTCGAGCGGCAGACCACGACTACGAAAGTCGAAAAGGACGACCCTCGCTCAGCCTTCGACAAGTTATTCAAAAGCTGATATGCCGGCAGCCTTCTGCACATCGCCGCCGGTATTTTGACTCGCATCAATTCACACGCCTGCCATATAGCGAAGCACTCGCCAGTAAGCGCGGCGCGCAAACTCAGGCCAGCTTCCATTCAAAACTGGCACGGCGCGAACTGCATTCGGCTCGTCCCAGCGATTGGACGAACCGCTCAAATCCCATATCAGATCGCCGCCCTTGAGTCCTCTCGCCGTAATCGATTCGGCCGGCTTGCGACCGTTGTCCGAATACTGGTTATGGTGTATCCAGTTTCTTTCCGGCACAGGCCCGACATCGTACTCGGTGCCTGCCGGAAAACTTGAATCCAGACTGATGACCGACACGCCGTAAGAGTTATTGCCGCGAATTTCATTGCCGGTAACTTCGTTGTCGTCTGCGGCCATGATCAGAATCCCGCCGCCGGGCGGGACTTTCGAAACTATCGAGTTCGGGTTTCCGAAATTCGGGTGATTGTTCTCGATCACCCGATTGCCCACGACTTTGCAATTCCACCCGACCTTCGAAGGATTGTTCGGAAGAATGAAAACCAGTATGCCCGCGGTGTTGTCGTGACAGTAGTTATTCTCGACCACGGCATTGACCGAATTTTCTATCTCGATCCCCGTCACCGAATGATGAGCTTCGCTGTCGCGCACAACGATGTCGCGCGACTGGCCGACATAAATAGCCGCGTCGGCTATGCGCGATACGACCACCTTTTCAATAGTCACTCCGCTGCAACTCACGGGATAAGTGCCGTAGAGACCGGTGTCATCTATCACCAGATCGCGGAAGATCACGTTGCGCGAGTTTTGCGCCTGCGCGCCGTTTGCTATGTAATGGCGAATCTCGAAGCCTTCGAGCGTGAAATCATCGCCCGATGCCACGATTGCATCCGATAGCTCTTTCTTCCCGTCAAGCACCGCCCGCTCGGAGTTCGGCCCTTTGAGTCCGCGAAGAGTGATCTTATTCAAATCGATGTGAATCTCTTCGTGATAAAGACCGGGCATCACCTCGATAGTGTCTCCGGGGCGGGCGCGATCAACTGCGGCCTGAATCGATTCTCCCGGTTTGACGGTGGTGGTCTGAGGCGCGCGCTCGGCGATGGTCTCGCGCGCAGCCCCGGTGTTGTGTCGGGCGACCAGATCGCGGGCCGCGTTTTGGATTCGCGCAACGACCGCGAGACCCGAAGGCACACTGTCAGGAATCGCAGGCAACTTCGATTCGTCGGTGAGCGAGTAGAGGAAGGCCACGAGATCGGATTTTTCCTGCGCGCTGATCGTGTAGGATCGAATCTTGTCATCGATGTGCGGGACGTTGAAGCCCACGCCTGACCCGCCGCCCGCTGCGTAGAAATCTATGACTTCTTCGAGGGTCTTGAACCGACCATTATGCATGTAAGGCGCGTTCAACACGACGTTGCGAAGCGTGGGAACCTTGAAAGCGTGTTTGTTGCCTTCGCCCTTCGTCACCTCGAAGCGGCCCAAGTCCGGCTCCTGTCCCTCGACCACAGGCACGCCTATGATTTTGAAATCGGGATTGGCGAAAGTCGGAAGCCCGTGGCATTCGAAGCAGCGGGTCTTGCCCGAACGGAAGAGATTGAATCCGCGCTTCTGTTCAGCCGTGAGCGCGTTTATGTCGCCCGCCGCGTAGCGATCAAATGGAGAGTCGTTCGCTGTCAGCGTGCGCTCGAATGAAGCGACGGCTTTCAGCACGTTGTCGAACGTCACACCTGATCCGTTCTGACCGTTGAAAGCCGCATCGAAACGCTTCACGTATTCGGGAATCTCTTTCAACTCTTTCACGAGGTTGTCGGGATTTTCATTCATCTCGACATCGCTCGTTATCGGGCCGCGGGCCTGCTCTTCGAGGTTGGGCGCGCGACCATCCCAGAACTGCATGTGATTGAAGGCCGCATTCCAGATCGAAGGCGCTCCGCGTTTTATCGCCGCGCCGCCCGCGCGCTCAGGACCCAGACCTTTGCCGCCCTTGCCCATCGAAAGGCTGCGCCCGTCGCTCAGTCCGAGATCAGGATGATGACACGTTGCGCACGAGATATCGTTTGCGCCGGAAAGAACGGGGTCGAAGAAAAGCGCGTGACCGAGCTTGACTCTTTCATCCTGCGCGCTTGCAGGGATGGGATTATCCGAGGGGAATATCATCGAAGGGAATCCGCGACGCAGCCCTCCTCCCGCGGGGCCGACTCCGGCAGTCTTTTCATCGCCCACGAAATCTGCCTGAGTGGGCCAGAATCCGAGAGCCAGAAATCCGCCGATGAAAAGCAGGACGAGCAACAGGGCGATGCGGCGCAGCCATCGCCACGCGGAAACGGGTCGCGCTTCAGGAATAGCATCGTCGATGGGCATTTGAGCAGGTTTAGTTGCGGCCATAGTCTTCGAAGCCCTCCCTTTCGGATAGTTATCAGGAAATGAGTGCTTTGGGAAAACGGATTATATTGGAACGGGCGATTATTTCAAAGCGGCGGTGGTCAGTTTTCAGTTTTCAGTTTTCAGTTTTCAGAGGGCGTTTGAAAAGTCCCGTCAGGGACGAAATGTTTATAGCAGCCGGATGTCGAAAGATTCTTTCAAGCCCCGTAGGGGCGAAATGTTTGACATATCGCTCCTGACGGAGCTTGAGATATAGCCGACCAATTCTATAAACATATCGCTCCTGACGGAGCTTGAGATATAGCCGACCAATTCTATAAACATTTCGCTCCTATGGAGCTACCTTTTCAAATGCTCTCTCAGTGGTCGGTTGCCTGCCTGCCCGCGCCGCGTCATTCGATGAGTTTTCTGATTCTCTCCGCATCCGCGCCGAGAGAGGCGAAAAGCGGCTCATCGTCTGAATGCGGGCGCAGCACATCGACGAACTGATTGAATTCTTTTTGAGTCGCTTCCTGCGGCGCATCGTTTTTGAATGATTCGAAGTAGCTGAGGAATCGCAAAACATCCGCCGCCGCTTCTTCCTGCCGCTTGAGATCGAGCAGCGTCATCAGGCGATAGCGAACGGTTTTCAGAAGCGACGGCAACAGGTGAATCATCCCGGCTTCGGCTACGCAATACCGATAAAATCTCATCGCTTCTTCGTAGTGGGCCAACGCTTCATCCCATCGCTCTGTTCTCTCAAGCGCAAGAGCTTTGTTCATCAGGGCCGCCGCGAGGTCGTTGCTGAGTTCGTTACGATGCTCGACTTCGACCAGATGCCTGCGGATAGCGATGGCCTGATCGTAGGAGT
>DLHY01000003.1 GCA_002483445.1 Blastocatellia bacterium UBA7656
CTTAAAAGACACGGCTAAATTCACAGTGCCGCTACGCGGCCAGAACAATTCACCTGCTCCGCAGTCTGAGCAAACATGAGCCAAAGTCTATAGAGTCGGGAGAGTCGGTAGAGTCCGAACCCTCGATTGTTTTTCATACTTTCCGTGCGTCGTCGCCCGCGACGCCGCTGTCAGTCACGACCGACACTGCTGCTCTTGCGGCGCTCAAGCGATAGAACAGGGCCGCCGGGATGATGAACATGGCGCTTCCAACAATTATTTTGACTTCATAGCTCAGGACGTTTTCGACATCCTTCGTTGGAATGAACGCCAGAACTATTCCTATCGCGGTTATTAAAAATCCGATCACGCCCGCCGCGTAACAGGGCCAGTTCTTTTTGAAAAAGCCTTCGCTCGCGGCAAACCTCATGGGATCGCGCCGGACGCGGATGAGCGCGGCGAACATATACAAAAAAGGCACAAGCTGAATTATCACTGCCGTCTGCAAAAGTATCAGATAAACCTCGGTGACCGTAGAGCCGACGGCTCCTATCAGTATCACTATCGTCGATGCCGTGGCCTGAACGACGAGCGCGACGTGAGGAGTGTTGTATAGCGCGTGCGTCCTTCCAAGAGCCGACGGCAGATATTTGTCCAGTCCGATGACGAACGGAATCCTTGCTGCCCCTCCCACCCACGCCGATGTGTTGCCCGCGACGTTGAGTGAAAGCAGCACGGCGACGGGAGTGAGCAGCATCGGCAGATTGATATCCTCAGCCACGCGACTCACGGCCTGAAGTATTCCTTCGATAGCTCCTATCTCGCCCGCAGGAATCGCTGCCTGCAATGAAAACGTGCAAAGCAGATAAAGCACGACTATCAACACTCCCGCCGTCATCACTGCGCGCGGAATGTTGCGCGCAGGGTCTTGGATCTCGTCCGCCATCACGGGGCCAAGCTCAAGGCCGACGAAGTTGAAACAAACTATCGAGAAGAGCGACAACGCGCGCCAATCCGTGACGTGAGGAATGACGGCTGAAGTAGTGAACCCGTCAGCAAGCCCGCCCGTCTTCACCGCGATGACCGCGACGGCGACTATCACCGCCGTCGTCAGAGCCGTGCCCATCGCTCCCATATTCTGAACCCACTTGCCCACGCCCAAGCCGAGTATGTTCAACAGTGTGATTATCCAAAGCAGCGTAACAGAAACGGCGACCAGAAAAACCGGCTCCTGTCCGAGCCAGAGAGTTTTTTCTCCGCCGATATAGGCCGAAAATCCGACGATATAAAAAAGCAGCGTCGGCACATAAAAAATGTTGTTCGTCCAGTAGCACCAGCCCGAAAGAAATCCGTGCGGATCGCCGAAGACTGACTTGCTCCACAAATAAATGCCGCCTTCGTGCGGATAGCGGGCGGATAGCTCAAGCACGGCGACGGCCTGCGGGATGAAGAAAAACAAAAACGCGAGAACCCAGAACGAAAGCGCGCTCGGCCCCGCTCCCGCGACGACAGGAATGGCGTTGAGATTGACGACTGCGACTATCATCAGCAACGTGAGATCGAAGCGGCCCAGCGCGCGTTTCAGTTTCGGAATTTCTTCGCTCACACCTTCCTCACTTGATTCGAATCGCGATGACTGTGCGCTGTCGTTTTCTCAATCGGCTGAAGAAATCGCCGAGTCGTTTGGACAAGCCATACTTTTTTCGAAGAAGTTCGTGTCCGAGTTTGTCTTCATCGCCTTCGACTATTCGCGCTTCGGCTTCGAGCCAGTCGCCTGTGATCCGCCCTCGAATCGTGCAGGGAGCGACGCGCACTTGCGGGTTGTTGCGAATGCGTTTGACCTTGCCCGCATCAGCCAGCGAGTAGACGTAAATCACGCCATCACCGACAGCGAACCACAGAGGGGTGCGAATGCCTTCGCCCGTGCGCTTGTAGCTTTCGAGGCTCAGATATTTCTCGCGCACAAGCCAGATTGTTTTTTCATCAGCCATAGGATTTCACCCAGCGGTGCTGATCAAAACGCCCAGCACGATGGCTATCGCCAGCAACACGACGGTATAAATTATGATGGCCGTCGTATTAGATTGCCCGGTTTGCTGTTGAAGGTCGCTCCACAGCGATTGCTTTTGACGTGCTTGAGCAGCCTCGGCCCTATGAGTCCGCCCCACCATGTGAAGCTGACTTTTTGTGCATCACTGCTCTGACATTTCGGACACGGCGCAAATTCATTCATGGTATTCCTCCTTGTTCATCCCTGCGCCACCATCGGCGCTATGTCAGCGAATGCCGCGATGTGACGGTCGATATCTTCTTCATTATGCGCAACCGAAACGGTCCACTGCTCGTCCCATGCCCACGGCTGAACGATGACGCCGCGATTGAGCATCCCGAACCAGTAGATGCGCCAGCGATGATCATCTATCGACAGCCAGTCGCGATAGTTTCTCACCCGTTTCGTCGAAAGCATCAAAGTGCCGTTCGCTCCCGCGCCGATGACGTAACCCGGTACGCCTTCCTTTTCGATTATCTCCGCGTAGCCTTTCATCAATCGCTCGTTCAATGCGAAGACTCGATTGTAAGCGTCATCCGTAAGAACTTCTTTGAGCGTCGCTATGCCTGCGGCCATAGCCAGCGGATTCGTGTTATACGTTCCGGCGTGAAATGCGCGCCCGCTTCCAACAGTGTCCATGATCTCCGCGCTCGCAGCGAATGCCGCAAGCGAGGTCCCGCCGCCGATGGATTTCGCAAGCGTGATGATATCCGGCCTGATCGAAAAATACTCGCTCGCCCCGCCGCGCCTGAGCTTCACTCCCGTTTTCACTTCATCGAATATCAACAACGCGCCGTGTTCGCGGCACAACTCTCGCAGCCCCTGCAAGTATCCCTCATCAGGCATCGCTATGCCGATGTTCATCATTATCGGCTCAAGTATGATGGCGGCAACCTCTTCCGAATTTTCTTTGAGCAGTCTTTCAACCGAGTCGAGATCGTTGAAAGAAGCGGGCAGCGTGTTGTCGATGACTGCCTGCGGGATGCCCTCGGATGCGGGAACCGGAATTGGATGCGTTGCGTCTCCGGCCAGTTCCAGCGAAGGCTTGAAGCTCACCAACGCCGCATCGTGAACGCCGTGATAGCACCCTTCGAATTTTATGATCCGGCTCCGGCCCGTGTGAGCGCGAGCAAGTCTGACGGCGTGCATAGTCGCTTCGGTGCCTGAGTTGGCGAAGCGCACTTTTTCCACTGGAAACCGCGAGCAGATTTCGCGGGCGAGTTCTTCGCTCAACTCATCAGGCATTCCCCACATCGTCCCGCGTTCCAGTCGCGACTCTATTGCTGCGACGACTTTCGGATGGCAGTGACCTGCCATCAGCGCGCCGAAGCAGAGACCGAAATCGATGTACTCATTTCCGTCAACGTCCCATAGACGCCCTCCTCGCGCATGATCGGCGAATACGGGATGAGGCGGATATGCGCGAAAATTGCTGCCGCACCCCAGAGGCAAAACCTCCGACGCGCGATTCAACGCTTCGAGCGATTTCCGAGTCCGCCCTTTGAATGTCTCAAGCTCTCTTTCGAGATTGTTCATTATGTGTCCTTTGTCAGTGGTCAGTTGTCCGTTGTCGGGATTGAGAGCAACGGACGACGGACGACGGACAACTGACTAAAAAGCGAATCTGATGGCGAATTGAATCAATCGCCCTTCGCGCGCCCGCACCACTCGCCCGAATTCTTCCCCGTCCTGGATGTTGCCGCTCGGATTGAGGAATTGAGCGTGATTGAAAAGATTGAAAAATTCCGCCCGGAATTCAAGCGTCGCGCTTTCGCCATAGCGAGTCGTTTTCTGAATCGAGAGGTCGAAGTTATTTATCCCAGGCCCGCAGCAAAGGGTTCGCGGCGCGCTGCCTATCTCGCCAAGTTCGGCCAGTTCGAACGCTGAGGGGTCGAAATACTGTCGATCGTTCTTTCGCGGATCGAGTATGCGGAACGGCCCCGTGAGATTGGGCTGATCTATCGATTCGAAATCGAAGCTTGCGAGAAGAGACTGATCGCTCTGCGCGTCGGTGATGCGAATGGGGAAACCCGATTGAAACGTCGCTATCCCGCTTATCGCCCATCCGTCGCGCAGTTTCGCCGGGAGACTCTCGAACCCGGCTATTTTGTGAAAAGGAATCTCCCAGTAATAACTCAGCACGAAACGGTGGCGCGAATCGAAGAGCGACAGCGAGCGGCTCAATCTCTCATCGAAGGGATGGAGCAGATTTTCAAAACTCGATGCGTTGTCAATCGATTTGCTCCATGTGTACGCGCCGAGCAGTTGCAAGCCGCCCGACCATCGCTTGTTGACTGTCACCTGAAGCGAGTTGTAATTCGAGTTGGCGATGGTGTTCTGACTGAAGATGTTTGTAAAAACCGGCACGCCATCGGGCGGGCAATCCCGCCCGGTCAGCGGGTCGCAAAGCGGCGATGAATGCGGTCGAAGCCCCACGAGAGTGATGGGACGATTGCGCGGCCCGATGACTCTGCCGTCGGGCAAAGTCAGACTCATCCCCGACGGGATGCGCGGCACGAGGTAAGAACTGTCGGCTGAGAACGGCCCGCAACTGAGACTCGGATCACCCAGAGCTTCAGATAATTTTTGCAGGTCGAGGCACGTTCGCGGATTGCCGGGATTGAGTTCTTTAGTTGCAAGCAGGCGATGTCCTTGCGAGCCGACGTAAGCTATCTGGAAAAGAAGGTCGCGCGTGATTTCGCGTTGAACGGTCAGATTGTATTGAATCGAATACTGCGAGCGAAGATCGGGCTGCAACTGACCGAATAAAAGAATGGGGCGAAAGAGCGCCCAGTTGACCGCCTCTCCGGGCTGCGGGTCGAGTATTCCGTTGAACGGGTTGGGCGCAACTGTTCCGTCCTGCAATTGGAAGGGGCGTTGAAAACCTGGATTGCCCAGTCCTGAACTTCCTCCGAAGGGAGGTTCGGCGCTGAACTGTTCGAGGACGAGTTGCTCGACGGGGTTGTAGAACATGCCCCAGCCCGCGCGAATCGATGTCTTGCCCTGCCCGCCAAATATCTTTTTCAGAAATCCGCCCTTCGCGTCGGGCGACCACGCAAGCCCGATGCGCGGAGCGAAGGAGCGATAATAAGTTTGCGTCAGACCTTTAGGCACGCCTTCATCGCCGGGAACGACCAGTCCGAGTGGAAAGACCGCCGCGCCCGCTTCGCCCGGATTGCAGCCTCGTCCGCCGAATTCATCGATCAAATCCTGAGTGCGGCCATCCAATCGACAAGGATAAACTTTGGTCGCCTGTCCCGGTCGAAAAGTCTGAATGCGATTGAATTTGTCCGCAAGCGGCGTGTTTAGCTCCCAGCGCAATCCGTAGTTGAGCGTGAGATTTTGTTTGATCTTGTAGCTGTCCTGACCGAAGAGATAAAGCGAGCGAGAGCGAATGGCTTCAAGCTGCGCGCCTCCCTGAAAGTAGGTGTCGGGAATCCCCAAGAGATAATCCGCGATGACGTTGCCCGTCGAGTTGTTCCCTTCTCCGAAGTAGAAGAACTGTCCGTTGACATCGAAAAAGAGAGTCTGATCGAACTTGATGTAGCGCGCGTCTGCGCCGAATTTCATCGTGTGCTTGCCGACTATCTTTGAAAAGTTGTTCGTCCACTGAAAGGAGTCGCCCGTTTGCGGAAGTTCTCCTTCGAAGTTGTTGCCGATGGAGAACGCGCCCGCAAGATCGATGAACGGCACGCCCTCGCGGTCTGCGCCCAAGCCCGGCGTGATGCCGGTGCGATCCGACCCGTTCGCGTTGTTGAATCCGAAGTTGCGCACGAGGTCGGTAAACAGCGGGTGATTGAATTCATTTTGAGACTCGCGAAGATAGGCGAAGCGGAATTCGTTTATGGTCGTCGAATTGATCGTGAACTCGTGCGAGATGTTCACCTGCTGAATGCGCTCGGCGGTGCGGGTGCCGAATCCGGGAACAGTCGCCCCTCCCGCCTGAAAACGGGCGAACGGCTGAATGATCGTGCGGTCATTGAAAAAATAGTAGCCGCTCAACTGCTGGCGACTGGTGAGCGTATGATCAGCGCGCACAGAGAACTGATCGCCGCGCGTGCGTCCCTGCGGCGCAGTTTGCAGGAGTCCATCGGTGATATTGCCGATCGGTACGAACTGGTTGAGAAGATCGAGCGCGACCGCATCATAAGCGCGCGAAGGTATTCGATTGTTCGGAAAGATTTCAGAATAAGGAGTGCCAGCCGCGATCATCCCCGCGGCTCCGAACAATCTTCGTGAAAGAAGATCGGCGGTGAACTGATCGTTGACCGCGCCTGCGAACTCGTCGCTCGAAGAAAAATTTCCTGCGCGCTCATCCCGCGTCGGAACCGTCACGAGATCGGAAGACAGCCCGCGACGCAAACGGCTTCCTTCATACGAGCCGAAAACGAATGTGCGATTTTTTATGATGGGGCCGCCGAGAGTCGCCCCGAACTGATTTTGTTTGAAAGCAGGTTTCGCGGCGTCGAAGAACCCGCGGGCGTTGAGAACGTCGTTGCGGAAGAATTCGTAGAGGCTGCCGTGAATCGAGTTCGTACCCGACTTGGTGACGACGTTTATGATCGCGCCTGAGTTGCGACCATACTCGGCGTCGAAGGTATTGGTAAGCACGCGGAATTCCTGAATGCTGTCGGGCGAAGGCTCCACGGCTGGCAGGTTGACGAATATATCGTTTGCGTCGCCGCCGTTGACCGTATAGTTGTTCGATCTTCCGCGACCGCCGTTTACAGAGACGACGCCCGCGCGATCCGAGCCGAAGAAGAGATCGGCTCCGAGTTGCGATTGCACGCCCGCCTGAAGTTGCAGGAGTTGATAAGTGTCGCGCGAGGCGAGCGGCAATCCGACGACTGCTCTTTCATTGATGACGTTGCCGAGTTGAGTGCTGGTGGTTTCGACCTGCGAAGCGTCGGCCTGAACGGTGACGCTCTCGCTGACCTCGCCGACTTCGAGAAGTATATCGACCTCGGCCACCTGATTGAGAATGAGAGTGATGCCCCGCTGAACGAATTTCTTGAAGCCGGTTCTTTCGGCGGCTATCTGATATTCGCCGACCTCTACGGAGAGAAAAGTATAACGGCCTCCTTCATCGCTCGCAGTTTGCCGCGCCGATCCGGTCTTGACGTTGAGCAGGGTGACTCGCGCATCGGGAACCACTCCGCCGGAGGAATCCCTTATGGTTCCCTGAATCCTGCCCGTAGTCTGCGCCGATGCCGGGGTTGATCCGACGACGAGAGTGAAAACGACGAACAGTCCCAACGCGCGGATCGAGGATCGCGCAGATTTTTTCAGGTTATCGAGCAGCCATCTTCGAGCGTTCATTGGCAGCCTCCTGGGGTTTGAAGTGAGCTTCTACTGCTTATGATTGCGGCTTTGAACGATCAGACGAACCATGAAAAAGATTGCGCGAGCATTTCAAGATCATTTACCCGCGTTCTCATCAAGCCAGCGTGTCAGGTCGCGAGGCTCGTGGAAATCGAGCAGAGCTTCGGCCAGGTCTTCTATCTGCGCGAGATCAAGTTGTCGAATACGGTTCTCGGTTTCGGCGTCAATCGTTCCTGCGCAGCGTTTCAACTGGCGCAAAACCAGCGTCAGCCCTTCTTCCTGCTTGCCCTGTTTCAACCCCTTCTCTATTCCCTCTTCCATCCAACTCGTCACTATTTCCATGACTTCCTCCTTTTCCTCTTCGGCGATGGTTTCCACTTCGGCCCGAAAAATTTCATCCTCCTCGGCGTTCAATCGCAGATAAGTATCTACAAAACCTGAGATCATCTGCATACGCGCCGGGTCGAGCCTCAGCGTTGCAAGGAGCCGGAGACATTCCATCTTCACGCGCGGTCGATCTTCCGGCCTCATAGCCATTTTCGCCATCAGCGCGCTCGCCACCGGATTCGGGTGTCTCAAATAATCGCGCCAGTTGAGTCGATTCAACTGAATCACATCGTAGTTGAATTCCAGCACGACTTTGTTCGGAAATTCCACCCGATGCGATGTCGGCTCCGCCCTTCGCGGCGAATCGTAGGAAAATACTACCACCGGATAGACCGGCAGCCCATGACTTTCGTATAATCGCGCGAAGTAACGGAACATCCTCCGGGAGAACGCGCCCTCTCGGTGAGCCTGATGCTCTATGTGAATAAGGAAGCAGGTTTCGCGCCCCTTGAAGCGAAGCTTTACGACAAGATCGGCTTCATATCGCTCGCCGGTCGTGACATCGGTGAATATCTCCTTGTCGAGAAAAACGAGCGAGTCGCGCTCAATGAAGGACGCGACATCAGGCAGGAAAAGATCGACGAACTCCAGAAAGAACGTCGATAAAAGCTCCTTGAATAATCGGTCGTCAGCTACCCCCGGTAGAACCGGGAGCTTGAGCCTGTCAGACATTCGTTGCGGCCTGACGACTCGTGCGGGCCGCTGAGTTGGCCCCAGCCCTGAGATGCTATGTTCAGGGCCGCGTTGTGGTCAGCCTGGCAACGCAATCCACACTGTCCACAAGAAAACCGATCTTGCGTTTTCCGGTTGTTTTTATGCGTAAATCCACAGGCCGAGCAACGACGGCTTGTGTTTCGCGGATTGATCTCTACAACCCTCACACCAGCAAGCGCCGCTTTGTAGATTATCAACGCGATGAGTTGACCAAACGCCCAACTATGCAAATCGCTGCGTTGCTGCCGTCCTACCGTTACCCGGTCGCGTATGCCTTTAAGCTCCTCGATGGCTATCGCTCGCCCGGTGTCTTTGGCAGTCTTTACGATCTGCTTCGCAATCCGATGGTTTTCGTTCTTTGCAAACCGACGCTCTTTGCCAGACAGCTTTTTAAGCACTCGCTTTGCCGAGCGAGTTCCCTTCGACTGAAGACGCTTACGCTGACGACGGTGGCGTTTACGAAGAGAGCGAACCTCAGCACCGCTATACTTATGACCGTCGCTGTCTGTGGCGAGGTTGACTATGCCGAGATCAACGCCCAGAACGCCCTCTGGCTCTATTGGTTCAGGCGTCTCAACTTCACAGGTCGCAAACAGGTAGAATTGACCTTTGATGAAAACAAGATCGCTTTGGCCGCGTTGCTGTTTCAGAAGCTCAAGCGATTGCTCACTGCAAACATAAGGAATCGTCTCTCGACCATCAACAGTCCAGATGCTTACTTCCTGCTCGCTGGTGTAACGAAGTATTCGAGCATCGTAAGCGATTGCGCCGCGTGGCTTGAATCTGCGTCTGGTCGTGTTATCGAGCTTGTAAGCATCAGAGACTTTCGAGACGCAGCGCACAATGATTTGAGCGGTCAATGAGAACTCTTGTTTGATTGTATGATAGCAAATACCCTGAAGGTCGAATTTGTTGAAGACTTTTTGATCGAAAGCGATGAGGCTGATTTGATTGCAGGCAGAATTGGCGCGCTCAAGGGTTTCGAGCAAAAGCTTGTGTTGGTTCGGGGTAGGCTGAAGTTTGACTTTCGCGGTCAGCTTCACGCGGGCAGTATGGCAGAGGGTCGACCAAAGCACAAGGCTGTTACTGACTCTCGCAAAGGTCAAACCAAAGTTCGTCCCGCGGTTGAACCGGGGGCATCCCTTTTGGGATTTTCTTAAAAAATGATTATACTCACCGCCCCGCATTCTTCGCACATTCGCTTTTGTTAGTCAAGCTCAGAGGTTTGCGAGAACAACACTCGAAAGAATGGGGCGCGGATCAAACGGATCAAGGCGAATGATCGCGGATAAAAGATAGAATCCGCGATCATTCGCGTCAATTCGCGTCCTATCGAGCAGGTGTCTGACTCGCTCGCGCTTTTGGCAAACTCACGAGATTCGCTATCAATCTGTAAGCGCCCGGCACACCTTCGGGCAGTTGTCGAAACCACGTGTATCCGGTGTAGACAAAAAGCCCTGTGCCGTATTCGGCGATGATCTCGCCTCCGAGTTTCGCCTCTTCTCCCGCGTCGTGGCTCGAAAGCAAAGGCTTGTATTTCGCATCCCACTCGCTGAAAAAGTAAGTTCCCCGCTCATGCACCCAGCCTTCGAAATCGCGCTCAGTAATTTTATTCGGAAAGTTGAAACGCGGATGCCCTGCTTCGAGAATCGTCATAGCGGCGCGTTCGTCAGTCACACGGTCAGGCGACTGCTTCATCTTGACCGGATAGGGCGCGAAGTTCCCCGCTGCGTATTCGTTCTTGTTGTATTGAACTATCAGCACTCCTCCGCGCCGGACGTATTCGAGGAGCCGATTGTTGTTGGCCACAACATCAGGGCGGACTTCGTAAGCGCGAATGCCCATAACTATAACGTCGTATCGATTCAGATCGCCGGTCGCAAGCTCGCGCGCATCGATAGTTCGGACAGCGACGTCGATTCTCTTGAGCGCGTTTGCAAAGTCGTCGCCCGCGCCTTCGATGTAGCCTGCTTTCAAATCGGGCGCGACTTTGACATCGATGACGCGAGCATTGGCTATCGCATCGCTATAAACCAATCGCGTCTCAGTGTGAGGATAAGAGATCGCCCTGTAGCCCCGTCGGAAAGATTCGCCCGCGACGTTGGCTATGGCGTGAATCTGATACGGCATCTGGTTTCTTTGAGGCGGAAACTTTACAGTGAAAGTGAAACTTGCGCGCTCGCCTTTTCGCTTGAGGTCGAAATCGATTTTTGCGGGCATGATCTCACCCTGAAATCTGCGAGCCAGATTCACCGCGCCTCGCGCTCCCGTTTTCGAATTGTTCGTAAGCTCGACCGTCACTTCGCGCTCGACCTGCCGCGTCGATATCGGAACTATCAACAGATCGGGGGAGATGTTGACCGAAATTGCGGGCGCGACTTTCAAATCGCGACGAACTTCGCCCAACGCCTTGTCCGCATAGCGATACTGCGCCGATTGATTCAACACGACTTTCTGCCCCGCGATTTCAAGCTCTACGTTTGCGGCGAGAGCAGGCGGCGAGAGCGGCTCGATGCCCGTGCCTCCAAGGGGCGTGAACATATCGCCGTGTCGAGGCTGACCCAGCCAGTAAGGCGCGGTCGGGCTGGCATCGCGGGCGACTGTGACTTTGAAATCAGTCTGCGCGACTATCCTGCCATCGGTCGTCGTATTGGATTCTTTCTCTTTCGTCGCAGACCACCCTTCGGCGACAGGCAATGAAACCGACAGCGGCTTCACATTGCCCGCGGCATAGACAGCGACGTTCAGATTGAAGGTCTGTCCGGGCGTGACTATTTCATCTTCAGCGATGCAATCGACGACCACTCCTTCGCTAAGGGCCAGAGCGTTGATGAAATCCTGTTCTTTTTGTTTGAGCAGAAAGTCGACTTCATAAGCTTCGGTTTCATTCAATCCGAGCGATGAGAGAGAGGCGCGCGCTTCTCTCAACTTTCCAAGTCCGCGAGCGATTATGCTGCTGACAGAAGTTGCCGTGAAGGGATTGAATTTTTCTCGCGCTTCATCGGCAGCGCGTTGAGCTTCCGTGAGAGCGTCTTTCAATTTCGCGCCCGCTGAAGGAGCAAACGCGGCGATGCCCGTGAGGCTCACATCGATTCTTTCGAAGATATCTTTTTCTTCTCGTGGAGAGCCGACTGCGCTTTCAAGAATCTTCAAGGCGGAAAATCGCGGCCCGCGTCTTTGCAACGTGCCTTGATCCTGCGAGCGATGCTGACTGCGGCCCTGCATGGCGATTTCGTAATAACCCTGGCCGAGCAGAGGATCGAATTGTCCGGTGTTGAGCGACACGGTGGGAGGCTCGCTGCCCGAAGGCTCCGCGCCTTCGCGCTGCTGGTTTCTCGCGGGCGCGCGCTGATAAAACTTCAGCACGCGCCAGGGCCGGAGTCCTTCCTTGATCTGATCCGGGTAACGCGCGGGTTCGCTGGCAGCGCGAACGGCTTCTTGCGTGAGCAGCCCCGCGGCCTGATGATGGCCGTGTCCGTCGCGCGGAGTGCCGCTCCACGCGGAGATGACGACCATCGGGCGAAAAGCTCTTATGACCCGAACTATGTCGGCGAGCGTCTCGTCGCGATTCCATTTCGTGAGGGCTTCGTCGCGCGATTTGCTGAAACCGAAATCGTAAGCGCGGGTGAAGAACTGGCCCGCGCCGTCTAGTCTTCGGGCGGCGAGCAATTCTTCGGTTCTTATCACGCCGAGCGATTCATAGAGTTCAGGGCCAATGAGATTCTGTCCGCCGTCGCCGCGCGTGAGCGACAGGTAAGCCGTGCGCGATTGCCTGCCTCTTGCGAGATAAGCGAGCAATCCGCTGTCCTCGTCATCCGGGTGCGCGCCCGTGTGGAGGGCGCTTGCGATTGTGCCGAGTTTTTTTATGGCCTGTCCCAGCCCCATCGCGCCCTGATCAATGCTTGATGTTTTGGTTTGCGCGCTTGACTCGGAGGGCTGAGAGCCGACGGTGAAAACAAGAACGAGAGCGAGTGTTATCAAGTGAGCGGGGAGACGATTAAGTTTCACTTCGAACCTCCGGAAGATTTGTGCGACCACTGGCCTGCTTTTTGTTGCTCGCCTTCTCTCATCAATGTAGCGCAGTTTTTTCATAGTGAAAACCGGCTATCGACAAAAGGTGAATCAGAATGGTGATGAATCATCGTCCTTTCAACCCGACGACTTCATAGAGAGTGTAGCATCCGGTCTTGCCTGCAAGCGGAAGTTCTACAGTCTTCCCTATTTGAACGCGATCTTTCACTTCATTGAATGTCTCTTCTGAAATCAGAAATCGGGTTCCGGCCTGCTTGTTGGCTGATTCTATACGGCTTGCGAAATTCACCGCGTCGCCTATCGCTGTCATCCTTCTGGTCTGATCGTGGCCGATTGATCCGATGACTACTTCGCCGAGGTGAACGCCTATGCCTATCTGAAAACTCTGCGTGTAGACGTTCTCAAGATAGGGGCGGAGTCTCTCAACCGCATCAAGCATATCAAGTCCGGCGCGGATGGCATTCATCGCGACGTCGCTCTCGCCGTCGAGTCCGAACAGCGCCATCAATCCGTCGCCTATGTAGTTGTTGATCTCGCCTCCACAGCGCGTGATAGCCTGTCCCACCTGATGAAAGTAGCGATTCAAAACATGAACGACATCATAAGGCGGCAGACGTTCGGCAAACGAAGTGAAGCCGCGTATGTCTGCGAAAAGTATGGCGAGAAGTTTTTCTTCGCCCACAGGCGCGGATGCAACTTTAGCTCCAAGCTGATCGGTCAGTTCCTCATCTTCTTCATCAAGGACGAGGCGGCGGATTTCCACATCGCCCGAAATTCTGGTCTGACAGGCGAGGCGAATCTGCGAGCCGAAATGCAATCGCTCGGACATGGATTGTTCTTTGTCATTCGGCGGAGAGCAGTATTCGATTCCGCGCACGACGAAGACGCGGCACGTAGAGCAGCGGGCCTGTCCGCCGCAGGCGTGAGCGTGAGGTATCGACTCGCGCAGTGATGTCTGAAGCAGGGTTTCTTCCTTTGAAGTATTGACCGCACGACGATCAGTCATGTAGCGAACCTGTGGCATAGTTCAGTCCTCTGGCTCGATAAGTCAGCGTTGATGAACTATAGCCTATTTGCCTGCGATGCGCAGTGTCAACGGCTAGGGGTTGGCCGTCTCGCCTACGGCACGCGAAGGCGCGCTTTCGTTGTTGAACTGATCGATAGCAGTGACGCGATAGAAATACTTTCGGCCAATGGTCACGCGGTCATCATGAAAGGTCACGGCCTCGGCAGGCTGCTCATTCAATTTCACCCAGCTTTTTTCATCATCCGGCGTTTCCGACCTGTAGATGTTGTATCCCGTGACATCGCGTTCCTGGCTGCGCGGCCAGAACAAACTTATCGTCCCGTTCGCTGAAGCCACAGAGACAGGATCAGGCGCAGCGGGCGCGAATTTATCGACTGGTGTGAAAGTGATCGGCGCGCTGTCGGCGCTCTCTATCAACCCGGTAGTCCCCTGCGAAAGCGCGCGCACCGCATACACATACTCGACTTCGTATCTGAAACTCGAATCGATGAAGCTGGTCTCTGTGACTATATCCGAGTTGAGCGGGCGACCGAACTCTTCGCGCCTCGACTGTCGGCGATAGATGTTATAGCCGACAACAGATGCAGGCCGCGCTCCATCGACATTCGCTTCAGGCGCGCTCCACACGATTTCCATTCGATCCTGCGATTGATCCTTCACGCTCAACCCGGTGGGAGGCATCGCTATGGCGAGCGCGGGTTCTATGGCGGTCGTCGCTGAGAATCGAGCCATCTGCCCGCGACGGTTCACGTATCGCACCGCGTAGCGCAAACGCACGCTTGAAAGATCGCTCGTTCGATTCAGGTCGATGCGGTCGGTGAATTGCAGCCTTCCGTTGCTGGCCTGCGCTTCGATGGTCTCGCGGTCGAGGAAGCCGATTATCTGAGACAGGTTTTCGAAATCATCTTCATCCAGCACTGCCGGTTCGTCGCGCCGTTCGGCCAGACGATAAACGTCGATTCTTTCTATGTAAGAAACGGATGAATCCTGTTTGACGAGAGGCGGCGCGGGCCACGAGATAAATATCACCGGCCCGCGCTGAATGACTGTGAGTTCCCTTGCCCGTTCGGTTATTCGCGAAGGCGGAACTGGCGCTCCAACCTTGCCGCAGGAAAAGGCAAAAGGCAAAAGGCAAAAGGCAAAAATGATCGCTTTCAGATTCCTTTTGCAGTCGGATTTCGTTGGCGGAGAGGTTGGACTCTTTATTTTCAATCGAGGCTCTTCGCATCGGCTTTGATGCGTATCAACGTGAGGGGACTTCGACGCAGAGACGCAGAGGCGCAGAGGCGGCGCAGAGGCGAGTTCTTCTCTGCGAGGTCTCTGAGTCTCTGCGTCTTGTATGTTCGACAAGCTGCCAGCTTGTCGTTGCTTCGAGCAACGGACTGTTGATTTCCAGAGGCGAGAGGTGAAAGCCTGCGGCAAGCTGGCAGCTTGCCGGACAACGCGGCGCC
>DLHY01000068.1 GCA_002483445.1 Blastocatellia bacterium UBA7656
CGACAGGGCGTCGCTGTCGAGCACAATCACAACGGACAGCCGCTGTGGGTCGTCGGCGATGAAACCCACTTTTACTCCATCATCAAGAACATCGTCCTCAATGCCAGAGACGCCCTCATCGCCCCGGACATCTTTCAGAGAGATGACCGCCGAATAGAGATCAGCACCAGGCATCGAGGCGATAGTTGCACAATCGAGATAGCCGACAACGGCATCGGCATTCCCCAGGAGCATCTTGAGAAGATATTCGAGCCGTTTTTTTCAACCAAGCCAGCGACGGGGACGGGACTGGGGTTGGGGATGGTAAAGAAGATGGTCTCGCTCTACGAGGGAAGGATAGAGGTCAGCAGTCAGGAGGGCAGAGGGACGAGCTTTGTCATCTCGCTTCCCGTCTGTCAGCAGGCCGAGAGTGTTACCAGTAGTTGAAGGAGGTGAGTAATGGAATCATTTGCAGAGATAAGGCGGACGATGTTTGGGGGAAGAACGAGCGAAACAGAGAAAGCAAGAGATGTTGAAGATTGCATAATGATAATAGATGACAACGAGGACATCCTTGAGACGCTGACATCGTTGCTGAGATCACGATACGGAATAATAACCTGCCTGAGTTACGAGGAGGCGAGCAAGAGGATGAGCCGAGAGGTGAAGGTAGTATTACTGGACATCAAGATGGCGTCAAAGGATGGAGTAGAAGCATTCAGGTTGCTGAAAGAGGGGAGAGAAGACCTGCCGATAGTATTTCATTCGGCATATCCTGGAAGCAGCGAGAAGGCGGCAGAGGTGGAAGGGTTGGATCACAGCGGGTACTTGACGAAGGGAGAGTACAGCACGCCGGAGTTGCTGGAGATGATCGAGCAGCTATTGCATCAACCAGTTGAAGCAAGTTCGACTACTTCACAAATAGAGCTATCAGGCCAAAATAGCCGGAGGGATAATTAAAATGGGAATGAATGAATTCGATGATTTTGATGTTTTTAGGACTTCAATGGAGCCGTCCCAATCAGACTCTTCCTCTGTCCAGCCAACCGTACTCGTAATTGACGATGATGAGAATATCCGTGAAACGCTTCAACTCGCATTGAAACCCTTGTTCAATGTGATTGCTTGCGCAAGCGGCGACGAGGGAATCGATGCACTAACCCCAGACATATTGGCGGTAATCCTGGACATAAAAATGAGGGGGAAAGACGGCTTTGAAACCTATACAGAAATAAAACGGAAGTACCTTCACATCCCCATAATTTTCCACTCGGCATATCAAGACCTTAGAGACCCCTACGAGATTCTCAATGATTTTCGACCCTTCGGTTATGTATTTAAGGGCAGTGATCTTGGCAAGCTTACAGATACCCTCCATAACGCAATTGATTATTCAAGAATCCGTCGTGAGAACGAAAGGCTTATTGATGAGTTGCAATTCCTGAACGCATCTCTCGAAAGACAAGTCGAAGAGCGCACTATCGAACTGAACAAGAGGGCACAGGAGCTAGAGCAAACTAATATTCAACTGCAAGCAGCGAAAGAAGCAGCCGAAGCCGCAACCCGCGCCAAGAGCGAGTTCCTCGCCAACATGAGCCACGAGATTCGCACCCCGATGAACGGCATACTCGGCATGTCCGATCTGATGATGGAAACCGAACTCGATTCCGATCAGAGAGAATACCTGTCGATGGTGAAAACATCGGCGGAATCGCTGCTCGATCTCATCAACGATATTCTGGACTTCTCGAAGATCGAGGCAGGCAAGCTCGATTTGGACTCAACCGACTTCAGCCTGCGCGACAGTTTAGCAAACGTGATGAAGATGCTTGCCGTCCGCGCGCACAAAAAAGGGCTTGAACTGGTCTGCGATATCGGGCCGGATGTACCCGACTTTCTGGTGGGAGACCCCGGACGACTCTGCCAGGTGGTCATCAACCTCATAGGCAATGCGATAAAATTCACCGACATCGGCGAGGTGGTGGCTCGCGTGGGGGTCGAAAGCCTGTCGGAGGATGAAGCCATTGTTAGCTTCGAGGTCTCCGACACTGGCGTAGGAATGCCGCCTGAAGCGCAGGCTCGCATATTCGGCGCATTCGAGCAGGCTGACAACTCGACGACTCGCAAATACGGAGGCACAGGACTCGGACTCGCCATCTCTTCCCAGATTGTCGGGCTGATGGGCGGACGGTTGGAGGTCGAGAGTCAGGAGGGACAGGGCAGCACTTTCTTCTTCAGTATACGGCTCGAATTGCAAAAGACTCCTCTCGAAGCCACATCACCCGTGGCCATGGGTGATCTGAAGGGACTGCCCGTGCTCGTCGTAGATGACAATGCGACGAACCGCCGCCTGCTTGAAGTCATGTTCAACAACTGGGAGATGAAGCCAACCACAGTTGGAGGAGGCAAGGCTGCTCTTGCCCTGTTGAGACAGGCTTTCGAGGATGACAACCCCTTCGCGCTGGTGCTGCTCGATTATCACATGCCGGAGATGGATGGGCTTATGGTGGCTGAAAGAATCCAGGAAGACCCGGATATTTCAGGCGTCCCGGTCATTCTGCTCACTTCGGCCATCAGCCCGCTCAAGAATGCGGAGCAGCGCGAGCTTGGCATAGCCTCGTGTCTCATCAAGCCGCTCTCTCAGTCGCAGGTGCTTGGAGTGATAACGAAGGCGCTGGGTCCGGGAATCGAGAATGAAGATCAGCCCACTGGTGAAAAATCATCTCCGGGCGAGCGCCAGCGGCCTCTTCGCATACTTCTCGTCGATGACAACGAGATAAACCGAAGGCTGGGCGTAAGGATGCTCGAAAATCATGGCCACTCAGTCACCGTCGCCACCAATGGCAGGGAATCTGCCGCAATGTCCGAAGAGGGCTTCGACATTATCTTGATGGATGTGCAGATGCCTGAGATGAACGGCTTTGAGGCGACATCTCTGATCCGTCAAAGAGAGTCGTCGACGAACCGTCGAACACCGATCGTGGCGATGACTGCCCATGCGATGAAAGGAGATCGTGAGCGATGTCTCGAAGCTGGCATGGACGATTACGTCTCCAAGCCTGTTCGCACGGAACAACTCTTCAATGCAATAAAAGGCCTCATCCCCGATCTTATTATCAGTGAAGGCACTCCGGGCGCAGAGGTGCCGCCGGAAAACGACATCGGGGATGAAGAAAAACCTCTTGATCCAACATTGCTTTTTAAAATGGTCGAGGGCGATATGGAATTTCTGCGCGAGATCGTTCAGGTGTTTTTGGAAGAGTCCCCCGCGTATCTTGCCGAGGTTCGCGCCGCGATAGAGCGAGGCGATGCCAGTGAACTGCAAGGCAAGGCTCACAGGCTCAAAGGCGTCGTGAGCGGACTGGCGGGTAGTGCTGCCAGTCGGGCGGCTTATTGCCTTGAGCAGATAGGTCGGGAAGGCGATCTTTCAGGAGCAAATCAGGCGTACTCAGTCCTGGAGACGGAGATGGAGCGATTCAGAAGCGCCATCCTGGCATTCAGCTTTGAAGCAGTTCGAAACTAGCATTACCGCTCCGTAGCTTGAGAGAGCGTTGACGCAGGAGATCAAAAGACACTATGCAAAATCAAGTTCATACGATACTCGTCGTTGACGACGAAACGATAACAAGAGCTTTGCTGGCTAAATTGCTCGGCGGCTCCTACAAAGTGCTCACCGCCCGCTCAGGTCAGGAAGCGATTGAATCTCTACGGCGAGAGCCTGTATCGATGCTCCTCACAGATCAGAACATGCCCGGCATGAGCGGGACAGAATTATTGCGGCAGGCACGCGATATAGACCCGAACATGGTATGTGTGCTGATGACTGCGATCAATGATACGCAGACAGTCATCGATGCGGTGGTCAACTCAGGGGCCATTCGCGTGATGACCAAGCCCTGGAACCCGGATAAGCTCCTCGAAGAAATCAGACTCCTGGTCTCAAGATATGAGGCCAACCTCGTAGGTAAGCACGCATTAGACAGGCTTCGACAGGCTTCCGACAGCCTGGACAGGATAACCGGGAAGCGTTAGATGGGACCAACTCCATTTTGAAATCTTGAGGCTGAATTCGTAGCTTCCTTACCTGTTTATCTCATCTTTCCATAAAGTTCATTTGCAGCGATCTCTGCTCTGGAATAAAATCTTGTCTCACGATTCCCGTCATATCGAGGAGGAGGCAATCCTATGCGCAGATCGAAAGACACGCTGATCCGGTTTTTTATCGCGACTCTGATGCTCACTTCCATACCTGCCGCTTCGGCGCAACAGGGAGACGACAAGATGGCTGCGATCACTCCCGCTGCTTCCGAAGCTGAGATCGGCCAGCAGGTGAAACTCAAAGCCATAATCAAAAACAAAACCGGCAATGCGACTGAACAGGCCGCTTCCGCCTGGTTCGCCGTGCCGTTCGATGTGGCAAGCATCGATGAGACGGGAACGGTGACTCTCTACAACGCGGGCATCGCTCGCATAGGCGCGATAGTGGGCGGCAAACTCGCCTGGGCGACAATAACGGTCAAACCCGCCCGCGTCTCGAAGATAGAAATCGATAAGCTTGCTTCGCCTCTCGTCGTCGGCGGAGCCATAAAACTCAAGGCGACTGCTCGCGTAGCGAACGGCGACCCGCGCGCCAACGTGATGCTCAAGTGGGAATCCGAAAACCCGTCCGTCGCCACCGTAGATGCTGCGGGGCTTGTGACAGGCATCTCGGCGGGGCAGGCTCGAATTCGCGCCGTCGCCGATAACGCTGCCGGGACGCTTGCCGTTCAGGTCGTCGCAAATCCGGTTCACAGTCTTTCAATCGAGCCTAAATCCGTAAGCGCGCGCACAGGCGATGTCGTTCGATTCAGGATTCTGGCTCACGGCGAAGGCGATGCTGCGATTGTCAATCCTCTGGCGCGATGGTCTGTAAACGGCGCGGGCGCGATGATAGAAGATGACGGCGGATTCGTCGCAGAAAAGTCCGGCACTTATATCGTCACTGCGCAGAGCGGCAAGCACACGGCCATCGCGTCGGTCGTCGTCTCGCCGCGTAACTCGGAGCGCGAAGTGGAGGTCGTCGGGCGCGCTCTTCCGAAAGACGTGCAGACAGCCGAGCAGTGGATATTCGGCAACTATGCTTATCTCTCTTCGATAGCTGATCGATTGATGGTCTATGACATCACCGATCCGTCGAAGCCGAAACTCACGGACACTATCAAAGTCGATGCTCGAATCACCAATGACATCAGCGTGACGCCGGACGGAAAAATCGGAGTGATGTCGCGCGAGGGAGCTTCGAATAGAAAAAACGGAATCGTCTTCTTCGACACATCAGACCCGGCTCATCCCAAAATCATTTCCGAATACACCGCGACCGTAACGGGCGGAGTGCATTCGGCGTTCGTCGATAAGCACTATGTTTACCTCACGGACGACGCGACCGGCTCGATGCGCGTAATCGATTTTGGCGACGTGAAGAATCCTAAGGAAGTGGCGCGCTGGGAGGTGAAAAACCCGCTTGCGAAAACCCATCGCGGGCCTGATGGAGTAGACACATCAGTCGGTCGCTACCTGCACGATGTTCATGTCCTCGACGGGCTTGCCTATCTTGCATATTGGAGAGACGGGCTTGTTATTCTCGATGTCGGAGCGGGCATCAAAGGAGGCAGCCCTGAAAATCCGCAGTTCGTGAGCCAGTATCGATTCAATCACAACGAGCTTTACGGCGACGGATGGCTTGCGGGCGCGCACGCCGTATTCAGGTACAAAAACTATGTCTTCGTCGGCGATGAAGTTTTTCCCGATCAGTTCGACATACAGAGCCGAGCGCGCATAGCGGTGCGCGGAATAGTTCATGTGGTCGATGTCTCTGATATCAGCAATCCGCGCAAGGTGGCCGAGTACGAAGTGCCTGAAGGGGGGGCGCACAACATCTGGGTCAAGGATGACATTTTGTACATGGGCTATTACAGCGGCGGCGCGCGAGTAGTCGACGTGTCGGGCGAATTGCGCGGCGATCTTTACCGTCAGGGCCGCGAGATAGCTCGCCTGTGGACGGGCGACCCGAACGGATTTCGCCCGAATCAACCGTTCACCTGGGGCGCGCAGCCCGCAGGTGATCTTGTCTTCTTCAATGATATCAACTCCGGTTTGTGGATTGTGAAACTGGGCAAGCCTAAAGATAAAGGCTCGACAAGCGCGCCGGGCAATTGACAACGAGCAAGGCGGTCTGAGGGCCGCCTTTAGTTTTGGGAGACGAAGGACGACTGACAACCTGGGATTGACGGGGTATAATCAGACTGCTTTTCGGGAGGATGAATAATGAAAAGATGCCCTCAATGCGGTCGTGGTTTTCCATTGAGCAACAAGTTCTGCACAACGGACGGCGCGGCGCTGGTCGAGTCTCAAAGCGGAGACCGACCGGACATCGAACAGCGAGCGATCCCCCCGCCGCTCGATCCTCTGCCTATGCGCATGACGATAATCGATCAAAGCGACGAAGGGCATCGCTCGCGGGTCATCAGCGGGCAGGCGCTCGATGTTTCGAATCAGGGAATGCGCATAAAGACCGGCACCATCGAGACCGGGCGATTGAACGTCATACGCGATCACACCATCGCATTCAAGAACCTGCTCGATATAGAAATCGATCTCCCTTCGGCGACCATCCAACTGACGGGATTTGCAGCATGGTATAAACCGGCTGAAGATGGAATGAACTGGACAGTCGGAGTCTATATCCGCAATATGGCAGCGGGGGATCGAAAAATCTACGATGATTATTTGAAAGAGCTTTCAAGTCAGAATGGGAGCATAAGCGC
The DNA here is from genome assembly GCA_002483445.1 of Blastocatellia bacterium UBA7656. GTDB lineage: Bacteria > Acidobacteriota > Blastocatellia > UBA7656 > UBA7656 > UBA7656. The sequence continues at coordinate 6,783 of DLHY01000068.1, forward strand.
GCCCGCCGGATCAGGCTTATGATAGAGAAGCTCTCGCCTCGGCAGAAATGTTGTCAGCCCCGGTTGAGGGGCTTCGTCTGATGCGCGGCTTTTTCCCGCATCGATATCAATGGAGGGTTAAATGAACGATCAACGCAACTGGCTTGAGAAACTCGGCGATAAGATTCCCGGCTATAAAGGATATGTGGATAAGGAGCGAAGACGCGACGTCGATAAAATTCACCGCGAGCAGATGGCTAACAGATTGCGCAGCCTCAAGACTCCGCTGATGGAAATCCTCAAGGAGTTGAGCGACACGGGCCGCCTGTTCGAGACGGGGCCGGTCGATACAGCGATAAAGAAACTCGACAAGATTGAAAACCGCGTCCGCTTCGCCAGCTACGGCTACGCGGGATTTTTCGATCAGGTCAAGATTCAGGAAGAGCAACTCGACCTGATTTATCAATTCGACCTTGCGCTCGTCGAGCATATCGAGAAACTGGAATCGGAAGTGGGCGAGGTCAAAGCGCAAACCGGGGCGGCTTCGGATCTGAAAAAGGGCATCAGTGAAGTGACCGCCGCGATAGACGCGATAGATCGAACTTTCGATCAGCGTTACAATGCGATAAATAATTTCGGTCAGGGGCAAGCGCCCGGTCGACCTCTGTTCAGTTGAAGCGGGGAACATTTTTTCCCCGGCTTTTGTATAACTCGGCATGGCAACACAGTGCTTACAGTGCGGAAAAGAGCTTTACGCGGGCCAGCGGTTCTGTCGTTACTGCGGCGCTCCGAGGGATTCCTCCATAGAGGAAAGCACTCCCACTCAGCGGATGCCGCCTTCTCCTACAGGGTCAGGCGCGGCCCAGACTTCGCGACAACTCCAGCCCGATACAGGCTCAGTCTATGCCGAGCATCAGCCGATTTACATAGCGCCTCCGCCCGTGCCTCCTGCGGCTCGATACCAGCCGCCGCCCGCCCCGCCGAAACGCGGCCCTTGGGGTATGATCGTCGGATTCGTGACGGCCGGGTTGCTGGTGGCGTTTATAATGGGGATATTTTTCTTCGTTCGCACGGTGAGAGACCGTATACGCTTCAACGGGTCTGATACTCGCGCCGCTGCCGATGCTCCGCTGCCTGGAATCGAATTGCAGGATGGCGCGGCCCAGACGATTCCCGTCGACGCAAACTCACGCTTTTCAATCAAGAGTACGAACGGCTCGATATCGATAGAAGCGTGGGATCAGCCACAGGCTCAGATCAGATTGATAAAAAGCGGAGGCTCTTCGCGCGACCGTCAGGCGGCGAAGGCAGCCTATTCACTCGATGGCGGCGTTCTCGCTATACGCGAGGGAGAAACCCGCCGCAGGGTCGAGTTTCGATATGAGATAAAACTGCCGCGCAATCTCAAGGGCGTTCGCATAGAAGGAACAAACTCCGAGGTTTCGCTTTTCGGCATGAACGGCTCGGTGTCGGTGGAGACGACCAGCGGCGAGATAAAACTTTCGGGATCGAAAGGCGATGTCGAGGCATCTTCTCAAAGCGGCGGCATCAGGATTTCAGAAGTCACAGGCAGAATCACCGTCACATCGAAGAGCGGAAACGTCGAGCTTCTGAACATTCGCGGCGCTGCTACGGTCTTGACTGTGAGCGGCAAAACGAGAGCGGTGTTTGAGAGAATCGCCCGCGACGAACCGTTGAGGTTTGAAACCACGAGCGGCGACATCGATCTGGAATTCAATGAAAGATTCGATGCCGACCTCGATGCCGAAACTACAAGCGGCGACATCGATCTGGATGAGGATTTCGGAATAACGGTGCGACAGAATGTCGTGGGGCAGCGAGCCGTCGGGCCTATAGGAAAAGGCGGAAGGCTTTTATGGATAAGAACAGTGTCGGGTGATATCAGCATCAACGGAAGGTTACTTGCCCCGGAAGCGCCCGACGAACCGCCGCCGCCCGATGCGCCTCCTCCTCCTAAGCCGCCAGCGGCTCCTGAGAGTAAGGGGAAACCGAAAGGAAATCAATAAGGATGAGACAGGGGCAGAGCCGCGACGCCTGACTTTTATTCAGCGGAGTTTTTCGCGAGTTCAACCAACTCGCCCGGAAGGATGAGAAACTGAAAACTGGAAACTGAAAACCGAAAACTGTTTTGCGAGGAGAATTCAAATGGCAATAGATGTTTTACAGTACTTCGATTCTACAGGAGCGGAGGTCGTCCATCGCATCCCGGAAACGGGATGGGGCGAGATCAAGTGGGGCGGACAGTTGATAGTGCAGGAGAATCAGTCGGCTGTCTTTTTCCGCGACGGCAAGGCGCTCGATACCTTCGGCCCCGGTCGTCACACGCTTACGACGATGAACCTGCCGCTGCTGACCAGCTTTCTTTCGATTCCGTTCGGCGGCACGTCGCCCTTTCAGGCCAATGTTGTTTTTGTCGCTCGCCACACCTTCCAGGATTTGAAGTGGGGAACGAAAGAACCGATAACTTTCCGCGATTCCGAACTGCGCTTCGTGCGGCTGCGCTCTTTCGGCAAATACTCCATGCGAGTCGTCGACCCGCAGTTGTTCGTCAATTCGGTCGTAGGCACGCGCGGCATAGTTTCAACTGAAGCGATAGGCTCTTTCCTGCGCGACATCATCGTTGCGCGTCTCAATGATCTGCTGGGCGAAAATGTCAAAACCATCTTCGATCTTCCCCAGTACTACGACGAGCTTGCGGCAGGCGTGAAGGGAAGGGTCGCTGATGATTTTTCCAAACAGGGGCTTGAGCTTGTCGATATGCTCATCTCGGCCATCACCCCGCCTGAAGAAGTGCAGAAGATGATCGACGAGCGATCAGGCATGGGCGCTATCGGCGATATGAATGCTTATATGCAGTTCAAGGCGGCGCAATCGATGCAGGATGCGGCCAAGCAGCCCGGTGGAGCGGCGGGGCAGGGAATGGGCCTCGGACTTGGAATCGGCTACGGTCAGATGATGGCCGGGGCGGTGAGCGGGCAGCAACAGCAGCAGGGAGGCGGCGCGGCGGCTAACAATACCCCATGCCCGAAATGCGGGCAGCCGAATGCCGCGGGCGCGAAATTCTGCTCGACCTGTGGCGGGCCGATGCAGGCGCAGGCTGCGACTGTTCCGTGTCCCAAGTGTCAGTCGCCCGTTTTGCAGGACGCGAAATTCTGCTCAAGCTGCGGGCAATCAATGGTTCCTCAGCCGTGCAAGAACTGTCAGACGCCTGTGGCTGCGGGGTCGAAGTTCTGCGCAAGCTGCGGCACGCCCGTTTAGAAGATAGCAAGCCTTGGATCGAACAGCACACTGCCAGCCTGAGCCGGATGCGGATGTGACCCGTCCGGCTCGGTCGGTATCTGAAGCTTATTTCCTGTACAGTTTTATTTGCGGCGTCGGACTGATGTAGGTCTTCGGATCGAAGTTTTGCCGCGCCCGCGCTTCGATGATCGGACGACTTTCTTCGAGGTGTAACGACCAACCTTTGATCGGGAAGAGCCTGATGCTCGAACGGTAGTCGGTATGCGGATGACCTGACCTTTGCGCAATGCCCCATTCTTCGACATTCGATTGAGGCGGGCGATTTCTTCCGACGAGGTTCCGTGCTTTCGCGCAAGGCTTGCCAGTGTGTCGCCGCGACGAACGCGATACGAGACGACGCGCGAGCGATACTTTTCATTATCCGTGTTTTCAGCAGGGATCACGATTCGGCGCACGCGCTGATCTTCGGGGAGACTGGCGTAAGCTATCTCGAACTGTTTCTTCATCCCCTTGGGGATCTTTATCGTGTAGACCTGACCGGGAGGCGAGACTCCGCGACGCAGTTCAGGGTTTAGCTCCTGCACCGATTCAAAGGGGATGCCGAGAAGATCGGCCACCACCTTGAGGTCTGTCTGCGTGGGGAGATCATAAGTGTCGTAATTAAGCGGCGGATCGGGTTTGACATCGAATCCGTATCGCTTCTGATTCTTGCTGATGATTATGATCGAAAGAATGATCGGCACATAATTGCGAGTCTCGGCGGGAAGCAGATTGCGTCGGTAGAGTTCCCAGAAATCGGCATAACCGCATCGCGCAATGGCGCTGGCCACTCGCGCCTCGCCCGAATTATAGGCGGCCATGGCGAGCATCCAGTCGCCCGCGAAATAATCGTGCAGAAATCTGAGATACCGCGCTGCTGCCCGCGCCGAAAGCTCAGGGTGCGAACGCTGATCGATCCATTGAGTCTGAGCCAGCCCGAATCGCTGACCTGTGCCGGGAATGAACTGCCAGATGCCTTTTGCTGAGGCCCACGACAAAGCATTGGGTTTCCAGACCGATTCGGCCTGCGCGAGCCAGATCAAATCTTCGGGAACCCGCTCGTCCTTGAAAATCTTTTCGGACATCTTGCGATAGCGGCCCGAACGCTGAAGCCCCGCTTCCATAGTCGAGCGACCACGGCCGGTTATGAAATAGTTCATGTATTGCAGCACGGGCGGCGCTACTGAAAAATCGAAATCATATTTGCCGTAAATTTTTATGCCGTCGGGCGTCGTCGTTGCAAGCTCCGTTTCCGATACCTTCGCTATCTCGTCGAGGGCTGAAGGCTCTACGATTTCAGCATGTCCTTCAAGTTTGGGATCGGCGGCTTCGGGGTTGGATTCGAATTTATGAATGCGTTCGAGAAGCTGGCGATAATAGGAATCGAGTTTCAAATTGGAGCGAAGATCGATGCCGGACATCATCACGGCATCGAGCGCCTGATCGAATAATTTTCTCGCTTCTTCCGTCTGTCCTTTTTCAGAAGCCTGCTGGCCCTGTCGAAACAGAGCTTCCGCTTTATCGATTATGGCCTGAGGGTCTGTCTGCCGAGCGGCGGCAATGGAAGGGAGCATGGAAATCAGGAGCGTTGAAATTAAGCAAAGAACAAAAAAACGACACGACTTTTTCGATAGCATCATCCCCGGCTTGCCCTTTCGATTTAATCTATAGCGGATCGAACTGCAACCCCTCTGGCCGGATGACTGCGCCAGAAGCTGCTGAATTTGCGGGTTGCAGCTTCCCTTTCTCCAACACCTGCTGAATGAGCCGGTTATAACATGCGGATTCCGTGAGCGTCAATGCAAAATCCGGGATCGCAAGACTATTGAAACAATTTGCGAAAAATTGTCTGCCGTCCCTGCAATCCAAATTGACGGACGGGCCGATGGTGGAATAAGGTTTGATTCTTGAGGAGTCCGGTCACAAGGACGATGCCCCGAAAGAGTGAAAAGCCGGAGTCACAAGCCGATCAAAGAATGAACATACATTCTGACTCCAGACTCCTGACTTCTGTCTTCTGAGGAACGATATGTCGAAGCGACGCGAAATGAAAAAGCTTATGCGCGATTACCTGCTGTTCATTCCCAATCTGATGAGGCTGCTGTTGAAACTGCTGCGCGACAACCGCGTTTCCAATGCCGACAAAGCTATACTCGCAGGGACGATAATCTACGTCATCGCTCCCATAGATGTCATACCCGATTTCATCCCGTTCATTGGGCTGGTGGATGATTCATATCTGATAGCGATATCGGTGATGAGGCTGCTCAACAGAGCCGACCGCGAAGTTGTGATGGATCACTGGAAGGGCGAAGTCGATATCAAGGAACTGGTCACGAGCATCGCCCGCATGGCCGAATTCTTCCTGCCCGCCAGGCTCAAAAACGTGCTTCGCGGGCGCATAGACCCCAAGCCCAAACTCACGGCAGTCCCCGACCGTCAGGCAGTCAATGAGTGATGGGTTGCGGCAGGATGATTTATTGAGTTCGATCCGGATCACTATTACGGAAAGAGCGCAAACATGTCCGTAAAATCTTTCAGGTCAGCCAGCGCCGGTGGATTCCCGCCATACGCCTGCCATACTAAATTTCTGCTGATATGAAAGACGCCATCAATGGCGGGATATGTAAGAACATGCTGAAGCCTGCCGTTGTCGAACTCATTGGTCAGCACATAAAACTTCAAATCCGGCTCGTGCTGCTTGTAGGTATCGGCTTCTTCCTGCGGGTCGCGGACCCTATCGTGTCGGATGCCCCACTTACTGGAAATGACTGCAAACGGCTTGTCATTTTTGAACACAACTATATCGACAGCAGAACGGCGGAAACTTGTAAGGTTTGGGAATACATCCGTGCCGATTTTTGCTTCCATCTGCCAGCGGTAATTCCCGGCGGCGAATCGGTCAACCAGATATACAGTCGCGCACGCCAGAGCTATGCCGACAGGATTCATTCTCTGAGTTCCCGCAGGGTACACGGAGCGCATGAACATATCTACATTGTTTATTAGATCAGCGGGAGAGCAGCCTGAGGCATTCGCTAAAGCCTGCTCAACCATTTTTGCCCGCTGATGCCAGACGGTTCCGGGCTTGAGCCTGTTCGAGTCAGTGATGCGAGGGACATCCGTCGAATAATCGAGAAGCAACAAGTAAAGAGCCACCCATACGTCAGCAGGAGTTTTAACCAGCTTTGCCAACTGTGCAGTCATGAACCTCAAAATCTCGTCACGAGTGGGCATCGGCTTCTCCTTGTTGCGGCTTTATCAGGCCGATCACTCCTTCTTCATGCATTCGCGCTTCTATGCCGCTTCGCGCGCTGTTATGACTTATAGGCATCATGCGAGCATCGCGGATGATTTCGCGCCTCGCAATATCGACGAGGCCGAAACCAACAGACGCGGCTATCTCGGCCAGAACAGTCGGAGCCTTGATGTCGATTCCCTTTATTACCGAGGAGCCGACTACCAAAACCGCTGCTCGGCCTGGAGCAAGGACGCGAAGCATTTCGAGAAGCGATAATGTCATCTCGTTGTAGTAGTGGGCGACCACAGCCGCCCTGCCTTCTTCAATCTTCTTCAACTGATTGATGATCTCATTTCCGGTTTCTGATTTTACTTCAAAGGTGGAAGGTTTGATCTCAGAGCCGATGTAACGACTTCGCAGAGAGCTTAATGCTTTAGGCTCGTATCCAAACCATATAAGCGAGAACTTGTGAGCGCGCATGTAGTCAATCGCATTTGCAGCATAAGGCGGCGAGGTCAGTATCAACTGCACTGAGTTTGTCGCCAGAGGAAGATTGCGAGCATCAGCGCGCAGCGACAAAGACGGAAAAGGCGATTCGGAAATCTCATGCAGCGACTCTATCGCGTTGATTAGTTTTTCTCTGAATACATTGAGCGCGCTTTGTTTCACTTCTCTTGTCAAGTCGCGGTGAGGGCGGCTATGGGCCAGGTCGCGCGCAAGAGTAAGCGCGCCGGTTTTGGTGATGATGCACGATGAGAACACTACCTTCAGGAATGCTCGAACTTCAATTTCTTCGATCCTGCTAATCGCGCGAACGAGAGCGAAAAGCTCATCCGTGATTTTATCCGTAAACCAGTAGCGAAAAAATTCTATCGACTGAGTCGAGTAGAAACGCAACAACCTTTCATCGTCTGTGGGGCGCATCTGCTTTTCGGCATCTCTCAAGACCTGCTCGCCTGCGCGGGCGCATTGTGAAAGATCGAACGGAGAGCTTTTAACGCTGGCCATCAGACAAGCCAGCGGATCGAGATCGACGCCTACTCCGTGGCGACCGGCAAACATTGCCTCGATCAACGTAGTGCCGGACCCGGACATAGGATCAAGCACGACTTCGCCGGGACGGGTTAATTCCTGAATGAAGGTTCGAGGTATTTGCGGCGGGAACTTAGCCGCGAACGCGTGAATGTTGTGGCTCGCGTAAGAAGTTTTCTCGCCCCTGAAGGTCAGGTCTTGTTTGAGCAGGGCCGAAAGCCTTTGAGGGATGTTTAAGGTTTCTTCTGCTGGCTGATCACGTCCCTCCGGGAATGGCAACGCTCTTTGAAGAGCTAAAACTTTTTTGACGGCTTTCTTCGCTAACACTCTTGCACGCCTCTTCTTTGCAGGATTTGTGGCTCCTTGCCGCAGTATACTACCGAACCCTGGCTTCGAGATAAAATAGTTCGTTAAGCCATTTCACTGATTTTCATCTCAGGGTGCAAGTGCGCCGAGCAGCTTGTCGTGAATTTGGCCGAACGATCCGTTTGACATAATCACCACCACATCTCCTTCCTTCAGACGTGGCGCGAGGAAGGCGACTATCTCATCCACCGATTTGATGAAATATGCTTCGACTCCGCGTTCGCGCAAACTGAGGATCATCTCTTCGGGCGCGATGGCCGTGTCCGAGGTGTAGCGTTCAGGATGGAAAAGTCCTGCGATGATAGCCTCGTCCGCAACTGCGAGTCCGTCTTCGAAGGCTTTTTGAAAATCCTTTCGCTGGGCCGTGTATGATCGCGGTTCGAATACGGCGACTATGCGACGGCCTGCGTACTTCTGCCGCGCGGCGAGAAGAGTCTCTCGCACAGCGGTCGGATGATGAGCGAAATCGTCTATAACAGTCACGCCTCGCTTTGTGCCTCGAACCTGCATCCTTCGCTTGACGCTTTTGAATTCCGTGAGCGCACAACTGACCATCTTTCGATCAAGCCCCAAAGATTCGCACGCCGCTATCACCCCAAGACAATTGCGCAGATTGAAGAGGCCTGCGAGCGGAGTGCGATAGCGACCGAATTCACGGCCTTCGAATTTGACAGCGAATGAAGTCATATCGCCCGCAAAATCTATATCCGAAGCGCGCCACCGCGCGCCTTCTTCGATGCCGAACGTTTCCAGCCGACAAAACGCTCGCGGGGCAAGCTCGCGCACGATGGGCGAATCCCACCCGGCGATGAGCGCCCCGCTTGTAGGAATCAGGTTTATCAAACGAGAGAAAGCGAATTTGACGGCCTCAAGATCGCGATAGATATCGGCGTGATCGAATTCGACGTTGTTGAGTATCACGGTGTCGGGCAGATAGTGCATGAACTTAGGCCCCTTGTCGAAATAGGCCGTGTCGTATTCGTCGCCTTCGATGACGAAATAAGGGCTGTCGGTTACGCGAAACGATGACTCGAAATTTTCAGCGACCCCGCCGATCAGAAAAGACGGATCAAGGCCCGCGCGCTCCATCGCCCACGCCATCAGCGAGGTCGTCGTCGTCTTTCCGTGAGTGCCTGCGACGACGACCGAATGACGAGAGCGAATGAAATTTTCTTTCACCACCGCAGACATAGAGGTGTAAAGCATCTTTTCGTTCAACACGAATTCCAGTTCAGGGTTGCCGCGGGTGATGGCATTGCCGACGACGACGATATCGGGGCGGCGGTTGAGATTTTCAGGGCGGAATCCTTCGGCTACACGAATGCGAAGTCGCTCCAGTTCCGTAGACATCGGCGGATAAACGTTTTCATCCGAACCTGTTACCGTGTGGCCCTGCGCTTTGAGCATCCCTGCGAGCGAGGCCATCGCCGTGCCGCAGATTCCAATGAGGTGATAATGCTTTTTATCCAAATGATATCTCCGGGCCGTCTTCAAGGCCGCGCGAATTATGAAGCATAATGAAGGTAAAAGGAAAAAGGCAAAAGGAAAAAGTAGGAAAGCATCGCGCCCAAAAACTAGGGCCATTTAATTCTTCGAAGGTCGGACTGAAGATAAAAACCACAGATGAACACCGATGGACATAGATAGTGAAAACTCGGAGATTTCTCCGGCTTTTCTTCTCCCGTCTTATCCGTGTTTATCTGTGTTCATCTGTGGTTTCTCTTCTTCCCTATCCTTCCACACGATCCAAAGCAGCGACCAGAAGAATGCAAACACCATCAGCCTTTCGATATGAAGGCCGAGAAAGCCCAAAGGATTCGATAAATCCGCCGCGCTCAAATTCAATCTGTCCGTAAGCAATCCCGGCAGGTTGATAACGAACAGACCGAGCGCGCCGAGGCAAAACAAACTGTAGCGAGCAAGAATTTTTCTTCGATAAAAACCAATCAGTACGGCAGCAGGCACAAGGCAAATAACCGAATCATAAGTTCTGTGATAAGCCGCCCACAGCGCAAGCAGACTCATCGCCGCAAAGTGCGCGTCCTCACGCCCCGGTCTTCGCGCGACGACCGCAAAAAGAGAAACTATCGCCGCCAGAATCAAAATGATCGTGATGAGAGAAGCTGCCTGTTCGTTTCCTCCCGTCAGACTGGACAAGAGCGCCTTGATCTCAGTCGTGCCTATCCATCCGCCCGGAGACCGGGAATGGACATTCGCAACGAAGCGAACGTAATCCATCGTCGATTCGATTATCGTCGTACCCATTCGCAGCGCGTAAACTTGCATCAGCAGAGCTGGGAGCAGAATAGATGCGAGTATGATCTTCCATTCTTTTTTCCACGCGAAGTACAAAAAGAAAGGAAACGTCATCGTGTACTTGGCAAGCGTCAGACCCAGGAGCGCGCCTGCGAGAAAATGTTTGTTTTTTCTTCGCGCCATGAGCGCGCCGAGAAGCAGAGCCAGGATGATGAGGCTGATCTGTCCGTTTCTTATCGTCACCCGCCAGGGCGCCCAACTGATCAGCATCGCTGCAAACAACATCTGCGTTCTTATCGACCAGTCCTCGCCCCATAATTTGATTGCCAGATGAATCACCAGCGCAGTGGCAGCAAGGTTGATCAGGATGAAGACGATTACTGCCTGATCGAGCGAAAGCAGCGCGAGCGGAGAGAGAAGCGGAAAAGTAAACGGCGGGTAAAGCGCGATAGCGCCGCCGCCGATTCTGTGCGTGCCATCTACCCAGGTCTGCGCGCCATCGTAAAACAGTCCGATGTCTATTGCGCGACCGGGCGCTGTCGCGACCGCATAAATGAGCGAGGCTGCGGCAAGCAAGTAAAAGCACGATTCGATAATGATGACTCGCTTCGACTGATTTATGGCCTGCTCGTTTGAATTCATTTTTCAGATTGCGGCGGGCGATTGATAGCTCCGCGAAAGAAGCCGTAAGACCAGAACGCCGCAGCAAGCACGTACATCGGCGACAGCGCAAGCAACACCATCAATGCGCGGCGGTCATACCTTGCGAGCCATTTCACGGCGTTGAAAAATCGGACGAACGGCATCAGCGCGACGAGCGCGGGAAATCTGATCAGAAAGCTGCCCGACATGGCGGCTCGTCTTCGCGCTTCAGCCGAGCATCTGCCGAGGCTGATCTGATATGAAAGAACTTCCCTCCAGCCTGTGCGGTTGAGATGCGTCACCTCGATTGCGGGATCGAACAGAATGCGTTCGCCAGCCGAGTGCATCTTCCAGTTGAACAGTATATCTTCCGCCAGCCACATATCTTCGTCGAAGAATCCGAAGCGTTCCAACGCCTCGCGGCGATAGGCGACGATGGCCGTCGGCACGGTTTTTTCCAGTCGCTCAGGCGCAGTGGGCATGTACTCCTTGAACTCGATCAGATAGCTTATCCACCCGCTCAAACTTCGCGGCGTGCCATTGCCCAGCGATCCCCCGACGGCGGCAAAACGGTCTTCGCTGTGTCGCCTTACGGCGCGCTCTATCACATCAGGTCGGGCTATGCAGTCGGAATCGATCATCATCAGATACTCTGACCGAGTTGCCCGCGCGCCCCGGTTGCGCGCAGCCCCGGCGAATGTGCGCTGTTGAAGGTGAATTAGTCTGACCGATGGGAATTCGCTCTCGACGATCTGGGGAGTGCTGTCGGTGGAACTGTCGACGACGATGATATGGAAAGGAAACGGCGCGCGCTGATCCAGGATCGAACGGAGGCACGCGCGAATAGTTCGCTCCGAGTTGTAACAAGGGACGATGACCGATACTATAGGCGTTGTATCGTTACCCGTAGGTTGATTTTGCATCAAGCTCTCTATACCGATTCCCCCTAAGCGCAAAACGATCAGCTATGGTATGCGATGGCACACGTCGCGGCAAGGTTGACCGGGGACGCGCTTGAGCGATGCGGCTTCCATGAGGCAGAATTCGTCAGAGAGATGATATGGTGATGAGCGAACGGGACAGGAAATTACTTTTAGATACATGTCAGGGCTCAGAACATCGTGA
>DLHY01000046.1 GCA_002483445.1 Blastocatellia bacterium UBA7656
CTCTGCCGGATACAGGACGAGAGAAGAACCGTTGAGCAAGGGTCCCCATATCTCGAAGGTCGAGGCGTCGAATGAGACAGGAGCGAACTGCAAGAAGACTTCTCCCTCAAAATCGGCATAGTCGGTATTTTTCACCATTCGAACTACACTGCTGTGAGAGATGGCGATGCCTTTGGGTCGTCCGGTCGAGCCGGAAGTGAACATCACATAAGCGAGATTGTCTGATGCGATTTGCAGATCGAGATTGGATTCAGGTTGACGAGCGATCTGATCCGTCTGCTCACCTCTCAATACAAGTTTCTGGATACTGGCATCGAGTTTTTCCTGCATCTGAGGGTTAGCGATGACCAGATTAGCGCCGCTGTTGGTAACGAGATACTGCAATCTCTCGGCAGGGTAATGAGAGTCCAAAGGCAAATAGGCAGCGCCCGCCTTGAGGATAGCGAGCAGGCCGATAATCAAGTCAAAGCTTCGCTCAGTCTCGATGCCGACGATAGTATCGGTTTGGACGCCGAGATGTCTGAGGTAATGAGCCAACTGATTGGCTCTGGCATTCAACTCGCGATAGGACAAATAGTGATGGGAGGAGACGACGGCGATGGAATGAGGGGAGGACTCAGCTTGTTGCTCGAACAGGCGACATATAGTGTAATGTTTCGGGTAATCTCTACTCGTCTGATTCCACTCTACTAGCAGGCGATGTTGTTCGGCCTCGGTCAAAAGCGGCAATTCCATCGCTCGGCTTCCCGGATCGGCGGCAGCGGCATCAAGCAATACTTTCAAGTGATCCAACCACCGCGAGGCGGTTTTGGTATCGATCAGATCAGTATTATATTCGAGGCAAAGCCCAAGCTCATCGTTCGTTTCAGTGACGCTCAGATACAGATCGAACTTTGAGGAATTGGAAGGATTCAACTCTACTTCTGCTTCCAGTCCCAATATATCCAGTCCTTCGAACTGGTCGAGGTTGAACATCGCCGAAATCGGATATGCGCGGTCAGGGCTGCGCGGCAGGTCGAGTTTCTTCATCAGCCTGCTTATCGGATATATGTGATGGCCATAGGCATCAAGCCACATCCTCTTCACTGATTTGAGGAAGTCCGCGAAAGTAGTGTCCTGTCCAATCAGACTGCGGAAAGGCACAAGATTCACACAGTAACCCACCAGCGGGTTGTTGCCTGTCAGGGTTTGTCCCGCAACCGGAATGCCTATGATTATCTCTTCCTGATCCGCCAGTCGATGCAACAGAGTTGCGTATCCGGCCAACAGAGTCATGAACAAAGTGCAATTGTGTTGCGCGCCGAGATTCTTCAGCGCGGTCAAAGCAGGAAGCGCGATCTTTGTCTGCAATCGAGCGCCTGCGTATGTCTGCAACGGCGGGCGCGGGCGGTCAGTCGGCAAGTTCAAAATCGGGAATTGACCCGCGAATTGTGCGAGCCAGAAAGATTCAGCCTCCGACATCTGATCGCTGTTTTCCTGTTCCGCCAGCAGTCTTGCGTACTCGCTGAACTGCGCAGGCTCCGGCAGCGAATAAGTATTTCCCCGGCTATAAGCTGAATAAAGCGTTCCTATCTCCTGAATCAATATGCCGTTCGACAGGCCATCGGTAACAATATGATGGATGGTCAGATTCAGGAGGTGGAACTCCTCGTTGAGTTTGATTATACGAGCGCGCACCAGCGGTCCCTCAACGAGATCGAAGACCTGTTGAGTTTCTCTCTCAATCAGGTCGGCAACTCGCTGTTCGTGCTCTTCATCGCGCAAGTGTGAAAGGTCTGTGAGAGGAACGTCAATCGACACACCCGAATGAACCTGCTGAAAATCTCCTCCCGCGCTGAAAGTAGTTCGCAGCGCCTCGTGACGATTCACTATATCTCGGAGAGCGTTTCGCATAGCTGCCGGATCGAACCGCCCTTTCAAGCGCAGCATAAAAGACTCGTTGTATGCGCGCGAGACCTCATCTCCCATCTGGGCTAACACCCACAACTCTTTTTGAGCCTGGGTCAGCGGCACTTTTTGCGCCTCGGTCGAGGGCGCATCGCCGGATATATTCGACTCGCGCGCAGGCAACAGGTCTCCTGCACGCATTTCGGCGACCGTCTCTTTGACTGCGCTCACGATGAAATCGAGGTCTCGGTCGGTGTGAGCGGTTGATAGAAAACAGTTTCGAGTCTCGCAGATGTATACGCCTTTTTCGAGAAGATAGTAATAAAACAATTCCGCGAATTTCAGATCAGGATGAAACAGGAAACGAAATATCGACCCGAAGTTCGCCACTCGCGCGGGAAGCGACTCTTCCTCGAAAAAAGAATTCAGAGCATCAGTCAGTTGCGACGCGCGGTGATTCAACTCTTCCTGAAGCAACGGGCCGCTCTCTTTGAATTGATTGAGCGCGGCCCACACTGGGGCCATCGTCAGCGGGTGTTTGAAGTATGTGCCTGCGAAAAATGTGGTCTCCGCCTTAGGGTAAGATCCGTCTCCGTAATCCCACCTGCCGCCATCGATGGCGTCCATGTAAAGAGATTTTCCGGCAACGATGCCTATCGGTATGCCCGCGCCTGCGGCCTTGCCATAGGCCACGAGGTCTGCCTGAACGCCGAACAGCGCCTGCGCTCCGCCGGGATGAAATCGAAATCCGGTTACTACTTCATCAAAGATCAAGGCTGTCCCTGCCTCAGTGGTTATCGCCCTGAGTTCGCGCAGAAATTCTTCGGGGCGCAGATCAGGAAAGCGGCTCGGTATCGGCTCGACCAGAACTGCGGCCAGCGTGTGTGCCTGCGATCTCAAAATGTCGAGCGACGCGGCATCATTCAGCTTCAATAGCAACACGTTTTCAATCATGTGATCCGGCACGCCGGGAGCCAGAGGAACCGCGCGCAGCCGCCCGTCCGCGCCCCTGTCTCCCCTCACCATCACTCCGTCGAAAGTGCCGTGATAACAGCCTTCAAAGAGCGCTATCCTTGTGCGCCCCGTGACTGTGCGGGCAAGTCGCAGGGCGGACATCACAGCCTCAGTTCCTGAATTACAAAACGTCGCCCGCTCAACGCCGGTCAATTCGCAGATCAGAGCCGCCGCTTTGCCTGCAAGCTGAGACTCTGCGCCAAGTTGCAGTCCTCGCTCGATTTGTTTCTGCACGGCGCTAACGATGAATGAGGGCGAATGACCGAAAAGCAAAGCGCCGAATCCCATAGTAATGTCGACGTACTCATTCCCATCGATGTCCCACAGTCTTGAGCCTGACGCGCGGTCAGCAATCAACGGATACTGCATCTCTTTCCAAAGCATACGAAACCCGGCTGTCGCCCGGTTGTCAGCCAGAGCGTCGCGAGACTCGGCGGCAACTCTTTTCGATCCCCTGGTCATTTCAGTCAGGCGCGCTATCAGCTTTTTTATGTGATCCTGTTGTCGTGGACTCAACCCCTCGGCTTTATCTCTTCCGACAGGCTTGTAAGCGACGAACGGCGCAGCCTCGATCTTTCTTGAAGCAGTAGGGGACGTTGTTTTCGGTCTCTCAACGGGTTGGGCTTCCTGATGCTGCGGCGCGGCTTTGTTTTTATGGCGCAGGAGTTCGAGTTGTTGCGCCATGATTTGAAGTTGCTGCGACATCACTCGCTCCAGCGAACCGACAGCCGCAGGCTCCTGATCCTGACGGGCAATCGAGTCTTGCAGGCGCGCGATGTGCGGCAATGCATCGTCGGGTGTCGGCTGCGGCGCTGGCGCATCCGTTTGTTGGGATTCCTGCGCAGGGAGTTGATGATCTATGTAGACGGTCAGCGATGCGAGCGTTGAATACTCTTCGAGCATAACTCGAAAAGGAAGCTTGACGCCGAATTTACTCTGGATCGCCTGACTTGCCTGTAAGAGGAAAAGAGAGTCGGCTCCCATCTCGACGAAGTGCGTATGATCGTCAAGCTCGCCTGCCTCCACTCCCATCAATTGGGCGAAGACCTCTCTGAGCATCGACAGCACTCTTTCCTGTCGATGAGACCAAGGCTCTATGGCCGGTTTCGGCTTTGACATGATTTTCATCCCAGCCGCGTCAGCGGCTACTTGAGGACAGGGTTACGAGTTGTGCAATAAATCTAATTGCCGGGACATAAGTTGAAGTTGCTGCTCGATGATCTGCTCTATCGCATCTTGCTCGCCTGATTCGACCATGGGCGCCAAGCCTCCTTCGGCGTGTTGCTCAGGAGGTTCCCTCTGAGGCTCGATCCAATATCGCTTTCGCTCAAAGGGGTAAGTCGGCAATGGCACACGACGACGACGCTGGCCGTCGTACAGTCGCGGCCAGTCTATTTGCACGCCCGCCAACCACAGTCTGCCGACTGCCTCAAGCAATCGCTCCACGTCGAATTGTCTTTCTCGTTGATGGCCGAGTGACGCGATTGCGGCTTCATCGAGTTGCTCTCCGGCCAGTGCGCTGAGCGTCCGTCCGGGACCGACCTCCAGATAAATCCGTTCCGGCTCTTTGCCCAATTCACCGATTCCGTCGGCGAAGCGCACAGTATGCCGCAGATGTCGGGTCCAGTAAGCCGGACTTGTTGCTTCCGCCGCTGGAATCCATGTGCCGGTGACATTCGAGATGAAAGGTATTTGCGGTGGATTGAGTTTGATTTTCTCCACCTCTTTCGTGAAAGACTCCAGAATCGGGACCATCATACCTGAGTGAAAAGCGTGAGATGTGTGCAGGCGGCGACAGATTGTTTTTCCTTTGGCGAGATGACTCTCCACTTTATCGATGGCTTCGACCGGGCCGGAGATCACGCACAACGAAGGTCCGTTGACCGCCGCGAGCGACAACTCCGCGCCGAGCAACGGCAGGGTTTCTTTTTCACACAGACCGACCGAAAGCATCGCGCCTCCGGGCAGGCTTTGCATCAATCGAGCGCGCGCGGCCACAAGCATCAAAGCGTCTTCAAGAGAAAAAACTCCGGCGAGACACGCCGCCACGTATTCTCCGATGCTGTGGCCTATCATCGCTTCAGGCCGCGCTCCCCAACTCATCCACAACCTGGCGAGCGCGTATTCGATAACAAACAACGCCGGTTGCGCAGCGACAGTCCGGTTCAATAGCTGCGCGGCCTGCTTTGCATCTTCAGCCGGATAGAGCGCGCTCTTGAGATCGAATCCAAGATGCGGGCCAAGCAGTCGCAGGCATTGATCCGCCGCCTCGCGGAATGTGGACTCCGCTTCGTAAAGCTCCCGCGCCATGTTTATGTGCTGCGCTCCCTGTCCGGGAAACATGAAAACCACGGGGCGATATCGCGGCTCGTAGCGCCCGGTGATGACTCGCCTCATATCCATCTGTTCAAGCGCGCGGGCAGCATCACTGTGGTCGCCAGCGACAAGCGCCAATCGGTGAGAGAGAGGCTTCCTGCCAACCTGAAGGGTGTAAGCGATGTCGGCGAAATCGACCTCGCTTTGTCGCTTCAAATAATCGATCAGATTCCTGGAAGCGGCTTCCAGAGCCGCTTTCGTGTTTGCCGACAGCACGATCAAATGACATGCCCGCGACCGGTCGGATTGCTGCTGCGGCGGCGATTCTTCGACGATGATATGCGCGTTAGTGCCGCCGATGCCGAAGGAACTGACTCCGGCCCGCCGCGGCGCGGCGTCCGATTTCCACTCTGAGAGTTTCGCGCTCACATAAAAAGGGCTGTCTTCAAAATCGATCCTGGGATTCGGCTTTTCAAAATGCAAACTCGGCGGCAGACACTTGTGTTTGAGCGCAAGAACAGTTTTGATGAGGCCCGCCACGCCCGCCGCCGTGTCAAGGTGGCCGATGTTCGATTTCACCGAGCCGATGGCGCAGAACTTCTTCTTGTCAGTTCCCGCGCGAAAGACCTGAGTGAGCGCCGCTATCTCGATAGGATCGCCCAGCGGAGTCGCCGTCCCGTGCGCTTCTATGCAGGTGATCGTATCGGGCGGCACTCCGGCGATGGCCTGCGCCTCCGCTATCACCTTCGCCTGACCCTCGATGCTCGGCGCAGTGTAGCCGACTTTCAACGAGCCGTCGTTATTTACAGCCGATCCCTTGATGACTGCCTGAATCGTATCGCCGTCCTCAAGCGCATCGAGCATTCGCTTCAAGACAACTATCCCAACGCCGCTTCCGCCCACCGTACCCTGCGCCTTCTCGTCAAAAGCGCGGCAGTGGCCATCGGGAGAAAGGATGCCTCCCTCTCGATAGAAATGCCCTGACTTTTGCGGTATGTCTATTGAAACCCCGCCCGCAAGAGCCATATCGCACTCGCCGCCAAGCAGACTTTGACAAGCGAGATGAACGGCAACAAGTGAAGTAGAGCAGGCTGTCTGGATGGCAAGGCTCGGTCCTCTCAGGTTCAGTTTGTAGGAGGCGAAGGTAGCCAGATGATCCTTGTCGTTGCCGATCAGGACGCGGAAATCGCCGACCGACTCAGCGAGACCAGCCACAGAATAAAGATTCTGCGCATAGCCGTTGCGTCCCATGCCTGCGTAAAGGCCGATCAGTCCGTCATAAGCCTCGCAGTCATAGCCCGCGTTCTCAATCGCTTCCCACACGCATTCCAGAAAGAGGCGTTGCTGGGGGTCAGTTATCTCCGCTTCTTTCGGAGTCATGCCGAAAAATGCAGCGTCGAACAACTCTACGCCTTCCAGTATCGCTTTGGCTTTGACATAAGCAGGGTCGCGGATCACATCAATCGCTACACCCGCGCAAAGGAGTTCTTCGTCCGTGAACAATGATACCGATTCGATCCCCTCCTTCAGGTTTCGCCAAAACTCCTCGACGTTGACTGCGCCCGGAAAACGGCCAGCCATGCCGATTATAGCCACCTCGCCCGCGCGACTGGTTGTGTCGATTTCATTCATGACTGGCCGTCCCTCGGCGTCGTTTTCTGATCTGTCTTTTTTGTTCGATTGATTCTCTGCGAATCTCGGCGCGCTCGCGGCTCTGTTCAAGCGACGGCTGCTCTGCGTGTTGAGTCAGTCTGAGGGCCAGGGCGCTTACGGTCGGATGCTGAAACAATTCGACCAGAGGAATTTTGTAATCAAAAACTTCCTGCATTCGGCTGTGAGCCTGAATCAGGCGGATCGAATGTCCGCCGAGGTCGAAGAAATTATCCTGTATACCTACCTTCTCGATTTGAAGAACGTCCTGCCAGATGCTCGCAATCATTCGCTCCGCTTCGGTGCGCGGCGCTTCATAGACAGTTTCGAGTTCCGGGCGCGCCTGCTCAGGTTCGGGCAGCGCGCGACGATCAAGCTTGCCGTTAGGATTGCGCGGCAAGTGATCGAGCGCAACAAAAGCCGAAGGCAACAGGTATTCGGGTATTTTCTCGCGAAGATAGTTTCTAAGTTCTACCGGGCCGATCTGTTTTTTTGCGACAGTATAAGCGACCAGCATCCTTTCACCTGAAATGATCTGACGAGACACGACAGCAGCCTCCTCGACGAATGGATGCTGAAGTAATGCGGCTTCGACTTCTCCCGGCTCGATTCGATAACCCAGTATCTTCACCTGATCGTCCAGCCGACCGAGAAAATCGATGCGCCCGTCCGGCAGATAAGCGGCCAGATCGCCCGTCTTGTAAAGCCGCGCCCCCGGCTGATCGCTGAAGGGGTTGGGTATGAACTTCTCAGATGTCAAATCAGCGCGATTTAGATAACCGCGAGCCAGCCCCTCACCGCTTATATGCAATTCGCCAGCAACGCCCACCGGAGCAGGGTGAAGGAAAGCGTCGAGAATGTAGACCCCGGTGTTGGCAATCGGTCGCCCGATAGACGGTTTCTGAGTATCTTCCTCGCATCTTTCCATCGTCGCCCATATCGTCGCCTCGGTTGGCCCGTAGAGATTGAAGAAGCGACGCCCGTTCGCCCATCGCGCAGCCAGTTCCCCCGGACACGCTTCTCCAGCGACGGTGATGGTATGCAAAGATGGCAGGTCGTCTTGAGGCGTAACAATCAGTGCTGACGGCGGCAGAGTGACGAGGTTCACTTCCCTTCGGCGCAGGAACTCGACCAATGACGATCCGGGCATCAGCGACTCTTTCGGCGCAAGACAAAGCGTGGCTCCGGCGGACAAAGCCATCACGATTTCGAATATCGAGGCGTCGAAATTCAGTGAAGAAAACTGAAGCACCCGGCTGCCTGCGCTCAGGCCGAAGCTTCGACGCTGCTCCTGCGACAAATTGCAAAGCCCTTTGTGCTCAATCAGCGCGCCTTTAGGCCGCCCTGTCGAACCTGAAGTGTAAATCACATAAGCGAGGTTGCGAGCGCCAACGCCGTCAGCCGGATTATCATCATCCTGCCGGGCCAGCGCGTCGGCGTCGAGACAAACAGTCTTTCCGTCAAACTCTGCAATCACACCTGATAATTTCTCCTGAGTCACCAGCACTTTCATCCCGGCGTCTTTGACCAGGAAATCGAGCCTCTCTTTCGGATAGGCAGGATCGAGCGGCACATAAGCGCCGCCCGCTTTGAGGATGCCTAGCAATCCGACGATCATATCAATCGAGCGATCTACACAAATGCCCACGAGCGTCTCCGGCCCGACTCCGTGGCTTCTCAGGTAGTGCGCCAACTGATTGGCCCTGCGATTCAATTCGCCGTAAGTCAACTGCTCGCCTTCGAAGGTGACGGCGACGGCTTCGGGAGCGCGCTCCACCTGCTCTTCGAAGAGGTGGTGTATGCATTTATCTCTGGAGTAATCGGCAGCCGTATCGCGCCATTCCACAAGCAGACGTTGCTGCTCGGCGGCTGTCAGGAAGCATCGACTGTCGTGATGGCCGCGCGGATCGGCAGCCATTTGATCGAGTATGTTCGTGTAATACTCGCCGACGGTTTCGACGAACTCCCTGCCTAATCTCGTTGGATCGTACTGGAGGACGATCACCATCGGAGCGTCTTCAAAATATGATCCCCAGTACCGCTGGTTCAGGCTGAAAGTGGCCGACAGCGCGAAGTGAGTTTGATTGACGCTGTGGGAGACGCCCAGCAACTCAACCTCGCCTGCAGGCAATTCGTCGAGAACGTGAAAGTTTATGAAATTGAAAGCCGTCTCGATGATCGCCTGCCTGCCGTACTTCTTTTGCAATTCGCCCAACGGATAACGCCTGTGAGGCAACGATTCCATCTCGAATTTGAATGCCTCGCGCGCCAACTCGATCCATGCGCCCTCGCGCAACTTCATGCGAAAAGGGATGGTGTTGAGGAAAAATCCGCGCGCCCGCTCTCCGCCGACTTCTTCAGGGCGACCGTGGGTCACAAGTCCCGTCAACACGTCCGTCTCTCCACAAATCACGCTCAGAGCCTTGACGTGCGCAGCGAGCAGGACGCTCTTGAGAGGGACGGCTGCCTCTCGCGCCAATTGATTCAACCTTTCAAGACATTCGGAGGATACAGGCACCGGATAGAGGTGCGTCTGCAACTCGTCAGGCCGGGCGTCCTGCGCAGGCAGTTTCAAGGCCGTAAAGTCGCTCAGTTTTCGATCCCAGTAACGCTGACTCTCTTCAGACCGCAACGCCTCTCGTTCCAATAACACGAAATCGCGGAACGAACTGGCAGGCGGCTCTTCAGCCAATATATGGCCGTCGAGCATCGCCGCATATTGCTTGAATATCTCGACCAGCATGGAATTCATGCTCCAGCCATCATGAATGGGATGTGATTCGGTTTGCGTGAATTCAAAGATTTCGTCGGTGAGTCGGTGAATGCGAAAACGCAGCAGAGGCGCTTTAGACAGATCGAAGCGATGGCGCTTCTCTCTTTCCACAAGGGTCTGCAATGTTTCTTCCTGCTCGGAAGGCGAAAGGCATCGCAGGTCTTCCACCTCGACGCGCAGGCGGGCCGTTTCATGCACCAGTTGCAACGGCTCGCTGAAGTTGGAGAGATCGAAAGAAGTTCGCAATATCGGATGACGGGCGACAACGCAATCGACAGCATTCTGCAAGGCGTCAGCGTCAAAGCGCGAAACTCGAAAAGACATACTGTCAACGTTATGGTAAACCGACAGTGAGGGCGCCATCTCCATCTGATAGAGCAAGCCCGCCTGACCCATCGTCAGCGGATACGCATCTTCGACATCATCAGGCAGCTTCGCGCGGTCATCTTCAGAGATGAGACTGAACGGTTCGGTCTTGAGACTGGCAGAAGGCCCGTCGCCGTTCTTGAAATCGCAGGCCAGTTCACAAATCGTCTGATGGCGGAAAAGCTGTTCAATCGAAAAGTTCAGCCCTCTCTCTCTTGCCAGCGAGATCATGCGCACGCTCAGTATCGAATCTCCTCCGAGGGCGAAGAAATTATCGTGAATGCCTACTCGGGCCAGACCGAGCGCCTGCGCCCACGTTTGAGCCAGAGCTTCTTCGATCCATGTGCGAGGAGCCGCAAAAGTTTCTTCCGGTTCGAGTCGCTCCGGGCCGGAAGCAAGAAGCGAACGTCTGTCCACTTTGCCGTTCGGAGTGAGCGGCAGGCGCTCAAGCGTCACAAAAGTCGAAGGCGTCATGTAGTCGGGCAGCTTCTCGATTAAGAAACCGCGCAACTGGCTGCCTGTAACCTTCTGCTTTTGATCCGCCACTACGTAAGCAATCAGCCGCTTATCGCCCGACTCGTCCTCGCGCGCGAGCACGACTGCCTCTTGCACGCCCGGACACTGAGAAAGGAAAGATTCAATCTCTCCAAGCTCTATGCGGAAGCCTCTGATTTTTACCTGATGATCGATTCGTCCGAGATATTCGATGTCGCCGTTTCTCAAGTATCTGGCGAGATCCCCGGTCTTGTAGAGCCGTTCGCCTGCCTGCGCAACAAACGGATTCGGCACGAAGCGGTCAGCCGTCAAGTCTGTTCGATTCAAATATCCGCGCGCCACTCCTCCTCCGCCCACGTATAACTCTCCGGCTGCTCCGATGGGAGCCAGTTGCAAATGCTCATCGAGCACGTACACTCGTAAATCGGGGATTGCTTTACCGACGTAGCTCCCGGCTCCTTCCCGGACATCAGCCTTTGTGATTCGCCTGTAGGTCACATGCACGGTCGTTTCGGTTATGCCGTACATGTTGATCATCTCCGGCGTCCGGTCTCCGTGGCGATCAAACCATGATTTGAGGCTTCCGATGTCGAGCGCCTCGCCTCCGAATATCACCAGCCTCAGCGCCAGTTCTCGTGTTTCCCTCTCTTCGGCTTCCATCAATTGACGAAACGCCGATGGCGTCTGGTTGAGTACCGTCACTCCTTCTTCGACCAGCAATTCGTAGAAAGCATCCGGCGTCCTGCTGACCAGATACGGCACGACGACCAGCCGACCTCCATGAAGCAGCGCTCCCCATATCTCCCACACTGAAAAATCGAATGCCAGCGAGTGAAACAGAGTCCAGACATCCTTCTCGCCGAAGTCAAACCATCGCCGGGTGGCTTCGAACAATCGCGCGACATTGCGATGTGTGACCACAGCGCCTTTCGGATTTCCAGTCGAACCCGACGTGTAGATGACATAAGCGGGATCGAGCGGGCGGGCCTGATTAATCGGATTGTCCCCGCTCAGGCGCGCGATATCGGGCCAGTCTGTGTCCAGACAAACGATCAGCCCCGTGTAAGGAGGCAGCTTTTCCATCTGCTCACGACTGGTTAGAAGAACCGGAGCGCGAGTGTCTTCGAGCATGTAAGCAAGCCGCTCTTTCGGATAAGCGGGATCGAGCGGCACATAAGTTCCGCCCGCTTTGAGTACGCCGAGCAGCCCGACGATCATTTCAATCGAACGGTCCAGGCAAATGCACACGAGCGTCTCCGGCCCGACTCCCGAATCTCTCAGGTGATGCGCCAGTTGATTCGCCCGCTCGTTCAACTGCTGGTAGCTCAATCCCCGGTCTCCGCACGTTACGGCGATGGAGTCAGGTATGGTCTCAGCCTGTTTTTCGAAGAGTTGATGAAGGCAATCGTAAGCGGAGAAATCTGCATCCTGCTCGTTCCATCCCGTGAGCAGCAGGAGTTGTTCGGTTTCGGTGAGCAACGGCAGTTCGGATAATCGCCTATGCGGATTGTCGGCTATGCCTTCGAGAAGAGTTTGAAAATTGCTGATCAGCCGCGCAATCGTTTCGCTATCAAACAGGTCGGTGTTGTACTCGACAAACCCTCTCAGCCCTCCCTCTTCGTCCGTCATCGTCAGAGTCAAATCGAATTTAGTCGTACCGCTCTCGACCTCGATCTGGCTGAGTTTCAAACCTGCAAGCTCGAAATTCGGCATCGGGACGTTCTGAAGGACGAACACCACCTGAACCAGCGGCGTGTGACTGAGGCTTCGCTCAGGGTGCAACTCATCTACCAGTTTCTCGAACGGCAGGTTCTGATGCGAGTAGGCTTCCAGTGTGATTTCTCGCACCCGGCCCAAAAGCTCGCAAAAGGAAGGATCGCCGCTTGTGTCCGCGCGAATGATGAGCGTGTTGACGAACAGCCCTATCAGTTTTTCTACCTCGACCCGATTGCGTCCGGCTATGGGAGTGCCGATGAGCAGGTCTTTCTGGCCCGTATAGCGAGAGAGTAATGTTTCGAAGGCGGCCAGCAGCGTCATAAACAGCGTGGCGCCTTCCCGGTTACTCAATCGCTTGAGAGTTTCGCTCACCTGCTTCGACACAGCGAAGGAAGCGGCAGCGCCCTGGAAGCTTTGAACCGGCGGTCTGGGGCGATCAGTCGGCAACTCAATCACAGACGGAGCGCCGTCGAGTTGTTTCTTCCAGTAAGAGAGCATCGCGTCGAGCGATTCTTCTTGAAGGTATTTTCGCTGCCAGAGAGCGAAATCAGCGTACTGGATCGACAGATCAGAGAGAGAAGCAGATTTGCCCGTTGAAAACGATCCATAAAGCGATGTCAACTCTTCGATAATTATCCCTATCGACCAGCCGTCGGAAATGATGTGATGCATGGTCAGGAGCAATATGTGTTCATACTCATCCAATCGAATCAACGTGGAGCGAAAGAGCGGCCCCTCTTGCAAGTCAAAAGGCTGACGCGCTTCGGCGATGGCGAGGCGCAAAGCCTCCTCTTCACGCTGGCTCTCGCCTAAGGGCCGGAGGTCGATTACAGGCAACCTGAACTCCGAAGCAGGGGCGATTATCTGAACCGGTTTTCCAGCGACGGTAGAAAACGTGGTTCGCAGGATTTCGTGCCGCCTGATGATTTCGCCGAGGCTGCGCTCAAGCGCGGATGCGTTCAATACTCCATCGAGCCTTATAGCGCCGCCAATGTTGTATGCGTTGCTTCCCGGCTTCAACTGGTCGAGGAACCATAATCGCTGCTGCGCAAAAGAGAGCGGAAGGAAAGAGTCGGACTCACTCCTCCGAGGAATCGTTTCTTCCGGCGCAGCGGTTTCGCTCTGTTGATTGAGTCGATGCAGGAACAGATCGAGCTTTTCCAGGCTCAGACCAGCAATGCGTTTTGATAAGTCTTCCATATCGTTGCGCTCATAGAATCGCGCGCCGGTGTGGCGCAAATTCGAGGCGTCACTCCAGCCCAGCCAGCGCCTGTGCAACTTTTTCGCGATCCTGCAATTCGGCGTGCCTGAGCGCGATGGCCATAACCAGGTCTACGACCGTCGGCGCTTTGAAGAAGTCGCGCAGAGGCAATTCCACTTTGAAAGCTTTATAGATACGAGAAACAACCTGCATAACCAGCAGCGAGTGTCCGCCCAGTTCGAAAAAGTTGTCATAGACGCCGACTCGCTCAAGTCCGAGTACCTCTGCCCAGATTTCCGCCACCGTCTTTTCGACGCCTGTGCGCGGGGCCGCGTACTCTTTTTCCAACTCAGGTCTTGAACGGTCAGGCTCCGGCAGCGCCCGACGATTCAGCTTGCCGTTCGGAGTGAGCGGCAGACGCTCGAGCATTACGAAAACGGACGGAACCATGTAATCAGGCATCTTCGCCCTGAGATAATTCTGTAGCTCGCCCGTGTGAGGCGATTGATTCGGGTGAGCCACAACGTAGGCTGCCAATCTTTTATCGCCGCCTGCTTCTCCCCGCGCTATGACGACTGCTTCGCGCACCGCCGGATGTCGGCTCAACACATCTTCAACCTCGCCCGGCTCGATTCGGTAGCCGCGAATCTTGACCTGATGATCGATCCGGCCAAGAAAGTCTATGTTTCCATCGGGCAGGTAACGCCCAAGATCGCCTGTTTTGTAAAGCCTTCCGCAACCGAAAGGATCAGGCAGGAATCTTTCGGCGGTCACATCAGGGCGGTTGATATAACCACGCGCCAGACCGCGGCCTGCGATATAAATTTCTCCCGTTACACCGGCAGGCACAGGGTGAAGGCTGGAATCGAACAGATAAATTTTAGTATTGGAAATGGGGCGGCCAATAGACGGCGGCGAGGTGTCTTCTCGCTTTATCAGCGCATAAGTCGTGTAGGTGGTGTCTTCCGACGGCCCGTAGAGATTGTAAAGTCTCTCCACCCTTTCATGCTCATAGATCTGCTGCGCCAGTTTATTGGTGAATGGTTCGCCCGCGAGGTTGACTGTGCGCGCGCCGTCGGGCAGGCCTTTCGTTTTGAGCAGCCCCGCTATGGCTGACGGCACAGTGTTGATGAGCGTGATTTCTCCGGCTGAGGGGAGGTCAGGCAGATGCAGCACGTTTTCCGCGATGATGAGTTTGCCGCCAAAACTCAGAGGAGCGAACAATTCGAAAATTGAAATATCGAAACAGATGGAAGTTGATGCCAGCACGCCTGCCAGTTGGCCTGGGTCGAATACTTGTCCGACCCAGTGTAAAAATGCCATCGTGCTGCGGTGTTCGATTGCGATCCCCTTGGGTTTGCCCGTCGACCCGGATGTATAAATGATATAGGCGACATTTTCGGCTTCGATCACACAGGGTGGGTTTTGATCGCTCTGCCGCGCTATCGCTTCCCGGTCAGAGTCAACACAGACAGTCTTGCCGCAGAACTCAGGAAGAACTACCGGTCGGCGGTCGTCGGTCAACAACACCCTCACCATCGCATCTTCCATCATGAAAGAAAGCCGTTCTTTCGGGTAAGCGGGATCGAGCGGCAGATAAGCCCCGCCTGACTTGAGGATGCCGAGCAGTCCTATCAGCATTTCGATTGATCGCTCCAGACAAACGCCGACGACGACCTCCGGCCCCACACCCAGATTTCGCAGATAGTGCGCCAACCGGTTGGCTCTCCTGTTCAACTCGCCGTAACTTAACCGCTCATCTCCCCACACCGCCGCTATGGCTTCGGGGTCGCGTTCGACCTGCTGCTCGAATAGATCGTGA
The DNA here is from genome assembly GCA_002483445.1 of Blastocatellia bacterium UBA7656. Lineage (GTDB taxonomy): Bacteria > Acidobacteriota > Blastocatellia > UBA7656 > UBA7656 > UBA7656. The sequence goes on from DLHY01000046.1 coordinate 15,241, forward strand.
ATGCCTCTACAACCTTCATAGTAAGAATGTGTGTCGTTCCACTCGACGAGCAGTTGATCGCGTTCGGCCTGGGTCAGAAGCGGCAACTCCGAAAGGCGACCCTCGATGTTTGCAATCATGCCTTCGAGCAATGTTTTGAGATGCCCAAGCATGCGTTCGATCACGACCGCATCGAACCGGCGAGAGTCATAGATGATCTTGAACGCAAGCCCTTCTCCCGGCACGGCCACGACAGTGATGGGATAGTTAGTCTTCTCTATGGCTCGAATACTCTCAACGCTCAGACCCCCGCCGCCTGCGAACAGGCGCGCATCCACGGGATAGTTTTCAAAGGCAAACAGAGTGTCGAACAACTGCACACCGCGAGGCACCTCGCTCCATCCCTGAACCTCGACCAGAGGGCTATATTCGTACTGGCTCATCTCAGCCATCTGGTCTTGAAAGCTCCTGAGCCACGACAGCGCCGATACGTCCCACGAGAGATTCGCTCGCATAGGCAGGGTATTGATGAACAGTCCCGTTATGGACTGCGCGCCGGACAGGGAGGCCGGACGACCGGAGACAATGACGCCGTAAACTATATCCGCCTCGCCGCTGTAGTGGCCGAGCAGCAGCGCCCAGGCTCCCTGGACGAGCGTATTGAGCGTCAATTTATTCCTGCGCGCCAGTGATTGCAGTTGAGACGCCGTCTCCTCTCCCAACCGCAGTTCCTGTTCAAGGTAGTCGCCCTCGGCCTCTGACGCTCGACCCACTCCGAGCCTCGTTGGTGTGGTGAAACCCTTGAGCGTTTGCCGCCAGTAGGCTTCTGCTTCGGACAAATCCTGCTTCTGCAACCAGGTGATGTAGTCGCGGTAAGATCGTCTCCGTTCGAAGCTCAGCGGTTCGTTTTTGCTGAGGGCTTCGTAGCAGGCAAAGACATCTCGCAGTATGAGCGACATGCTCCACCCGTCGAGCAACAAATGATGAAAGCTCCACACCAACTCGTATGCATCATCTTCAACGCGAATCAATGTGAGGCGGGCGAGCGGCGCTCTGGTAAGATCGAAGCCGAGGCGTCTGTCTTCTTCGAGAAATGCTTCCAACAGTTCCTGCTGCTCTGCCCTTGTCAGGTTTCGCCAGTCGCGCTGTTGAAAGGGGACTTTCACCTGTTCGACGACGACTTGAAGCGGTTTCTCCTGCCCTTCCCATACGAATAGAGTGCGCAATATATCGTGCTGCAACGTTATCTCATGCCATGTCTGCTCGAAGGCCGCCGTGTTCAAAGCGCCTCGAAGCGTCAGCAACGCCTGCTGGAAATACAGCCCTGATTCGGGAGCATAAAGGCTGTGAAACAGTATCCCCCGTTGAAGCGGGGAAAGCGGGTAGATGGCCTCTATTTTTTTAGTCTTGCTCATGCTTCTCATCTGTCAGGATACCGCCGCGCAAATGAGGGGCGAGTTGGGGGGCCAGCTTTATCCGCTCGCTCAAAGGCAGGTATTTGAATCCGCGGATCTCAATCAGGCAGTTTTCCGAATCACAGTGGCACTTGAAAGGATTCGACATTTCATATTCGGTCGTGTTGTAGTTGAAAGTGACTTCTTCGCCAGGCTCCAGATTTCTCAAGGCTCTCACGGAAAAGTCTTCGAAGTTTATGTAGGTACTCGGGTCGCAACTGTGATTGAAGAAATGGATCAACGACTTTAAGTCGTGTGGATCATGAAGAGGCTCCAGGTGTTTGTGTTCATCGATCTGGATGGAATACTTCGACGGCCTGTTGGTGAGTTCGCCTTGAAGCACGAAGACAACTTCGTCTCTGGCGATCCGGCAGTCCGTAATCAGCGCGTAAGCTCCGTTGACTCTTCTGACCCTTGCCTTTGTGATCGCTGCCTGTATGCTCACATTTACCATAGCTTCTCCTCTCAGGCTATCGGTTCGCCGGACGTGTAGGTCATCAATCGAGAGAGTCGCTCAGTTTTGCAACCAGGTCGTCAAGCTCGCTCTGACTCAAATTGGCTTCGCTGAAATCTGCCGGAGTGAAACCTCCCGCTTCCGGCGAAAGGCAATGATTGATGAGTGAGCGGAGCGATTTGATAAACTCCTGCGCCAGAGCCTCTATCGTCGAACGACGATGCATATTCTCGCTGTAAGTCCAGCCCATTTGCAGCCGGCCCGATAATATCCATCCGGTCACTTCCAACAGGTATGGTCTTCTTTCCGATCCATCGACTGTAGGCCCGCTCGACTCCCCGGCCAGAGTGAACATCGAAGAGGCCGACATGACTTGATCGAACTGGCCAAGATAGTTGAAGCTCACTTCTGCCTGCGGAAGCGCGCGCATCTTCTCTATCGCCTCTCGCCTGCCGCTCATATATCTGAGCAGTCCGTAGCCGATTCCTGCGCCCGGCACTCTCCTCATTTGCCCCTTTACTTGCTTCAGCGATTCGCCCTCTCCTCCTCCCACCTCAAGCACGACCGGATAAAGCGAGGTGAACCACCCGACGGTTCGCGACACATCCGCGCCTTCTATCGATTGGTCCTCTCTGCCGTGACCTTCCAGATCGATCAGCAATCTCTTATCTCCCGTCCAGTTGGCGAAAGCATTCCCCAGCGCAGTCAACAATATGTCGCTCCCCTGCGTGCGGTATGCCTTCGGCGCTTCGCGCACGAGCAGTCGTGTCTCTTCCTCATCCAGTTCAACCGTGATGGTTCGCGCCGACTTTTCGTCGTTTTTTCCTGCGGAGTAGTCGACTGGCAATCGCTTCGCTTCTCTTATTCGCTCGTCCAGCCAGTAACCGAGTTCCTGATCGATTGTCGCCGACCGCGCGTGTTCGACCAGCAGTTCGGCCCACTTCTTGAAAGAAGTCGTCTTGGCGGGCAGTTTCACCCTCTCGCCGCGACTCAGTTGTTGATAAGCTTCATGCAGGTCTTCCAGAATAATCCGCCAGGAGACTATATCTACGGCCAGGTGATGAATCGCTATGAGCAGCCTGCAAGACTTCCCGGAGCCGAGATCAAACAGCGCCACGCGGATGACGGGACCTTCCGAGAGGTTGAGACTGGCTTGCAATTCGGCGCACCTCGCTTCGAGGGCGGCGTTTTGCTCCGCGCCCGTAAGCCTGGACAGATCGATGAGCGTAAGCGGGATGGTTTCTTCCATCGGGGCGTTAAATTGTCGCCACTCACTGCCTTCCCGGACGAACCGCAATCGCAGCGCGTCGTGATGCGCGAGCAGATCACGCACGGCCTTTTCCAGTAAAACGGGATCGAGCGATTGATTGCTTTCAAACAGAAACGCCTGATTGAAGTGATGCGGACGGGTGAGATTCGCTTCGAAGAATCTGCGCTGAATGGGGGTGAGCGGAGCCTGCCCCGACACATACCCCTGTTCGGCTTCGGCTCCCTGAATCGTCCCCGTCACCTCGGCAAGCTCGGCTATAGTCTGATACTGAAATATCTGCCTCTGAGTAATTCCGATGCCCGACTGATTGGCATTTGCGACGATTTGAATGGAGAGGATGGAATCTCCGCCCAGTTCAAAAAAGTTATCTGCTATCCCCACCTTGTCGAGGCCGAGCGCCTGCGCCCAAATTTCGGTCAGAAGTTTTTCTATTTGCGTGCGGGGCGCGACATAAGCATTTCCCCGTTGCGTATGGGCCGGGGCTGGAAGCGATTGGCGATCAATCTTTCCGCTCGGCGTCATTGGAAAGGCGTCGAGCGTCACGAAAGCCGACGGCACCATGTAATCCGGCAGTCTCGTTTTCAAAAAACTGCGAAGTTCGCTGCTGGTCGGAGCCTGGTTTTCGTTTGTTACGACGTAAGCCACGAGGCGTTTATTGCCGGGTACATCTTCTCTGGCAACGACCAGAGCATCGAGCAACGAAGGATGATCCATAAGCGCGGCTTCGATCTCGCCCAGTTCGATTCGATAACCTCGAATTTTGACCTGCTGATCGAGCCGACCGATGAACTCTATGTTGCCATCCGGCAGATAGCGCGCCAGGTCTCCCGTCTTGTACATTCGCGCCCCCGACTTCCGGCTGAAGGGATCGGGGATGAATTTTTCCGCCGTAAGATCGGGGCGGTCGAGATAGCCGCGCGCAAGACCTTCCTCGCCGATGCATATTTCGCCGGACACGCCGACCGGCACAGGATCGAATCGAGCGTCGAGTATGTAGACTTTTCTGCCCTCGACCGGGCGGCCAATGGGAACTTTTCTCGCGAAAACGGTCCCTTCGATTTCTGCGGGAATCTCGATGTTGGTCACATAGATGGTCGCTTCCGTCGGGCCATAGCAATGCATCAGGCGACGAGTGGAGACGGGCGAGTGTCGCAACAGATGAATATCTTCGGGCAGCATCCCGTCTCCGCCGATCATCACGAGCTTGAGTTGAGTGACGGGAATCTTTTCTCGCTCTCCGATGAGTCCCCGCATAACCTGGCGGAGGTAGGCAGGCAGAGGATTGAGGACAGTTATTCCGAATTCTTCGATCTTTCGCTGAAACTCCACAGGTGTCCACAACTCGGCATCGCGCAAGACCAGCCCGGCCCCTGAGATGAGCGTGGAAAATATCTGTTCCAGCGAGCCATCAAGATTGATCTGGAAAAACTGTAGCGCGCGGTCAGCAGGCTCCAGCCCGTAACACTGGCGGGCGTAAAGGGCGTGCATAGCTATCGCGCCTGCCGGGATGAGCACGCCTTTGGGCCTGCCCGTCGACCCGGAAGTGTAAATGACATAGGCGAGATTTTCCGGCGCGATGGAGTGGACGGGATTTTCCGCGCTTTCCCGCGCGATGACTTCCCACTGCGAATCCAGGCAGAGGATATGAGCGGTCGGTTCGACAGAAAGTAATTCGTCCTTGAGCGCCATTCGAGTGAGCACGACCGGCACGCGCAGGTCTTCGAGCATGAAAGCCAGTCTCTCTTTGGGCAAGACCGGATCAAGAGGCGCGTAAGCGCCGCCCGTTTTGAGTATTCCCAAAATCGCCACTATCAGTTCCGAAGATCGCTCCAGGTAAACGCCGACTATAGTTTCAGGCCCGACGCCGAGCCGGATGAGGTGATGAGCGAGTTGATTGGCTCGCGCGTTCAACTCCGAGTAGGTAATCTGCTGGCTCTCGAACAAAACAGCGACGCCCGCAGGCGTTGCCTCGACTTGCTCTTCGAAGAGTTGGGGTATGCACTTGTCTACGGATTTATCAGTTTCGCTGTTGTTGAATTCGATCAGCAGTTGATGACGTTCAGCCTCCGTTACCAGCGGCAACTCCGATATGCGCTGCTGAGGATCGTCGATTATGGCTTCAAGCAGCACATGATAATGACCCAGCATTCGTTCTATCGTCGAGCCTTCGAATAAATCCGTGTTGTACTCTATAAGGCATGTCAATTTATTATCTTCGACGAGCGTGGTCGCAGTGACCGGCTCGATTGATAGGGTTAAATCAAACTGCGCGGTCCCCGGATTGAGTAACAGGTTACCCTGAGGCAGGGCTTCGCACTTGTCATCCTGGTATCGGAAGCTCGCGGCAGTGTTGTTGAAGTGAAACATCACCTGAAAAAGAGGCTGATGGCTCAAATCGCGTTCAAGGTTGAGCGCCTTCACCAATTCTTCGAGCGGCATATCCTGATGCGCGAAGGCATCAAGGCACATCTTTCGCACACGCCCCAGCAGTTCTGCAAAAGTCGGATCGCCCGAAAGATCAGTTCGCAACACGACCGTGTTGACGAATAGCCCGATCATCTCTTCAATCTCGACTTGATTGCGGTTGGCAAGAGGAGTTCCGACGGTTATGTCCTTCTGCCTCGAATAGCGGCAAAGCAAAATCTTGAATGCCGCGAGCATCGTCATGAATAACGTGGCGCCGTTCCGGCGACTCACAGCATTGAGCGCCTTGACCCGCTCTTTTGAAATAGTCAGAGACTTCGTCGCTCCCCGATAAGAATAGATGGCGGGTCTGGAATAGTCTGTCGGAATATCCAACACCTGAGCGCCAGCAAGTCTTCTCTCCCAGAATAACAGCAGTTTGTCGAGCGTCTCTCCCTGAAGCCATCGTCGCTGCCACACCGCATAATCAACGTACTGAATCGTTGGTTTGGCGAGCGCCAACGACTCCCCTTTGCAAAAGGCTTCGTAAAACGCCTCAAACTCTTTCATGAAAATGTAACCGCAGGTGCCATCAAAGATGATGTGATGAATCGACAAGAGGAGTGCGTAATCGTCTTCGTCAAACTTCAGAATTTTCGCGCGAATCAACGGTCCTTTGGCCAGATCGAATGGCTGGCGGGATTCTTCAAGGGCCAGTTGAAACGCTCGCGATTCTCGCTCTGGAGGAGGAAGATGGCTGATCTCGATCACCGGAAGTTCTGTTTTCAGAAAAGGCGCTATCGACTGAACGGGCTGACCATTCCTGCTCTCGAATGTTGCCCGCAATATGTCATGGCGGCGTAACATCGAGTTGAAACTTTGCTCCATCGAGGACACGTCGAGGCGAGCGTTATAACGAAATGACATCGAGATGTTATATGCCGGATTGCCGGGATTCATCTGATCGATGAACCACAATCTTTGCTGAGGGAACGAAAGCGGGAAATAATCAGCCTCACGGCTCTGAGGGGTGATTTGTGAACGCGGGTCCTTCTTTTGATTGAGCCGTTGAGCTATCAGCTTGAGTTGTTCGGGAGACAGGCTCATCAATCGCGCAGAAATATCGCTCATTAGACTTTCTCCTCCACTTTCAGTCTGAAATCATGACTTCCTGATCTTTAAATAGAATTGTGAGTTTGCCGATGTGGTTTCCCTGCGCCATGTGCTGGAATGCGATTGCAATCTCGGAAGCCGGATACAAGCGCATTTTGAGAGGCTTGAACATCCCGCTGTCAAAGCCGCTTACTATATCCATAAACATGGACTTGCTGAAATCCGGACGCAGTTTGGATAGAGTACCCAGGCCTACGGCAAAGAACGTCAGGCTATTATCGAAAGGCGCAAGGCCGATTTGACTGTTTTGAGCGAAGTCGCGCCTTCCAAGCTCTACAAATCGGCCAAGCCGCTTCAGTATCGAAAGTCCTTTGGGTATGGCTTCTCCCATCAGAGAATTCAAGACCACATCGACGCCCTCACCGTCAGTGAGTTTCATGATATCGTCGGCGAAATCCAGCGACCTTGAATCGAGGATGTGTTCTACGCCGAGCGATCGTATGTAGTCACGTTTTTCCGCCGTGCCGACGGTCGCAAATATCTCCGCTCCCACCCATTGTGCGTATTGAATCGCGGCCAGACCCACTCCGCCCGCCGCCGAATGAATCAGGATTCGCTCACCCCGCGAAAGACAGGCCAGGTTGTGCAGGCCGTAGTAAACAGTCATAAAGACTGTCGGCAGGGATGCCGCCTCTTCAAAGCTCAGGTAAGCAGGTTTTCTGACGACGTCGGTGACCAGTGTTGTTGCAAATTTGCTGAAAGATGATGCCTCAGAGATAGCGATGACTTCGTCGCCCACTTTGAATTCTTCAACCCCTTCTCCGACCCTGACGATTCTCCCTGAGCAATCGCTCCCCATCTGCGCAGCAGACGAGGGGTACTGTCCGAGCGCGATGAGAACGTCTCTGAAATTGAGGGTAGTTGTGTATATTTCAATCTCCACTTGCCCCGGCCCGGGGGTGACGCGCGGAGCGGGGCGATATACGAAGTCGTCGAGGATGCCGGCTCTGGGCGTCGCCAGAGTGAAATTCTGATCTCTTTGAGGATCAAAGGGACGGCTCCTGGTCGCTCCAGTCGCTATGGCCTTTGCCTCCCCTGCTCGTCCACCCTGACGTTGTCTCAGTTTGCGAAGAAGGAGGTCACGCTCCTCCGGCGAAAGATTGGCAATTTGTGTGGAAATGTCTGCCACTGAAGTCTCCTTGTTCTGATGGCGGCTCTTGAGGCCAGGATCAGTTTTTTACTTTTTGCGCTTGGCTTGGTGATACGGGTGGGCGATTTCAGGATTCCTACTTCGATTGCTGCTCGATCTCCGCGATCAACTGAGCCAGCGTCTCCTCATCGGTTTGCTCTGCCAACTTGCGCATAACCGCATCGGCAAGCTCGGCCACCGTCGGCGCTTTGAAAATGGTGTCCATCGGCAAGTCCATATCAAATGCTTCTCGCATTCGGGCGGTGACCTGTACGGCAAGCAATGAGTGTCCCCCAAGCTCTATAAAGTTGTCGTTGACGCCGACCTGGTCAATGCCGAGCACCATCTGCCATATCTCGGCTATGCTTTGCTCAAGCTCGCTCTGCGGGGCGACGAAAGCGGTCTTGATATTTGGTCGGGGATGAGAGGGATTCTCAGATTTAGCCTTCTTCTGTGTTTCCGCAAGACCCGGCGTGTCGGAAGAATCCGGCGGCTCGATCTGATACTGAAGATGGCGCGTCGATACGATCACCTGAGACGGCAAATTCATCGATAGGATGCGGCGAAAAACTTCCACGCCCTCGCCTGACAATATGGCATCTTTCAGGTCGGAATTCACGGCCCTGTCACGCTGGTCAGTCTTCCCATTATTGCCGCCATTGTTAGCCAGCGCCTGGAGAGCGCGCTCGCCCAGCTTCCTGAAGGTGCATCCTTCAACCTCGACAAGCTTGACCCCTTCTTCGTTCAAAATCGTTACATCAAACTTTAAGACCTCGTCCGACGCTTCCGCGTCTTTGCGACGCGCATAGCTGTAGAGTCGTCGGCTCAGAGGGGCAAACACTTTGATCCTGCCATGTGAAAACGGTAAGAAGTCTTGCGCGCCGTCCAGGTACGAGATCAGATAACTCAGCGCGATATCCATTAATGACGGGTGCAGATGAAGCTTCTCCAGATCACCGGCATATTCTTCGGGAAGCTCCAGCATGGCCAATGCCTCGTCTTTGCCAATATAAATCTCCTGTTTCACGCTATTCCACCGCTCGCCAAAACTCATCTCAAGGTGAGGAGTTGCGTCGCTGCCCGCATTTAGAGAGTCCTCGCCGACGGCGACCACCTTACCCAGATTGTGCCTTTCTTTGAGGTCCTGTATGTCGAATGATTCGGGCGTCCCAGCCGCAGCAGCAGATATCTTTCCAATTGCGTGATCCACCCAATGCGCCCCACCGTTGTTTCTCGCATCGGATTTGCTCCTGATGACGAACTCGAAAGCATCCCTGACTTTTCTTATTACCGTTTCCACCTCCTTCTGCTCGCCGTCTGTAACGCTCAAGGGTTGGAGGAGAACCACGTCGCTGATTTCCATCGAATTCTTTTTGACCTGCCTTTCGAATGCGGCTCTGGCCATCTCCAAATATCCCGTCCCGACGAGGGTGGGATTTCCCATGACTTTGTGCTCGCCGATCACCCATTGTTTGGCCGCGCTGAATCTGGTCAGGTAAGTGCTTTCATCATCTCCAAAGAGTTGCTTATCGAACAACGGATGGTCGCTCTGTTGATAATGAAGATTGGGATTCAACCGGTCATTTGGTCCCGCAGGCCAGATTTCTTTCGCTTTGACCGCCATGCCTACCTCTGCCCATGCATCCCAGTTGACCGAGACGGTGAACGCGCCTTTCCTGCGCGCCCTGAACTGGGCATAGGCATCGAGGAAGGAGTTCGCCGCGCAATAATCAACCTGTCCGGGTACGCCAATCACCGAAGCCAAGGATGAACACAGCATGAAGAAGTCAAGCTCGCCATCATCAAGCAACGAATCGAGTACCATAGTGCCTTTCACTTTGGGCGAAAAAATCGGCTCCACCATTTCAGGCGTCTTCAATTGAATGAGGCCGCCTGCCGGAACTCCAGCCGAATGAATGACACCTTTTATTGGGCCGAAGCGGGCGCGTATTTGGCCAACAACATCCTGCATCTGCTCTCGATCAGCCACGTCCGCCGATAGCACGAAGACCTCTGCGCCTGCTTCTTCCATTGCCATCAGACGTTGCATCTTGCGGCTCACCTCATCCTGCTCGCCGCGCGTGCTGATCCACTCATCCCAATCCCGGCGATCAGGGAATGCGGAGCGACCAATCAGGGCCAGTTTCGCCCGCGCCTTTTGGGCAATAAATTCTGCAAGCTCAAGTCCTATGCCTCCCATTCCGCCTGTTATCAGGTAAACCCCGCCTTCGCGAAGCCGCGCCACGCGCTTGGATTGGTCGTCCAGCCGAACGGCTTCAAAGCACTGAACCCAGCGGTGATTGCCGCGATAAGCGACGACCGCATCCGGCGATTTGGCATCGAATTCGGCTATCAGGTTTTCTATCAACTGCTCGTTTTGCTCTGCAAAAATGGCAGGCGTAAGATCAACACTCCAGCAACTGACGTTGGAGTATTCCTTAGAGATGACTCTGCACGGACCAAGCAGAATCGCTTTTTCGAATTGCAGGTCTTCCTCTCCAGTTACATCCTGCATACCAACCGACACTATTTCGATTTGAATCGAGTCCTTGACCCCCAGTGACCCGATGGCCTTTGCCAGAAAGAGGAGGCCGTAGAAATCCAGAGCCTGAATCTGCTCGAAGGATTCGCTTTGCGCGGCGCTCCAGAGGTAAACAATCCTTGTGGGCATCTGATCAAGCGCGCGAAGTTCTTTCAGTAATGCCTGATAGTCGTCCTGATTGCCGGAATCGACGGCAAGCGTTCGCTCATCGATACGAGCAAACCTCTCTCCTGCAATCACGGCAATGACATCGTGGCCGCGCTCCTTTAGCTTCTCCGCCATTCGAGAGCCAATGCCGCGGTCATCCATAAAAATGAGCCAGCGGCTTTTTTGTTCCTCTTCCCTCTCTATAAGGCTCGCCTGCGGCATCATGCGCTTCCAGGAAGGTACATAGAACCAATCGGCTATGTCGCTTCTCTTTCCTTCAGGCACGGGAGGAAAAAACGATTCAGAATAGACTTTGCTCCCTCCGACCCAGTAGCGTTTCCGCTCGAACGGGTATGTAGGCAAAGAGACTCGCAAACGTCGCTCGCCTTCATGAAATCTATCCCAATCCACACGCACGCCTCCGGTCCACAACTCCCCCAGCGCGCCGAGCAGGAACTCCTGATCCGAGAGTTGCTCGTGCGGGTGGCGCATCGAAGCAGCCGCAACTCTGTCTGCGATTTCATCTGAATGTTGCTTGACGAGGGTAAGCAGGGTACGGCCCGGTCCGACTTCCAGGAACACTCGCGCTGTATCTTTCAACAAATCTTCAACCCCGTCTGAAAACCGCACCGGCTCGCGCAAGTGGGCCGCCCAGTAGCCGGGGTCTGTCGCTTCAGATTCCTTGATCCACATTCCCGTCACGTTGGACAAATAAGGGATGCGGGGGGAATTCATGTTTACTTGTCGCAAAATATCTCTGAATCGCTCCATCGCCGGTTCCATCATGTGCGAGTGAAAGGCGTGAGAAGTATGCAGCCTGCGCGCGAGTTCGCCTTTTTCTTTCATCTTCTGCTCGAAAGCCTCGATCTCCTTATGGCTTCCGGAGACCACACAGAGCGACGGCGCGTTGACCGCAGCCAGAGAAAGGGATTCGCCGAGCAACGATCTGACTTGCAGTTCCGGCATCGAGACTGCCAGCATAGCGCCCGGCTCCATCTCCTGAACGAGTCGCCCTCTTGCCGCTACGAGCCGCAACGCGTCCTCAACTGAAAAGACGCCTGCAAGACACGCAGCTACGTATTCGCCAATGCTGTGGCCGATCATCGCTTCCGGCTTTATCCCCCACTCCATCCACAGTTTTGAGAGCGCATATTCGATTACAAACAGCGCCGGCTGTGTAATAAAAGTCTGTCCCAGGTATTGCGATGCCCGGTCGGTTAGCTCTTCGCCTGGATAGAGTATTTCGCGGAGGTCTAATTCAAGATCGGGTTTGAGGATATCCGAGCAGTAATCCACTTGCTCGCGAAAAGTCGCTTCTGCCTCATAAAGCCCGCGCCCCATATTGACGTACTGGGTTCCCTGCCCTGGGAACATGAAGATTATGGGTGGATTTTCAGGCGCCAGACTTCCGCTCGTCAGTCGCCTGGGGTCGCGCTCCTCGATGGCTTTTATTGCATCCTGCGCGTCGCAGCACACCAATGCGCGCCGATATTCAAATTCTTTTCTACCCACCTGAAGACTGAATGCAACGTCTGCAAGTTTGACCTCTGGATTTGATTTCAGGTGTTGAGCCAGATTCGTCGAAGCAGTATCGAGCGCGGAGGCAGTTCTCGCCGAGACCACCAGAAGTTGCCAGGGGCGCGATGAGCTTGACTGCTCCTGCTGCGGGGCTTCCTCAAGGATGACATGCGCGTTAGTGCCGCCGATACCGAAAGAACTCACTCCGGCTCGGCGCGGCGCCGGGTCCGCCTCCCAGTCATACAGCCTGGTGTTGACCAAAAACGGGTTGTTCTCAAAATCGATTTGTGGATTGGGCTTTTCGAAGTGGAGGCTCGGGGGAATCTTCTTATGGTGAAGAGAAAGAGCCGTCTTGATTATACCCGCCACGCCTGCTGCGGCGTCCGTGTGGCCGATATTAGTCTTGACTGAGCCGATCCGGCAAAATCCCTTCCGGTCAGTGTAATAACGAAAGGCTTTGGTGAGCGCGCCCAGTTCGATCGGGTCGCCGAGCGCAGTCGCCGTGCCGTGAGTTTCGACGTAACTGATGGTTTCCGGATTCACGCCTGCGACTTCGATGGCCTCCAGGACTACGGCGGTTTGGCCCTCCAAGCTGGGCGCGGTGAATCCTATTTTCACCGCGCCGTCATTATTGACAGCCGTTCCTCTGATGACCGCATAAATGCGGTTTCCATCCACTATCGCATCAGCCAGCCGCTTGAGCGCGACGACGCCGGCCCCGCTGCCCCAGACCGTTCCCTTAGCTTTCGAGTCAAAAGCGCGACAGTGTCCGTCAGGCGAAAGTATCCCGCCTGGAGTGTAATAGTATCCCTTCTTGTGCAGGTCGATTGATACACCGCCAGCCAGAGCCATGTCGGACTGGTAATTCAACAGGCTCTGGCAGGCAAGGCAGACCGTTACCAGCGAAGTGGAACACGCGCTTTGGATGGTGATGCCCGGCGCTTTCAGGTTTGCTTTGTAGCATACGCGCGTTGCTATGTAATCTTTTTCATTTCCGATGCCAATCGTCAGGTTGTCGGTGACTGCGCGAATATCGGGCGGGATGCAGGCCATGTACTGATTGTCTCCCATTCCCGCATACATGCCTATTCGGCCCTTAAAAGTATCGGGATTGCAACTGGCGTCTTCGAGAGCCTCCCACGCGCACTCCAGGAAGATGCGCTGCTGCGGGTCTGCGACTTCCGCCTCCCTCGGATTGAAGCCGAAGAAAGATGCGTCAAACAAATCTATATCGTCGAGCATACCGGACGCCTTGACATAGTTGGGGCTTCGAACCAGATCAGGGTCTATGCCTGCGGCCAGAACCTCTTCCTCTGTGAAGAAGGTTATCGATTCCTTTCCATCACAGAGGTTCTTCCAGAATTCTTCGAGGTTCCTGGCCTTAGGGAAACGCCCTGCCATCCCGACGATGGCTATCATACTTGCCATTGGGTCGTAGTCTGCAGAGTTACTCATAGCTATCTCCTCTTATGTCGCGTTATATTGTCCATCCGGACGAAGTGGAGGTAAGACGGCGCGAAGGTTCTCATCTCTCCTGAGCGAATCGTCTCTGTCGATTGAACGCTTCTTTTTGTTTGCTCACTCGATCCTGAATTTGCTGCAAGGAATGCTGCCGGCCATCTTTACGACTCAAATGATGAGCCAACTCGTTGATGGTGGGATACTCAAACAACTCAATCAAAGGTATCTCTTTGTTTAACGAATCTTTCAACTTGCTGCGAACTTGAATAAGGGTCAGCGAAGTGCCTCCCAGATCGAAGAAATTATCATTCGTCCCAAGTTTGTCGATTTGAAGCACAGCGCTCCAGATACTGGCTATCGCCTGCTCGATCACAGTCCTCGGCGCAACGTAAGCAACTTCCTCCGGAGAAGGGCCGTCGAGCGCGAGTAGAGCCTTTCGATCCACTTTTCCGTTTGGCGATAAAGGCAGACAGGAGGTCGATACAAACGAGGAGGGGATCATGTAAAGAGGTAGCCTCTCCTTCAAATATCCTCT
>DLHY01000012.1 GCA_002483445.1 Blastocatellia bacterium UBA7656
CACAAAACTGTCTACGAATCGGATCCTGGTAATACCGAGAATTGTTCTGATGGCAAAGATAATGACTGTGACGGCCAGGTCGATGCGAATGATGAAGACTGTAGCTGTCCTCAAACCTGTTGGGCACCACCCGTAGAATCGGGATGTTATTATGACCGAGATCCATGTAAATATCCCAATAACAATGGCTGTCCACAAGGGTTGTTCGCGTGGGGTAATTGCTGCTGCATAACTACGCCAGTGATCATTGATGTCAACGGCAATGGGTATAATCTGACAGACGCCTTGGGCGGAGTCGATTTTGACCATAACAACGATGGAGTCAGAGAGAGAATTTCCTGGACTGCCCTCGGTTCAGATGATGCATTACTTGTGCTTGACCTCAACGGCAATGGTGTGATTGACGGAGGCAGAGAATTGTTTGGCAATACCACCCCTCAGCCAATTAACCTGAGCATATCAGAGCCGAATGGCTTCATAGCTCTTGCTGAATATGACAAGGCCGCAAACGGCGGCAATCGTGACGGGCAAATAAACAGCAGAGATGCCATCTTCCGCTCGCTGCGTTTGTGGCAGGATACCAATCACAACGGCATCTCAGAGGCAAACGAACTTCACAGTTTGCTTTCCCTCGGTTTAGCATCCATCAGCCTGGATTACAAGGAATCAAGACGACAGGATCAGCATGGCAATCTGTTTCGCTATCGGGCAAAAGTGCGAGATACGCGCGGCGCACAGCTTGGTCGCTGGGCGTATGACATATTTTTGCTGAGAGCGAATTAAGGCCGAAGAACTTAGGCTTTCATCAAGCTATCAACTGCCAGCGGGTCTGTGTGATTTGCTGGCAGTTTTGCTTTCCCCATCCCTCATTCTCTATCACCCATCGGGTGATTCTCTCACCTTGACATATAGCCAACCGATAGATACCTTAATTGTTTCCGTTTTCAGGCGGATATTGCCATGTTCGAAGCGCTTTCAGACAAATTAAGAAAAGTCCTCAAGGATTTGCGCGGGCAGGGTCGCCTCACTGAAGCTCATATCGAGGCGGCTATGCGCGAGATTCGCATCGCGCTGCTTGAGGCCGATGTCAACTTCAAGGTCGTCAAGTCGTTCATCGACCGCGTGAAGGAAAAAGCCCTCGGACAGGAAGTCATCGGATCGCTCTCTCCCGCTCAACAGGTCGTCAAAGCCGTCCACGATGAAATGGTCGAAATGCTCGGCGGGACTTCGACGCAACTCCTCTTCACCCGTCGCACGCCAAATGTCGTGATGATAGTCGGCCTTCAGGGGTCTGGAAAAACTACCACGACAGGCAAACTCGCAAAGCTGCTTGCCGAGACTCAAAACCGCCGCCCGCTGCTCGTCTCCGTAGACGTTTATCGCCCAGCAGCGCGCGAGCAACTTTCTATCATCGCAAAAGCGATAGGCCAGCCCGCGCTCCAGGCTCCTCAACTCAACGACCCGTTGGAACTGTGTCGAGAGGCCGTGCGCGAATGCCAGCTTACCGGTTACGACACCCTTCTCATCGATACAGCCGGAAGACTTCACGTCGATGAAGAGTTGATGCATGAGCTTCAGCAGATAAAACAGGAAACGCAGCCTGTCGAAGTGCTTTTCATCGCTGACTCGATGACGGGACAGGACGCCGTGCGCTCGGCTCAGGAGTTTCACGATCAGGTGGGACTGACGGGCGTGATCCTGACGAAGATGGACGGCGACACGCGCGGAGGCGCGGCGCTCTCGATCAAGGAAGTGACAGGCCAGCCCATCAAGTTCATCGGGGTCGGCGAAAAATATGACGCCCTTGAGCAATTCTATCCTGATCGAATAGCTCAACGCATTCTCGGAATGGGCGATGTGCTTACTCTCATCGAGAAGGTGCAGGCTGAAGTCGATGAAGAGAAGGCGCTCGAACTGCAAAAGAAGCTGGCTCAGAATCAGTTCACGCTCGAAGATTTCCGCGATCAGTTAAAGCAGGTCAAAAAACTCGGCTCGCTCGGCAAACTCATCGACATGCTGCCTTCGGGATTGTTCGGCGGATTGAGAATAACGCCTGAGCAGTCGGCGGAGATGGAAGATAAACTCAAGCTGACGGAAGCGGTCATCAATTCGATGACGCTTCAGGAGCGAAGCAATCATGCCATACTCAACGCATCGCGACGCAAACGTGTTGCGCGGGGAAGCGGCACGTCGGTCGCCGAAGTCAATAAGGTCATAGGCGAATACGAAGATATGCGCAAGATGATGCGAATGATGACATCAGGCGGATTGGGCGGCATGATGGGCGGCGGGGGCCTGGGGTCGGGAGGCCGCCGCAAGGCGACCAAGCGGAGAAAAAAGAAAAAGAAACGTTGAGCGATTTTTAGGTTATAATTGCTCGGTGCGAAGCCAGGTTGGATTGAAGCGGCAGGCAGTCTTTTTGAAGCCGCTCTCCCGGAAACGGCCAACATCGTCTTCATAATTCGAGTAATATCAATTTCAGAAAAGGATCGTTCGAGTGGACAACGATCCCGGTTATTCAAAACGGAGGTGCGGTTTGCTTTCGATAAGACTGACGAGAATGGGCGCGAAGAAAAAGCCCTTCTACCGAATAATAGTTGCAGAGAAGCGCTCCAAACGTGACGGGCGCTTCATCGAGTCGGTGGGTTATTACGATCCCTGCCGTAATCCGGTGGATCTAAAAATCAACCGTGAGCGAGTGAGCTACTGGATAGAGCGCGGAGCGCAGCCGACCGATACGGTGCGCAGCCTGCTGAAGAGCAAAACTGCAATCTCATAGCCTCTTCATCAGGCCGGTCCGTCGGGGAGCCATGCCCGCGCGTCCTTCCTTTCTCACCGGTATCTCAAGGAGGTGACTAATGGGCGACATTTCGTTGAAGGAAGTCATCGAGACGATAGCTATGGCTCTGGTGGACAGTCCGGAAGAAGTGACGGTGAGAGAAATAGACGGGGATGCGACGATAGTGCTTGAACTGAGGGTCGCGCCCAAGGATCTCGGCAAGGTGATCGGCAAACAGGGGCGCACAGCCCGCGCCATGCGCACCATATTGCGCGCGGCTGGAATGAAATTGAAGAAACGATTCGTGCTGGAGATTTTGGAGTAGTGATTGAAACCCAGGCTCAACCGCAGGATGTGGTCATAGCCCGAATCTCGAAGGCTCGCGGCATACGAGGCGAAGTGGCCTGCGACATTGAGACCGATTTCCTCGACCGATTCGAGCGAGATCGCGTTTCTGTGAGGATGCCTGATGGCGCGAGGCTCGACCTCAAAATTGAAGATCACTGGTTCCATAAGGGCCGCGTGATTCTCAAGTTTGAAGGATACGACACGATGAACGCGGCGCTCACGCTTGTGGGCGGGCGGCTGGTCATCCCGGAGACGGATACGCGCCCACTCGAAGAAGGCGAGTTTTATGAGTATCAACTCATCGGCTCTGAAGTCGTCACCCGCAAGGGAGAGTCGGTTGGCCGGGTGACGCGCCTTATGCGCGCGGGCGCGACCAGCCTGCTCGTGGTCGAAGGCGACAGGGAACGGCTGATTCCGTTCGTCGATGAAATCTGCGCCGATGTCGACACTGAGGCGCGGCGCATAACAATCGACGCGCCGGAAGGGTTGCTGGATTTATAGACGCTGCCAGCGTAGACGCGCCAGTGGTCAGCCTATGCGGTTCGACATAATAACCATCTTCCCGGAAATTTTCCGAGAGGTCTTTGACTTTGGAATAATTCGTCGCGCTCGTGAATCCCGAATCATTGAAACCTCGGTTCACGACCTGCGCGATTTCACCTTTGATCGGCATCATCAGACGGATGATCGCCCGTTCGGAGGCGGCGCGGGGATGGTGATGAAACCGGAGCCGCTCTTTCGAGCCGTCGAGTTTGTAACTCACCGAGATGGAGAGCGATCTCTCGTCGCGCTGCTTTCTCCGCAGGGCCGTTTGTTCGATCAAGCTATGGCCGAGCGACTCTCTTCGCTCGATCAGGTGGTTTTGATCTGCGGGCGATACGAAGGCGTCGATGAGCGTGTAGTCGAGCGTATGATAGAGGAAGAAATCTCCATAGGCGATTACGTGCTGTCAGGCGGAGAGATACCCGCGATGGTCATAATCGATGCGGTGACGAGGCTCCTGCCCGGCGCGTTGGGGTGCGAGGAGTCAGCCCAAAAGGAATCCTTCACGGGTGGGCTGCTCGATCACCCGCACTACACGCGCCCAGCGGAGTATCGCGGGATGAAAGCGCCTGATGTGCTGACGAGCGGCAATCACGCCCGAATCGAAGAGTGGCGACGACAGAAGGCGATAGAGAAAACTCTGCGCTGCCGCCCTGATTTGATTGCAAAGCTGGGCGAAGTGGAGCGGCGCGAGATAGAAAAAATTTCAAGAGATATTCAAGACGGAGATATTGAGTAGCGAGGTGCAAAGATGAATCAGGTAGTGCAAAACTTGGAGCAGAAACAACAACGCAATGATATACCGGATTTTCGTCCCGGCGATACTGTTCGCGTTCATGTGCGAATCAAGGAAGGCGACAAAGAGCGACTTCAGGCATTCGAGGGCGTGGTCATAGCGCGCAAGCACGGAGGGGTGCGCGAGACTATAACCGTGCGCAAGACCAGCTTCGGCATCGGAGTCGAGCGCATCTTCCCGCTTCACGCAAGCGTCGTTGATCGTATCGAGGTAGTGCGCCGGGGCCGCGTCAGAAGAGCCAAGCTCTACTACCTGCGCAAACTGCGCGGCAAGGCCGCCCGCATCCGCGAACTCGATACTCGCAAAATCAAAGAAGCAGCAGCGGCAGCGGCTGCGACTGCCAGCGGCAACGGCGAATCACAGGAATAAATCCGATTCCAGGTTTGGAGTTCGATCTTCACCTGCTTTGACATTCAAGTACTTTGACTTTCAGTCAACGTGAAGGTTGGACTCCAAACATCTATTGAAATGAAATCGCGCCGTGAAATGCTCGAAGAATTCGTCGCCGCTGACGCCGGAGACTCATTCTCCCGCTATGCGCTTGCTCTGGAACTCGAAAAAGAGAGCCGCCAGCATGAAGCCATCGCGCAGATGAAAGAAGTCATCGCCCGCGATCCTTCTTATGTCGCAGCTTATTATCATCTCGGTCGCTTGCTTGCAGGCGCGGGAGACGTGGAAGAAGCTTGCGCGATTTACGCTCGCGGACTTGATGAGTCAGGCAAAGCGGGCGACCAGAGAACTCGAAGCGAATTGCAGGAAGCCCTCGACTCGCTCAGTTGAAAACGATCAACTGTTGATCTCGCGAACCTCTCCATCGACCAGGGCCAGTCGAACAGAAAACTCTTCATCAAACGCTACGAGATCAGCGCGCTTTCCTTCTTCAATCGATCCGCACTCGCGATCAATTCCTGCAACGCGCGCAGGCGTGAGCGAACATATCACCCAGGCTTCATGAATAGGCACGCCGAGGCTGATGAAGTTTCTCATCGCCTCGCGCATCGTGATGACCGATCCTGCCAGAGCGCCCTGAGCCGCGCCTTCTACAAGCGCCGTCCTTCCACCCGCAACAGAAATCCTCTCGCCCCAGACGACGAACTCACCATCGCCAAGACCCGTGGGACTTATGGCGTCGCTGATGAGCGCAAGATGATGAGCGCCTTTTGCCTGATACATCAACTTCAGCATCAGCGGATGGACGTGATGAAGATCGGCTATGCAATCCATCGTCACATTGCCGCGAACAAGCCCCCAGCCGACCGCGCCGGGATTGCGATGATGCAGTGGGTCGAGCGCGTTGGGAAAATGAGTGATGTGACGCGCGCCCATCTCGAATGCTCGATCAAGCGTTTCCACATCAGCCCCGGTGTGACCGATGAAGACGCGCACTCCGCGCGCTGTAAGATCGCGGACTAAATCAAGCCCGCCCTCGGTCTCAGGCGCGACTGTAGCGAGAGTCGGCCACCGGGCATTGGCGAAAAGATCGAGCGAGCGAGCATCGCCGTCGTATGTTCGGAAAAAACGGGAACGGAGCGCGCCGCATCGCTTATGACTGACATACGGCCCTTCGAAGTGTATGCCTGAAATCTTTGCGACTGTTTGACCCGCTCCGTCCTGTTGTTCGATGTAGTTCGTTACCCTCTGAATTGCCTCGCGGTACTCTTGCGCATCAGCAGGCACGAAAGTGGCAAAATATCGGGTCACGCCTTCGGTGAGCAGAAACTCAGAAAGCCGTCGAAGTTCGGCTTCATCTGCGCTTTGAACATCGATTCCTACGGAGCCGTGAAAGTGAATATCGATCAGGCCCGAAGCGAGGTAATCGCCCGCGAGATCAATCGATCCGCTTATACCCGCGGGTTTTTCATTCGCTGAAAAAACCTGAGCGATGCGACCATCGCGTATGAGCAAGCCGCCGCGAAGGATGCCATCAGGGAGAAAGACTCTCGCGTTATCGAGTAAAAGCTCCTTCACAGTGTTTCCTGTTTCAGCTTGAACCTGCGATAGACTTCGATCATCAGCATCAGCCACGCGCCGCCCGCGAGATATGCGCCCACGACATCGCTCGGCCAGTGCGCGCCCTGATAAACGCGCGACAATCCGATCAGCACGAGCGGCACCCCGAACAGCGCGAACAAAAGGCGTTGCAATAAACCTTTTTTCAAAAGCGCGTAGGCGAGAAAAAACAGGAAGCCGAAGAAGCTGACGAAGAAGAACACGTGGCCTGAAGGAAAGCTCTCGTGGTTGAAATCGCCCATCACGCGAACGAGCGAGTCCGGGGGCCGGGGCCGATCAATCGTCGCTTTCATCACTCGGTCGATCAATGCGCCCGCGCCCGCGCCCGACATGCAGATGATACCTTCGATTCGAAGTCGCGCGAGGATCAAGCCCGCTCCGGTCGCTATAACGAGCGCCCATGGGATCAAGCCGTTTCCCGGAACGGAAGTCCAGATCATCAGCGTTTCAAAACCGGAGAGTTTTATCTCCTGAACGAATCGGGCGAAATTCAAATCCCAACTGAAGTACGAATAGCGATAGGCGAAAACCGCAAGTACTGAATAGATGACGAGCGCGGAACCGAAGAGCCTTTCGGCCCGCCGCGCGCGCGCAGCCGAGCGATGCGGCCATTCGATTAGGCTTTCGGTTTGGTTTGTCTCGTCTTCAGTCATAGAGCTAAAACTTATGTTCCAGACTCGGCGTATGTCGTGAATGGTAACGCGGAGATGATCGTTTATCCAGCAATTCTTATGAATCGCCTTTTGTGCGATACTTGTTCGCGGTTCTGACATAATGAGATTTCTTTCAACAGGCGCGTTGTGGTGGCTGGCTTTGAGCGGGATCATAATATTTTTCTACCTGCTCAAACTCAGACGCAAACGCCGGACGGTGCCAAGCGTTCTGCTCTGGCAGCGCGCGCTTGAAGAACTGGAAGCGAACGCCCCCTTCAGAAAATTGCGCCGCAGCCTGCTTCTTCTGCTTCAACTCCTCGCGCTTGCAGCGATGGTCTTAGCATTAGCCCGACCGCTCATCGCGACGCGCGCTCTGGCGGCAGGCAGCGCCGTGATAATAATTGATTCGACTGCCAGCATGAGCGCGCGCGATGAAGACAGTCGCACGCGCCTCGAACGAGCGAAAGAACTTGCCCGCGAGATGATCGAAGGGCTTTCCGATGATGACCGCGCCGCCGTGATCGAAAGCTCTTCGCGTGTGACTGTGCGAAGTCCGCTCACAACCGATAGTTCCGCGCTTCGCTCCTCAATCAACGACATAATCGAAACCGATGCGGCGGGCAACCTCACGGACGCGCTTCAACTCGCCGAGCAGATTGCAAAGACTGAACGCGACGCGGCCATAGTCATCATCAGCGACGGCGGAGGAACGCTTGCCGAGGCCGAGTCGCAGGCGCAACAAAAATCCGCCGGTGTTGCAGTGCGTTTCGTTCGCGTCGGTCAGCGTTCCGAAAACATCGGCATCGTCGCTATGAATTCGCGCACAACTCAGAGCCTGGCGCGACGCGAACTATTCGCCTCGATAGCCAACTTCAGCGACCGCGATCAAATCACGGGCGTCGAACTCCGCATCGATGGCAATCTGATCGATGCGCGAACAGTGAGCGTGGGTAAAAATGATCGCGCCTCTTTGATATTCGACGCCTTGCCGCAAAAGGGCGGGCTTGCGGAACTGCGCCTCGCGACGGATGACGACCTCGCTTCAGACAACATCGCTTTTGCATATCTTCCCGACGCTCGACGGTTGAGGGTCGGACTTGCGAGCGAGAATCCATTTCTGATTCGCGCGCTGGCGGTCAACACCGAAATCGATGCGCGGCGCTTGGATTCAAACAGCGACGTAAACGATCTTGATTGCATCGTCAGCGAAGGCTCTCTTCGACAGGATGCGATTGACAGCCGCAAGCCGCTGCTCGCCATCAATCCGCAGGACACTGCTCTCTGGCAAATCGCATCGACACGCGAGCAGCCGCAAATCACTTCGTTTGATCGCTCGCATCCGGTCAACGCTTATCTGAGCTATGCCGATCTCCACATCGAATCGATTTCAGTGAGAACCACGGCGACCTGGCTCAAACCCATAGCGAACATCGGCAACGATGCGCTTCTTTCGGCGGGCGAGGACGCGGGCCGAAGGATCGTAATGATCTCGATTGATCCGGCGAAAAGCGATTTGCCGCTCAAAGTGGAGTTCCCGATTCTCATTGCGAATGCGATAAACTGGCTCGCAGGCCGCGAGCATTCAACAGACGACCGCGCCATTCGCGCGGGCCAGTCCGTCACGCTTCGCGCGCCCGCGCCGACCGTCATCACCCTGCCCGACGGCGACGCGCGAGAAGCATCGTCACACGACGGAGAAACGGTCTTTGCCGACACCTTGCGCGTCGGGCTTTATCAGGTGAAGGATTCGCAACCATTTGCCGCGAGTTTGTTGAGCGAGTCGGAATCCGACACTGCGCCGCGCGATAGTGTTCGCACCCGCGCGGGAGAAGTGAGCGGCGAAGCTCAGACCTTTCATTCGGAGCGCGAAGCCTGGCGCTGGGTCGCGATTGTGGCTCTCGCCCTGCTCGCCTTCGAATGGTGGGTCTATCACAGAAGGATTGCTTCTTAGTCGTCCTTTGTCATTGGTCATTTGTCCTTTGTTTTTGTTTGGTGATTTGACAAAGGACAAAGGACGAAGGACAAGGGACGAATGACAACGGATGAAGATCGAATTCACCAACCTGTCGGCTTTGATCCTGCTGGTTTTGATTCCGGCGGCGATCTATCTTGCGCGCAGCGGCCTTGCCAACCTGTCGCGCGCAAGGAGCGCGGTGAGCATAACTCTGAGAGCCTTGATTCTGCTTGCGCTCGTGCTTGCGCTGGCAGGAGTGAGGCTCAGGCTTGAGACGCGAGACCTCGCGGTGATTTTTCTCGTCGATGTTTCTGCAAGCGTCGACAGAGAAGAGCAGGCTCGCGCGCTGGAAATAATCAATCGCGAGATCGAAGGGGCCGGACCGCGAGATTTCATCGGAGTCGTGGCCTTCGCCCGCGAGCCTTCCGTCGAACTGGCTCCTACGAGGAAAGAATTGCTCGGCGACTGGCGACTCGCGGAGATCAACTCCAACCCGCCGCGGGATTACACAGACATCGCTTCGGCTTTGAGACTTGCAGCCGCGCTCGTTCCAGAATCGGCGGCAGGTCGAATGGTTCTGCTGTCGGACGGAAATGAGAATCTCGAAAACGCTTCTCAGGAAGCGCAGATTCTTCGCGCCGAAGGAATCGAAATCTACACACATTCGCTCTCGACTGTGAGCGAGCGACGCGGGCGATTCGAAGAAGTCGCTGTCCGCGATCTCGTCGCGCCCGAAACGAGCGCGGAAGGCGAGACGTTCGATTTGAAAGTGACGGTCGATAGCACTATCGACGCGGATGCGCGACTTCGCGTCTTTCGCAATGATTCGCTCGTGGCTGAAAGACCGGTTCATCTCACGGCTTCGGGCGAGAATATTTTCGTGCTTCCGCAGCGCAATGAGGAGAAAGGTTTTTATACTTATCGCGCCGAGGTCGAAGCTATAGGCTCGGACAGCTTCGCGCAGAACAACTCGCGCGAAGCCTTCACCATCGTTCAGGGCAAGCCCAAGACGCTTTATCTCTACGGCGACGCTACCGCCTCGCCCGCGATAACTCGCGTGCTTGCGGACGGAAATTTTGCGGCGACGATTCGTTCGGCTGACTCAGCGCCGCCGACGCTTGCAGGATTTCAGGATTACGATCTGGTCATATTCGATAACGTCCCGGCGCTGGCGCTGACCAAAAATCAGATGAAGATGGTTCAATCCTACGTGCGCGATTTGGGCGGCGGCTTTTTTATGATCGGCGGCGATCAGAGCTTCGGCCCTGGCGGATATTATAAAACTCCGATTGAGGAGACGTTGCCCGTTTCGCTCGATGTTCGTCAGAAGAAACATTTCCCGTCGCTTGCCATCGCGCTCGTTATAGATAAATCAGGCTCAATGAGTGGAACCAAGATGCAATTGGCTCTGGAAGCCGCTTCCGCGACAGTCGAGTTTTTATCCGAAAGAGATTCAGTAGGCGTCGTCGCGTTCGACAGCGAAGCGCACGGAGTCGTAAATCTCACAAAGGTTGAAGACAAGCAGGCGATCACCGACAGGATTCGCTCGATTCAGGCTGTGGGCGGGACGAATATGTATCCCGGCATTCGCATGGCTTACGAGTGGCTGCAATCCTCAGACGCGCAACTCAAGCACATCATCGTTTTGTCGGACGGGCAGAGCGAGGAAGGCGATTTTCGCGGCATCGCTCAATCGGCGCGCAACGCGGGGATGACTCTTTCATCCGTCGCCATCGGCGAAGATGCCGATCATCGGACTATGAAATTCATCGCCGATGCGGGCGGCGGTCGTTTCTACGCGACCAACGATGCCGAGTCGCTCCCACGCATATTCACCCGCGAAGCTTTTCTCGCATCGCGGGCGACGATCATCGAAGAGCCTTTCGTTCCCCGTCACATCCGACCGACGCAGGCGACATCCGGCATAGATTGGAACAGCGCGCCGCCGCTCGGCGGTTATGTCGGGACGGCGGAGCGCGACCTGGTAAGCTCGCCCGCGATCACTGCGCTCATATCAGACAAGGACGATCCCGTTTATGCCCAATGGCAATACGGGCTGGGCCGCGCGGGCGCTTTCACTTCGGACGCGAAACCGCAATGGGCCGCCGGGTGGATGAACTGGCCGGGGTTCGGTCAATTCTGGACTCAGGCTTTCAGAGACGTCCTCCGTCGCGAGGGCGCGAACGATCTTGCGTCGCGGGTCGAAATCGATGCCGGTCGCGGTCACATCGCGGTTGAAGCGATAGCGGCGGACGGTCGTTTCAAAAACAATCTTCGATTGCGCGCTCACATAGTCGCGCCTGATCTTTCGACTTGGGACATTACGCTCGATCAAACCGCGGCGGGTCGCTATGAAACAGACTTCGCGGCCACTTCTCGCGGAGCTTATCTGGTGAGCGTGATTGAAGAGGGCGGCCAGATGCAGGTGACAGGAGCGGTGAATTCGTACTCGCCCGAATTCAGCATCGCGTCTTCAGACGCAAATCTACTGACGACGGTGAGCGAAGCGACCGGCGGCAAAATTATGAGCGGCAGCGAAACGTCGGATTTGTTCGAGCGAAGACAGACGCGCACGCGACCGCGCGAAGTGTGGGAATCGCTCATGCTGATCGCATTGTTGCTGTTGCCAATAGATGTCGGAGTGCGCCGTCTTCACATCACGCGCGAGCAGGTGGAACAGGCTCGCGCGTGGATAAGCGCGAAGCTGCGCCGAAAAGGAGCGCAGGAAGAAGAGGCGGTCGCCTCGCTTGAGCAGTTGAAAGCCTCCCGCTCGCGAGTGCGATTGAGCGATGCGGCAGAGGAATCAACAGCGGCGAGTGAATCGACAGCGCGAGTGATTGAACCTGTAACGCGAGTCGAGAAAACCTCAAAGCCGATGCTGGACATAGAGCCTGAAAGCGCGGCGACGCAGGGGGAAGGGCCGCTTGCCAGCCGCTTGCTTGAGGCGAGGCGAAAGAAGCGCGAATAATCGGGCCTTCTTTTTTTTGAGCCGCGTAGTATAGTTTATCGATTCGCTATGACGAAACGATACGTTATAAAGCGCGACACGCCGCGCCGCTTTCTGGTCAATTACCGCGCCGACCTCAACGACGAACAATACTCGGTCGTCACTGCTGGCGCGGGGCCGCTGCTGGTCATAGCCGGAGCCGGGTCGGGAAAGACTCGAACCGTGACTTATCGCGTCGCGTGGCTCATCGAATCGGGCGTAGACCCCGCGCGCATACTGCTCGTCACTTTCACCAACCGGGCTGCTCGCGAGATGATTCGCAGAGTCGAAACCTTAGTTCAGTCCGATGTGCGAAAAATCTGGGGCGGGACGTTTCATTCCATCGCTAATCGCATACTCCGCCGTCACGCGCAGTCAATCGACTACCTGCCGAACTTCACCATACTCGACGCCGAAGACGCGAAAGAACTCATCGAGCTTTCGATTCAGGACGCAGGCATTGACACGAAGGCGAAGCGTTTTCCTAAGCCTGAGGTCCTCAGCGATATTTTCAGCTTCGCCACGAATCGCGATATGATGATTCGCGACTCGCTCCCGCGCCACTATCCGCACCTTGAACATCTCTCTTCGCAGATCGAACAGGTCGACCGCATCTATCAGGCGCGGAAGCTTGAGCGAAACGCGATGGATTATGACGACCTGCTTTTGAACTGGAAGCGACTGCTCGTGGAAAAACCTGAAACGGGCGATTACTGGGCCGATAATTTCCAGCACATTCTCGTCGATGAGTATCAGGACACGAATAAAATTCAGGCTGAGATCATAGACCTTCTCGCCTCGCGCCATCGCAACGTGATGGTTGTCGGCGACGATGCTCAATCGATCTACAGCTTTCGCGGCGCGCACTTCGCCAACATATACACTTTCAAAGATCGCTATGCGGACGCGCAGGAATTTCGATTGGAGACCAACTATCGCTCGCGGCCTGAAATCCTGATGGCTGCAAACGCATCGATAAGCCAGAATCGCAAACAGCTTCCAAAGACTCTTCGTGCCGTCCGGCCTTCCATCGGGCAAGCGCCCGCGCTCATACCATGCCGCGATTCGGATCAGCAGGCGGCTTTCGTCGCCGGACGCATACTCGAATTGCGCCAGGACGGAGTGCCGCTCACCGATATGGCTGTGCTTTATCGAAGCCACTGGCACGCGATGGAACTTCAGATGGAACTCACCCGTCGCGACGTTCCTTATACGGTGCGTTCGGGCGTTCGATTCTTCGAGCAGGCGCACATCAAAGACGTGACTTCGTATCTTAGGATCGTCGTCAATCCGCGCGATGAGATAGCGTGGAAGCGAGTCCTCAAGCTCATTCCATCGGTTGGCAATGCGACGGCGAGTCGTATATGGGAGCGAATAAGTTTCGCCGAAGAGCCTCTCGCTTTAGTCATTCGCGCGGATTTCGAAGCCCGCCCGCGGGCCGCCAGCGCTTGGCAGGAGTTTGTGAAATTGATCGGAGGACTCATCTCTCCTGAAAACATTGATCGGCCTGCGGCGCAGATCGCTTTTGTGCTTTCGAGCGGATACGAAGAATATCTTGAGAACACTTATGAAAACGCAGACCTGCGCGCTGAAGACCTGCGCCAACTGGCGAACTACGCGGCGCGATTTGGTTCGACTGAAGAGTTTTTGTCAGAGCTTGCGCTTGTCAACACCGAGCGATTCGGCTCTCCGCAATCGACTACTGCCGAAGATGTGGTGATGGGCGGGGATGAGGATGAAAAATTGGTGCTTAGTTCCGTGCATCAGGCCAAAGGGCTTGAGTGGAAAGAAGTGTTTCTGATCTGGGCTGCGGACGGAAAGTTCCCGTCTGCGCGAAGCCTTCGCGACTCGGAGAGCGAAGAAGAAGAGCGGCGATTGTTTTACGTCGCGCTCACGCGGGCGAAGGACGAGCTCTACATCACCTATCCGCTGGTCGTCACTGACTGGTCGCGACAGACAGTGATTCAAAAACCTTCCCGTTTCATTTATGAGGTTCCGCGCGATCTCTTCGAGGTCTGGTCGGTCGAAGAGGAATCGATAGATGCGGGATCGGATGACACGCCACAGTTGATCAATTGACGGCAACCCCGCTCGTCGAAAATGAATCTGAGGTTTGCGCTCGCGGTTGTGGAACCAAAACAGAGAGCGCGCGTTTTCATGTATCACGAAACGCTATTGAATCTCTTATGATTTGAAAGGAGCAGAGTGGAGACGCATCCACCACAGAAAAATATGGCCACAAGATTCGAACAAGCAGAAGGCTTGCATGGACGACAGTGGGAGTGCAAACAGTGTCACCGGATGATCCCCGCAGATGAAACAGTCGCGCTTCATCTCATAAACAGAATTCTTTATGGCTGGTGCCAACCGTGCTTCAGTCGCCGCGCTGAATTGCCGATGGCTGGCGATTGATCGGTAAAAGTTTTCATTCCTTCCGCGCTTCTTCCTTCTCGCCTTCAAGCGCCTCGCGGACGCGGGCGAATTCTTCTTCGAGCAGATCAACCAGCGCCACAGCGCGATCCGATATGCCAGCGCGGCCAAGTTCTTCAATGGTCTCGCAGATCGATGCCATGCGTTTGGCTCCGAGATAGCCGCAACTCCCCTTGAGCGCGTGCGCAGTTTGCCCAAGAGTTTTTCCATCCATCGCCGCGCGCATACCTGCCAGCCGTTCGCTTGTGTCCTTGATGAAAAGGTCTATCAGTTTGATTATGGCTTCTCGACCGCTGCCGCCAGCCAGCTTGCGGAGTCCCTCGCGCAAATCCGATTGAAGCGGATCAGAGTGATCCTTTGGCTTATCATTTGACGAATTCATATTTTTCGGAGCCGCCCATCGACTGAGAACGGCGGCCAGTTCCTCCTGATCAAGAGGTTTGGTTAAATAATCATCCATTCCCGCGGCAAGGCATTTTTCTCTCTCGCCTTCAAGAGCGTTCGCCGTCATGGCTATGATGGCCGCGCGTCGAGGCTCGCCTTCGTGAAGGCGCATCTCTTTTGTCGCCTCATAGCCGTCCATCTCCGGCATCTGACAATCCATCAGCACGATATCGTATTCAGTTTTTTCAAACGCTCTGATCGCCTCGCGCCCGTCGCCTGCGATGTCGACCCGGTAGCCCAGCCTTTGAAGCTGCAACGAGGCCACCTCCTGATTGACCGGATTATCCTCGGCCAGCAGCACGCGAATCTTACCGTGATTTTCGCTCACGAGCGAAGACGGGCGCGGAGCCGTCGCAGAATTTTTGCGCTCAATCTCACCTGGCGGCGGGCCTGCATTGTCGTTCAATACTGCGGTCAGACATTCGATGAGCCGCGCGAGGCGCACAGGCTTTGTGAGATGTGCATCGATGCTTGCCTCCGCCTCGTCGCGCCTGCCGAACGGTTTCATCATCACCACCTTGATCCCCGCCGCCATAGAATCAGATTTGATCGCGCGAGCGAGCGTCGCCCCGTCCATTCGATGCGTGCGAACGTTGATGAACGCTATGTCGTAAGGGTCTCCGTCCGCGGCCTCGCGGCGCAGGGTCGCCAGCGCGCCCGCGCCGCTTGCGCAATGATCGCTTCGCATCCCAAGACTGACCAGATAATGCTGCATGACTTTTCTGCTCATCGCGTTCGCATCGACTATGAGCGCGCGAATGCGAGGAAGGTTCGTCTCCTGCATTTCGGCGGATTGTTTTTCGAGCGGCAGGCGAAACCAGAACGTCGAGCCTTTGCCCTGTTCGCTGCGCACTCCGATTTCACCGCCCATCAGATCGACGAGTTGCTTCGATATGGCCAGCCCCAGACCTGTTCCGCCGAACCTGCGGCTTATGGATTGATCGGCCTGTGAGAAGGGTTGAAACAGATAGGGAATCGTCTCTGCGGGAATCCCTATGCCCGTGTCGATGGTTTCAAATCGAACGATTATGCGCCCTACGCGCTCGCTTTCGCGGGTGACGCGGAGAATGATTTCGCCTTCGCGGGTGAACTTGATCGCGTTGCCCAGGAGGTTCACGATTATTTGCCTGATGCGCCCCGCATCTCCACGCACGAGCGCAGGCGCGCTCTTGTGAATGAATGAAATCATCTCCAGTCCCTTCGCGTGCGCGCGCTCGGCGAGCAGTTCGACCGCATCTTCAACCGTGCGGCGCAGATCGAAGTCGAGAGTTTCGATTCGGGTCTTTCCGGCCTCGATCTTCGATAGGTCGAGAAGGTCGTTGATTATATCGAGAAGGGCGGCGGCGCTTGATTGCGCTGTGCGCGCAAGCCTCTGCTGCTCGTCAGTCAAATCAGCGTCGAGCAGCAGATTTATCATTCCGATCACGCCGTTCATAGGAGTGCGGATTTCGTGGCTCATTCTGGCCAGAAAATCCGACTTGGCGCGGCTGGCCGCAAGCGCCGCCTCGCGCGTGTCGATCAACTCGCGCTCAAGCTGTTTTCGCCTCGTTATGTCGCGAATAATGGCGAGCGCGTCATCCTCGCCGCTCGCCGCGACTCGAATCTCATAATCTTTCAAAAGGCCATCGATGTGTATGCTCTCTTCGAAGATATGCGTCGAGCCGTCGCTGATGGCCTGCGATGCCGATTCGCAAAGGCGGTCTGCCAACGCTTGCGGCAAAACGTCCTGCACCCGGCTTCCCGCCTTGAGCGCAGGAGCGAGGTCGAGCGTTTTTTTCGGGCGATAATCCAGTATCAACCCTCGGCCATCGACCTGAAGCATCAGATCAGGGATAGCATTGAGTATGGCCTGATTGCGCGCCTCGCTTCTTCGGAGCGATTCTTCAGCGCGGGCCAGTCTTTCATAATCGAGGCTCTTGTCTCTGGCCTTCTGCGCAAGGGGCTGCACCTCTCTGTAGTCGAACCTGAAAGGCTCGATGATGAGAATTTTTCTATCGCCTATCGAAAGAGCCGAGGCTTCGAGTTGAACGTCATCAGCTTCGTTCCAGGGGCCTGAACGAAGCCGCCCGCCGCTTGCACGCTGCCAGAAAGATTCAGCGTCGTTCAGGAAATGATCGAGGAAAAAAAATGATCGCAGATTGAGTCCTTCGCTTAGGGAATCAGATTGAGGAAAAAGCCTTGTGAACCAGCGGGGCGCGCTCGATATGAGTTTGAACGAGCCGTCTTCCGCGCGCTCCATCGCCGCAATGTCGAGCGCGGCAAGAAAGTCAGAGTTTGTAGCTTCGGTCTTCATTACAGATCAATGATTCGCTCGCCGAGCGCGAGGAATGCTTCTTCGACGCTGGCTCCGGTTTTCGCGCTGGTTCTGAAAATCGCCCATCCCCGCTCTGAGAGCGATTCGATTTTTCGCTCGTCCGTCTCCCACTCCTCCGCGAGGTCGGCTTTATTGATGAGGAGCGCGAAAGGCAGCTTGCCTGTTTCAGCTTCAACTCTTCGTTGGAGATCTATGGCCGTATCGAGAGTGCCGCCGCGCGTGCCGTCGGCTACGAGCAGATAGGCGGAAGACCCGCGGACGTATGACATCCTCACCTGCATGAACTCATCTTCACCGGCCAGATCCCAAAGTATCAGGTTTATCTCCTGCCCGCGCGCAGTGACGGTCTTCTTATCGATCTTCACACCCACCGTCGTGAGATATTTTTCAGAGAAGATGCTTTTGACGAAGCGCGAGACAAGACTCGTCTTGCCGACAGCGAACGCGCCTATCATGCATACTTTCTTTTGAATCATGACTTATCGATTTCTGCTGGCCGCGTCTGAGAGGGTAACAACGAGATTCACCTTGCGATCCTGACTCGCCCGCGGCAGTGTCGCCACATCCGCCGGGGATGCCGATAGCCCAAGGGGATTGATGCCTCTTGAGATCAGGGCCGAAAAAATATTTTCCGCCCTCTGGCGGCGCAAGGTGGCATTGATCGCCTCGGTTCCAGTCGGGTCGGTGTAGCCTGATATGCTTATGCGAACTTCGCTGCCGATGGATTGCGCCAGCGCGCGCAGACGTTCGATATCGGAGGCAAGCTCGTCGAGTACGGGCGCTTGATCTTCAAGTATTTCCGCGCTGCCCGTTTCGAACTTGATCAATCGATTTTCAACCCGCTGACGAACGCCTTCGAATTCCTGTCGCGCCGAGTCTGCATCGATCAGACTCCTCGCGTCGAAAGCCGCCACTCCGGGGATGAATGCCGCCAGCTTTTGCGCCTGCGCAATCCACTCGCGAGAGGCGAATCCTTCAGCGCGAAGAACTCCTTCTTCCGCCTTGAAAGAAACGCTCTGAGGCGGCTCAAGCAGACGGCTCGCTCTGGCGATGATGAACCGGGGGTCGGCAGCCTGATAATGCTCCCAGCGGCTCACAACGTCTTGTGCCGCGATGCGCGTCGATTTGAGCATCTCCGCCGGATCGCGGGCGAGAGGGTCGCGCAGTCCCGTGACATAAAACGTTCCCCATCGGCGATCTTCAGAGACGACGACCAGACCCGGCTCGGCTTTAAGGCTGGCGATGTAATCGCTCCATCGCAGACCGCCGCGAACGTAGAAGAAGAGCCACAGTCCCACGGCCAGCAGCACGATGGTCGCGGCCATCCAAAAAGCGGTGGAAGACTTCTTCGCCTTCACTTCGACCTGATCCCGAAGGCAGCTTTCGAGATGGGGCCGGGTCGCGGCAAACGGCGCGGAGTCGCCGCTGAAGTTTTCCAACGCTTCTCTCTGCTCGGCGTGAATCGAGTCGAGCGCGTCCTGCAACGTGTGTCGAAACTCCTGCGGCGCAGTTCCGCGAATGACGGCGGCAAGCACTGCCTGCGATCCCCGCTCTATCCAGATTGTGAAATCTCCCACTCGAAAAGATTCAAGCTCGTCGCTTTTTTGCGCGCCGAACGAATCATGCACGAAATCCTGAATCGCGGTCAGCATCCCAGAAACCAGATCGGAATCGAGCATCCCGGTCGCCCCCCTTGCCTTGTGCTGGAGCATGACGCCAGTCGCTTTGTGAATGAGAAAAACCTGCTCGACTCTGTAGAGCAGCGTGTGACTGAGGACCACTTCGGCGAAAGACTTGCCTGTGCGAAAGGCTTCCCATCTCCATTTCAATCCCTTGATCGAAAGGCTGTGTTCGAGAGTCTGATTGATGGATTGAACCATCTCGCTGAAGGCATGTGATATTGCTTTGCGGATGGCAGGCCCCATGACGGGAAATATGGCGTCTACGAGTCGGTGAGGGTCTTTTTTGACTGAAACCCCAATGGCATTTTCGATGGTGGGCATCAGGGCTGTCGCGAGTCGATCATCTTTTCTGGTTCGAATCGATACGGCCTCGGGGAGAAGCTCGGCGACGTTTTCCGGGTCGGGGCGCACCTGTTCCACTCTCTCGTGCAGACGGATGATTTCATTCTGCTCAGGCGCGAGCAGGATGCGGCGAAGCTCGTCCATCTGCTCAAGGGCGCGACTCGGTGAAGAATCGTCCTCGACCTGGGCTGCATCAATCATCGCCCTCATCCTCCGGTATGGGGATTATGAGATTATTGCTGAGCCTCATGGCCACTTCGTTGAACATCGAGGCCAGCGCGAACCGGTCGACTTTGTCCGCGCGCAGTTCGCGGGCATCGCGTTCGAGCGAAGCGGAGATTTCTTTGTGCTTTTGCAGTATTTCGTCCATAAGGTTTTTGTACTGCTGAAGCATCTGATCGCGAATATCCCCTGTCTCCCGGGCCATCTGCTCCTCGATCTGAGAGGCCCGCTTGTCGAAAGCGCGGGCGATTTCGGCCATGGCGTGAGAGAGTTCCTGATCGGCCTTTTCGCGCGATTCCGATTCTGACCGCAGGCGCGAATTGAGCGAATCGATTTCTTTCTTGATGAACGATTCCAGAGAGTCGAATCGTTTTTTCATCTCGTCTCTCAGGTCGAGAGATTCCTTCATCAGTCGGTCTTCGAGTCGGGCGAAGCGGCGCTCATAATCGCGGGCCTGCGAGCCGAAGAGTATTTCTCTGACCTTTTCAAGGCTCCCGCTGGTGGCGAGGTCTTCCCTCGAAGACGCATGGCTTGAAGAGTCCTCCTGTGACGGGCGAGCGGAGACTTCAACGGGAAGATCATGAGGATTGTTTTCATCTGACATGAGAATTTCCCCCTGACTTTGCGATCCGCCGATTCCGAAAAGAGTCGGGCGGGCGCGTTTATGTGCGGATTTTTCAACGTCCTAAAAGGATTGCGATTTGGACGCCTGTTACTATATCACAAGCTTTTTCGGCGGAGGAAAGAGTTTGAGTCGGCGCGGACTTGTCGCGAGGCTTCATCCTCGCCTGCGCCGACTCAAGATGTCGCTCAGGTTGAGCGATCCTTCATTGGTTGGAGTTGCTTTTGCTCATCGAGCGAAGATTGCCGCTGCAATGCGGACATATAGAATATGTGAAGTCTGAGTCGGGATCGTTATCGAGAGGGAGCCAGAGGTCTTCGCCTATGCGCGTTCTTCGGCACCACGCGCACAAAGGCAAAAGATGATCCTTGCCTGAGCGCAGAGCCAGAAGAGACTCTACGATTTTCAGGTGCCTTTTCAGTTCTTCGGCATCGAGCGGCTTCGTCAGTAAAACATCGATGCCTGAATCGATCTCCTGAGCGAGGTCGCTCCTGCCGGTTTGGGAAGTGAGAAGAATGAAATAGCAATGCTCATCAGAGCCGACGGCGCGGATTTTTCGGCAAAGCTCTGTGCCATTGATTTCCGGCATCGCCCGCTCGGAAATTACGAGACGAAAGCCGCCCGCGAGATATCGCTCCCAGGCTTCTTTGCCGGTTTCGCAGGCGGTCGCCTCATATCCCCAATCGCTCAACAGGCTCTCCAGATGCAGACGCGAGGGGGCATCGTCTTCGGCTATGAGTACCTTCATTATTTGCTACCCGCTGCGCCTGTCGGGCGCAGATATCAGGCGATGAATTCCTGTTGAGTTTCGTCGATTACGACGGAGAGCCTTACGATCTTCGACAGCATCAGACTCTTCGTACCTTGTCTGGTTTCCATGTAAAAAAGGGCGCGCGCTCTTGTCCTGAGCCGTCGCGAGTCGATGGCAAACCCCTCTCTTTCATCGCCAAGCACCCCAGTCAAAAAGGCCAGATAACGCTCGTCGCCGAGCGATCCGCCCGAAAGCAGTCCCTTTCCATTCGCGGGATCGATGAGTAAAAAGAGGTATCTGCTGTTGATGGTTTCGATCTGTATGGTCTGTCCCGGCTCCATCTCTCTGAAGTTCAATTCGGTTATATGATCTT
This sequence comes from Blastocatellia bacterium UBA7656, assembly GCA_002483445.1. GTDB lineage: Bacteria > Acidobacteriota > Blastocatellia > UBA7656 > UBA7656 > UBA7656. Next base: position 21,250 of record DLHY01000012.1, read on the forward strand.
CAAAAATGTAATCGCTGCTGTTCTCAATCGCGCCTACCATAAAACTCCTTGTTTGATTGTGAAATCGGTTTATCTCCATAGCGCCTCTTAAAAATCCGTGAAAAGTTTTATTCCTATACGGCGATCTTCGCCGCCATCATTCGAGCGACGACTCTCTGCTGCGCGCCGACCTTTGCAGCGCGGGCGATGGCGGAAGCGAGGACGAAGCTGTGACCGCCACACTGCTCGCACTCACCCTTTCGCGTTAAAAAAGTTTTCTTCGGCAGCCGCTCAACTCCCGCGCAGTCGCCGCAGATTATTTGAACTTTCATCGTAAGCGATTCCTCGCGCGGGGCCAGTCGCATTGAATGCCTGCGCTGACTCCAAAGTACGACACTCGCCAGAAAAATGGCTGCTGCTGAAATCAAGATGATGCCTGACATAATTATTCCTCTTCAAAATAAGGAGGAGCGTGGTTGTGACGAATCTGCAACCACGCTCCTCGACCGCGCCCTGATTGCCGTCAATTCCCCCGACGGCATCGCAGCGTCCACTCCCCCTGAGGCGCTGCGAAAGACAGACTTGCTGTCCTGCGGGCGCGGCCACTCGTGAATCTTCCAACCTGATTTGTCAAATAATGCGCTCTCAACGACTCTCATTAGACTACTTTTCCGGAAAACGCGCATCGCACGACGCGCCCATTTTTACTGGCGCAGCGCGCCTATTTTTATTGCCGCTGCTATGACTAATCCGGCGGGTCTGAGTAGCACTTTTGGGGGATGGAAAAGGCGAATATGAGGCGTAAGGCTGATTTACAATCAGGGGTTTTGAGGGGTGGAGTCAATCGGTTCCGTTGCTCTTGTGGGCGGCTTTCAACTGATGGCTGCAATCCGGGCATATAGAATAGGTGAAGAAGGCGTTAAGCGCGAGACTTTCGACTTCGACCCAGATGTCTTCGCCGATGCGCGACTTCCTGCACCATGCGCAGGTGGGCAAAAGAGTCTGCACGTTCTGTGCCTCTGAACGCAGAGCAAAAAGAAACTCGGCCCTTCTCATCTGACTTTTCAACTCATCGGCGTTGAGAGGCTTGCTCAGATAAACATCGATTCCGGCATCCAATCTCTCGGCGAATCCCGTCTGACCGACTCTCGATGAAAGCAGTATGAAATAACATTGATCCTTCTGGGTGTGAATCCTGCGGCAAAGCTCGACCCCATCCATTTCAGGCATCGCCCAGTCGGATATGACCAGCTTGTAATCGCCCGCCAGATAATGCCTCCAGGCATCGCTGCCGTTTTCGCACTCTGTCACCTCATACCCCCAGTCGATGAGCAGGTTCTTCAGATGCCAGCGCGAGAGAGCATCATCTTCAGCTATGAGTATCTTCATGTTACCTAGACCTGCTAGATCGAGACATAGTGGACGTGGTTGTACCCCAGGCAACAACCACGTCCGGCAACTGCGTCCCAAGCGCCGCCGATCCCCTTTTCGGCGACATCCTCAGCGCACACGGGAAGTGTGCGCTGTGAAAGACAGGTTGCGTCTTTCAAGGACGCAGAGCGACTCGATGAGTTTTCAATTCATTTCAATCTCATGGTCGGATCGCCAAACAGTATCCAACTGCGTCGAACGTCCGTGTCGCTGACAGCCGCCTTCGCCTTCAATGTGGCCTCGCCTATAGTCACTGTCGCCGCGCTGAATAGCTGGCGCATCAACTCCCGATTCATCTGCGCCTGTCCGCCGGGAGTAGTCAGCGCGGATGACGCCCACGCGGCCACCGCGCCTCCCGGAGACTTCAACATGCTTTCAGCCAGACTGTCGAACGTCAGGTCGAGGAAGTACCCGTTGAGGCAGGTCATCGTCACCAGCAGGCTCAATCGATCCTTGTTGGTGAGGCTGGCCGCATCCGCGCCTGTCAGCAGACCGCCTCTCCAACTGACTGTCGATCCGTGACCCATGTAATTCACTACTTTCTGCCCGCCGTTGAGGGCCGCAAGCAAATTCGTTCTTGCGGTCGCATCATCGGTTTTGCCGCGGTATATCTGCCCGATGGCTATTCCATGAGGGATGAGCGCGCGCAGATGGTCGCTCGCCTGCTCGAAGCCGAACGTGTCGTTTTTGTCGGCCACGATAGTTGCCTCGGTCGAAGGCGATGAGCTTTGATAGCCGACGATCTTCGACACCACCAAAGCTGCTTCCTGAGCCGTTCTCACGGGCAGGCGACCCACAGACATTTCTGCAAGTCCGTCGTCGTTGAAATCGGCGAACCAGTCATCGCTGGCCGTTTCAAGAAATGAAGTGTCCACAAGTTTCGTCGGAACGAAGTCGAAGCTGCCCTTGCCGAGATAGTTTCTCGGATCGTAGCTGGCGTCTCCCACCAGCATCACGAACCAGGGAGCCTTCGTCGAGTTGGTCTTTGTGTAAGCGAGGAAACTGCGCAGAGCCAGCGGGGTCTTTTGCCCATAGCTGAACTCGTCATAGATATCTTCGACATCGACAACCTCTACACTCAAGCCCTGGCTTTGACGAAGCGAGACGAGAGGAGCGAGGCTGTCGGCGAAATCGCTATGGCTGATGATGATGAAATCCGGTTTTTGAGATCGCTTCTTCAGGTTAGACGGCTGGTCGAGCCTGATCGATGCGGGGGAGTGAGCGCGGTCGCGGCTCAAGACCAGAAGCCTCCGCTCACCCACGCCGCTGACTGTCGCCGTTACCGTGAAGCCCTGCTGTCCTTGCGAAACGACGCTTCCGACTTCCGTCGGATTTGACGGGTCGGTCACATCCACTACCTTGATTCGATCCTTGCTGAATCCTTCTATGCTTACCTGCTCGCCGCTTCGCGCCGTAAACCTCAAAGCATCGCTTTCAGCGCGGAAGGTGCGTTGCCAGGTCGCGCGGATGTAAGAGACGAGGCTCACATCGCTCCATCCGTTCTGAGACTGAAGCGATACTGTGTTGTCTCCTTCTTTGAGCATCGAGTGAGGCACCGCGACGCGAGCCTGCGCCACGGACTGGCCGTCGAAGTTGAGTGTGTGGATCAGAGAGTCGTTGAGAAGTATCCTGACCGAGTGCGGGAGCGTGGTCACGCCTTGCAGAGACACTTCGACCCAGGCGTTTTCCGCAGCCGACGATTTGATATTGCGAAGCGTGATCGATTGATCAACCTGCGTTGCGGTTACGATCGAGCCGAAGAAGTTTTCCGAATCTCCGTTCCTGAGTGCAGGATAGTAGATGGTTTTATCTCTTCGCTCCACGGTGCAGGGAAAACTGTCGCCGGAGCGCATCCCCTGGGAGAAACCCGCTTTACTGATTCGAAGGCCGGGTTGAGCGCCTTCTATCAGCCAGTAGATTCGGATGTCGGTGGAAGGAGTGTCGAGACCGATTCCGTAAAATTCTATCGCGTCGGTTGAATCGAAGCGGGCATCCTCTTCGCCCGAAACCTCGATGGGCTGCTGCTTTCCATCGACATAGAGTTGAAGCCGTCGAGGATTGATTGTGGGTCTCAAACCTGCGGCCACAAGTTCCGCCTGGGTGACTATTTGCCAGCCCGTCTGTTTGACGGCGATCTTGATCGAAGACTGAGAAAAAGGAATCGCTGGTATGGAGGCGGCTTTCATTTTGGGCAGTTTCGCTTTCGGCTCGACCGCAAGAGTTGTGTCTCTTTGATCGCTCTCCGCGCTGACTGCGCTCAACACGCGCGAATACTCAAGCCTGGGCAGCAGATTGTCATCAGAGGTCATATCCCGCCTTGCAGCGAAAGGCCCGTTCCAGGTGCTTGCGCCATTGAGGTCGAGGTCTTCGAGCCAGTAGAGCGCGCCTTCTGCGTCGTTGAATTTATCTGTCCACGAGTAAGACTGTCCGGCTGTCAGGGTGGTGGTGGGTCCGGCAGTGAGAGCGGAGCCAGCTATGATTCCTTTGTTGATGCGGGTGCGGACGCCGTTATGATCGCGGTAGATGTTGAATCCGATGTTATCGACTTCGTAGCCGGTTTCCCATTCAAGCGAGACCTGGCCATTGCTCATTTGCGTGGCGGTGAAATCCTTGAGGCGGACGAGCGAAGGCGCAAGCCTCAGAACCATCGCCGCCAGCACCCAGCCGTTCGATCCGCCTGTGACATTCCAACTCTGAGTCACGGTGCAGGGCGAAGAAGGGGAACAAGTGACAGCCCTCGTGCTGGAGGCTCCGGCGTTTTGAGGGGGCGCTTTATCATCCCATCGCTCTGTTTGTATGCTGGTGTCTGTTGGAGCCGAGTTGCTGGGGTCTTTCCTCCCGATCACATCGACTATAACCTCGCCGGTCGTAACATTAGGGACGTCGAGGGTGGCCAGAGAGCCAGTCCCGGTCGAGGAGACTAAGCTGAAGAGGTCGAGGCCCGAAGCGTCGCTGAATGCGATAGCGCCTGATGTGAGATCGGTCGATGCGGACAGAGTTACAGTGATCGTGGCGGTTCCGGTATTGGGATTTTGCAGCGACCACATCTCGACGCGAACAGGTTGCGTCGCATGGTTGATGGAACCCCTGAGAGCGAGAGACTGGCTGCCGTAGGAAATGCTGCTCACCGTTATCGACCCGCTTGATGACAGCGAGACTCCTACAATCAGAATCCTGTTGGCGGAGGCGGTTGGAATCGTGAGCGAATAGGTGAGGGTCGCGGTCGTGCCATGATTGACGGCGGTGGCGACGACTGTTTGGGCGCTGCCCGATTGAGCAAGCGTCATTAGCAAACCGACCAGAGCGAGGGATCTTATCAGTTCGACGAGACCGCGAGAGAAACCCTTGCGCTGACGATAAACATCGAGTAGCGATGAGAGCATGATTTTAATAGAAACGATTCTGTGAGGGATATCAGGCATTTTCACAGCGGCACCTCTGATTTTATCGTAGCCGTCCGTGGAGGGATTCCGACGGCTTGGAATGCTGTGAACGGCGCGCTGCGATCCCGAAATTTTTGGAGCGAGAGGACATCGTTATTATGTTTCCCGGATCGCAGCATAACTTCATTCAACCATAGGAGCGAAATTCGCACATCGCACAGGGTTTCCTTTTTCTTAGCACCCGGCTCCCGTTTTGAATCCGCGCAGGGGGCAGCGAAGTGCTGTCAGCTGTAGCACCTCAGTGCTACCCGCTCGCGCGATGTTTTGTGGAAGGTTCAGCTTCGAGACGACGGAGGGATGGCGATCCCGTGGCGGTAAGCGTAGAGGATCAACTCAACGCGGTCTGAAACTTCAAGCTTGCTGAATATGGAGGTGATGTGGTGGCGCACTGTCCATTCGCTGATAAAGAGGCGTTCGGCTATTTCCTTGTTCTTGAGCCCTTCGCTCACCAGCATGAGGACTTCGCGCTCGCGGTCTGTGAGAGAGGCGATCTTCGCTTCTTCGGGGTCGGCTTTTTTATTTTTACCCGCGCTCGACACTTCCGACAGCACGCGCGCCGTGAGCGAAGGATCGAGCCATGCCTCTCCTGCGTGAACGCGCTCGATGGCGTCGATCAAAACATCGACGGCTCGCTCTTTCTGCACCAGCCCCAGGGCGCCGAGCTTGACCGCGCGATAATGCACTTCAGGGTCTCGGACGCCCGTAAGCACGATGACGCGGCACTCGCAGGCCGAGAGCAGTTCGGGGATGAAATCCAGACCGTTTTCACCGCCCAGATCTATGTCGAGCAGCACGATGTCGGGCCGTTCGCGCGAGTTGAGATCCAAAGCCTCAGCGCGAGTGGTCGCTTCGCCTATCATAGTCATACGCGGCTGATTTTGAATCACCATGCGCAGGGCTGTGCGAACGACTGCGTGATCGTCCACGACAAGTATTCGAATCGGCGATGCGACTGGTTCAGGCATATCGAGTCTTTGAGGAGCAAATCTCGGTGATTGCGGCCCGGTCTAAATAAACCTGTGCAATTGCCCGACATATAGCGACTGTCTGTCAAACGGTTTTTCTTCCGCTTCGCGAACCTATCGGAAAAAACTTCTCCGGGCGAATTTACTGCGCTCAGATTGTACTTCACCTGACAGACCGCCAACAAGCTTGCTGCTGTCGATCAATCGGGAGATTAAAAAAGAAGCGTACCTTGACTGACGCAGACGCAGGTTGTAACGTACAGCCTGAATAAACAAACGAGGAGGGAGCGTGGAGACGGCCAAAGGCAAGCCTCGACAAGAAAGCATAACGAAGCTCGCCGAGCTTATAGACGGTTATGAAAAATATAGCCGCTCGCACGCGCGGGCGATGGCCGAGATAGCCGCACTCGTGGCCCGCCGGATGGGGCTGGCCCAGGCCGATATCAACGCCCTGGCCGAAGCCGCTATGCTTCACGACATAGGGCTGCACGCGATGAGTCCCGCATACCATTCATCGTCCGGCCCGCTTTCATTCGAGCAGCGGATCGATCTTTGGCGGCACTCTGTCATAGGCGAGCAGCAGATGGCAAAGCGCGGCTCGACCCGTCATGCGCAACTGCTCGTCCGCTGGCATCACGAATGGTGGAACGGAACGGGATACCCGGACTCTCTATCCTTTGAAGACATTCCCATCGGAGCGCGCATACTTCGCGCCGTCGAACTGTTGAGCGCGCTCGTGGCTGATCGCCCCTATCGCGCCGCTCTCTCTTACGAGGATGCGATTGAAACTCTCAAATCAAGCGCCGGGGTGGAATGCGATCCCTTCGTCGTGAGCGCGCTCGTCGCGCTCATCGAAGAGCTTCGAGAATCGGTTGAGCAGAACGTCGAGCCGAGGGTTGAAATCCCTGCGGCCATCGAACCACGAACGGAACCGCCTGCTGAAACCGCCTATCCTTCATCGATTGAACCGTGGCAAATCGATCAGCCGCCTGCGCAGACCGAGCCGACAACGCAAAGCGAGCCTGAAGCGATAAAACGAAGCGTGCCTGAACTTTTGAGCGCGTATCCTTCTTTTCAGGCGAGCGAGCCTGCGCATCAACAGACGGGCGAAGACGCTGCCGCACCGATCGCGCAGCATCTCGATTTGCTGATTTCGCGATCAGGGACGAAAGAGTTGAAGGCGGAAGAGGCGCGATGGACAGACTGGAAGAGGAGCCGTTATAACAAAAAATCTCTTCTGGGATTTCAGGCCAGCGTGCTTCGCCAGATAGAGTTTCGCTCCATCGCCGTGGGGCTTTGCGGCTGGGCGCGGATGGAATGGTATCTGAAGGCGTGGAATAAACTCATTTTCTCGAACGACCCCAGAAAGTGGGCCGCCTCGGTTTCGCGGGCTGTGATCGAAGCTCGCGCGCCTATGCTTGAAGATCAGGTGGCCTCGCTCCTGCGCGACGTTTACATCCCCGGCAACAGGCTTATGAACGCGGGGCTTCTTCATTGGTTCAGCGAGACGGACGCCTGGTGGATGGACAATCTGCGGCGCAACATCGAATCAGTTGAAGATGAAACGCTGCGCGCGCAGGCCATTCACCTTGGGCTTCAGGTGGGCGATTACGCGCTCTCATTCGACGATCAGACGCGAGATCTGAGGCGACCGCTTGCGACTGTGTTGTGGCGTCTTGCAGGCCGCGCCGTGAGCGGCCCGCCCGGACAGCCTCACTCGCGAAGTTACAATCTGTCGGTCGAAGAGTTCGCCCGTCAATCGCGCGCCGATCTGTTTTACCTCAACCTGCCGCCTGCGCACGGCGAGCAGGCGGGTTCGGAAGCGAGAAACAGGTGGCGCGAATCGTGGGTTCGCTGCTCGGATGAACCCATAACGGATGAAGTGATGAATCTGGTCGCGACGGCTCAATCCAAGCACACTTATCTGAGCATGGTTGAAAGAATTCTTCGCGCAGCCTCGAATGCGAGAATCTGGGCGATTGAGTATCAGGACATCGGACTGGCCTCGGCTCAGGATCTGGGCGAGCTTATAAAGGAACACCGCGCGGTGAGGGCGACTTACTCGAAGGATTTGACGGAAGTCGCCGGAGGATTGAGAAACTATATATTCGTCGCCGAAAAAGCCTGAATCGATTTCCACCTGCCACCGAAAGCCGCTCGAAACGCGGCCTTGACAACAAATTGCCCATTCCGTATGCTGTCCGTTCGTCTTCTTTACGTTAAATCTGGAGATTTACGCCATGCAGACATTCGTGCCAAGTGGCAAGAACCTGGAACAGAGCCGCAAGTGGTATGTGATCAATGCCGAGGGCAAAACGGTGGGCCGACTGGCTACCGAGGCAGCGCGCATTCTTATGGGCAAGAACAAGCCCACCTACACGCCATATATAGATGTAGGCGACCACGTCGTTATCATCAACGCCGAAAAGGTCGTCTTCACGGGCAACAAGTGGAAAGAGAAAATCTATCGCCGTCACACGGGCTATCCCGGCGGACTCAAAGAAATCTCAGCCGAAAAGCAGCTTCAGAAACATCCTGAGCGCATACTCGAATCGGCAATCGCAGGTATGCTGCCCAAGACGAAGATGGGCCGAAGGATGGTCAAAAAGCTCAAGGTCTATAAAGGCGACACTCATCCGCACAAGGCCCAGCAGCCAGAGCCGATGGACGTGTGAAGTTGATTTGAAGGAGAGTAGATAGTGCCAGAGACGAATCAAAACTATGGAACCGGTCGGCGCAAGAGCGCGACTGCGCGGGTTTTCATCAAGCCCGGCACCGGGCAGATCGTCATCAACAAGCGGAAGTTCGAAGATTATTTTCAGAACGAAATGCACCGTATGATAATCCGCCAGCCGCTTCATCTGACCGACACCGCAGGCAAGTTCGACATACTTGTGAATGTCGAAGGCGGCGGATTCGCCGGACAGGCGGGCGCAGTGCGACACGGTGTGACTCGCGCTTTGATCGAATTCAATCCCGAATTTCGAACCCGTCTCAAAAGAGCAGGGTTCGTCACCCGCGACCCGCGCGCCAAAGAGCGCAAAAAGTACGGACAAAAAGGCGCTCGCAAACGGTTCCAGTTCTCGAAACGCTAATGCAGATGTCAGATGCTAGAGGTTAGATGTTAGTCGAGAAGCATCAATGCCTCACTAACATCTAACATCTGACCACTAATCCATTGCCGGCCTCGCGATTGGTTGTCCTCGCAGGGATAGGATTGCAGGCCGGTGAGTACATAAACCAATTCAACCGAGGAGGTCAGCTTGACTACAGTAACGATGAAAGAACTGCTTGAAGCCGGGGTCCATTTCGGACACCAGGTCAGGCGGTGGAATCCGAAGATGAAAGAGTACATCTTCGGCGAGCGCAACGGTATCTACATAATCGATCTTCAAAAAACGCAGCGGCTCTTCAAGGACGCTGTGAAGTTTGTCTCTCAGCAGGCTATGGACGGCAAGGCGTTCCTCTTCGTCGGCACCAAGCGACAGGCGCAGGACGCCGTAGAGGAAGAAGCCAAACGCTGCAATCAGTTTTATGTAAATCAGCGATGGCTCGGCGGACTGCTCACCAACTTTCAGACGGTTCAAAAATCCATCCAGCGAATGAAAGACATCGAGGCCATGCGCTCGGACGGTCGCTTCGACGCGCTGACCAAAAAAGAGCGACTCCAGCTTGACCGCGAACACTCGGCGCTGGAAAAAAACCTCGCGGGCATTCGCGATATGCGACGCCTGCCCGATGTGATGTTTATAATCGACTCGAACAAGGAAGAGATCGCAGTTCACGAAGCAAACAAGCTCAACATCCCGGTCGTAGCCATAGTCGACACCAACTGCAACCCCGACGGGATCGACTACATCGTGCCGGGCAATGACGACGCCCTGCGCGCGGTGCGGCTGTTCGTCGCCAAGATGGCCGACGCAATAATCGAAGGCCAGCAGATGCTCAAGGAAGGCGGGGCTGATGCGGAGGCGTCCGCGACTGAGGTTGCCGAGGCTGCCTCAGCCTCAGCAGCGCCGGGCGAAGGCCGCCGTCCGCGCGGGCGCGACCGCCGGGGAGGCCGCCGCACCACTTATGTTCCGCCGGGCGCTCCTCCCGTTCCGGAGCCTGCT
>DLHY01000127.1 GCA_002483445.1 Blastocatellia bacterium UBA7656
GATTCAGGCTCCACCCGGCACGATCAGATGCACGATCACCGACAGGAATATCCTTGATAATTCCTGCCAGTGCGGCGGCGTGTAGGCGAATAAATCTCTCTTCTTGATGAGCGTCAAAGGGGAACTGAAGATCAGTTCCCCTTTGATTTTTATGGGAATGCCGTCGCGCTTCGCCTGCGGATCGATTAAGACATTACCTTTCCGGCCCTGATAGTCTTTCCGTCGAGCTATTATTTTGATATAAGCTAAGACTGCACGAAGTCAGCAAAAACAATTACTTCCCCATCAAAATTTGGCATGAACCAGGTCATGGAAGAAGCCTTATGAAATCATCAACAGTTCGAATAGCAATAGTAGCGATCCTCGCGCTGGCCATCGCATCAGTCGTTAGCTGGATGACCGCTGACCGGGCGAGCGCCAAATCATCACTGGCCGCGTCAGGGCAGGACATCGGTGCGGCTCGCTCTGCATTGGGCAACGCTATCTCTCAACACAAGGCCCGCTCTCAAAAGGGCAAAAGCCCGGAAGTGACCGATGCTTTTCGCGCTTATAAAACAGCCGTCGACCGGCGCAAGGCGGAGATTTATGAGAGGTTGAAACAACTCGATATTCTTATCGCCGAGCCTGTGAGCAATTCGGCGTTTGATGACCCGACTCGAAGCGCGTATCGGCATCCGCGTTCTGAGGTCAGCGCATTCGTGGCTGAGTATGACTCTTACAGGGCAGAACTGAGCGCGCTCATACGCGACTTCAAGTCTGTCAAAGATCAGGTCAACCTGATCCTCGACGTGCCGACCGCCAGTTGCCCTCCATCGACAGCGATCAACGGAACGTTGGGAAGCGGCAGCACGGACTTTCCTGCGACATCAGGACAACAGACGGGACGAATCACCAACGGGCTTGGCAACATCACCTGCGGCAGTTCCAACCCCTGCACCCTTGACACCGCCATCGGACTTCGCTCATTCGATGCCTACGCATTCACCAATCCCGGCGCGACGACCGCCTGCGTGACTGTCAACTTCACCGCGACGGATTGCTCTAACGGCAGACCTGTTACTTCTTTTATGCAGTTTTCGGCGCGGCTTGGCAGCTTCGATCCTGCCAACCCCTGTATGAATTATGTCGGAGACGCAGGGGCGGCAATCAACGGCGAGGCCAGCGGCTCGTTCTCATTCAACGTTCCAGCAGGCCAGGATTTTGTTGTTGTAGTAAATGAAAACGATCCCGATGGCGCCACTGGCTGCGAGTACATCCTTACCATAAGCGGGATAACGTGTGAGGCGCCGTGTCCTCCATCGACGGCGATCAACGGAACGTTGGGAAGCGGCAGCACGGACTTTCCTGCGACATCAGGACAACAGACGGGACGAATCACCAACGGGCTTGGCAACACCACCTGCGGCAGTTCCAACCCCTGCACCCTTGACACCCTGACCGGCCTTCGCGCTTTCGACGCCTACACATTCTCCAATCCCGGCGGGGCGACTGTTTGCGTTACTGTCAGCTTCACTGTGACAGGTTGCACCATCGGGCAGGCGATGCACTTCTCGGCGCGGATTGGCAGCTTCGATCCTGCCAACCCCTGCACGAATTATGTCGGAGACGCGGACGCGGCATTCAGCGGCGAGGCCAGCGGTTCATTTTCATTCAACGTTGGGGCGGATGAGAACTTCATTATAGTCGTCAATGAAAGCGATCCCGGAGGAGCCACCGGCTGCGCTTACACGCTGACGATTTCAGGCATAGACTGTAGCGGTATAGATTGCGTGATTACCTGTCCGTCGAACATCACTCAACCAAACGATTCAGGTCAGTGCGGCGCGGTCGTCAACTTCTCTGCTCCCACGACCAGCGGCGGCTGTGGCGCGGTCTCGTGCGATCCTCCAAGCGGCTCTTTCTTCCCCGCTGGCACGACCACCATCACCTGCACCACAGAGACCGGGCCGAGTTGCTCGTTTACCGTAACCGTGCAAACGCCGCCTCCCGTGATCAACTGTCCTGCAAATGTCACGGCAGTGGCTCCGCCATCGTGCAATCAAAGCGCGGGGGCAGTCGTCAACTTCGCGACGCCTACCGCATCGGATGTCTGTGGAAGCGTCACCCCTGTCTGCTCGCCACCATCGGGATCATCTTTCCCCATCGGCACTACGACCGTCACCTGCACCGCTACCGGCGCGGGCGGCAGCACATCGAACTGCTCTTTCACTGTCACAGTATTCGGAGCCTGCCTTCAGGATGATGGCAATGCCGGAAACGTCGTGCTGTTCAACACCTCTACCGGAGAGTACCGATTCTGCTGTGGCGGCGTGGTCATAGCTGCAGGCAAGGGAACAGTCACAAAGAAGGGCTGCGAGTTCACCATTCAGCACAACACAAATGATCGAAGAGTGCTCATTAAGCCGAACTTCTCAACAGGCAAAGGGACGGCATCAATTCAGGCTCCACCCGGCACGACCAGATGCACGATCACCGACAGGAATATCCTTGATAATTCCTGCCAGTGCGGTGGCGTGTAGGCGAATAAATCTCTCTTCGTGATGAGCGTCAAAGGGGAACTGAAGATCAGTTCCTCTTTGATTTTTATGGGAATGTCTTCGAGCTTCGCCTGCGGCTTGGTTAGTCCGGCCATCTGTTTTAGGATTGTTTCGCCAGCTTTCTGGCGAGACGATCTCGCATCCAGCAGAGTCGTGTGGCGCAATCCGACGGATTGCGCGCTCTGAAAGTACGAGATTTGAAACAACGCAGGCTGACAGCTTGCCGGACATGTTCAAAAGAGGGTCGGATGAAAAAGACAGGCGCGTGGCTGGCCGTTTATGCTCTTGAGCAATTAGGCATTCGATACACGTTCGGCATTCCGGGCGTTCACAACACGGAGCTTTACGACGAATTGAACAAGTCCGAACAGATCACTCCCATACTCGTCACTCACGAAGGCTGCGCATCTTTTATGGCCGATGCAGTCAGCCGCACAAGCGACACAGTCGGGTGCCTCGCCATAGTTCCAGCCGCGGGAGTGACTCACGCGATGAGCGGCATAGGCGAAGCATATCTCGACGGCGTTCCGATGCTCGTCATCTCAGGCGGCATTCGTCGCGATTCCGGCCGACACTTCCAGCTTCACGATATCGATCAGCGCCGACTGCTCGACGGCATCACCAAAGCCGCCTTCCTCGTCGATAGACATGAAGATGTGATTGAGACGATCTATCGCGCTTATGACATCGCGACCGCGGGCGAGCCTGGGCCGGCGTTCGTCGAGCTATCGAGCAACGTGCAACTTTTTTCGGGAGAAGTCGCCGATCTCCCAAAATACAAAAAGACATGGAAGCCGCCTGCCGTAGATGATGAAAAAATCAAAGCCGCAGTGGAGTTGATAAAGTCATCCATCAGGCCGGGACTTTATCTCGGCTGGGGCGCGAGAGAAGCGACCCCCGCAGCCATCGAGCTTGCCGAATTTATCGCCGCGCCCGTAGCGACTACGCTTCAGGGCTTGAGCGTCTTTCCGGCCAATCACCCTCTGCACACAGGGATGGGATTCGGAGCTTCTGCGGTTCCCGCCGCGCGAAAAGCGTTTGACCGATGCGATTTGCTCATAGCCGTCGGCGTCCGATTCGCCGAGCTTGCTACGGGCAGCTACGGCATGACGGTTCCCGAAAATCTCATTCACATCGACATCAATCCGAACGTGTTTAACAAAAACTATCCGGCCCGAGTCGCCATCGAATCGGACGCAAGCTGTGGGCTGCGCGCTCTGGTCGAGGCGCTCAAGGGAAGCGGCGCGAAGTCGCGCGAGGCTTCCGATCTCGAACAAACTATCAAATCTGAGAAAGAAAATTTTTTCGCTTCGTGGACTAAAAAGCCGAGTGAAAAACTCGTGAGTCCCGGTATCTTTTTTCGTCAGCTTCGCGCTCGCCTCGCCAATGACGCTTACCTTGTAGTCGATGACGGCAATCACACGTTTCTTGCAGTCGAGCAATTTCCTGTTCACCGCTCCAAACATTTCATCTCGCCTACGGATTTCAACTGCATGGGCTACTCGGTGCCTGCGGCAATCGGCGTGAAGCTCACGCACCCCGACAAACAGGTTGTAGCCATTGTCGGCGACGGCGCATTCATGATGACAGGGCTTGAGATCATCACTGCCACAACACACGGCCTCGGCGTGATTTTCTGCGTCTTTCACGACGGCGAGCTTGCGCAGATTTCTCAGTTCCAGCAGATTCCGCTCAACAGAAAAACCTGCACCGTTTTGGGCGACATAAATTTGAAAGGCTTGGCCGAGGCTACAGGAGCGGCTTTTGTGGCGATGGAAAACGACAGCGAAGTGGGCGACGCGCTCGATGAGGCGATGAAGATTTCTCTCTCAGGACGACCGGTCATCATTGATGTAAAAGTCGATTACAGTCGCAAGACCGAGTTTACGAACGGCGTGGTCAAAACGAACCTCGCCCGTTTCCCGCTGGGCGAAAAGATTCGATTCATCGGTCGCGCCATCAAACGCCATGTGTTGGGCTGAAAATCAAGGGCGATTTACGACGCCAACGCAAAGGTTTGTTGTGTTGAACGGTAACAAAGTTTTATGTTGACCTTGAGATTCTTCAATCTACAATTGAAACGCTCTCAGAGTTGTAGTAATGTTGCGGTCTTCACAGGCCCCAACAGCTTTGTCACCCTCAACTATAACAAGATAAGTTTGGAGGGAATCAACCATAGCAAACCCGGTTTTAGAATCTATTAAAAGTGGAGATGCGCCGCGTCCGGCCAAAATGGCTGCCGCGAAGGGTATGCTTCCGCTTTCGAACGAAGAGTTGCTTGAAGTGCTGGTGGCGCTTTCAGGCGATGAAGACGAAGGCGTGCGCGAGGCCGCCAATGCCACTATCGGAACCCTCAAGCCCGAATCGTTCATCGCTATTGCAGCCGACACCAAGGCAAACCCGGATGTGCTGGGCTTCCTGTGCGTCTGGCCCAGTTCGCCGCGCGAGATAGTCGAGGCCGTCATCTTCAATCGCTCCACTCCCGACAAGGCGCTGGCTCACGTCGCGGGACATACGAAAGAGCCGAGTCTGGTAGAAGCCATCGCGCTCAATCAACAGGCTCTCATCCGCCTGCCCGACATAATCGAGGCGATACTGGCCAACCCGGCGCGCACTCCCGAAGCCGAGCGCCGATGCAAGGAAGTGCGCCAGGAATTTTTTGAAAAAGAGTTCGGCGCGCAGATGGTCGCTCAGGAAACTCGCGCCCGCGAAGAGGCCGAAAAAGCGGCTCAGGAAGCCGCTTCCAGCACCTTCACCGTCTCAAGCCTCGAAGACCTCATACAACTCGGCCTGATCGAAGAAGGCGTCGACGATTCCTTAGTCACCGAATATGAGATGGAATTCGGCCCGTTCAGTGAAATTATTGAGGAGGAGGAGCAACTCGACATCGGGCAGATTCTCACCGAAGTCGAGGCCGATGTGGGCGAGATGCTGCCCGAAAGAATGCCCATCTTTCAGCGCATCGCCTTGATGAGCGTCAAGGATCGGGTGATGCTGGCCATCAAGGGGACGCGCGAAGCGCGACTCATCCTCGTGCGCGACCCGAATCGCATAGTGGCAGGCGCGGTGCTTCGCAATCCGCGACTGACCGAAATGGAAATCGAGCACATATCTTCGATCAAGACAGTTCCCGAAGAAGTTTTGCGCCAGATAGGAACGAGTCGCGCCTGGACTCGCTCTTACACAGTCATTCACAACCTCGTCCGTAATCCGCGCACGCCGATAGCCGTCAGCCTCGGATTTCTGAATCGAATACTGACGCGCGATCTGCGCGGCCTCTCAACGAATAAAAACATCCCCGACGTTATCCGCACGACCTCCGCCCGAATGTTCATCAAGCGCAGCGGAGCCTGAGTTGACACTTCCCCACAGCGATGACTAATATCGAGATACATTTTGCAGGCGGAGGTATCAATGGAACGTGGCATAATCGGCTGGCTCGTCATAGGCTTCATCATAGGCGGCATCGCGCGGCTGCTGACTCCGGGCCGCGACCAGATGGGATGCCTCGCGACATCGCTTCTCGGAATAGGCGGAAGCTTTCTCGGCGGCTGGCTCGGAGAGCAGTTGTTTCCCGGACGACAGGGATACTTCGGAGGCTATGTCCGTCCCGGCTTTCTGATTTCGCTCGCAGGCGCGATCATTCTCCTGCTGATACTGCGAATGATTCGCAAAGGCTGATCGCGCGCTTACCGACCGATGCGGTTATAGTCTTGAGGCAAATCGAAATCGATCAACACCTCGACGCTGGCTTCCACCCGCAGGACTTCATCCTTGTGCGCCTGCACGACCTGACGCAACCCTTCACAAGGATCGACTGAAAGAATTTCACCCTTGAGGCTGATGTCGAAAATAACCGGATGCCCGTTTCGCTCGTCGAAGACGGGGACGAGTATGAGCGGGCGATCTTTTTTCCATGTTTCGATCAGCCGCCTGATCACCGCGGCTCCGATCTGCGGCTGATCCGCAAGAGCGATCAGCACAGCCTCCGCATCTTTTGAGACAGCCTCAATGCCGTGTTTGATCGATGCGCTCATACCCGATGTGTAATCGGCGTTGTGCGCGAATATCACTGCGCGATCCTGCAAAGCCGCGCGAACATCCGACGCGCGATGTCCGGTCACACAGATGATTTCATCCGCGCCCGAAGCCATCAGGTTATCGACTGCGCACTGGACGAAAGTTTTCCCTTCGAACGGCAGAAGCTGTTTGAAAGCGCCCATTCGTTTCGATTCGCCCGCAGCTAGAAGTATCGCCGAGATCATACTCGCGTTTGAGTATAACGGCTCAGGCGCGGCAGCGCGAATTGCCGCGCGTGGAGCGCGAGTGCTAAGATCGATAATCTTTAACAACTGAGCGCGCCCTTATCCGCATCCAAAGGCCGTACACAGACAAGAGGTGAAGATGTTTCGCAGATCAAAATTTTTCATGCTCGCCGCCGCTTTCATCATCAGCATGACGATGAACGTCGCGGCGCAGGAATTGACTTTCGCTTCGCCTGACGGGCAGGCGGTTTCGCTCGCGAGCCTGCGAGGAAAAGTCGTCGTCCTGCTTTTCGGCGGCGTGCAGGACCCGCAGTGCAGAGAAGAATTCAAGGCGCTCCAATCGCTCGTCGAAAGATATCAGAACAAGCCTGTGAGCGTATTCTGGGTCAGCATCAACACGCCCGCTGAAGCGAGCAACGACAAGCTCAAATCTCCGTGCGGCCCGACTTTTTCGGTATCAGTCCTGCGCGATCAGGGACAGGCGGCTTTCAGGAAATTCGGCGGACGGCAACTGCCGACGATTGTAGTTCTGAATCAGCAGGGCGAACTTCACGGCCAGCCGCGAGGGGGATTCAATCCGAATTCGGATTTCGTCAACGACATCGCCGCGATCATAGACAGCCTTCTCAATCGCAAATAATATCCAAAGGCATCATAAAAGCGCGATAAAAAGCAGCGCCGACTTTCAAACGGAGGTCGGCGCTGCGCGCTTGAGGGGTGGCGCACAGGCGCGCGGCTCTGCTAAAAATGCGGGTGATGAAAAACAAACTCGATGGCCGAGAGCTTCTTTCCCACTTCGAAGCGCGTCGCGCAGAAATACTCGAATTCATAAAGTGGCTCGTCAATCAGGAATCGATGTCGCGCGAAGCGGAAGCCAATCGCCTGATAGCTGAAAACTACGGCGAGCGGCTTTCTAAAATCGGCGCCGAGGTCGAAATCTTATGCGAGCCGCACAGTGGCGCGATTCTCCTCGCCCGATACAATCCTTCAAACAGCAATGAAAAGCATTTGCTCGTCGTGGGCCACCTCGATACGGTCTGGCCGACAGGCACGCTCGCCCAGCGACCTTTCCGAGTGGAAGACGACCGCGCTTATGGCCCCGGCATATTCGATATGAAAGCGGGAGCCGCTCTTGCCGCTTATGCTCTCAGCGCGATCAAAGAATTGAACGGCGAGACAAAGAGGCCGGTCACGTTTCTAATGACCTGCGACGAAGAGACGGGCAGCCACTATTCGCGAGACGTGATCGAAGATGAAGGCCGACGCTCTCACGCGGCTTTGGTGCTTGAGCCGCCCATTCCGGGAGGCATCATCAAGACGGGGCGCAAAGGCGTAGGCGAATTCGAAGTCATCATTCGCGGTCGTCCTGCTCACGCAGGCAACGATCCTCGCGGCGGAATAAGCGCAGTGACAGAGATGGCTCATCAAGTCTTAGCCATCAACACGTTGAATGATTATGATCGCGGAACGACGCTCAACGTCGGAGTCGTTCGCGGCGGAGTGTTATCGAACGTCATAGCCGCCGAAGCGCAAGCCGCCGTCGATTTGCGATTCGAAACCGTTACGGAAGGCGAGCGAATAATCAAAGCGATGCAAAATCTCAACCCTGTGCTTGAAGGAGCGCGAATAGAAGTCAGAGGCGGAATCAATCGTCCTCCGCTCGTTCGCACTGAAGATATCGGAGTGCTGTTCGATCACGCAAAAGCTATGGCCGCAGAGGTCGGCTTCGAGCTTGAGGAAGGCGCAGTGGGCGGAGGATCGGATGGAAATTTCATAGCCGCGCTCGGAGTGCCTGTGCTTGACGGGCTTGGAGTAGACGGAGCGGGTCCGCACGCCGAACACGAACACATAATCATCAGCGACATCCCGCGCCGCGCCGCAATGCTTACAAAGCTGATCGAGACGATTTGAAAATCACCGCGCCGTATCAGGAAGAAGCTGATTTTCATGAAAGCTGAAGTATCCCTTTCGGCCAACGATGATGTGATCCAGAACGCGGATGTCCACAGTGCGCGCGGCATCGATGATGCTGCGGGTCAATCGCTTGTCTTCCTGCGAAGGTTCAGGATCGCCCGACGGATGATTGTGAACCAGAATCAAAGCCGCCGCGTGATGGGCGAGCGCGGCCTCCACAACCCGGCGCGGATAAACCACCGCTCGATCAACCGTCCCTTCGTGTATGATCTGGTGTTCTACGACTTCATTCTTGACGTTGAGATAAACGACCATGAAAGCTTCGTGAGGAAGTCCGGCGAGTTTCATTCTGGCGAAATCCGCGACAGCATCGGGAGATGAAAGCGCATCGCGCCCTTTCATCCTCTCGGAGAGATACGCCGCGCAAAGCTCCTTGACCAGTCGAATGAGCGTTGCCGAAGTCGCGCCCAGTCCGTTGATCGCTTCAAGCTCTGCTTGAGAAGCGTCCATGACTTTCGAGAGGCTGCCGAATCGATTGATCAAATCTTTTGCCGTAGGCTTCACGTCTCTTCGCGGGATGGCGTAAGTCAAGAGCAGTTCGAGCAGTTCATAATCGTGCAGCCCTTCGGCTCCGGTTTTTTGAAACCGCTCCCTCAATCGCTTTCTGTGCTCGATGTAATGCGGCTTGTCTTCCATAAGCAGGCTGATTATAGTCGCATCAGTCGCGCGAATCTATCATCGAATGGAGGTTGACCGCGAGACTTGCCCACATTAGCATACGCTTTCCGCAAATTCGAGGTCAGGCGCATGAAAAAACTTCTCACTATTTTTCTATGCTTAGTCTGGGTCGCTCAGATCACCGTAAGTCAGAATCGCGCAGTTTCGATTTCATCTGATGATCTGGCCGCCCGGTCTCGCGCGGCGCTGGCTCAAACATCGGGGCGAATCGAGATGATGGGTCTTGCAAAGACAGTCGAAGTGCTGCGCGACCGGTGGGGCGTAGCTCATATCTACGCGCAGACGGTCGATGATCTTTTCTTCTCTCAGGGGTTTGTTGCCGCGCAGGATCGTTTGTGGCAGATGGAAATCTGGCGACGCACGGGCGAAGGCAAGCTTGCTGAAATACTCGGAGAGTCGGCAATCGAGCGAGACCGATTCGCGCGACTGATGCGCTATCGCGGATCGATGGAGGCGGAATGGACGAGTTACGCGCCCGATGCGCGGCAGATAATCGAAGCTTTCGTTCGCGGAGTCAATGCCTTCATCGACGAGAGCCGCGCGAATCCTCCCATCGAATTTCAACTCACGGGAATAAAACCCGAACGGTGGACGCCGGAAGCGTGTCTGACGCGAATGGCCGGTTATGTGATGACGCGCAACGCTTCGAGCGAGGTGCTGCGCGCGCAGCTTGCGCGAATGATCGGCGTTGAAAAAGTCGATGAATTGCTTCCGACCGATCCGCCCAAAAAACTTGAAATCCCCGCGGGGTTAGACCTCGAAGGCATTGACAGGAAAATTCTTGAATCGGCAAACGCGGCGAGCGGGTCGGTGAATTTTCCTGCGCCTGAAGGGAGCAACAACTGGGTCGTTGGCGGAGAGCTTACCGATACAGGCAAACCTATCCTGGCAAACGATCCTCATCGCGCGATCACGCTTCCGTCGCTCAGGTATATGGTTCATCTTGTCGGGCCGGGATGGAATGTCATAGGCGCGGGCGAGCCTGCGCTGCCGGGAGTCGCGGCTGGACACAACGACAGAGTCGGGTTCGGGTTTACCATCGTCGGCATAGATCAGCAGGATATCTACGTAGCAGAAACCAGCGCGGAGGATGCGACTCTTTATCGATACGAGAATCGATGGGAGCGAATGAAGACGGAGCGCGAAGAGATAAGAGTCAAAGGCCGCAGTGCGCCTGAGATAGTTGAACTTCGATTCACACGCCACGGGCCTGTCATTTATGAAGACCGCGCTCGGCGTCGCGCTTATGTTCTCAGGTGGGTAGGGACGGAGCCGGGGACGGCTGGTTATCTAGCATCGCTTTCTCTGAATCGGGCGCGCAACTGGAAAGAATTTCTCGCAGCGCTCGAACGATGGAAAGTCCCTTCCGAAAATCTCGTGTATGCGGATGTGGACGGCAACATCGGATGGCAGGCCGCAGGTCTTGCGCCCGTTCGACGCGGATGGTCGGGACTCGTTCCGGTTCCTGGCGATGGAAGGTATGAATGGCAGGGATTTTTGCCGCTCGCCCAGTTGCCTCGCTCGTTCAATCCGAAATCTCGCTTCATCGCTACAGCCAATCACAATATCCTGCCCGAAGGCTACAAACAGGAATTAGGCTTCGAATGGGCCGCGCCGTTTCGCTTCCATCGCATCGAAGAAATTTTGAACAAAGGCGGCAAGTTTTCCGTCTCAGACTTCGAACGATTGCAACACGATGAGTTGTCTCTCGCGGCTCGCGATATAGTGTCAATAATGGGCAAGGAGAAAGTTGAAGACGAAAGTTTGAGAGAAGCTGCGGGGCTTCTGCTCGACTGGAATTTTGTTTTGTCGAAAGACTCGGCGGCGGCGGCGCTCTTCGAAGTCTGGGTGGCGAAACTCACGTCGAATGTCTTCAAATTGGTTGCGCCTCGCGAAGCGCAGTCGTCTTTGGGCAACAGATTTTCACTTTCGCAGTTGATCGCATCGCTCAAGAAAAACGAGAGCAAACACTTCGGCTCTGAGAGCAGAGCGCGCGTGCTGACTCACAGCCTTGCCGAAGCCGTGTCGGATTTGAGCAAAAGACTCGGCCCGGATATGAAAAAGTGGCGATGGGGCGATCTACATCTGGCTGAATTCAAGCACATGCTTTCAAAAGATGACGCGACGCGGTCGGTCTTCGATTTGAAATCCATACCTCGCGGCGGAGATGCAAACACTGTCAATGCGACAGCAGGCGCGGGATTGAAACAAACCAGCGGCGCATCATTCAGAGAGATTCTCGATCTTGCGGATTGGGACAACTCAGTTGCCATCAACGTGCCGGGGCAATCGGGACAACCCGGAAGCCGTCATTATGCCGACCTGCTGCCGTTGTGGGCCGATGGGAAATATTTTCCGCTGCTCTTCAGCCGCAAAAAGATCGAGCAGCACACGACTCAAAAGCTGATACTTGAGCCGAAAAAGTAACCGTCCGACTCATCGACAAGTAGATAGACATTGGAAGTCTACTCAGTTTCATCGGTCGCACATTTTTATTTAACGCAAGCTCGGCTTGCTACGAAGGAGGAAAGATGCACAGGCGCTATACCACCGCTCTCTTGTTGATAGTCAGCCTTCTGACTTTCAACACAGCACTGGCTCAGTCACCGCAGGAAAAATTCGACGCCGATACGGTCGAGAAAATAAAAGAAGAAGGGCTGAAGCGATCTCAGGTCATGGAGCTTATCTCTTATATGACCGATGTACATGGGCCTCGTCTTACCGGCTCGCCCAACATCCGCAAAGCGCAGGAGTGGGCGAAACAGAAGCTCGCAGGCTGGGGCTTGCAGAACGCTCACCTCGAAGCGTGGGGGCCGTTCGGTCGCGGATGGACGCTCGAAGGGTTTGCGGCCAATATGATCAAACCGTTTTACTCGCCGCTGATCGCTCATCCGAAAGCATGGTCTTCAAGCACTAAAGGCGCAGTTCGCGGCGAAGTCCTTTACCTCGATGCGAAGACCGAAGCTGACCTTGAAAAGTATAAAGGCAGGATCAAGGGCGCGATAGTTCTGCTTTCTCCTGTGCGCGAAGTGAGGGCGCACTTTCAGCCGGAAGGCACGCGCATGACTGAAGCGGAACTTCTCGAATGGGCCAATGCCAATCCGTCAGGCACGGGACAGAGAGGAGGGCGCAGATTCGAAGTTTCGCCCGAACAGCGCGCGGCCCAGCAACTTCAAGCCAAAAAATGGGAGATGGTCTCAGCCGAGGGAGCGGCAGTGGTTCTGGAACCCGGACGCGGCGACGGCGGAACGATATTCGTTCAGAGCGCCAACATCTTCTATCCCACCGACACGCCATTCAATCAGCGCAAGAGCGCGAGGGACAAGGACGCGCCTCCGATCATTCCGCAGGTGGTCGTCGCCGCAGAGCATTACAACCAACTCGTGAGAATGATTCAGAAAGGCGTCGCAGTTCAGCTTGAGGTCAACATCAACGCGCAGTATCACGACAGAGATTTGATGGACTACAACGTGATCGCCGAAATACCCGGCACTGATCTCAAGGACGAAGTGGTGATGCTCGGCGCACACTACGACTCGTGGCATGGCGGAACGGGAGCTACGGACAACGCGGCAGGTTCGGCGGTGGTGATGGAAGCAGTGCGAATAATTCAGACGCTCGGACTCAAGCCGCGCCGCACGATTCGCATAGCTTTGTGGAGCGGCGAAGAGCAGGGATTACTCGGCTCTCGCGCTTATGTCAGCGATCATTTCGCCAAACGTCCGCAGCAACAGCCTGGTCAGGGTCAGGCAGCAGGGCCAATGGAGATCAAGCCTGCGCATGAAAAATTTGCGGGTTATTTCAATCTCGACAACGGGACAGGAAAGATTCGCGGCGTTTACCTGCAAGGCAACGAAGCCGTCCGCCCGATCTTCCGCGCGTGGCTTGCGCCGTTTCGGGATATGGGCGCGGCTACGCTTTCGATAGCCAACACAGGCGGCACGGATCATCTGGCTTTCGATGGCGTGGGGCTTCCAGGATTTCAGTTCATTCAGGATGAAATCGAGTACGACACTCGCACGCACCATTCGAATATGGATGTGTACGACCGAATTCAGGAAGACGATATGAAGCAGGCGGCAGTGATTATGGCCGCCTTCGTCTACAACACCGCGATGCGCGACGAGAAACTCCCGCGCAAAGCCATGCCCGGTCAGCCCACTCCGCAGCCCGGTCGTCAGTGATTTGATTGAAAAGTGATTTGTTGAAACCGCCGATGAACACAACACTCATCGGCGGTTTATTTTTAGAGCAAGTCGCTTTTTGACTCTCGCCCGGTTTGATACCATTTGTGATTGCGAAAGAAGCCGCGAGAAACTGAGCGAGACTGAAGCACTCGGACTCCAGACTTCAGACTCTCGACTCCAGACTTCTTCAAGGAGACTTATGCCTAGAGCTATCGACATGCATGTTCATCTGCCGACGGGCAGTTTTCTCAATGGCGCGATTAAACCTTACAGACTTGCCGCCGAAAAATTCTTTCGCTCGACCGTGCGAGAGTGCGAGATGGATGAAGTCGCGCGCATGTATGAAGGGATGGATATGGTCGGTGTTCTGCTCGCGTGGGATGCGGAGACGGCGACGGGATTGCCGCCGCTCGCGAATGATGAGGTATCCGATATCGTGAAAAAGTATCCAGGCCGTTTCATAGGCTTTGCCAGCGTCGATCCGTGGAAGGGCCGTCGCGCGATTGATGAAATGGAGCGCGCAGTCGCGGAACTCGGTATGAGCGGCGCGAAGTTCCATCCCGGCATTCAGGCTTTCTATCCCAATGACGCGCGCTTTTATCCGCTCTATGAAAAAATCACCGAGCTAGGAGTGCCTGCGCTCTTTCACACAGGCACGAACGGGCTTGGGGCGGGGATGCCGGGAGGGATGGGAATAAAGATGGACTACACGCGACCGATTTATCTCGACACTGTGGCGGCTGATTTTCCAGAACTCACGATCATAGGCGCGCATCCGGCGTGGCCGTGGCACGAAGAGATGCTGGCGATAATCGGTCACAAATCGAATGTTTTCATGGATCTTTCAGGCTGGCTGCCTCGATACATTCCCAAAGCGATAATGGACGAAGCGCGAAAGCGATTGCAGGATCGCATACTTTTCGGCAGCGATTACCCGTTCATTCAGCCTGATCGCTGGCTTACGGATTTCGACACTCTCGAAGGGTTTTCAGATGAAGTGAAGCGAAAGATTTTCTATGAGAACGCGGCGAGGATTTTGAAGAGATGATCGAGTTAGTTGTTCAGCTTCCTGCAAGCCAGCCTTCTTCCTTCAACCGCTGCCACGCTTTTTGAATATGATCGGGTTTGAAAAGGTGTTCCTTGCGCTTACTCCATTTCCGAACACTGGGAATAACATACTCGACTTCATAGGCAGCCATCGGGATTTCCTGAGCTACCCAAGCAACTGTCGACAACAATTCCAGGCCATAAGGAGATTCGAAGCCTTCAATCAATTTTCGAACCTTTTCGAGACGCGCTCCTGCATCTGGGAAATCAGCCAGAAACAAACGAGCGTCTTCAACGCCATCGGGAAGTGGGTAAAGCTCGGCTTGACGAGTTCGGTCGCCATAGCCTTTTATAAAATGTCCATCCAAAACTTGCAGGAGATGGTTTAGATTGTCTGCATAAGGGCCATATTGATATTTCGCGTAACGCAGCTTGAGAGGCTCGCCAGCAAGCTGAAGGAAATAAGCCAGCTTTTGAACTTCCAGCAGAGACAGGCGGTAGCCTGGGATGCGATATAAATCCATCAGTCGAATCAGCAAGGCGCGGGCGCGAGTCATTTTCGGCTTTTTGGCAGAGATCAGCATTTCTTCCGCACGAGGAGCGCCATGAGGTTCAAAAACAATTACCTGCACATCCGGCATTTCTGCAAATGCGGCTTCGATAAGTGGAGAGACCTCTGCCCATTCCAATCCGCCATTGCCACAGCCAAGCGGCGGAATAGCTATGGATCGAATTCCAAGTCGTTTAACATCTTTGACTAAAGCTTCCAGTCCTGCCTGTATGTCCTCCAGTTTTGACTTTCCCCGCCAGTCAAATTTCGTAGGAAAGTTGATTATATATTTAGGATTCTCAAAGCTGTCCGTCGATACGATGAACATTTGCCCAAGTTGAACCTGCTTATTGCGACAAGCTTTTTCGTAATAATGAAAGTTCTCAGGGAATGCCTTCTTGAATTGAAGCGCGATGCCCTTTCCCATCACGCCGACACAGTTGACTGTGTTGACCAGAGCTTCCGCCTTCGCCTCCAGAAGGTTTCCTTGCTTATACTCTAACATCGCTTTTAATAATACCAGCCTCGATGAATATTCACCTGTGGCTGGTTCTCGGCGTTTTGGATCAATGCGTTGACTTGTGATTTCATCCGAGGATCGATAACGCCGATTTCAGAAATCAAATTCCATGGAAAAAATCCATGCACCAGAAACTCGGCCTGCTTTCTTCGTTGGCGATCAGGATCATCAGATGTTTTAGGCCAATATCGACTGTTCACCATTTCCCAGTCAATTCGGTTCAAATTGGTCAAATCATCGAAAAACTCAAGAGGCTGCATTATAGCGTGGCCACTGGTAAAGACGAATGGCAATGCTACCCCCTGTACTACCTCAACTGAAGAAACAAGGTGAATCAACGGCCTTTGCCCTTCTGTGTATCCGACTACATTGCCTCGATGAATCGCAAAAAGCATTGGAGCGCGCGGGGCAAAAGAAAACGGCACATAATCGTGAAGCGTTCCCCCAGATCCGCAAGTCACTTTTATCTTTCTTCTACGCCCTTGGATACCTTCATGAGCGACACTGATGTATCGATTGCCCATTTGCCGAAGCGCATTATATGTACATAGACCGTTGCTCTCAAGTATCGAAGGCAGGTTCCTGACATGAGTTATGTGATAAATCAATGTGGGCATGAGAAACAAAATATATCAGTCATAAGTGTATCCTTCGCAACCGGATTGTTGCCTATTGAAAGGCATCCATCTCTGAAAGCCTCATCGCCCACGTTGATCGATACTCCTATTCGCTTCACCAATTAGTGATTGAAAAGCCATTCCTCGAATACGCGCGCTTCTTCCAGTTTGCCTGACCAGCGGGCGCGATTGCGGCCCGTCAAGGCCAGCACCTCAGCATGATGCTGACCTGCGCGATCTCCAATCCGTTCGAAGTGCTCATAGAGCTTCCCTATTTTCTCGACAGACTCTTTTGCCGCCTCAACATTTTTGAAGCTCAACACGTTGCGAAAGTAGCGGCTGTAAAGGTTCTGATCCATCGCTGTAGTGGTGTAAAGATCGAAATACCCTTTAATCAGGTTGGCTGATTGAAGTACGCTCGCAACGTAGCTCGGCCACGTGCCTACTCGCTCGGCTATCTCGCCTATGTCGGTCAGCCCATTGGTGAAAAGCTCGACGATGCGACTCTTTTTTGTCTGCCGTTTTTCAGTCTCGCGGGATTCTTCTTCGGCGAATTCCGCGAGCGGCATTGTCATTTCATTGAAATTGATTTCCTGCTGTTGCATAACTGTTCCTCCGTCTTCTTCTCTAACCGACCTGACGGATATCCGCATCGGCGTTTCTGGATTTCAGGTGATCGATGAAAGAGCTTGCGGCCCGACGCGAAAGTTCTTCAGGCTTGCAGCCTATCACTTCAAGGCATTCGGTTTCGGCGTTGACCCTCTGCGCGTGAGAAATTGCGCGAATGGCCACCAGTTGCTTGGGGGTGACGAGATCGGCCATGGTTTTCGCCGTCGGCTCTTTGAGAATTTCAGGGCGGATGGCTGTGACCCCGTCCAAATTTTTATTTTCCTTCATTTCATCCTCCCTGCGATATAGATCACGCGCCAGGCCGAATTTCACAGCGGCTCGTTTGAGCGCGTCGTGCTCGGCTTTTTTTATCCCCTTCTCGTCGTAAGCCGAACCGGTTCCGACGCCCTGGCGCGTGACTTCGTGAATAGTGATCGAGGCAGTAACGGCGACGAAATCGCCTATCTGTTTTACCTCAGTGACCTGATGCGACCAGTCGGGGCAGACGCGATCAAGCAGATCAGCGACCGTGTGCCACTCGACGTAATCGACTTCATGCTCGCGCCCTGCGCTGTCGCGCCATCCGACTCTCTGTCGGATCATCTCAGGCGAGAGAGAATCGGAGAGTTCCCTCAGCACGACAGAAAAATTCACGGCGCGCGACGGGCGATCAATCTGGAGCGGAGAACTGTTTTCGGTCTCGCCCTGCTCGCTTGATTCTGAAACGACCTCGCTCATAGCTTCCGCAGGAGGTTCGAGGTGAAACTTAACCGCAAGTATATGCTCGCAGCGGAATCGCGCGTCTTCATGAGAGCGGGCTTCGAATTCAGCGCAGGTGCAACATACGCGCCCGCTCTCGTCGCGCCAGATTTTGAAGGTTTCCTTTTTCATATTGGGCGACGCGACGTTGAAGCCGTCGAAGTCGCGCTCCACAAGTCCCATCGCTGCAATGGCTTTCGCCCGATTAACAGTCATATTATCGATTGCTGCGCTCATCTGTTTACCTCCTCTTCATAACAACTATTGTCGAATCGCTCGCCCCCGTCAGTCTCCATGGCATCGAGGCGGGCCTGCATCTGACGGACTATATGGCTGAGTTGTTGAACTCGCCTGCCCAGAGCGTCAAAGCTTTCCCATATTTCTTCAGAATGGTAAGACATCGCTTTCCCTTTCTCTTGGCTCAGGCCGCGCGCCATAACTTGCTGTCTGCTCGCCGACTTGAATTCGGGCTTCCACCTGAGCCGACCAGAACTCATACCCCCGCCAAGCATCGAGATCATCCATCTCGTCCGACCCCGCCGCCCGACGACTTTCGCTTAAAACAACGCCTCTTTGTTTCATATCCGTACCCTTCCGTTTCATACTTGCAACAGTGTATCACGAGCTTTGGAGTGTTGCAAGAATAAAATTAAGTGTTGCGGGCAACACGTCTCATGTGTTATACAGGAGGACTAAGGAGGTAGCGATCGCTATGGGAGAACCTACATTGAACATTGTGGAGTTGGGCGAATACGTCAAGCGCAAGAGGGAGGACGAAAAGATTTCGCTCCGCGATGTTGCTCAAAAGATCAACGTGAGCGCGTCGACGCTTTCGCGCGTGGAGAATGGCATTGGGACGCCTGACAGCGCGACTCTGGCGCGGCTTGCTTCGTGGCTGGGGATACCGCTTGAGAGGCTTATGAGGGGGTCACTGATGGAAACCATTCATGGCGAGTCGGCTGAACAGGTCGAGCCGGTTATTTATTTTCCGACCGAATCGATGCCCAACATAGTTGAGGCGCACCTTCGGGCGGACAGGAACCTGAAGCCTGAAATGGCGAAGGCGCTGGCCGAGCTTTTCCGCGTTGCGTACACGCAATTTGCCAATCAGGGCGTTGAGCAGACCGACAAGAATGAGTAGCGAAGGCAGAACTCCATCGATGGATGAGTTGTTGCCGCCCACAGCCAAGCGCCGCGTTTACGAACGCATCGCGCTCAAGATTCGCGAGTTCGCGGGCGTCGCTCTGGATCAGCCTCTCAATCCGTGGAAGCTTGCTCCTTACGTCAAGCTTCGAGTGACAAGCCTGAAAGATATCCAGGGCCTTTCTGAAGAAACTCGCAGGACGTTATTCGGAGAGAGCGGCAAAAGCTGGTCAGGCGGGGCGACACGTCCGCTCCCTGACGGATCGCGGCTGGTCTTTCTCAATCCCAACCACACGCGCGAGCGTCAGGCGGCTACTCTCATGGAAGAAGTTTGTCATGTCATACTGGGCCACTCTCCCACCCGGCTCACCTTCACAGAAGAAGCAACCGAGGCGCTCAAATTCCGCAATTTCGATGAGAATCAGGAAGAAGTGGCTTATGCAGTCGGAGCGGCTGTCTTGATTCCTTATTTCCCTCTAAAGCACGCTGTCGAGGCGGGGCTTCGCGCAGATCAGATAGCCCGCCGCTTCGCCGTCAGCCGCGATCTGGTCGAGTATCGAATCAAGGTTTGCCGCCTGTGGTCGGAATACAAAAAACAAAATCAGCAGGCAGGCTGAAATCCCTCTTCAATTCGAGGCGACAGCTTCGTTGAATTCACGAAGCTGTCGCCTTTCTGTTTCGAATCAGCGAAGCAATTGCGCCAGAACTTCAGCCGGGATATTGCCGCTTATTTTTACATCCGTTTCTTCAACCGTGACGCTGACGGTCTTGAGCATCTCGCCGAGCGAAGCCATCTTGGGATCGCCGCTCACTCCCAGAAATCCTCTGGCCATTCCCAGAAGCGAGTTGAGTTGATCGCCTATCGCTTTGGCCGATCCCGCGGCTTCGCTTCGCAGCGTGGCGTTGACTTCTATAGCCGAGGTGAATTCCACCGTCCCGAATATCAACTTGATCGAAGCGAAATCCGGCAGCGGCATATTGTCCGCCTTCAGCCTGCCGCTCACGCCGGGCGTCATCTCCATAGCGAATCGCACGGCAGCCGCGGGAGTTTGAGCGAGGGCCGCGCTGAGTTTGGCATTCTGCGCGACAGACGGTCTTTCGCCCGCGCGCACATCTATAGCCGTGCGCACTCCCGCGAGGCTTCCGACAACCGCGGTCGAAGGATCGTAAAACGCGAATGCGACTCGATCATTTTTCCCATCAGGGATGGCGTCCGTGACTTCGAAGACATCGAAGCCACGGTACTTTTCTGATGTGAGTCTTACTTTGGGATTGGCACGCAGGCTGGACAGAATATTCGCCTGATTGAAAGAGCCTGACACGGCCATAACTCCGGTGTCCATCGATGATGTTGATCCAATCAGAGCCAGCGCGTTGAGGTCTTCGAGTCTGAGTCCGATCTCTCCGAATTTGGCCTGCGCTTCGTCAAGCGCCTTTTTGATTTTGTTTTCAGCAGCAAGCGTCGCCCAGAAGCTACTCTTCGTCACCCGCTGCATGTCTGCAACCGCCACGAACTTTCCGTCGGGCAGCAGTTGCAAAAGATCGTTCTGATAAGCGCGCGCCCCGACACCAGGTCCCGTGCTGAGAGCGAACACTATCGCCAGCGCCGCAAAAGAAATTTTTTTCATGACAATCTCCTCTCTTACCTTCCCAAAATGATGATTGAACTCATATCACAATGACAACCATAGAATCAGGTTTTCGTTTCCAGCATCCATCGTCAGCCATAGTGTCTTGCACGGCTGAATGATAGTTGCTTAAAATCGACCCGCCCGTGCATTGCTTCGTCGATTATTACGCGCGAGGCATCGCATCGAACGCATTTTTGTCAGTCCTCTTCAATCTATGTCTAAAAAAAATCGAGCGCGCAGAGACTCCCGCCCTTCCAGAGAAACTGCCCGACCAAACGCAGGGCATCAGGCATCTTCAAGCCCGACAGCAGACAAGACCGAAAATCAGGCGCAGGAAGAAGCTCCCCTACGTTGGCGCGGGATGTATGCGCTCATTCCGGCGGCGCTCGCAATACTTACATCGATCAACACCCTCTGGTGCGGGTTTGCCGCCGATGACTCGTATCAGGTTCTCAATAACGCCTTCATCAAAAATCCGGCGAATATTCCAAGAGCCTTTACAAGCAGCGTGTGGGCGTTCGTGAGCGGCGAAATAATATTCACCGTAGATTCATACTATCGCCCTCTTTTCAGCGTTCTGTTTTCAATCAACTATGCGATCTTCGGAACCTCGGCCTGGGGCTGGCATCTGGTCAATGTGCTGATTCACGCGGCAGTGACATTTCTCGTTTTCGCAGTGGTCTATGAGATGGCCGAGCGCAGATGGCTTGCCCTCATTGCTGCCTCGCTGTTCGCCGTGCATCCGACTCACGTCGAATCCGTAGCCTGGATTTCGGGCGTGACCGATCCTGTTATGGCGCTCTTCCTGCTGGCGGCTTTTTACTTCTACCTTCGATACCGAAAAAACGGAAGCAAACCAATGTTGGCAGCAGTCGCCGGATTTTATTTTCTCGCGCTGCTCAATAAAGAAACCGCCATAGCGATGCCTCTTATCATCGCCTACTGCGAAATCTTTTATTTCAATGAAACTCCGTCTTTCAAAAAAAGAATCATCCGGGCGATTCCAATAATTCTACTGCTCGCGCTACCTGCCGCAGCCTACTTTCTCATGCGTTACAACGCGATCAACGCGGTGGTGTTCGGCAGCGACCCCCGCCTTCCGCTCGCAGAGGCGTTGATGACTACGCCGCTTGCGGCTGTGAAGTATCTCGCGCTCATGATAATCCCGGCGGGCTACAGCTATCAGCATTATACTTCACTCGTTGAAAGCCTGAGCCGTTTGTCCTTCATCGCTCCCGTGTTATTGATCATCGCTCTGACTACTGGTGTCTTTGTGAGCAAATCCCGGCTGCTGAAATTCGCAGCCGTCTGGTTCGCCGTCTTTCTCGCGCCCGCGCTTGCTGCGCTCCGCCAGTTCGATCTCGAATACCTCGTTCAGGAGAGATATCTTTATCTCTCATCGATAGGCTTTTGTCTCGCATTGGCTCTGGGCATCGAGTGGCTGGCAAAAAAGACAGGGCGACGCGGCATTGCAATAGCTTCGACAATAACGCTCGTGATAATCGTCGTGTGGGGCGCAGTCTCTTTCAATCAGAACCTCGTATGGAAAGACAACCTCTCGGTGTACAAAAACTGCGTCGCCAAAGATCCTTCTTCGCCGCAGGCTCATGCCTCATTGTCCCGCGCGTATCTCGAAGCGGCCAGACCGCGAGATGCCGAAGATGAAGCGCAAAAAGCGTTGAGCCTCGATCCGGGCTACCCTTACGCTTATCTGAGCCTGAGTTATCTCGCTAAAGTGTCGGGCAATCTCGACAAATCCATCGACTATCTTGAGCGGGGCGTCTCAGCGGTGAAGGAAACTCCCGTGACTCGCCAGAATCTAGCCACTATTCACCTCAACCTCGGCCTGCTCTACGCGCAAAGGAAGAATTACGAAAAAGCCGATGAGCATTTGACCCGCTCAAACCGGATACTCCCGCGCCCCGTGGCCTGGTATTACACCGGACAATACTATTTCGAGCGAGGCCGCTATGAGGAGGCGCGGGTGATGCTCGAACAGACCGAGAGAAGAATCCCGCGCTGGTTCGCCCCCATTCATCTGCAACTCGGCCAGGTCTACGAGCAACTCCATCAGCCTGTGCAGGCGCGAGCGGCTTATGAAAGATATCTTGAGATCGCCCCGGCAGACGCCAAAGAGCGCGAAGAAGTTCAACGCCGCCTGCTAAGACTTTGACTCGGCATTAAAAGATAGTATTCTTTGTTCGGTTCGACAGGGCGGCTTTATTTTCCCGGCAACATTATTCTAAGAGCCGGGATGATGATGTGATAGAATGAGGCGGTAGAAACAATGAACAGATAGCGAGCGAATGGGAAGCTTTGCGAGATGATCTTTCAAGACAACGCCCGACGGCGAGCGAGAAACCCGAAACTGGCTTCTGAAGCCGGTTTTAAGGCAAGCAGTTTTCCGACGACGGTCGGCAATATAACGAACGGCTTAATATGATACTCTGTCAGCAATGCACTCATCCCAACTCTTACGACCGCGACACCTGCGCCCAGTGCGGGACAAAATTGATGATCGTGACCGGCACTCGCGTCGCTTCAGCTTACGGCGGCGTCGATAGTCTTCTGCGCCCGACCATCGAAGAGCATCTGCTTGAGCGCATCAGCGAGCTTGAATCGTCGCTTCAGCGAGCGCACGACCGGCTCGACATGGTTTTCGATCTTCTTCAGCATCAGGCGGCCAACGGGCTTTACGATCACGCGATGCTCAAAGCTCTGGTCGAGCATATTTCGGAGCGCGGCGCGGTTGAAAACGACAAGCTTGAAGCCCTGTGGCAGGAAACGGAAGCGGGAGAGGAAAAAGAAAACGACAGGCAAAAACTTTTCAGAGGCCGCCTTGATCGGATACTTGGAATTTTCGGCGGCGACAATCTCGATCTCTTCGCCTGCCTTCTCGATACCGGAGCGGGGCTTTTCGCAGAAGGCAACCTCAAGCGCGGCATCCGTTATTTTGAAAAAGCTCTCCTGCTCGACCCTTCAAACGCTCAACTGGCATTCCTCATAGGCGAGCACTTCTTCCGATTCAACAAGCCTGCCACGGCGCAAATCTACCTTGAGCGAGTCATCGACCGCGAACCTGAAAACCATCTGGCTCTGCTGATGCTCGGAGTGATATGCGGCGATGAAGGCGATCTCAACGCGGCAAAGATTCATCTCAGCCGCGCGCTCAAAATAGAAAAGAATTCCTTCACGGCTCACTACGGGCTGGGGCGAATCATGGTCAGCGAAGGCAATCTGCGCGACGCCATCCGTCACCTCAAGCGGGCATTGCAACTCAAGCCCACGCCCGAAATGTATTATCTCGTGGGCCGCGCGTATCTCGAATATGGTCGCGCTGAAATCGCGGCGCGACACCTGCGCCGATGCATCGAGATGGATCCCCGGTTCGACGCCGCGCTCTATCATCTGGGGTTAATTTACCTGCGCGAAGAGAATCTCGTTTTAGCGCACGAGCATTTCCGCGCCGCTTATGAAATCAATCCGCGCGAGTCTCGTTATCGCGTGGCGCTGCGAGCGAGAAAGCCCGGACGGCTGGCTCCGCTTCCGGTTTTTGGCCGCGCCGCCGTATCCAATCGCAAAGTGGTAACGAGCGGTGATGTCCGCTTTGCCGAACTTTTGCGCAGCGATCTGCTCGATCCACAGGCAGTAATCGAGGCGAAGAAGCGCGGATAGAAAACAAGGCCAAAGGTAAAATTAAAAAGGCAAAAGTGAGATCATCGCTGACTTCACTTTTGCCTTTTACCTTTTTACTTTTGCCTTACTCAGTGTGCGGTTGCGCTCTGATGCGAGCGGCTGCCGTTGGGCATAACCTGCACGCTTCGCGATGATGTCGTGAATGCTTCGTGGGTGTTGGTAGTCAGGCTGTAGATGTCAAAGCCCAGAGAATCAAGATAAGTCGCAAGGTCATCATTCGATGAAATGTAGAGAACCGTTTTGTGGCCGTAGTAGTCGGTTATCTCAAGCAATCGTTCGATGACCTCAAGGGGTGAGAAAGTTATTTCAGGGTCTCGAAAGCTTGCCATTCTTTTTTCTCCTCTTCTTTCCTATACGAATCTCAACATCAACCAGTTTTTCAAAGCTGCGAAATTGAGATGCTGCCAAACGAGGCGAAGTTTGTTTTTATGTCTATCTCGTTTTGCTTCGCCCGCAATTTGAGAACGACCAAAGCTCAAAAAACTTGCGCAAAGAAAAAGACCGGCTCTAATGACCGGCCTTCGATAAATCAAACATCGTCGCTGTTTCAGTCAGCCGCCGTTGTATCGCCTGTGTTGCTCTTCGTATCCGATTTGGCGTCCGGCTTGACATCCAGCTTGGCGTTGTCGGATTTGCTTTCAGATTTCTTCGATTTGCCTGCGTAATCGCTTGCGTACCACCCTGAACCTTTAAGCTGAAAGCTCGTCCGCGAAATTATCTTTTCAAGTTTGCCGCGACACTTCTTGCATCGCTTGAGCGGCTCGTCTCCTACCTTCTGTATCACTTCGAGATGATCGCCGCACTTCTCACAAACATATTCGTATATCGGCATTCTCTGGCAAAACCTCCCATGAGAATCATCAAATATCGCAATTCGATACTAACACGGCAGACATGGGGCATCAAGACATGCGTCCGTCAGGTTTTGCGGCGGGCGTGAAGTTTGGTACTCTGCTTCATCTGCGGGCAGCGCCAGTGGATACCTGCGCTGCTAAATTTCTTCCGTGAGGATTCACCATGACTGGAAAAAAAATCGTCCTGCTCGCCCTGCTCGTCCTCGCGCTTTCGGCAGGCGCGCGCGCTCAGGTCGCATCTCCCAAAGAATTTCTCGGCTTCACTCCGGGCGATGATTACAAACTCGCAAACTATAAACAGTCCTTCGCTTATTTCAAGAAAATCGCCCCGCAGACCCGACGAATGAAGCTCTTCGAAGTGGGCAAATCGGCCATGGGCGAAACGATGCTGCTTGCGGTGATTTCTTCAGAAGAAAACCTCGCCCGCCTCGACCGACTGAAAGAAATCGCCCGCCGTCTCACTCTGGCGCGAGGGCTGACCGACTCTCAGGCGAAAGCTCTGGCGAAAGAAGGTCGCGCGATGGTCTGGATCGATGGAGGTATGCACGCGACCGAAGTCGGCCACGCTCAGCATACGATAAATCTCGCCTACGATATGATCACGCGCGAGGATGAAGAGTATCGCAAGATTCGCGAGCGCGTCGTCCTTCTGCTGATGCCTTCGATCAACCCCGACGGGCAGAATATGGTCGCTGACTGGTTCACGTCAAACTACGGCACGCCGCGCGAAGGAACGCCGATGCCATGGCTTTATCAGAAATATGCCGGTCACGACAACAACCGCGACTGGTACATGCTCAACCTCACCGAGACGCGCAACGTAACCCGTCTGCTTTATCACGATTACTTCCCGCAGATCGTTTATAACCATCATCAGTCCGCGCCCTTCCCTGCCCGCATATTCGTTCCGCCCAACGACGAACCGATGAATCCCAACATTCCGCCGCTCGTGATGCGAGGCATTCACATCGTTGGCACTGCCATGCACTTGCGATTCGAAGCGGAGGGCAAATCAGGCGTGATTTCTCAAACCACTTATTCGTCGTGGTGGAACGGCGGGATGCGCACCACGCCTTATTTTCACAACATCATCGGCATACTGACTGAAACAGCGCACGCTTCGCCTTATCCGGCAAATTACAAGCTCACTGATCAACAGATGGAGACGAAGACGTGGTATCCGAATCCGTATCGCGGGGGCGAGTGGCATTTTCGCGATACGGTTGCTTATATGAACACCGCCAGCCTGGGCGTGCTGAACATCGCAGCCGATCTTGCGGAAACTTTTCAGTACAACATTTATCTGCTCGGCAAGTGGGCCATTGAGAAAGGCGCGTCGGAGCCGCCCTACGGATTCATATTTCCGCTTGATCAGCGTGACCCGAACACGGCTGCCGACTTCCTTGAACGAATGATTCTGAGCGGCCTCGAAGTTCACATTGCAAAGCAGGCGTTCACTTATGACAGCGCGACTTATCCGGCAGGCACGCCCGTAATTCTCGCCGCGCAGCCTTATCGTCCGCATCTTCTCGATATGACTCTTCCGCAGAAGCACCCCATGCGATTGCAGTATCCCGGCGGGCCGCCCGTTCGTCCTTACGACATCGCGGGCTACACGCTCAGCGAACAGATGGGCGTCGCGACGATTCAGATGAAAGCGAAGCCCACAGCCGAATTGCTGGCTACTCTTACAAAAGCCTCTTCCATCCTGCCGCCGCGGGCTTCGATCACCGGAGGCCAAGCAAAGGGAGCCTACCTTCTGCCTCACGACCGCAATGTTGCAATAACGGCGACGAATCGATTGTTAGCCGCAGGTCAGAAAGTCCACTGGCTCAGTGAAGACACAACGATTGCGGGCAAGTCTTACCCGGCTGGCACGGTCGTCGTCCCTGCGGGTCAGGGAACGCAGGAAGCGATTGAAAAAATCGTGAGCGATCTTCGCATACCGGCGACATCTGTCGATGCGGCGGTTACAGCGAAGGCGTTGAAATTGAGAAAGCTGCGCGTCGGCACGTATGATCCTTATGGCGGCAACATGCCCCAAGGGTGGACTCAGTACATTCTCGAACAGTTCGAGTTCGATCACACGACCGTCATCAACCCTGACATTCGCGCGGGCAATCTGAAAAACAAAGTCGATGTTTTGATACTGACCGCGTTTCCGAACGTTGAAGACCGTCGCGCGGGAGGACGAGAGGGACAGGGCGGGCTTGGCTCAGGTTTCCTCGGCGGCCCCACACCGCGAGAGCTTGCGCCTGAAGTCGCCGCGCGGCTCAAGGGCATAGGTCAGGAGGGTCTTGATAATCTCGCGGCGTTCGTCCGCGAGGGCGGAGTCTTGATAGCCTGCGAATCGGCCAACGAGCCGACTCAGAATCTTTTCAAGCTGCCCGTGCGCGAAGTGACGAAAGGCACTAAATTCTATTCGCCCGGTTCTGTGTTCAAAGCTAATGTCGATACGGCTCATCCGTTCGGATGGGGTATGCCCGCTGAAGCGAAAATTTATTTCGATAACGGCCTTGCGTGGGAGAGTGATGCTTCGGCTCCCGCTTTGCAGGGCGGCGCGTTCGTCCGCTATCCGAACGAGAACCCTATGACTTCGGGTTGGATAATCAATGATGAAGTCATACGCAATCGCGCGGCGGCGGTCGAATATCGAATCGGGTCGGGTCGGGTCGCGCTCTTCGGTTTCGATGTGATATTTCGCGGACAGCCGCATCTCGGTTTCATGCTTTTGTTCAACGCCATTCACGCGGGCGCGGCTGAAGCGGTCGATCTCAAACGGCCCTGACGCGCGAGCGCAGAAGCTATAAAATAGATGTCAGATGTCAGATGTTAGATGTTAGCAGGCACGCGGGCATCAGGTGTCGATATGTTTTCTCTAACATCTAGCCTCTAACATCTGACATCTGCTTCAATGAGGAAATGATGGATTACAAAGAAAACATTCTCGGACTGATAGGCAAAACGCCGCTTGTGAAACTCAACAAGCTGACCAGAGGCATCGATGCGCTCGTGCTTGCGAAGATGGAATCGCTCAATCCCGGAGGCTCGGTCAAGGATCGCATAGGCATCTCGATGATCGATGCAGCCGAACGCGAAGGCACGCTCAAACCGGGAGGCACGATTGTCGAAGCGACGAGCGGCAACACAGGAATCGGGCTTGCGCTGGTGTGCGCGGTGAGAGGCTACAAGGCGGTGTTTGTGATGACTGACAAGTGCGCCGTCGAAAAAGTGCGCTACCTGAAAGCTCTCGGCGCGGATGTGATAGTCGTGCCTGTTTCGGCCAAACCCGACTCGCCTGATCATTACGTCAACACCGCGCGGCGAATAGCGAAGGAAACTCCGAACTCGCTCTTTGTTTTTCAGTACGGTAATCCCGCAAACCCGGAGGCGCATTATCTCTCGACAGGCCCGGAACTCTGGGAGCAGACCGAAGGGCGCATCACTCATTTCGTCTCAGGCGTAGGCACGGGCGGGACGATCAGCGGAGCGGGCCGCTACCTGAAAGAGAAGAATCCCGGCATTCGCGTGATCGGCGCTGATCCTTACGGCTCGGTGTTCAAGACCTACAAGGAGACGGGCCATCTGCTTCAGGCCACGCCATATCTTGTGGAAGGCATCGGGCAGGAGATCATTCCTGAAAACGTTCACATGAAGTACATAGATGAGATCATCAATGTGACAGACCGCGATTCATTCCAGACGGCGCGAAGGCTCGGGCGCGAGGAAGGTATTTTTTGCGGCGGCTCTACGGGAACGAATGCGGTGGCCGCGATTCAGGTTGCGCGCGAGTTGAGCAAAGATGATGTGGTCGTCTTCATCGTGTGCGACACAGGCGAGCGATACCTGACGAAATTCCATTCCGACGAGTGGATGAAGGAGAAGCGAATGCTCGGCGTGGAGAAGATGACAATCGGGATGCTCCATCAGTTCAAGACCACCGACATGACTCCCAAGCTCGTATTCGTCAGCCCCGGTCACAAGTTGGGCGACGCGCTTCAGATGATGAACAGCTACGGGCTGTCGCAACTGCCGGTGCTTGAGGAGGGAAATTCGGTCGGGTCATTGCGCGAAAGCCGTTTGATGAACAGGCTGCTCGAAAATCGCGAGCTTGTGAACTCGCCCGTTTCAGAGGTGATGGACAAGAGCTTTCCCGTTGTGAGCGAAGACGTGAACGTTGAGGCGGCGGTGAAATACCTGAAGAACTCACCTGCGCTTTTGATAGAGGAGTACGGTCGAATAATCGGCATCATCACTCGATACGATGTGTTGGATGTGCAGGCGTAGTTCTTCGAGGCTGAACCTGAAACCGCCGCCGTCGAGCATTTGATGAGCGACGAAGCGGAGCGGACAGCATGGAGCATGGAGGTGAACAGATATGGTTGATCCGATTGAAAGTATCGTTTCACAGGTCAGGCAGCTTCCCTTTGATGAGCGATTGAAGGTTATTCAGCGCATTGCCGCAGACCTGTTGCAAGCTCCAGCAACGCATGGGCAGCGCCGCCTGGTTTACGGTAAATATCGTCGCGCGCCGGGTGAGATGTCGACGGAAGAGGATTTCGAGATGGCCGAATGGCGGCCTTCAGAAAAGGATTTGAATGGCGAATAAGTATGCGCTCGACAATGCTGCCGAAAAGATGCGATGAAAAAACAAAAACTCGAATTGACATGGATTGGCAAAGAGAACCGGCCCCGGCTCGAACCGCGCATCCTGCTCGAAGATGCGGAGAAGTCTTATCACGCCGCGCATCGCGTAACCAATCACGACATATTCGATAATCGGCTGATCTTCGGCGACAATCTGCTTGCCCTCAAAGCACTCGAACAGGAATTCGCGGGCAGGATCAAATGCATCTACATCGATCCGCCATACAACACAGGCAGCGCGTTCGAGCATTACGACGATGGCATCGAACATTCGCTTTGGCTGTCGTTGATACGGGATCGTTTGGAGTTACTGAGGCGTCTCCTTTCTGAAGATGGATCAATTTGGATCAATCTGGATGACAATGAAGCGCACTACTGCAAGGTGCTTTGTGACGAGATTTTTGGTCGTGCGAACTTTGTTGCGACTTGTGTGTGGGAGAAAGATAAAGGCGGGCGTGGTGATGCAGACATTTCTCTTTCACACGACAATATTTTCGTCTTCTCGAAGAACCGGATGCTATGGGGAAGAACGAGAAATCTATTGCCGCGAACCGAGACACAGCTTGGCCGATTTAAGAATCCTGATAATGATCCGCGTGGTCCTTGGCGGCAGGGAGATGATGGGACGGCAAAGAGCGGCAATGATAAACAACGATTCCCTGTGACTCTGCCATCAGGTCGC
Organism: Blastocatellia bacterium UBA7656; assembly: GCA_002483445.1. Classification (GTDB taxonomy): domain Bacteria; phylum Acidobacteriota; class Blastocatellia; order UBA7656; family UBA7656; genus UBA7656. Next base: position 30,397 of record DLHY01000127.1, read on the forward strand.
ATAGTTACACCACCGCCGGGGAGATATTGGGCTTTTTCACAGGCCACTCTCGAACAAGCCAGAACAGAAGGCCGTGCATATTTCGGGGCAGATGGAGATCGGCTACCGATCATTAAGCGATATCTTAGTGAGGTTCGGGAAGGGGTGGCACCCCGAACATGGTGGGCAGCCGATGAGGTTGGTACGAATCAACAGGCGAAGCGCGATCATCTGAACAAGTTATTGACTGATATTGAGCCGTTTGAAACTCCTAAGCCGGAAACGCTGTTATCTCGCATCATTCACATTGCCACCAACCCCGGCGACATCGTACTCGACTCCTTCGCCGGTTCAGGCACTACAGGCGCAGTGGCGCACAAGATGGGCCGCCGATGGATCATGGTCGAACTCGGCGAGCATTGCCATACGCACATTATTCCACGCCTCAAGAAAGTCATCGATGGCACGGACACGGGCGGCATCACGAAAGCGGTTGACTGGAAAGGCGGCGGCGGGTTTCGCTATTTTCGACTCGCGCCGTCGCTGCTCGAAAAAGACAAGTGGGGCAACTGGATCATAAGCCGCGAGTTCAACGCCGCGATGCTGGCCGAAGCATTATGCAAACTGGAAGGCTTCACTTATGCGCCGAGCGATGCAATCTACTGGCAGCACGGCCATTCTACCGAGCGCGATTTCATATACGTCACTACGCAGAACCTCAGCCCCGATCAGCTTCAGCAACTCAGCGACGAAGTGGGAACTGAACGCTCGCTGCTGGTGCTATGCTTCGCCTTTCGCGGCAAGGCCGACCGATGGCCGAATCTTACGGTGAAAAAAATTCCCAGCCATGTGCTTGCCCGCTGCGAGTGGGGCCACGACGACTACAGCCTGAAAGTTGAAAACCTGCCCAAAGCGCCGCCCGAGCCGGGACAGCAATCATTGTTCGGTGAGGAGGTGGAGAGGTGAAAGGCAAAAAGCAACTCACAAAAAAACCTTCGCCGATCTATGAGCGCATACGACAAATCCTCGAATCGGCCCGCTCGAATGTCGCCCGTTCAGTCAACACTACGCAAGTAGTGTCGTATTGGTTGATTGGGCGGGAGATCATCGAAGCTGAACAGGATGGCAGACATCGCGCCAATTACGGCGAGAGGCTTCTGGAATCGCTGGCGGAGCGATTGCGCAAGGAATACGGAGCCGGTTACTCCGTGCGGAACCTGCGATCCATTCGGCAGTTCTACATCGAATATCCGAATCTGCTGCCAGCGGAAGGAATTCGGCACGCACTGCGTGCCAAATCTGAATCCACGCCCGATCTGCCGCAGCCTGCAAACTGGTACGCGCCGCGTACCGAATCGTGGGAACCCGGACAGCTTCACCCAAATCTTTCGTGGACTCACTACCGAACTTTGCTTCGCGTCGACAAGCCCGACGCTCGCGCTTTCTATGAAATCGAAGCGATCAAAAACAACTGGTCGGCCCGCGAGCTTGAGCGGCAGAAAAACAGTCTGCTTTATGAACGCCTGGCCTTGAGCAGAGACAAAAAAGGTGTGATGCGGCTGGCCACGAAGGGCCAGGAGATTCAACATCCCGCCGATGTCTTCAAAGACCCGATGGTAATAGAATTCCTGGGCTTGCCGGAATCGCCCAGGCTTGTCGAATCGAACGTAGAGCAGGCGCTCATCAACAACCTTCAACAGTTTCTACTGGAACTCGGCAAGGGCTTTGCCTTCGTGGCGCGACAACGACGACTCACACTCGATGGGGATCACTTCTACATCGACCTTGTCTTTTATCACGTCATCCTCAAGTGCTATGTGCTCATCGATCTGAAGACAGGCAAGCTGACGCATCAGGACCTCGGCCAGCTTCAGTTGTATGTGAATTACTACGACCGCGAATGCCGGACGGAGGGCGACAATCCGACGCTCGGCCTGATCCTCTGCACAGATAAAAACGATGCTATGGTCAAATACACACTGGGACCGGATCAGCAAAACAAGATATTCGCCAGCCTGTACAAACTTCATCTGCCGACGGAAGCCGAGTTGCGCGCAGAAATCAGGCGTGAAATCAGAGCTATTGAGACTGATTCGACTGGAGGCGATCAATGAACCGCCACGTCAACTCCATCGCCGGTCGCCTCAGCCTGCGCCCTCCTCAACGCCGGTCGCTGGAGATTTTGGACCGCATCACGGAGATCGCGCCGCCGCGAAAAGGGATAGACCTGCAAGCGGCTCTGGCAGCCATTCACAGCGAATTCCCGTCGGTGACGGATTTCGAGCGCGAGTTCCCCTCGCTTTGTTTTGCGCTGGCGACAGGCGTGGGCAAGACTCGATTGATGGGCGCTTTCATCAGCTACCTGCATCTGACGCACGGGCTGAATAACTTCTTCGTGCTTGCGCCGAACCTGACGATCTACAACAAGCTGAAAACAGAGTTTGAAGAGCGCACTCATCCTAAGTATGTGTTCAAAGGCATCGCGGAATTCGCTACGGACGCGCCAGCCATCATCACGGGCGACGATTACGAATCGAAGGCGGGAACGCTCTTCGATGTGATTCTGCGTTGCAAAATAAACATCTTCAACATCTCGAAGATCAACTCCGAAGTGCGCGGAGGGCGCTCTCCGCGCATCAAGCGGTTGTCGGAATACATCGGCGAGAGTTACTTCGATTATCTGGCGGCGTTGGATGATCTGGTCATCCTGATGGACGAATCGCACCGCTATCGGGCTTCCGCCGGAGTGCGCGCCATCAATGAACTCAAACCGGTGCTGGGGCTGGAACTGACGGCCACGCCTTTTATAGAGACGAACAAGGGCGCAGTGCCATTCAAAAACGTCATCCTCGATTACCCGCTCGGCAAAGCGATGGCAGATGGCTTCGTGAAAGAGCCTGCCGTAGTGACGCGCAAAGACTTCAATCCCGCCGGTATGCCTGCCGATGAGCTTGAGCTTTTGAAACTGGAAGACGGAGTCCGGCTGCACGAAAGCGTTAAAGTGGAATTGGAGACCTACGCCCGCGAAAGCGGCAACGGAATCGTGAAGCCTTTTCTGCTGGTCATCGCCCGCGACACCACGCACGCCAGCCAGCTTATGCAACTCATCCAGTCAGAAAAGTTTTTCGGTGGATATTACCAGACGAGGGTCATCCAGGTAGATTCCAGCAAAACCGGGGCGGAAGAAGACGATATGATAAAGCGGCTCTTGAAGGTTGAGTACAGCGATGAGCCGACAGAGATAGTGATTCACGTCAACATGCTCAAGGAAGGCTGGGACGTAACGAACCTCTACACCATCGTTCCGCTGCGCGCGGCCAACGCTCGCATCCTCATCGAGCAGTCTATAGGTCGTGGGCTGAGGCTGCCTTACGGGAAGCGAACCGGCGTCATCGCGGTTGACCGGCTCAACATCATCGCACATGACAAGTTTCAGGAGATCATCGACGAAGCCAGCAAACCCGATTCAGCGATCAGACTGCAACAAGTGATTCTGGATTCAGAGCAGCTTGAACAGCGTACAGTCACTGTGGTTTCGCAATCGCAACTGGCGACTAAGCTGGGCCTGCACCCAGCGCAGGCAACCGAAAGCACACAGGTCGCCAGGACGAGCGAGCCGCCCGTGTTTCAAACGCCAGAGGAACAGAAAGTCGCGCAGATTGCTTACGAGGTCATACGCAATTTAGAGAATCAGCCGCAAAAGCTGCCGAGCGTAACCTACCTGCAAAAAGCGGATGTGCAGGCCGAAGTTTTGAAGGAAGTCGAAGCGCGGTTCAGCCCGACGCAGTTGGAGTTGGAAGGTATAACAGAACAGCCCGACCTGGCGGCTGTGGTTGCAAAGACTGTAGAACTGGTCGTGCAGCAGACCATCGATATTCCCCGCATTCAGGTCGTCCCGAAAGGCGAAGTTCGATCAGGATTCAAGGCGTTCACGCTGGAATTGGGTTCGCTCAACTATCAGTCACCCTCAGATGATTTATGGATTCAGCATCTTAGGACAAATCAACTTGAAATATTGAGCATGGACAAGGGAGGCATGGAAGAAACGCGACTCGAAGATTACATCGTCAGCGGTCTTGTGGATTTCGACGATGTGGCTTACGACGATCATGCCGATTTGCTCTACGATCTCGCCGCGCAGACGGTGCAGCATTTTCTCAGATATCTCTCGGAAGACGACGCGCGCAAAGTATTGCGTATGCACCAGCGGAAAATCGCTCATTTCATCCACGCTCAGATGCAGGAACATTATTGGGAAGAGTCGGTGGATTATGAAGTGACGATCAGAAAGGGATTCACTGAGTTGAAGCCGAGTGCCTACACTGCATCGGCGACAGAGCCGCCGATGGATTATCGGGTGTCGCCCGCCGACAAGAGTAACATGGCAAAATACCTGTTCGCAGGCTTCCAACGGTGCCTTTATCCCGTGCAGAAGTTTCAATCTGACCCGGAGCGCAAGCTGGCTGTGATACTGGAGCGGGAATCGATTAAGTGGTTCAAACCTGCAAAGGGACAGTTTCAGATTTTCTACAAATGGGGAGCCGACCATCCAGAGTATCAGCCAGACTTCGTTGCAGAGACTGCCGATTGCATTTACATGCTGGAACCGAAGATGGCCAATCAAATAACGGATGCCGAAGTTTTGGCCAAGCGTGATGTGGCGGTGAAATGGTGCAGGCAGGCGAGCGATCATGCAGCGAGCTACGGTGGCAAGACGTGGCAGTATCTTCTCATTCCGCATAACGCCATTGCGGAAAATATGACACTTGCTGGGTTGGCACTGCAATTTGCCGTTTCGTGAGGGAATGGAATAATCCTCTGATCAGTGATGTGCCGATTGAGCCACTATGCGCCAGCGCGGTTTGTTCGCTCAATGCGCCGTGCTAGAATTTGACCCTGCCGGACACAAGCTTTATTACTTACCGGCTCCGCAGAGTTTCCTTTGCGCTCACGGCTCAGAGGCGCGTATGGATACAGACGATCTCGATAAAACTGTCACCGAATCATTGCCCTCCGCCTCTGGCTCCGACTGGCACGGCATCAGCGCAGGCACTCTTCTCAATGGCCGATACCTCATCGAACGAGAACTCGCCCGCGGCGGCATCGGCGTCGTCTACTCTGCCCGCGATCAGCAACTCCTCTCCAAGCGCGTAGTGATAAAAGTCCTCCGAGATGAAATGGGACAGTCAGACCTCAACCTCTGGATTCAGAAAAAATTTCGTCAGGAGATGGAAGCTCTCGCGCTCATAGATCATCCGGGAGTCGTCGGCGTACTCGACGCAGGCGCGCTCCCCGATGGAAAACCTTTCCTCGTCATGCAGTTCGTCGACGGCGACAACCTGCGCTCGCTGATGTCGCCGCAGGGCATGGAGCCTGCCCGCGTCGCTCACATCGCCCGACAGATCGGACACGCGCTCACCGCCGCCCACGATAAAGGCATCTTTCATCGAGACCTCAAGCCCGAAAACATAATGCTTCAAACTCTCAGCGAGGGAGAAGATCACGTCAAGCTGATAGATTTCGGCATCGCTACGGTGAAAGACTCTCAGGTGGCATCCTCCGCCGAAACTACCAAAGTGGCCGGAACCATCGCCTACATGGCCCCCGAACAACTCGCAGGCAAACCGGCGGCGGCAAGCGATATTTACGCGCTCGGCGTTATCGCTTACGAAATGCTGACCGGACACCTTCCCTTCAATGGCACGACCGCCGTCGAGCTTTACGAAATGCAGAAGCATGGCCCTGTGGTCAGACCGAGACAATTTCGCAGCAGCCTGCCCGAGTCGGCTGAAGAAGCCCTGCTCAAATCTCTTTCATTCGATATGCGTGATCGCTACCCACGGGCGCGCGATTTCGGCGACGCGCTGGCTCGCGCTTTGATAAGCGGCATCGATAGCGCTACTCAGTTCGGCTCGCCTCTCGTGGTCGCGGGCGAAGAACATCGAGCAGTGTCGAAGACCCTCGTTCTCGATGCGACAAGAGTGGTGATTCTCTACAAGCGCAATGCCGCGCCCGACGATCAGATTTTGAGTTGGCTGGAAACGGAACTCGTAGCGCGCGGCTACAAGGTTTTTATTGATCGTCATCTGAAGATCGGCGTGGAGTGGGCGCGCGAGATCGAGCGACAGTTGCGCGCAGCCGATGCCGTTATAGCTTTGCTGTCGGCGGCTTCTGTGCAAAGCGAGATGCTGGCTTATGAAATACAGATCGCGCACGAATCGGCGCAGACTCGTCAGGGAAAGCCGCGCCTGCTGCCCATTCGCATAAACTATCGCGACCCGCTTCCTGACCCTATAGGAGCCATTCTCAACTCGCTTCAATACGCGATGTGGAACGGATCGGAAGACGATGAAAAACTGCTTGATGAATTGCTTGCCGCTCTCAACGCGCAGACGGAAAATATCACCTCCGTTTCGCGGCCCCGTCTCGAAGCCGTCGGCGGCGCTGTCCCGCTCGATTCTCAGTTCTACATAATTCGTCCTACGGATGAAGAATTCCATCTCGCCATAGCGCGACGCGACAGCGTGGTGCTCGTGAAAGGCGCGCGACAGATGGGCAAGACATCGCTCTTAGCCCGCGGGTTGCAGCAGGCCAGAGAGAGCGGCGCGAGGGTAGTCCTTACAGACTTTCAGAAACTAAACGCCTCGCATCTCGAATCAGTCGAGTCTTTCTTTCTCACCCTCGGCGAATGGATAGCCGATCAACTCGATCTCGATGTGATGCCCGACGAGGTGTGGAGCAGCAGGCGCGGGCCGAGCATGAATTTCGAGCGGTACATCCGGCGCGAAGTGCTGGGCAAAATCGAAAGCCCGCTCGCCTGGGGGCTGGATGAAGTTGATCGCTTGTTCACCTGCAAGTTCGCAAGTGAAGTATTCGGGCTGTTCCGATCCTGGCACAATGAAAGATCGCTCGACCCGACAGGCCCGTGGCAGCGTCTCACGCTCGCCATAGCATACGCTACGGAAGCTCATCTTTTCATCACCGACATAAATCAGTCGCCGTTCAATGTAGGAACGAGGCTTTCGCTCGAAGATTTCACCCTCGATCAGGTGGCGGAGATGAATCGACGCTACGGCTCTCCTTTGAGGGGAGAATCGGAGTTGGCGCGTTTCTTCGACCTTGTGAGCGGCCAGCCTTACCTCGTGAGACGAGGGTTTCAGGAACTCGCAATGCACGGGATGAATCTCGCCGCTTTCGAAGATACGGCAGACCGCGATGAAGGCCCGTTCGGCGATCACCTCCGCCGCATACTCGTGCTGCTTGCGCAGGATCACGCGCTTTGCGATATCGTTCGCGCAGTCATTCAGGGCCAGCCCTGTCCCTCGACCGAAAGTTTCTATCGCTTGCGCAGCGCGGGCGTGATAGCGGGCGAGGGGGCGCGCGACGCAAGGCCGCGCTGTCGACTTTATTCGGCATACCTGCGGCGGCATCTTCTCGAATAAGCCGCGACTTCTATCATTCTTCTCATCGAGGTGTCCGCGCGGAGAGGCCAGCATGACTATCGGATATCAATCGAGCTTTTATGTCACGGGCGGAACATTGCAGCGCGACGCTGCCAGCTACGTCAAACGGCGGGCTGATGATGAATTGTTCGAGGGACTCTCCGAGGGGCAGTTCTGTTATGTGCTGACTTCGAGACAGATGGGCAAATCATCACTGATGGTTCGCACCGCGACGCGCCTTCGAAAGGAAGGCGCGGCTGTAGCGGTTCTGGATTTGACCGCAATAGGTCAGAACCTCACAGCCGAGCAGTGGTACGACGGATTGATCGCTCGAATCGGTCAACAACTCGACATCGAAGATGAGATCGAAGACTTCTGGCTCTCGCACGACCGATTAGGCCCGCTTCAAAGATTGATGTTCGCCATAGAAGAAATACTGATGAACCGATTCATAAGCCAGGTGGTCATCTTCATAGATGAAATTGATGCCGTGCGCAGCCTGCCTTTTCCCACGGATGAATTCTTCGCAGGAATTCGCGAGCTTTATAATCGCCGCGCTGAATCGCTTCGCTTGAGGCGTTTGACTTTCTGTCTGCTCGGAGTGGCTACGCCTTCCAATCTCATACAGGACACCCGCACGACTCCATTCAACATCGGGCGCAGGATTGAGCTTAATGACTTCACTGAGCAGGAAGCCGCCATTCTCGCCAGAGGGCTGGGCAGAGATGAAGAGACGGGGCGAAAGATGCTCAGTCGCGTGCTTTACTGGACGGGCGGACATCCGTACCTCACGCAGCGAGTGTGTCAGTCCGTAGCCGAAGATGAAAGCGCGGTGGACGCGCGCGGAGTTGATCGCGTTTGCGAATCGCTTTTTTTCTCATCGCGCGCCAGAGAGCGCGACGATAATCTGCTGTTCGTGCGCCAGCGATTGCTTCGCTCGGAAATCGATCTGGCGGCTCTGCTCGACATGTATTCAAAAGTTCGACGCCGCAAGCGCGTGCGCGACGACGAGACCAACGCTCTGATCAGCGTGCTGCGACTTTCGGGAATAACGAAAGCCGCCGATGGCTATCTTCATGTGCGCAACCGGATTTATTATCGAGTCTTTGATCGCGAGTGGATACTGGCCAACATGCCCGATGCGGAACTTCAACGCCAGAGGGTGGCTTACCTGAAAGGATTGCTTCGCGCCGCGGCCATCGCCACTGTGATAGTCGTTCTGATGCTGTTGCTCCTGTTCACGGCTTTCGAGCAGAAACGGGTTGCTGAAGAGGAAAAGGCCAGAGCGCAGGAAGCTCTGGCGCGAGCAGAAGAAGCCACGCGGATGGCCAATGAGCGCGCCGCCGAAGCCGAGCGACAGAGAGAACTGACGCTGGAAGCTCAAAACATCGCCGCCTCGCGTCTCTCCGAGGCCGAGCAGGAGCGATTGCGCGCAAACCTGATGACGTGGGAGATGATAAAAGAAGATTCCAATCCGCAGACGTTCCGTGCGTTTCTCGAAGTCAGTCCGACCAAAGAGATCGCCTCGAAAGCAAGAGCAAGGCTCAGGGCGATAAGCGCGTCTCAGTCTGCTCCGACTACGGGCGTCATACGCGGCAAACTTTATGACGCCGCCACCAGTGAGCCGCTGGCAGGAGCTACGGTTACGATCAAAAACTCTGAAAACGAAAGCTCGGCGGTCAGCAGTATCGATGGAGAATTTCTGCTCGCCATCATTCCCCCTGGCCTTTATTCGCTCTCTATCACGCACCCGCAATACGAAAAGAAATTCTTATCCAGCTTCGAGGTCAGGGTTGAAAAAATAAATCGCATCAGCCGCGCGATGGGCGCGTTGAGAAAAGAGGAAAAAATCAGACAGGATTAACAGGGATCGCAGGATTGACATGATTTCCTTTTGACTGATCCTGTTAATCCTGTTTAATAATCTGTGGTTGTTTCCCATAGATGCTATAGTTGCTCTCTCGAATGAACGCTCAGGTCTTTTACGCACTCATCGCATTCGGCGCGGCGCTCGCAGCCGGGATGATAAATTCAGTCGCGGGCGGTGGCACACTCGTTTCCTTCCCCGCTCTCGTCTGGCTTGGCCGCGATCCGATAATCGCAAACGCAACGAATGCCGTCGCGCTCTGGCCAGGCTCGCTCGCCGGTATGATAGGCTTTCGCCGCGAGTTGGAAGGCAGCCGGAAGTGGATGCTCATCCTTATGGCTCCTTCGATAGTCGGAGGTCTGATAGGCGCGATACTTCTTCTGCTCACTCCTTCTCCCGTTTTCGCTGCGATAGTTCCGTTTCTGATTTTATTCGCGACCGTGCTTTTTGCCGCAGGCGACAGCATCTCAAAAAAATTCGGCAACCCTTCAACTGAAGCGTCCGACCCGACGCGCGGGTGGTGGACGGGCGCGGTTGTGTTTCAATTCTTCGTCGCGGTCTACGGAGGATACTTCGGCGCGGGGATGGGCATACTGATGCTGGCCGCTTTGAAGCTGCTCGGACTGACGGACATTCATCGGATGAACGGACTGAAAAATCTTTTCGCTTTCAGCATCAACGGCATCGCATCCGTGTATTTCGTATGGTCAGGGAAAATAAACTGGACGGACGCAGCGGTGATGGCCGCAGGCGCAGTCATCGGCGGATACGGCGGCGCATCGATAGCGCGCAAACTCGGACGCAATTTCGTCCGCCGGACGGTGATCCTTATCGGATTTGCGATGGCCGTGTCTCTGCTGTTGAAACGATTACTTTAGTCTATCGAGTCCCTCGAATGCGGAATTCGGAATGTGGAATGCGGAGTTCTATTCCGCACTCCGCACTCGATAGACTAATTCGCGGCTTTCGCGGGTGTGTGATTGTTCGTCATGCCCTTGAGCGCCGAGAGCAGTTCGTTGCGATTGAAGTTGCCCTTTTGAATGAATCGCACCGTGCCGATATCGAGTGCGCGGCGTTCTTCATGAGAGAGGCTTCGCGCCGTGAGCAATACCACAGGAATGGAACGCCACTCCGGTTTCAGGCTGAGGCGATGCACAAGCTCGAATCCGTCCATTTCCGGAAGCATCAAATCCAGAACTATCACGTCGGGCCGCTCGCGCGAAATCTGATCCAGCGCCTCGCGCCCGTTCCTCGCCGTCACTATCTGATAGCCGCTGTCTTCGATCATCGCCGACGCCAGATCGAGCGAATCCTCATCATCATCGACTACGAGTACGCGGCCCGTCTGCGGGTTCATCTTCTGATCCAGAAGCTCTATCAGCACCGTGCGCTCGATAGGCTTGCTCAAAAACATATCGGCTCCGGCATCGAGCGCGCGCTGTTCGCCCTCCGCGTCGGTCGAAACCGCAACAAGCAGCGGGGGCGTGTCCCCGCGCTTGATCTGCGCCAGCGCGTAAGAGTCGTCTTCGAGCAAATCCATATCGATGGTCACGATTGCGGGTCTTGCCATCCGCGCTATCTCAAGCCCGCGACCGGCATTATCCGTAGCCGCCACCGAAAACCCGGATTCGGTCAGATATTTCTTTATCAGATAAAGCGAAGTCGGATCGCCATCGATTACGAGCGCCGTGCGCTCCGCGTCGGAAGGCGCTGCCTGAATTTCGGAAGGCATGATGAGGTCGTCCATTTCGAGCGGCAGCGTGACGGTAAAGACCGAGCCTTTGCCTGAGCGCGACACCACACTTATCTCTCCGCTCAGAAGTTCGACCAGCCGACGAGTGATGGCAAGCCCCAGCCCCGTACCGGGCTTCTTCGACGTACCTTGATCGCTGGCCTGCCGGAACTCCTCGAATATTTTTGGAATGTCCTTTTCGCTTATCCCCGCTCCGGTGTCGCTCACAGAGATGCGCACATTATCGATTCCGGCCCGCCGCGCCATCACTTTCACTTCGCCTGCGGGAGTGAACTTCACCGCGTTGGAAATCAGATTGATGAGAATCTGTTGAAGTCGGGCGCGGTCTGTTCTGAGATCGGGGATGCCGTCTTCGACATCGAGGCTGAGGCTCACGGGGCGGTCTTCCTTGAGCGGCTCGACCACGCTGATAGAGCGCGCGATGACATCGCCCAGAGCTACCGTTTCGAGATAAACCTCCATCCTTCCTGCTTCGAGTTTCGAGAGGTCGAGCACATTGTTTATCACTTCGAGCAGGTCGCGGGCATTGCGCGCAACGCGGTCGAGATTGCCGCGCTGACGTTCGTTGAGATTGAGCGCGCTGTCTTCTATCAGCAGAGCGGTGAACCCTATGATGGCGTTCATCGGCGTGCGAAGTTCATGCGACATATCGGCGAGGAATCGCGCTTTGGACTGATTCTCCAGCCGCAGCCTTCTATTCTGCTCCGTCAGCGCGCGATTGCTGCGCTCGATCTCGGCCCGCGCTATTTCGCTCGTCTCCGCGCGGTCGCTCAGAGCCGTCGCGCTTCCTTCCAGCCTCGCGGTCAGTGATTGGAATTGATTGACCGCCTCTTCGAGTTGCTGATTGGCTTCCGTGATCGCCGCGTTATGCTGCTCAAGTTCGACTAGGCGCGCTCGCTCTCTTATTTTTTCTTCGTTTAGGCGTGCTGCCGCTGATTCGGCTTCGGCAATCCGTATGCGCAGGGAGTCTAATTCGGTCGATGACGCCTGACCGGATGTGCGGGACTGCTCGGCTTCCATGGCCAGATGTTGAGATTCGCTCAGTAAATGCTCTCGCTCGGCGCGCAGCAGTTCCGTCTCTTCGGTCGTCTCCTGGAGTTTCTGCTCAAGCTCGACTTTCGTCTGCTCGGTGCGCGAGCGGGCATCTTCCGCTATGCGAAGCGCGCGCTCCATATCGTCGAGGTTTTCGGTGAGCGCCGCGTTATGATCGCGCAATCCGGTGTTCCATTCATCGAACAGCAGCACGCGCTCATGAAGTTTCTGCACATTCTCGCGCTCGGCACGGATGAGTTCTTCTGCGGCTTCCAGTTGAGTCTTGAGCAATTCGACTTCCGTCTGCACGGCTTCAGCGCGCAATCTTCCGGCCTGCGCGAGATTGGCTTCAAGCTGCGCGACGCGGTTGTGGAGCGAAGCGTTTTCCTCTTCCAGTTGGCGGCGCTCAAGTTCGAGGTGAGCCGTCATTTCGGAATAGGTGCGGCTTGCCTCGTTCTTCATGGCGACAAGCTGTTGCAACTGGACGCGCGCCTGACGATTTTCTTCTTCGAGTTGATGGAGGCGCTGTATGTCGGTTTCTTTCGTGCGCGACAACTGCTCGCGCTCGACCTGAAAGTGAGCCACCTGATGAGTGAGATGAGCCACCGCGTCTTCAAGCTCGCCTTCGCGGGAAACGTTCGTCCGTTCAAGCTCTGTGACGCGAGCCGATTCTCTTTCGAGCCGCGCCCTGAGAGCCTCGCAGCGCGAATGCATTTCGGCAAGACGGATGGCCGCCACTGCCGCAGGCGCAAGATGACTGAGCGCGCGCAATTCGGATTGCTCGATGGGGCGATGATTGAAGATGCCTATGAGTCCGACTGTTCCGCTTGCGCCTTTGAGCGGATAGACGGCATAGGAGTCGCGGCTGTCTTTTATCGCGCCGCGTTGATTTCCGAAAAGCGTGTCTCCCGATCCGCCCGCATCATTGAAATCGGCGGTGCCGCCCTGAGCTATGAGCTTGGGATTGAAGACCGACATCGGGATGCGCGGGTACTCGCGGTCAAGTACGGCTCCGCTTGCGGCGACCAGATGCATACACATCTGGCGATTGGTGCAGACGGAAGCCAGCGGGCAGTGGTCGCAGATATCGCCCCGTTTGACGACCCATATCTTGCAGGCGGGCGCTCCGAGATCGGCGGCTATCTGAGCCGCTATCATCGCAAGCGCCCGGTCGAGGTTGGTGCTGCGAGCGACCTCGTCGAAAATCTGGCGAATTTTATTATCTTTGGTTTCCATTAGAGCCTTGCCGAGGGGGGCGTGAAAGAGAAACCTGAGCCTGCGGACAAGGCTGATTCTAAACCCTACGCCCCAGAGCGTCAATTATCTTGTTTTGCCCTGCAATTTTGCGCTCCGGTCGGGCGCGATAACGCCTTGTTAGTTGCTGCCTGCATGTATAAACTTGTCGCTTGATGGCGGGGCAGCCATCTCAAACCGAGGGCGGACCAATCATGGCGGAAGACGTGAAACAGAAAATTCAGGATGAGTTGCGACAGCTTGAGGCGGAACTGAGAACGGAGATTCCGCAGGAGTTGAAGAAAGCTGTCGCTATGGGAGACCTTTCGGAAAACGCCGAATACGAAGCGGCGCGAAATCGTCAGGATTATGTGCGCGCCAGGATAGCGAATCTGCGCAAGCGGCTCGCCGACATCTCGATGCTCGATACCTCGCGCCTGCCGCGCGACCGTGTGGCTTATGGCTCGACCATCACGCTTTACGATCTCGATTCGAGCGAGGAAGTAACCTACACTCTGGTGATGACCGAAGACGCCGACATCGCGAAGGGGAAGATATCGACGACTTCGCCCATAGGCCGCGGATTGATGGGCAAGAAGGAAGGCGACGACGCAGTAATCCAAACGCCGGGAGGCAAGCGCCGGTTCGAGATAGTCAAACTTCTGACCGTTCACGACAGCGAGGAGTAAAACCGAAAAGGCGAAAGGTGAATCTGAAGACGGCTCTCTTCTTGACAACGATGAGCGACGTTTGCGATAGTAGCGCGTCGGTGGCGTGCAGGCCGAAACCCTGGAGGCCGAAATGATCAGTGATGCCATCGGATCAGGGGCTAAAAGAATTCTCGACGCTTTAGTGCGCGCCATAGCGCGCAGCAGCATCAGCCCTAACGCCATTACATTCATCGGGCTGTTGATAAACATCGGCTGCGGTGTCTTGTACGGATACGGGAAACTTTTTTCGGCGGGGCTGTTGTTGATCTTCGCCGCCCTGTTTGATATGTTGGACGGCCGCGTGGCTCGACTCAGGCGCGAGGTCACGCGATTCGGCGCGTTCTTTGACTCAGTGCTGGACCGTTATTCGGATATAGTGGTCTACGTCGGCATAATGATTTACTATGCGCGCGACACAGTGGCGCACTCGACAGTGCTGGTTGCGCTCACGGGCCTTGCTCTCGTAGGCTCGGTGCTTGTGAGTTACTCGCGGGCGCGGGCCGAATCGCTCAACATAGCCTGTCGGGTAGGATTCCTCGAAAGGCCCGAGCGAATGGTGCTGCTCATCATTGGGTCGATGACCGAGGTAAACCATCAGCACTTCCTCCTGCAAAAGATGCCGCAGGTTTTGTGGGTGCTGGCTGCTCTTTCGCATTGGACGGTCGTACACAGGATTTATCACACCTGGCGCGAATTGAGAGAGCCTGATCGTTTAGGGATAGAAGAGGCTCAACATCCGCGCGAGGACTCGCCCGCAGGCGAGAATCTGGTCGGAGTGGATTATTCAGTTCAGAGTTAAGCATGGGCGACAAAATCAGGCAGATAATGCTGTGCCCCTGTTGTGGTGAGGATTTGACTCTCGGCGCGGAGGCTTGTCTTTGCGGCGCGCGTTTCGTCGGTCATCCTCTCGACCAGTCACCCGTCAAAGTGAGACAGTTCGGCCCGGTGATGAATGCAGCCACGCTGATGGCAGTCGTCATCATCGCGTCGCTCGTTTTCACGAAATGGCTGGCCTTTGCCGCAATCATAGTTTTGCGGTCGTCCTGGCGCGCGATGCGACTGGCCCGACGCGACCCGGAAAACTACGGCGGCTATCGGGCGGCAGCAACTATACTCATCCTCACTGCCATCGCTGGTTCCGTGGTGGGCGGCTTAGGCATCGCTTACATCCCGCAATATCTGCGCAACTACGAAGCGCGGCAGCAGGCAGCCAATCGCGTAATCACCTATCAGGCAGTCGAACGACTTGAAGAATACCGCCGCGTCAACGGTTTCTATCCGCCTGATCCTCTTTTCAAGAAGGCTATGGGAGATGCGATGCCCCTTGACTACTGGGGAAAGCCATTCGCTTATAAGGGTTCTACTGAAGGAGTTGCCAGCAATACCATGTCGAGAGACGGACAGTTGGTAATAACAGGGGCGGGCGGCAGCACCTTCGAAAACTTCGAACTGCGCTCGGCTGGGCCTGATCAAAAGATGGGAACGGCTGACGACATAATCGTGCAGGATGGCATTTTTATCACCAGCGATGAAGCCGCAAGGCGAGTGGCAGCGCCGCGAGTCCTTGTAAACTGGGTTTCTGATCCATCGATGAAGCCGCGCGGTGATGGGTAGCGACAGGTCACGGAGAAAGATCGAATCGATGAAGTCATCACGGGGCGGGCGAGATTGCCCGCCCTGTTGTCTTTTATGTTCAAAAAACTGCTTATAGCAAACCGGGGAGAGATAGCCGTCCGTATCGCTCGCGCCTGCCGCGAGCTTGGCATCTCGCCCGTTGCCGTTTATTCAGAAGCAGACCGCGCTGCGCTTCACGTCCGCCTCTCAGACGAAGCCATCAATGTCGGCCCTGCTCCTTCAACGGATAGTTATCTTCGCATAGACAAAATCATCGACGCGGCTCTCCGCTCGCAGGCAGAAGCCATACATCCCGGCTACGGCTTTTTATCCGAGAATGCCGAATTCGCCTCGGCGGTCGAAGACGCGGGACTCACTCTCATAGGCCCGCCTGCTTCGGCGATGAAACTTATGGGATCGAAGACGAGCGCACGCAAGGCGGCTCAATCCGCCCTGGCTCCCGTCGTTCCGGGAACCACCTCTCCGCTTGCTTCTCTTGATGAAGCTTACCGAGTGGCCGATGGAATAGGTTATCCGCTGATGCTCAAAGCATCGGCGGGCGGCGGCGGCAAGGGGATGAGACTTGTCCACTCGCGCGAAGAACTTCAAAGCGCGTTTGATATGGCGCGAGCGGAAGCCGAGTCGAGTTTCAATGACCCTTCCCTGTACATCGAGAAATACATCTCTCGCCCGCGCCACATCGAAGTTCAACTCATAGGCGACCATCACGGCCAGATGGTTTATCTCGGCGAGCGCGAATGCTCGCTTCAGCGAAGGCATCAGAAAGTCGTTGAAGAATGTCCCTCGCCCGTCGTAGATGAGGAGTTGCGCAGAAGGATGGGCGAAGCCGCCGTCTCGATAGCCCGCTGCGCGGGCTATTACAACGCCGGGACGATAGAATTCTTAGTCGATGCGGAAAAGAATTTCTACTTCCTTGAGATGAACACCCGCCTTCAGGTCGAGCATCCTGTCACTGAGCTTGTCACGGGCCGCGATCTGGTTCACGAACAGATAAGAGTCGCAGCGGGCGAAAAACTTTCATTCTCGCAAAGCGATATAGTGATGCGCGGCGCGGCTATAGAGTGTCGAATCTATGCTGAAGACCCGCACAACAATTTTATGCCAAGCCCCGGTCGCATCACCCGTCTAGCGAATCCGACAGGGCCAGGAGTGAGACTCGACAGCGGCATCTATGAAGGATGGGAAGTCGGCGTTCATTATGATCCTCTTCTTGCCAAGCTGTGCGTGTGGGCAGAAACCCGCCCGATGGCCATATCGAGGCTTGTGCGCGCTCTGGGAGAATACACCATAGAAGGCATTCGGACTTCTCTTCCATTTTTTCGCGCCATCGCGCGAGACGAGAGGTTCCATCGAGCCGATTTCGACACCGCGTTCATCGACCGACACCTCAGCGAAATTATGGACACTGAAGCAGACCAACAGGATTCGCGCCTTGCGGATATAGCCGCTATCGCTGCTGTGCTGCACGTAAAGAGTCACGCGACCCAGACTGCTTCTTCTCCTCAAACGACCGAAAGCCGGTGGAAACTCTATGGCCGTCTGGCGCAGAGAAGATGATGAAATACGAAGCTGAAATCGATGGCCGTCAGGTCAACATAGAACTTGATGAGCGCGACAACCGCGTATTAGCCACCGTCGAGGGCCGCGGCTATGAAGTCGAAGTCCTTCGCCCTGAAGAAGGCGTCTATCTGTTTTTCGCGGGCGAAACGGTTTATGAAGCGCGCGTGTGGAAATCGCAGACACAGATGAGCGTCCGCATTGGCGATCAGGTTTTCAGCGCAGGCATAATCGACCGCAAGCATCGGCGTCCGGGCGCAGATCACAGCGAAGAAGGACAGCAGACATTGATCGCGCCGATGCCGGGCAAGGTTGTAAAAGTTCTGCTCAAGGCAGGCGATGAAGTCGCAGCGGGTCAGGGCGTCGTCATCGTCGAAGCGATGAAGATGCAAAACGAAATCAAATCGCCAAAGGCTGGCCGCGTAGTCGAAATCCGCATCGCGGAAGGCGACACCGTAAACGCAGGCCAGTCGCTCGCCACGGTCGAATGATACGACATCTCTCTTCACCCCTTGCCATCCCATTTGGTTGAAGCGGATTCGCAATTGGTATCGCTCGCAATCTTGAGCAGGCGCAAACGCTTTTGCGTAAATGCCGTGAAAACAAGGAGGTTCTCTTCGCTGGCGCGCATCCCCCGCTTCTGGCACGAGGATTGTACTTCAGTATGGCGCAGAGAGATCGATTAGATACTCTGGCACAGAAACGGAGGAAAATAATATGAACCTGAACACGTTGAAGAAGAGGACGATAGGCGCTGCGATGATGATCGTTATGGCGCTCGGAATAATGGTGACAGCGGGCGCGTCGGCTCAGGCGCAGCACCACGATGAGCGAGATCGTTGGGGTGATCATAGAGATGATCACAGGCGAGGACGATGGTCTCAGTCGAGAACCAGAGAATACGCTTATGCATTCGGCTATTTCGTGGCTTACCCCGAAGGAAGAGAACATTACCGCAGGGGTGATCGCCTCGATCACGAAGACATACAGTTATACCGCAACGACACGAACGGCTTTTTGTGGTGGATGGGCGACCGAAATGATTATCGCTCGAGTTACCGCAGAGGATTTCAAACCGGCTTCCGTGAAGGGCGCGACGGGCGCAGCCCCCGAGTCACGCGGCGCGATGTCGAGCGAATTCTTGGCGACAGCCTGAGAAACGTCTACGGGCGCGACCGCTACGACGATGATCGCGACCACGGGCGCGGACGTTACAACCGCGATCAGATAATTCGCCTTGCGCGCCAGAACGGCTACCGCGACGGCTTCCGACATGGACAGGAAGATCGAAGAAACCGGGGACGCTATGACTTCCAGTGCGGGAACTACCAGGACGGAATGAGAGGCTATAACTCGGATTACGGCGACCGCGAGCTTTACCGTCAGGCTTACCGCGAAGGCCATCGCCGTGGCTACGAGGATGGCTACCGCGGTCGTAACGGCGGATGGCGTTTCTGATGAGTTTCAGATAGCGTCAATGAAGATGAAAAAGAACCGGGCAAAGGCCCGGTTCTTTTTTTGTCATTGCTTCTTCGCGTTTTGATCGACGGGCGAGGGAGCGGCTTTTTGTTTTTCCTTCTCCCTTTCGCGCTCAAGGAAGGGGATGCCTTTTTCCATCCACTCAGGCTTCGCTGCGCCTTTGAGGAAGTGGTCGAAGAATTGTTGCAGCCGAATCGTATAATCCTTCTGATTCGCTCGCCTCCGCAATCCGTGCGGCTCGCCGTTGTAGTTGAACATATAGACTTCCTTGCCGAGCCTGCGGAGCGCGAGATAATACTCTATCCCCTGATACCACGGCACCGCGTCGTCCTGGTCGTTGTGAAGCATCAGTATGGGAGTCTGCACGCGGTCTGCGCGGAAGACGGGCGAGTTTTCCAAAAAGCGCATCTGCTGTTCCCACAGATTTCCGCCTATGCGGCTCTGCGTGCGCTCGTACTGAAACTGCCTGGGCAACCCCGTACCCCAGCGAATGCCGCTGTAGGCGCTCGTCATATTCGCAACCAGAGCGCCAGGCGCAGCGGCGCGAAATCGATTGGTCTGCGTGACCATGTAAGCGATCTGATATCCGCCCCAGCTATGGCCCTGAATGCCTATCGCGTTTTCATCTACGAAACCTCGGTCGACTACAGCCTGAATGCCTGGAAGCACGCACTTGAGCGCGCTATGGCCCGGATAGCCAACCGTGTAAACGATGTCGGGCATGAAAACCAGATAGCCGTTGCTTGCATAGAAGGAAGCATTGACGGAATGGCCCGGACGCGGATCGGTGAAACGATGAATCCCGTCTGAAAGCCTTTCATAGATGTAAACGATCATCGGGTACTTCTTTTTAGGATCGAAGTTTTCAGGTTTGATCAGCACTCCGTCGAGCGGCACGCCATCCGTGTTTCTGAAATGCACAAGTTCAGCCGCGCCCCAGAGCAGCTTTCCTTTCTGCGGATTCGCTTCGCTCACTTTTTTGATCTCTCTGAAATCCGGCCCCGTGACCAGCAGATCGGGAAATTCACTGAAAGTCGAAGCCGTGAGCAACAGCACATCGGCGGCTTTGGCCTTCTGCGGGTTGGTGAAATTCTTTGCAGCCATAATCAGCTTTTCAGGCAATCCGCCATTAACTTTATCGCGATAAAACCCGGAATCGCGCGTCACTTCGTTTTCGGCTTTCAACAGCATCGGGCGAGCAGGATCGATTGAGCGTTCTTCCGAGTCGAGTCTGATGTAACGCAGTTCCGTCTTCTCTTTTCTTCCAACGCCGTCCGTCAGATTTTTTGCTCCGCTCCCATCGGGCGCGACCTGCCAGATGTCGTAGCGGTCGTAAAGCAGAATGTATTTTTCATCCACTGTCCATCCGGCGTTGCCGTAAGAAGGCGGTGTGCTTGGCGAGTCGTGGTCTTCCTGCGAAAAACTCACGCCGAGGCTTTTGGTGAGATTTACAACCTTGCCGTCAGAGGTTGAAATCGCGTTCCAATCACGGCCATCGAAGAAGAGCGCGTATTTGCCTCCGGGAGACCAGGAAAGTCCGCCCTGATGTTTCTCGCGCAACGGCTTTCGATTTCCTGTCGAAGTATCGACCAGATAATAATCCGCATAATTCGTGTCGACGCCGACCAGTCGTCGATACGCGCGATCATCCGCGCCCAGCCCCCAGCGCCCGTCCTGTGTCGTGTTGATTTCAGGCATGGTTTCATCGGCCAGTTGAACGAATTTCTTTTCTTTCAGATGCACGACTGCTCGATATGATCGATTCCGTTCCTGCTCGGCGCGGACTTTCTGCATCGGCTGGATATAGTCATCCTTCCAGTGCCACAGGTCGGCAGTAACTTTGTCATCATCGATCAGGTCTTCTTCCGCCTCAGCGCGCGGCGGCAGCGCGGTTCCTAAAAAAAGTTTGCCGCCGTCGAGCGAAAACGAAATCTGCCCTTTGTCTGAAATCACGCGCCCCTGCGGAAATCCCTGAGTTGAAGCCGACACAATTTCTGCCGCCGTCGCCGACTGACGATCCCAGTGATAGAGCTTGAAGCGTGGCTGCTTTGCCGCCGCATCGTCGCGGTCGCTGATGAATGCAAGCTGAGTCTGCTTGTCATCCCACGTGAGGCGGGTATATTTGCCTTTCCCCGCAAGCAGAGCGCGCGGCGCATCTGCGGTCGAAGTAGCAACCGCGTAGACGCCGTTCGTGTCCTCGTTCTTCGACGAAGCGGCGTAAGCGAGAGTCTTCGCGTCTTTGCTGAAAGTGAATTCAAGCGCATCAGGAAAAATGCGCTCGCTCTTATCAGCGAGGTTGCGCAGCACCAAATCAGCGCCGTACTCCTTTTTCTTATTATCCCGACGGCCTCTTTCTTCCGGCGCGGGCGCGGCGTCGGTTTTCTTCTCTTCCGTTTTGGACTCCATCAGGTAGGCGATCAAGGCGCTTTCCTCGGGAATCTGAAATCGTTTCACTCGATCAACGCGAGCGACTTCGCCTGTCGCTATGTCCATGATGCCGATACTGTTTTTCGGCATGTCTTCAGGCCTCTTTTTCTGCTTCTTCGCTTTTCTGATTTCTTCTCTCGCGGGAAAGATCGTGAAGACGAGCCAGCGAGCATCAGCGGTGAAAGCAATCTGTCCCGCTGGTGGGGTGAAAGCAGGCGATTGTCCCGGCTCAGGCGGCGTTGGGTCAGGCCGCTTGCCTATCGAGTGACGCCATTCTTTTCCGGTGGCCAGATTGCGCGCCACCACTTCGCCATCGCCGTCCTGCGGGACGAGCGCGTAGGCAAGAAACTTGCCGTCGCGCGAAAGCTGTTGTGATTGTATCGAACGCCACGCGTCGTAGTCGCTGTGCGCGAGAGGGCGTTTGCCCGACTGCGCGGCCAGCGCAACGGGAGACACCAGAGAAACTGACAGGAAAATAACGATCAGAAGTTCGCGGATTTTTTTTGCGCCCGGTCGTGGTGATTGAATCCTCATAATCGCTCCTCGTTGAGTTGTTGTTTGCCTTTGAAGATGGCCGATATTTTGAACGTGGATTGGCTGATACGGCCCTGCCTGAAAACATGTTACAGGAAAGCCGATATGAGAAACGCTCATTTTTTGTTCGCAGCGGCTTCGACTTCAGCCATCATTTTTTGCAGTTCTGATTTCAAAATGAGCCTGCCGCCCACAATCACCACATCGATCTTTTGAGTATTGGCGATATCGGCGAGCGGATCAGCATCGAGCAATACGAGATCAGCCATCTTGCCTTTCTCAATCGTGCCTGTCGAATTCAGTCTTCCGAGAAACTTCGCCGGGTTGCGCGTCGCCGACTGCAACGCCTCCATAGGCGTCAATCCCGCTTTCACCAGCAGCGCAAGCTCATCGTGAAGGCTGAAGCCCGGAAAGATATAAGGGTTTCCAAGATCGGTTCCCGCAAGCATTTCAACGCCCGCTTTTCTCATCGCCCCGACTATTTCGAGATGCTTTTGAAAAAGTCGCTTGTCCAAAGCGAGGCTCTCCGGCGAGCGCGGTCGGGCGAACAGGCTGTTTTGCCAGTAGCTCTTCACCGACGACGATATGTATTTCATCCTCGCGTCGCGGGTAAACTCAGAGTCGCCGACGAAAGCGATCATGCGAAGCACTGTGAGCGTGGGCGATTGATACGTGCCGTTTTTGACGAAACGCGCGAACAGGGCGCTGGCCTTTTCCTCGCTGTAGGTTTCAAGCAACGTTTTATTCTGAGCGCCCACTCGTCTCAGATAACCGATGGCTGATTGGTCGGGCTTACGCATCGCGTCGGTGATTTCCTTCAGCAACTCGTCTTCTTTCGAGGAACAGGCATGGAGGATGCCTGTCAGATGCTCGATGCTTTTCTGGCCCGCGTCAGACGCTTCAGAGGCTTTGACCTGAGAAGGGACGTGTCCGGCAAAAGGGATGCCCTGTTTTCTGGCTTCATCAGCGATTGCGAAATACGCTTCGCGCGGCAGCATCGAATAAACTTTCACGAAATCCGATCCGCCGTTTTTTACTTTCGTCACGGCTTGACGGCCTTCCTCTTCGTTGCCGACTGCGATTGATCCGGGCCAGAAGGGTTTCGGGCCATCGACTATCGGCCCTGCCGCCACCATGCGCGGCAGGATGAGCTTGCCTTCTTCCACTTCTTTGCGCCATCCCTGAATAGAATCTATCGAGCCGAACATTTCGCGCACTCCGATCACACCGTTGGCGACAAGCAAAGTGAGCGATTCTTTGTTCCATGCATGGACGTGCATATCCCAGAGACCGGGTATGAGGAATTTGCCGCGCGCATCGATGACGCGCGCATTTTTCGGAACGCGGACTTTCCCGCTTTTGCCGATCTCAGAGATGCGGTCGCCTGACAGGATGACCGTCATATCAGCTTTGGGAGCCGATCCTGTGGCATCTATGACGGTGACGTGAATCAATGCTATTGGCTGAGGTTCCTGGAGCGTCTGCGCGAAGAGCGTCGTCGTCAGAGCCAGTATGAAAAAGATGAGGTGAATTCTCTTCACGGCTTTTCCTCCTCGAAGTCGGTAGGTATAACACGTTTTCATCAGGCGATCAATGGCGCGAACGAGTCAGACTTTGGCAATCCGATTTCAGGCTGTGTCCTGAAAGGATAGATCAAAACCTTGCTCAATGTCAGGCTCAGTTGTTTTTTTTCAGAAGTCGGAAACGAAGCGATATGTCTGGCGTTTCCCTATCTGTGTAATGTTTTGTAAGATTCCACCATCAATGGAATGGAAGATGAAAATCGTCAACCTTTAGCTCTGGAAAGAAAAAGAGGTATATACAATATGGATAAGAAGCCTGTTACCCCGGATACTGAAGACGATGAGAGCGTTGATGGATGCGACGTTCCCATCGAACATGCAACAGCAGATGAAGACCTGCCTGCCGCAGAAGGAGGTGTAGCATGACGTTTTCACTTGTTTGGTTGTCGGATGTACTCAAAGCTGCCGGTCTGAAAGTCGCGCCGGTTGATGGCTGGGCGTCGCGCGGACGCGGTGACGTTGGCCAGATCATGGGCGTTCTTTTACATCATACCGCCGGACCTAAGACCGGAAACATGCCCAGCCTCAACATCCTCATCAACGGGCGCTCTGATCTCCCCGGCCCGCTCGCTCAACTCGGCCTCGGTCGGGACGGCACATACTATATAATCGCTGCCGGGAAATGCAATCACGCAGGGCAGGGGAATTGGAAAGGCGTGACTGCTGGCAATACCAATTTCATCGGCATCGAGGCGGAAAACACAGGACTCGCGAATGATTCCCCATGGCCCGAAGCGCAGATGGATGCATACCATCGCGGCGCGGCAGCTATCCTCAAGCATATAGGGCGAGGAGCCGAGTTTTGCGCCGGACACAAAGAATACGCTTTGCCCAAAGGGCGCAAATCCGATCCCAACTTCGATATGAACGTGTTCCGTTCATCCGTCGCCGCCATCATCAACGGCACAACCCCTGCCCCTGTATTGATCCCGTCAGTCGAGCCTCCGCAACCGTTGGCTCAGGGTCGACCCACTCTCCGGCGTGGAGCGACCGGCGAGTTAGTCCGGCAGGTTCAGTCGAAAGTCGGTGTTGCAGTAGATGGCAACTTCGGCCCCAAAACAGAGGCCGCAGTGCGAGTTTTTCAAGGCGCTCACGGCCTCGTCCCCGATGGCATCGTCGGGCCGATGACATGGAAGGCTCTCGATGACGTGGCGCTTCCTGTAGCGCCTGCCCCCTGACAGGTAAGATCGGAAGAGTTTAGATGTTCGATGCCAGATGTTAGTGAAGGGAACAGGTGACAGGGAACAGGGGACAGGCGGGAAATCTCCGGGCCT